>NZ_BATR01000081.1 GCF_000739655.1 Verrucomicrobium sp. BvORR106 | reverse complement strand
GTGCTTGAAGTTTCGGGCGCGGGGGTGCGCATAGAGCAAGCTTTATTGATCGCTCCCCGCCATTGAACTTCAACGAAGCGGGTTGGAGTGCCGACTGCAGTCCAATGCCATCAGGGAAAAGGAAAGTCTTGCCGCTTTGCCTTGGTGAGGTTGAAGTCGCGATGGTGCGTCAGCCATACTTGTAGCAGGAGTGCCACTTCAGGAGGGCCGAAGGCTCGGCGTGATACCAGCCTTGGGCAACGCCCAAGGAATAGATGACCAAACAACCCTTGAGGGCTGAAGGCCCGGCCTCATCAAGCCTGCCCACGACGAGCATCCCTGAATGACCCCGGGCCTTCAGCCCTCAACATCTAAAACTAACGCCAACCTTGGGCGTTGCCCAAGGCTGGTATCACTCCGGGCTTTCAGCCCTCAGCTCGTTCGCCAAAGGGAGATCATCGTCACCCCTTTTTCCCTGATGGCAGTGGACTTCAGTCGGCTCACCGGCCAAACCGCCCAGCACACCCCTCTCACCTGGAAAAGTACTTACCTTTAACCGATGGCATCTCCCCCATCCATCAAGCACCGAGAACCCAAAAACCTCCCCTCCTTGACAGCCATCGAATAAATCCTTAGGCTTCGCCAGCATGACCCCTTATCCGGCTCACGCTGCCCGCCTGCTACATCCATTCAGATGGCTATTCCCCGTGGCCCTGGCGGCGTGCCTGGCCGTTCCGCATGCTCCCTGGGTGACGGAGGCGCGGGCGCAGGGGCACCTGCTGTCTCGCTCCTACCCCGGAGCGCCGGTGCCGGATCCGCTGGCGTTTCTCCAGCCGGGAGATCCGGTGGAAGAGAAGAAGATCCGCCTGAGCCTGGCGTTGCTGAAGGTGCCTGCCTTGGACTTCGCCAAAACGCTGGAGCAGGATCGTGAGGCAGGCAGCCTCTCCTGGCACCGCTGGCTGCTCCAGGCCAAGGCGGCTGGAAAACTTGAGCTTGTGGAGAGCTTCAGGGCAGAGTCCACACCGCGGGAGGCCTTTAAGTCCGGCTATCAGCGTCCCCAGCACTACATCCGCCAGGGGGAGTCCTCCCAACTCTGGTCGAGCATCATGCAGGAGAACTTGCCGCATCTCAATCCGGAGATCTGGGACGACATGCTGGACAGCCTGGACCAATCCCCTGTGGGCTCAATCGCCACCGGAGAAATGGCGTTGGCGCTGGATGAAGGCGGCGTGGAAATCAAACTCAACGTCAACTGCGCCGCCCTGCCCGAGAAGCGGCCCTCGCCAGCGTGGGTGCACCCCCATTTCCCTGCGCCCAAGCTCCTCTTTCCCACCTGGGAGTATCAGGGCCATGTGCTGGCCCCGCTGAGCGAGCCCTTCCTGCTCGCTGCCCAGATGGAGCCGCTCGCCAAAGAAGCTGCCCCCGGCACGGAGACTGGCCCGGCCTATGTGTGGGCGCTGTTTGGCCGACTGACCTTGTCAGCTGATCTGGCGGAGAAGACTGGCGAAGGCGTACCCCTCGAGTCCATGGGAGGTGCCTGGCAGGCGTGGACTCTGGACCTGCCGGCCCAGACCGTGCAAAACTGGCTGAGCACCCGCCAATCTGACGCGCAAGATGGGCCCTGGATGCAATCGTGCCTCAACAAGGCGCTCTCTGGAGGCGACATCCGGCTGCGCTCCGTGATGAGCGGGGCGTCCGCGATGGGCAAGTCCACCCGCCTCACGGAAGACAATGACATCATCCTCCGGAGCGTGGTGAAGTGGAATGACTCCACCGGGTTCGAGCCCACACACAATGACCGCATCTTCCGCCCCTGCGTGGCGGAGGACGACGAGTTCAGCCGCCGGTACGAACTGCACATACAGGCATCTGGCACCTCCGGCATGGTCCTCCCTCCCGGTGGCACCACTCCCTGGCAGGTGGCTCAGGTCGGCCTTTCCCAGCCCTCCACACCCCTGGTGTGGAGACGGTGGAAGCACGCGATGGAAGGAACGGAGCAGGACGAAGGCAACCTGGAACTGGCGGATGCGCCCTATCGGGAAGAGGAAGGATTGTCGCTGGAGATGCTGTCCGCCTTCCCCCCAGGAAAGGCGGTGCTGCTGAACACCACGCAGCAAGGGGAGCGGATGCTGGTCACGTTTGCGCGGGCCGTGGATGGCACCCCGCCTCCCCAGGTGCCACCAGCGCCTGCTCCGCCGCCCCAGGCCCCGGTGGCGCGCGATCCCTTTGGCCCTGGCGGCGGACCTTCTGAAGCCCCTCCTCATCTCCACACCACCATCTGGCAGATCGATACCCCCTTGGACTGGATGGCGAAAGCGTTCGCGCTGGAGCCCGATCAGGCGGGCCACCTGGCCACCCAGCTTCTGGAAGCCACCCGGCAGGGCAAAGCGACCGTGGTGGCGATGAACGCGCGCCGCCAGATCTCAGACAACGGAGCTCCGTCTCGGTGGAATGCGACGCAGCCCGTCAACTTCTACGGCGGCCCCTATGTGAACACCGCCCCGCATGCCAAAGGCATTTACTTCAACATGCGCCATCTGGAGCAGGTATCCGCCGGGGCCAAGGAACGGCTGGAAGTCTCCCTGGAGGAGCAGACGGGGCTGGCCGTGGTGAATGCCGAGCTGATCGCCATCGGGACGCCCGCCTGGCAGCAATGGGGCATCTGGCAGCCCTCAGTTTCAGGAACCAACGTCACCAACTCCGGCATCAAGCGCCCCGCCTTCCCCACCGGTCTGCTCCACCTGAGCGCAAAGCTCCCGCCCGGGCAGCCGCAGGTGGTGGCGGTGGCCACGGCACCGGATGCCGCCGCCCCGGGTGCAAGGGGATCCCGTCTGCGCTGGTGGGTCATAGGAGTTAACAAGGAGGATCAGCCGGCTCCCGCACGGACTGCCGAGACCCCGGCACCCGCCCGCAGTTCCCTGGTCCAGGCCGTGATCCTGCCCCTGCCCAAGTCGGAGGCCATTCCCACCGACAGCCAGGCCCTGGCGGAGAGGCTGCTCGCGGAGGCTGCCGCCGGCACACGTGCTGTGCACGATGTCTCCACCGTGCTGCGACTGGGCACCCGCGACTACACCGCGACCCTCACCTCCGGAACGGACTACTACTTTACCAACGGCCGCACCCATCCCTACACGGAGGATCAAGCCGCCCTCATCAACGCCCCGGCCGTGATGCCGCCCGATTCCAAGTACGACGATCAGATCAACCTGCAAAACCGGATCGTAGGCACCCGCCTCTTTGTGAACGAAGAGACCTGGACGCTCACCCGCGACGTCACCCCTCCCCAGGTGGTGACCGACACCTTCCAGGATGTGCGCTACGAGTTCCCCTGGCAGGAAGAGGAAACGGCCAAACGCACCGCCGTCTCTGTGCAACGGCCGATCTTCCAGGTCATCAAGAAAGAACAACCCCTGCCCACCCCGGGACGGCCTATTGTGGTGCGGCTGACCGATGAGATCGTGGTCGTAGTGAGAGCCGGTGGTTCTTAGTGCCTAATGCTTGGTCCATCTTCGGCACCACCTTTGCGTCAACCAAGAACCAAGCACTAAGCACCAAGCACGCTTTCCCCCTCCCCGATCACGCGGATTCCCGGACGGGACATGCGCTGCACGGGAATGCCGCGAAAGCGGATGCCCTCGCCCGACACCTCACGCCCCAGGTAGTCTGCCAGGGCCGTCATCTCCTCGGGCCCCAGACAAATGCAATATGGAAGCCTCCCCGCGTTGCCCCGCTCATATTGGGAGACGGTCACGAGAATCTCGACACCGACTTTATATGCCTGCATCAGCATATAGTGAACCCAGCTCGCTTTCAAGGGAAGCGCAAGCTGGGGTCAACAGGCCGGATCGTGAACGCGAGATTCCCCCAACTGCCGCCCGTGGATTTCATCAACAGCGCTCAGCATTTTGCTTATCCCAAGCCGCTAGCTGACGGTCATCCTCCTGACCTGGCCGTGGCCGAGGAGCAAACGAGGCGAAAGGCACGTTGGCACCTTGGAGTCGAGGGATACCCACCCCCCACAATTGGGTGGGCATGAGGGGGTTGTATAAACCAAATTGGGTGGATAACGTCTGGCAACATGAAGCCTGTCACCCCCAAGGATAGCCTTCGCATTTTCATTGTGGAGGACCATGAGGCTATTCTCAAGATGCTGTCGGGCTACCTGAGGGCCAGGGGCCACACGGTAGTCTCGGCCTGCGACATAGGGAATGCCCGCCAATCCTTCCCTGGAGGCCAGTGGGACCTTCTGATCTGCGACAAACACCTGCCTGACGGAGACGGGTGGGAACTGCTCCTCGAACCCACCCAAGTGCCCGAGCCTCCCTATCGTGTCGCCATGAGCGGGGCCGCCACGGATCGCGACGTCGAAACCGCCCTCATCGACGGATGTCACCATCTGCCCAAACCATTCGGGATTGAACAAATCGACGCCATCGTGAAGGCCGCCACCCATCGTCGGGCGGGGCTGGCCTGTGGGATACCACGTAGCGAAAACGTTTGAATTTTGCCTGCAATGTATCAGGGTGGCGCAAAATGAAGTTTATTGCTGCCCTGCCGTTCCTTTTTCTTTGCCCTGTAGCTTTTTCACAAGTCGGCGCGACCGCTGGTGAAGTCAGAATTCCGAAGGCCGTTGGCGAGCACATCTTCACGAATTGCAAGGTGACGAAGGTAGAACCAGATGGCGTCAGGATCTCCCATGATGGAGGCTTTGCGAAGGTGCCCTACGAGTACATGCCGGAGGTCTGGCAGAAGAACGTGTCCCACAACGAAAGTGAAGCGCTGGCTTTCTTCAGGCAGCAGAACGAGATGCATCAGAATGCCATCAGCAAGGCAGAGTCCGAGAGAGCTGCAGCGACCGCTTCACAGGCGCCCATCCAGCCAGAGAATCCCAAGGCCAAACAACCTTCAAGCGCTGTACGGCAAGACCAACCTTCCCATGCGAAAGTGGATGATGGGACGCGGTCAGGAACCTTCGTGGTGACAGAATTCATTGACGGAGGGGCGTTTGGAAACTTCAGCGCCGGAGGATTCGCCTACCTTCACCCGTTCCCAGCAGACGTTGGGTTGCGAGTGGGATCAGAATTTACGGTGAGGGTTTTGCCCGTCAAACCTGCCAAAGTTGCGTACGCTGGTGGCCCAGTCGGTCGGAAGACCATTGTCGCGCCAAGATACCATGTGCTTGCGAAGCTTCGGATTCGGTGAAACAACACAACACAACACAACGCACTGCCACCCCATCGCAGATTTCAATGCCTCCCGCATGTTGCGGAACGTGCAGGCAAAGCCCAACGGGTTCGCTTGTGACCCTTCTTCCTCAGGTCTTCCAGCTCCAACCCCCTCAAAAATTCCTCCCGTACCAGAGACAGGACTCGAACCTGCACTTGTTTCCAAACCAGATCCTAAGTCTGATCGATTCCTATATTTCAGTAAGGCAGGATGCTCACTGCGGTCAATTTGCGGGCATTTCACTGAATCCATTCACTAACTTTCCTTTTGCATTGGCTTTCTGCGGTCCGACATTCAGACGATGAAAATCAAGATCTTCAATAGTCATCAAACACAGAACCTTGAAACGTTGGTGAATGAATGGCTCTCCGATGCTGGAGAGAGCATTGAGGTCAAGCAGATGCTACAGTCCGAGAGCGCAAAGATGAGCACCTCCGCGACGGGTGGAATGAGCTATACTATCACAGTTTACTACCTCGACCTTCACTGATACCACGGAGGGAGCCTGAGGGATTAGAGGAGCAAGTCCGTTCCTTCCTTCCCCTGTGTGGACAGAGGTTCAACGGCATCTGGGGCCTCATACCGGGCATTGCTCATCTTCCGCGTAACCGGCCACTGGTTCATCTCGGTGGCCGCGTGCCCAGTTTGCACCTTTTGAACCAGCCGCTCCAGTTCCTGAGGACTGATAGAATCATCCATCCAGTGTACCCAGTCTTCTGGGGCAAGCACCACTGGAAACCGGTCGTGAATCCAAGCTCCCCGCGTAGTTGCGGTGGTGGTGAGAATGCTAAAAGTCTCCGTGGGAGGAGTCTCGGGAGGGGCGTCTTTAGGCGTCCAGCTTTCCCATAGGCCCGCGAAGACCATCAGACTTTCACCTGGCAGTGTGAAGAGCCAGGGTTGCTTCCCGGTGGGAGTGGTCTCCCACTCGAAGAAACCGTGACTCAGCACTAGGCACCTGCGAAACCGAAAAGCGTTTCGGAAGGCGGGCTTCTCCGGGACGGTCTCGGCGCGCGCATTGATGGTCTTGGCCCCGAATGACTGGTCCTTCGCCCAGAATGGGAGCAGACCCCAGCGCAGAGCTTCGACCTCGTGCCCACCATCTTTGGTTGCGCGGACTATCGGCGATAGTTGGGTCGGTGCGATGTTGAAGCGCGGCGGGAACGCTTTACGAATCTCCAGCCCAGGGACGTGTTTCAACTCGTCAGACTCAATGGTCATCCCGCGGTATCGAAAGCGTCCACACATGGCTAAGGTTCTACCACGGGCGTCAAGCCCGTCATTTGCATATTTTTTGCGACCGATAGACGTGATCGTAGTTGGTAAGGCTGCATCCAAACGCATTCTGGACCGGCTCCAAAGGTCAGGTGCTGCTTGGCATGGGGCGCTGAGCCCCATGCCAAGCTTCACAGGCCCGCTAAATGCCGCCGTGACCGACTGCTTCAACTGGCCTGCGAAGGTAATAAACCATCACCTCTTCAGCATGAGAGTGAAGGGCAGTTTTCAGCGTCGCGGGGCCAACAACGGAAATCAGTTCCCATCCTTGGTCGAAGTGCTCCCTTAACCTGCTGAGATCCTTCTCAACGTCTATTGAGTCTGAAGTGTCGATCGGAATGGCTAGGTACTGGAATTTCATAAATCATAGGGGGATATCGGTCTTCTTGCTATTTGCTTCTTCCTTGGATCAGTTTTGAAAACTTGGAGTGCCTGAGCTTTCCGCCGTCGGTCCATTCCACGAAGGTAATTTCAGCCTTCACCCTGGGGTTGACCCAGCGGCATTCGCGCATCTTCTCTTCGTCGAGGCTCCTACCCCAGCGGCTCTTGCCCGTCTCAGGGAGATTTGAAAAGGGGCAATGCGGTAACGTCAGCGGTCGGATGGCGTCCATGATCTTGCCTTTCTGTATCGAGGTGAAGCCAGCGCGAACACTGCTTACGTATTCCAACTGCCGGCCGCGGCGACGCCCTACAAGAAGCTCCTCGAAACTCCGGCCGTTTGGCACATACCCGCCAATAAAAAACGTGTCCTTTCGCTCCGCTTTCCACTTCATCCACATTCCGGAGCGCTCGCCCGGCTCGTAACTGCTATCGCGCGATTTGGCGACAATGCCTTCGATCCCCGCGGCGCGCGCTTGGGCCATCAGCGAAGCGACGGTGCCATGTAGCTCGTGACTGAATCCCAGGAGATTGCTCTCTGGTGGCAGGATCTTTTGCAGGGCCAACCGCCTGGCTTCGAGCGGGAATTCCGTCAGATCTCTCCCGTTCACCTCCAGCAGGTCGAACAGCATAAACCGCAGCGTAGGGCTCTGGGAACGGTGAGACTGCAGCACCTGAAAATCTGGTCGCCCGTCCACTCCGATGGCAACGATCTCCCCGTCCACCGTGGCGCTTTTGCACCTCAGATCAGCGAGAGCCTGGGCCACCGACGGGAAAGTTCTGGTGAAAGACTTGTCGTTGCGAGAACTCAGGCGAAGGCCGTCGGGGCGCTTCTGTCCTATGGCGCGGTAGCCATCCCATTTGACCTCATAGCTCCATTCCGGCCCGTCCGGCAGCTCTGCAACCAGCTTGCAGAGCATGGGCTCAATCTCGAAAGTGGAAGCGCGGGAGGACATGGCTCCCCTGAATCGCGAGGGCCCCCTGCAGGGCGCGCTTACTGTCGGGGAGACCTGACTGTAAAAAAATGAAAGTGTAAGGCGGCACCCTTTTAAAACTCAACGAACGGGCGGAGGGAGAGGCACTATAGCGGCGGGATCTTGGAAGTCTGGGGAGGCGATGCTGGAGGTGACGCGCCATTGCTGGAGGTCGCGGTTGGGGCGCTGGCGGCCGTTGTAGGCGATCTCAGCCAAGGTGCCGATGGAGGTGTCATGATCCAGCCAGGCGGCCCACGTTGACGGAGGCAAGATGACCGGGAACTGGAAGTGGACCCAGGCCGCGCGGTTGGGCGGGGCGGTGGTGAGGAGGGCAAAGGCATCCCCCGCCTGCGGTAAGGGCTCCCAAAGGCCCGCCAGCATCATGAGCGCCTCTCCCGGGTAAGACAGGAGCCAGGGCACGGAGCGGCGGGGCGTGACTTGCTGCCAGATGAAGAAGCCGTTACTGGGGATAAGGCAACGCCGGTAGAGGTAGGTGGCCCGGATGCCGATGCGGGCAGCCGCCTCATGATGCTCCAAACTTGAGATGGGCCCTGCGTCCGGATCTGTGACTGTGGTGGGAGCTAGGCCCCAGATGAGGTCTGCGAGCTCTGTGGTACCTGTGGCGGCGCGCCGGATCACAGGAGCGGCGTGGCCGGGTGCGATGTTGTACCTCGCCCCACCCCTGCCAAGAGCGCCAAGGTCTGGGATGTGCTTTTGCACCTCTTCCAGTTCACCTTGGAGCCAGTAGCGTTTGCACATTCCGGAGCCGTAGCATCCGAATCCCGCCCTGCCAAACAGTATTCAAATGAACATCATCTAGCGACAGACGCTGCACGAGTTACCAGGCCGGGAACAATGGGCGCACGAAGAGCAAGTGCTGCAAGCTCGGCAAACCCCAAACGGGTTGCATGCTGCCATTTCAGGCGCGGGACCAGAAGAGCAACACGACGCCTCCGCTTTGGGCATCATTGCGAAGACAGATGCCAGAACGATGGTTGCACCGACGGAGAAAAACAATGCAGTTTGTTTCATGTCGCCATATATTTGCTGTTGCAAACTATGCAAGAGTTTTTCTTTGTAATGGCTAGTGCAAACGGCTTGAGGCACGCCGGGCCCAGCGCAAGTCAAAGGCGGGAGTGAGGGTAACCGCGCTCCTCTTGAACAATGCTTGCTTAAACTGTTGACGATGCATGCTAGCAGGCATATCATTAAAAATGAGCAAGCATAAAGCTGCCGGCGATGGTCCTGGAGAAAATCCGGGAGAGTCTAAATCCATTCAATCCAAGGGAGGGCGAGCCCGCAGGGAGAAATTGAGCCCTGAGAGGTTAAAGGAAATATCATCCGATGCCGCAAAGGCAAGATGGCTTCCAAAATCTTCCCATAAAGGGAACTTCAAAAAAGAGTTCGGGTTTGACGTTGACTGCTACGTGCTCAACGACCGGAGCAAAACACCAGTGATCAGTCAGCGCGGAATGGGTAGGGCGCTTGGCCTTTCATCGGGTGGATCTGAGTTGCCTCGCTTTCTAGCCACGCGAGCCATGACTAAGCACCTTGGTGGTGAACTTGGTTCAAAATTGTCGCAACCCATTAAGTTTCAATGGATTGGTGGTGGTGGCGAAGGTGCAACGCCTGGAGATATTCACGGATATGACGCAACACTTCTGATTGATCTGTGCAGGGTAATCGTGCAGGCAGAGCAAGCTGGAGACCTGGGGCCAAGGAGTAAGAATGTAGCAATACAGGCGCACGTAATTCTCAACGCATCTGCAAAGGCTGGAATTCAAGGCTTGGTCTACGCACTGGCGGGATACAACCCGACAGCCGCTGAAGTAATTGCAGCGTTTAAGATGTACGTTCAGGAGGAAGCAAAGCGGTATGAAAAAGAGTTCCCGCCGGAATTGTATGACCAATGGTATCGGCTGTACGATCTACCTGTTCTGACAAACGGGAGGCCGTGGTACTTCAAGCATTTCACCGAGAGGCACATCTACCGTCCCTTGGCGCAGAGCAATGGGAAAATCCTTGAATTGACCCGCGCACTCAAGGCGAACGACGGCGATCGAAAGAAGAAGCTATTTCAGTTTTTGACAGAAATTGGAACTCGCGCCTTGAGAATGCAACTTGGGCGCGTGCTGGAAATGGCCGAGTCATCCAAGACGAGAGCCGAATATGAGGAAAAAATCGTGCAAAGGTTTGGAGGCCAGCCTGATCTGAAAATACCCCCATCTCCAGAAGAGGTTTAGTCCTCCACTTGACGCCAACTCCCTTCCTGCACCGGTGCGAAATCGCATCCGGCGTCTACTCCTGTATGGGTGGTAGACGACCTGACCGACGACGAAATCGAGGACATCGCCCGGGAAAGCCCAGTGGTGCACTTCGGCAGTTACCTGTCCATCTTCGACAAGGACAACGTCGAACGGGTGCCAAAGCCAAACATCCTGCAAATTCGGATCAATGAGGCCCTGATGACGCTCAAGGCCTTGGAAGTAGCCGTGCGCCTGCTGGTGACCAAGATCCGCCAGTGCGGTGGGTCAACCTTCTCCCTCGAAGTCGCCTATCACGAGGGCCGCAATCGCAAGGTTGATGCGGTCATCATAGCCGATGTGGCCAGGAACTCGGAGAAGATGCTCACCCGTCTGGACGACTACAAGAACAAGGACCAGTTCCCGTGGGACAGCGACATGGTGGCCAAGCAGGGCAAGATCTCGCTAACCAACGGAACCACCTTCGAGATCGACTCTGCCCAGAACTGGAACGCTGGCATTTCCCGCACCCGCCAGGTGTTCCTTGCATCAGAAACCCCGAAGTGGTCCCGATCCGGCGCGAAGAACGACAAGCGAATCATGGCGGCCGTCTTGCCGTCCATCCCAAAGCGCCCTGGCACGGTGGTCATCTCAGAGGGCACCCCATTCGGTGCGTCCGGATGGCAGTACGAGCAGTGGCAGGGTGCCCTCACACTGGAGGAATTTGTGCGGCGGCTGAAGGCCGGCGAATCGAACCCTGGCAATGGTTGGGTGAAGATCTTCGCCGGCTGGTTTGAGTTCGAAGAGAACCAGGTCCCCATCACCGACCGGGAGAGAAAACAGATCATGGCCAGCCTCAGCAATCGTGAGGTGGCAGGTATTGAGAAGTACGGGTGGACGCCGGAGCAGATCGCCTGGCGACGTGCCACGATCGACAGCGAATGCGGCGGCTCTGAAGAGGACTTCGACCAGTACTACCCAGAAGACGATGTTTCCTGCTGGCTCAGCTCTGGCCGCCCTCGCTTCGACATGGGCAAGCTGGTAGAGTTGGAGACCCGGGCCCGCAGCGCCTCCCCGGAAACGGGGCGTCTGGTGCTACAGGACGATGGCGAGATGGTGTCTTGGTCCCCCGATTTCGAAGGCAAAGGGGACATCATCATTTGGGAGCAGCCCAAGGAAGGCTGCCGGTACCTGGTGTCATGCGATCCGGCGACAGGATCTGACCAGACCGAAAGCGACAATCCCGACCGTCACAGCATTTCCGTCTGGCGCGCTCCCTACGTTGACCAGTTCGGAAACGAACGGAAGATCAAGATGGTTGCCCGCGTGCGCCCGCCCTTCCAAGGCGAGGGCGATCTGGTGGCCACGCACATTGCCAACTTGTCGGCCTACTACGGCGGCTGCATCGTGGTTCTGGAGATCAACATGGGGCTCCACATTCTGGAGCTACTGAAGGCCCGCGGGGTGCCGCTGTACAAGCGTGAGGTGTTTGACGAGAAGGACCGGGACAAGCCAATCCTGCAGTACGGCTTCAAGTTGAAAGACCGCAACACCAAACGTGCTGTCGTGGACTGCCTAGCCATTCACATCCGAGAACGCGCAATCGAGGTGGAGTGCCTCCACTGGATTGGGGAAGCGAAGGCGTTCATGATCGACGCCAGCGGAAACGAGACCGCACCGAGTGGCCAACACGATGATGACGTGATGCAGGGAGCCATGGGGGTGTACTCGATTGGGGCGGCCACGCTCTACAAGACACCCCAGCGTCGTCGGAAGAAGCCGCGGGATTGGCGGGATTGGACGCGGGCACCCTTTAAGAACTGAAGCGACTTATCTTTGATAATATTTAGCGCTGATATAGACAAAATTCCGCGTTAAAAAAACGCATTTTGGTTGTTGCCTTTCTCAAAAAATGGCAATGTTAAGCAGGCATGTCCACTGAGACCCCTGCCCCCCGTCGTCACCGCCCCTCTTGGGATCGCAAAGCACTCTTTGCCCTCGTGTTGGCATTCATCTTCACGACTCTTGCCGCGCTTCCCTACTTTGGAGATCCTGTGCGGCTTGCCTTAGTGGCTGGAGCTCTAAAGCTCTTCTTTGTATTCGCGAAGCACTCAAGATGAGAACACGTTCCCATGTCGGAGCGCCTCCCCTAACCGAAATTGTGGGTCCGCTGCGAAGCGTCTCATCCAGCCGACCGCAATAGGTCGTGCACCCAGCAAAACTCCGTTGACCCATTCCCTTTGATCCTGCATCATTAGGAAATCCCTTACCGACGCCATGAAACCGCTACTCTGCACCCTGGTCGCTGTCCTGTCCCTGTCCGCCTTTGGGGCCGAACTCACTCCTGAGGAATGGGGCAAACAAGAACTTGCATCCATCGAGCAGGGTACAAAGCAGTACGCGAAAGCCTTTGAGGATCCGTCATTTCTAGAGGCATTGCAAGACGCTCGGGATGCTGCCCATGCACGACAGGACGCGATTCTCAACAGCCCCGACTGGCCGTTCAAGCTCATAGAGAAAGTGCATCGGCGGCACTATGAACACGTAGTGGATTCGCCAGCTCCAGTGGTTCAGCCAACTCCTGAAGAGGCGCAATATCAAGCTGAATGGACGGCCCAAGAAGAGAAACATCTTAACCATGCCAAGGAGCTTTATAGAATAGCGCTCAGCGACCCTTCTTTTGTGGAAGCGCTTTCTAATGCCCGTGATGCAGCAGAAGAACAAAAAGACGAAATATTTCAATCACCAGATTGGTCGCTTAAGTTACTCGATAGGGTACATCGCGCACGCTACGGAAAGCCGGTTGAGCCACTCGTAAAGCTTGCGCCAGCATACGCAACCGCTCCTAAAGAAGAAGCAACTAAAACACAACCACTACCAGAGGTGGAACTGGTTACGCGAACACAGGTCCTTGCGTATTGGCGAGCTGGTGTGAAATCAAAAGATCCGGCTGTATCCGCCTTTTTTGGCCCTGGGATGCTCAGTGTTGAAAAAGCCTGGAGAATCGTGGAAGGAATTGATAGGGGCGACTACTACTGGGACGCCGCCATTTACGCTGCCCAATTGAATCAAGCGCGTTGGGCGAGCGTCGGTCGAACCGACAAAGTGACAGAATATGCACAACGTGTTCAGTCCCTCACCCAGACAAGGGATCAAGCCTTGGCGAATTCCCAGAGAATCGCGGCGCAACAGGCGGCTGATGATGCGGCGAGAGCTGCAGAGCTAGCCCAAGCCAAATCGGCGGCAGCTGCTCAAGCTCGACTCGGCGCTGAAATGCGCGCCATTCGGGCGATGGAGCAGCGCGACGCTACTAGGATGCGCAATGACATCAACGAATTGAAGCGGAAGGCGCGAGACGCAGAAGCCGCCCGTGCAATGCGTGATCAGGACGCTGTCTTCGGGCGTGGTGCTCGATGAAAATTCAGGACTTGGAGCCAAGTCGCCTTCTGCACCACTGACAGTATTCGCCCGCGCAATACGCTGGGCGAATGGCTACAGTCGAAGAACAACAAGAGGATATTGCATCAGCCTCGCAACGCGCCTCGGCCTCACAGACGCAACCAGCAAAATCGCCGCCACTAGCCCCCGCCCAAGTCACTGTCCCGCCTGTGGAGCGCCGACGGAGTGCCAGCAGCCCAGACCGGGCGAAGACTGCGGATGAATGGCGGAGGCGTCAGGGCTCCACTGGCCTGGATGTGTTCTATGATTTAAATCCGCATCTGCGTCGACCTGGCACGCCCGCCCCTTCCACCGCTCCCTCTGCCCCTGCAACACAGCCCGCCATCCAGGCAACGGCAACCGGCAGCGTTGGCGTGCAATCCACTGCTGCGAGCTCGCCTGGGGAACAAGCTGCGCTGAACGCGCTGAGGCCTTACGGTCGGCCCCTCGGTAGCGGTGTGGCGATGCGCGGCAGTGATGGTTCGGTGAAATTCGAATCTGGGGCGACCATCACCCCTACTGGCCCCATCTCCACTACAGGAACGGGCGATCGTGCCCTCTCCAGCGGGTATGGCACCGGCAGCGTCACTCACGGCCCCCGCACGGGAGAGCCCATGATTGGGGGAATGCCCTCCAGCCAGTTCTTCCAAAACACTGCCAACGAGCAAGGGCAATCCAATGCCTTCGCCAATGCGATGCGCCCCATGGGCCCTCCGGGAACCCGGCCGCTGCCCAAAACAGCCGGACCTCTGTTTGTGAACGGCCAGATGCAACCACGCGGGGCCCCCCTTCCCTGACAGCCGCGGCTCCAACGGTCTCCACAGCACCGCCCCCGCCCTCTACGGCGCTCCCCTTACCGCAGGCAACAACCGCAGCACCGGCCCTCCCGAAACCTCCCGCGGTCGCTGCACCAGCGCCACCTGCAGCACCTGCACCGTCTCCTGGTGTGGCACCATGGCAGCCAGATGTCGAGGGGTGGAAACGTGAGACACAAGCGAAGCTGGACGCGTCGCGTGCCCAGACAGCATCGCTCCCTGCGCCGATCCGTCCCTACGGCAAACCACCACTGATGCGCACCCCACTACAGACAGCAGGCATCAAACTGCAGGGCGGCATGGCACATGCCGCTGATGCATACACGGCTCCTGTCCGCGCAGCAGGCGAGGTGGCAGGGGCGGCTGGAGACCTCACCAAAGCGGCCGTTGGGGCGGCCGTTGATGCGCCCAAGAACGCCTGGAAATGGGCCAATACCCCCCGCCCGGTCGCGCAATGACCTCCATCGCCGAAGTCCTCCGCCCTTACGGCATGCCTCGCAACAATGCGCAGGGCGCCTATCACCCGCTGGCTTTGAAGAAGCCGCTAACTCCCCCTCAACCACCCCAGGCCGACGCGAACAGCGCAGCCGGAGGTCAAGCCGAGCCCCTCGACCCTCTCCGCCCGCTCAATCGCCATGGCAACCGACCCACTTGAAGTTCTCGCAGACGATCCCAACCTCCGCCGACTCAACCGCGCCGCCCGCCTTGCCCCTGATGACCGCACCAACGCGACCATCAATCAGCAACGCGAGCAATACATCCAAGCGCGGGTGGATGAACAGCATGCTGCCGAGGTAGGCCAAGCCCGGGCCGAGCGTGATGCTCACAACGATCAAGTTGAGTCGCAATTCGCGGCAGAGAACCGGCCGCGCTACACCGACTCGCAGGGCTACATCCAGCCTTCGCAACCCGACGAGGTTTGGCAGGCAGAGCAGCAGCGCAAGCAGGCCGAGGAACAGCGCAAAGAAGGCCTGCGTGTTGCCAAGGCCAATGGCATTGAGATCGAGGCCGACCCTGCCACAGGCTTGGAGCGTCCCAAGGTGGGCCAAAACGGAAAGCCCCTCTACACTCCCGCCATCGTTGGCCAGCCCCAGCGCATGGCCACGCTGCCGTTCACGCTCAAGAATCCCGACGGCACCACCAAACAAGAGGACCGTGCGCAGCCCGACGGTTCCCCCTGGACGGTGGTTCGAGCCCGCACACCTGACGGCCGCGAGTTCAACACCCCTGCTCAAGATGTGAAATGGGATGCGGCAACGCGCACCCACCGGCTCAAACATCCGGAGTCCGGCCAGGAAGTGGCCATCCCCGGCGAGCGTCCTCTCACGCAGACCGACGAGAAGACGGGTAACATCTCGATTCTGTCCACCGACGCGGCCACCGGCATGCTTGCCCCGCAGGTGATCGGCAAAGACGAACGCATCTCCCGCAGCCTGCAGTTCGACCAGCGCACCCAAGAAGTCACTGGACGCAGTCAACTGCTCCAGCAAGAGCACGACCTTAAAACGTTCGAGGACCGCCCGAAGATTGAGGCCCTCACAGAGGCACAGAAGAAGGCCAAGGAGTTCGACAAAGAACTCTTCACCTACGCCAACGGCCAGCCTGCCCGTCTCTTCACTGACTCCCGCTCTGGCACCACCACCACCATCCCGCTGGATGATCCGGTGCAGGCGCAACAGGCGCGTGACTGGTTGACCAAGCGTGATGCAGCCCGCAAGCAGATTGAGGAGCTCAGCACGCCAGCAAAGCAGGCGGAAGAAGATGCCCGGGCCCGCCAAACGGAATTGCATCGTCTTGCCCTCCGCAAGGTGCGCCTGGAACAGGCAAAGCAAGCCCACCTCCGAGACCTGGACGAAGCGCAGCGCAAAGGCGCGATTCTCCCCCAGCCCGACTGGAGCAAGTTGGACGCCGACCCCATCACCAAGGCCAGCGCCCGAGCTACCGTTGGGGAGCAGGATCCTGCTTCTCAAACAGCATTGACGGATGCTGAACAAGCTGCGAGCAACACCATCGTCAGTTCCATCGCTCATGCCCTGGAGGGATACACGCCCCAAAAGGCAACCCAGGACCAGCAGGATCTGGCGAAGGTCATGGGGGCCTTTGCAGATGAGGAAGGCAACATCGACAGCTCGAGGTTTGGCCAGACCCTGTTTGCTGGTCTCGGTCTCATTGGAAAGGTAACCGGGACGGGTGGTGCCCTGACAGCGCCCTTGCGTGATCTCGGCAACAAAGCCGTCGCCTTCGCCACCGCCGCGCAGACCTTCAAAGGCCTGGCAGGCAACCACGACCTCAGCACCGGGGCAGGCCGCGCAAATGCACTCAAGGCGTTGTTTCCCACATCCAACCCGGACGCTCTTGTCGCCACCTCTCGTCAGGTGGATATCGCGGGCAGGCCTTCAGTGCTCATCGATCTATCCAACCCCACCACCGGTGAAGATCTGGGCACCTACCATCCCGACGGCAACTTCATGACCGTTGGTTGGGAAACTCAGTCCAAGATCGGCACCCTCCGGGCCCCGCAGCTCGCAGACAACGGCATCCCGGCCTACTTCGGCAACCCCAACAACCGCCTCAACGACGGCCAGAAGCGTGCCTTGCTTCAGACAGGTCTTGAACTGCGTTTATCCGGCGAGAATGACGAGAGCACCTTCGCCAAGCTCGACCAAGCAGGCCTCGGCATTGGTGGACTGCGTGACAAACTCCAGAAAGGCGAACTTTCCTACCAGGAAGCTCGCGCCCTCAAGAGCCAGCTCTACGGGTGGGACGAAACCGACCTGCCCAAGGCCATCACGGAAGATGGCCTGACCGCATGGCTGGGGAATAATGAGGCCTACCGTCGGATGTGGCAGGCCGCCAAGAAGCCTGAGGCAAAGGCCGAGGTGGTCACTGCCTACTTCGATGAGCTGTACGGCAAGTCCCGGCAGACA
The DNA here is from genome assembly GCF_000739655.1 of Verrucomicrobium sp. BvORR106. Taxonomy (GTDB): domain Bacteria; phylum Verrucomicrobiota; class Verrucomicrobiia; order Verrucomicrobiales; family Verrucomicrobiaceae; genus Verrucomicrobium. The sequence goes on along the minus strand of NZ_BATR01000081.1, from coordinate 88,523 downwards.
GATCTCGCTTTCAACGTGGACGGGCTGAAAGAGGCTCGCGCCCAAATGCTGGAAACCCTTGCGGGCAAAGGCATGGGCGACAAGGCGCGGGATTTCGGCGCAGAACTTGCCAAGCAGACGTTCGGCTCCCTTGCCGCCATCATCTACCGAAGCGTCAAAGAAGCCCCAGCGCGGCTTGGCATGTGGAAGGCAGCCGACAGTCTGACCGGCTGGGACTGGATCAAGAAGGTGTCGGAATCGGAGGACGAACGCCTCGTCATCAGCGACGAGCAAACTGCCGACTGGCTCAGGAACACCAATACTTTCTTTGGCGGCACGTTCTTTGATACCAACGGCACTGGATACGACCTACGCCAACTGTTCCTGCAGTTGGCCGACAAGGCAGCTCAGACTGGGAGCCTTGACGCCATTTCGGATCCAGAAGCCGCAGAACTGCGCGACCGCATCACTGGGCTCTACCATGCCGATCGCATCGGCAGCGCCGAAGGAGCCACACGCGGTTTCACGACTGAGGCCTTCGATGTGCGCAAAGACCCTGCGATCCGCGCCGCCCTTCAGGACTACATTGATTCCGGCAACGCGGACAACAGAGAACGGGCGTTCCGATTGTTTGCCCTCGATCCCAAGGCACGGCGGCTCGAGCAGCGCATTCAGGCCTACACCTTGAGCCCTCGCAGCGCCACGGCACAAGATGTGCAGGAGCGCGCCAAAGAGGTCTTCGGACTGGACCTCAGCAGCGAAAACTCCACGGCCATCCTTCGTCTTGCGTCGGAAATTGAAGTCGTGGGCAAGAATGAGCAGGCAATTGCCGCTCGCGTAAAAGCGGCCGGTTCACTCATGGGGATTGGTGACCAGCACGCCGCCGCGGTGGTGCTTCAGCGCATTGCGGGGCAAGTCACCAACGATCCTGGTTCGTGGGCTGCCTACATCAACACTCTCGACAGCGCGGGCATTCAAGAGTTCGGAGCCGAAGGTCTCACCACCTTTGCGGGCACCGCTTTCAAAGGCCTCAAGATCCTGCGTGTTGCGGCCGGGGCCGCGGTCAAGAGTGCGGCCAAAACGACTGCATCAAAGACCCTCTCCACCGCGGTGCGGATGGCGCAGCAGACAGAGAAGTCCGTCGCGGGGAGATTGGCCCGAGCCAATCGCATCCTGGATGAAACCCGCTTCGGTCGAAGCTGGGACAAGGTCCGCGCCGCATTGGCCGGACCCGCCGTCCGTGCGCCGTTCACGCCCGCACTTGGTCAGACTCTGCCGGCGTGGAAGCGCGCCACCAACGTAGCGTTCGCTGGCGCCGGCACCTACAGCAAAACCGCCTTTGCCGAGGGCCTTGAAGAGACCGTCGCTGCGGTAGGCGAGCCAGGTGCAACCATGGACTCTGTCGCCGAACAAACGGCAATGGGCTTCATCTATGGTGGTCTCGGCGGTCCGTTGATGTCAGTGACATTTGCCCCTCTCGCCGCGGCATCCAATGCCCGCCAGGCGCGTGCACAAATGCAATCCCGTGATCAGTGGGCACAAGAGATCAATGCGATCGGTGCTCAGGTTCCAGGTTGGCAGAACGTCACTGGTGCCGACTTCGACCTCTATCATGCCCTGATGGACGTGGGAACGGTCGCGGCCTCGCAGCAATCGCTGGAGACTCTCAACACCGAACGCCAGACACTCGCTGAAGAACTGGCTGCCATGCCCGAGAGCGATACCTCTCCAAGGCGGACAGAGATCAACACACGGCTGCAGACCATCGACTCGGAGCGGGCCGCCCACTCCGCCGCCATCACATTCGCAGCGGGCAATGCTGTCGGAGCCCTGGCGGCGGTGCGCAATGCACAGCAACTCAGCACCAGTGAGCGAGCGATGCTTACGGCCGCCGCTAAGGTTGCTGGTGGCCGCACCGACTTCACGGTTGAGGAAGGGAAAGCCATCACCAGCTCCCCTGAGGTCTTTGAAGTCGCATCCACAGAGCTGGAAGGCATCACAGATGAAGGCCAGCAACGCATCACAAATGCCGCCAATGTGCGCCTCACAGACGCCGGACGTGCCCAGATCCAGGCGACGATGCCAGAGCTGGGGGCGCTGATCTCCACTGCTGAAAGCAATCGGCTTTACGAGGAACAGCAATCGCAGGCACAAGCACAAACTCAGCAACCTGCCTCTGCGCCGACGTCCACCGCAACCTCAGTCCCTACGGCAGAGGCTGCCCCCGCGGCCCCAACGTGGAGCGTTCGAGGTGATAACGGCACGCTCGCCACTATCCACGCGGACGAAGCCGCCACGGCTGAAGAGGCGCTGCGAAAGCTGCAACTGCGACTGCCGGAAGGTGAGAACGTGGATGCCCGCAGCCTCACTCATCCTCAGGCACGAGCTACCACTTCGAACAGCGCCCCTGCTTCTCGTGAGCGGCTCATCAGGGATGAGATTGCCAAGGCCGTTGCGAGCTACCCAGGTCTCAGCAGCACAGTCTCAGTGCTGGAGGGTTCCGAAGGAGTGGGCGCCAGCGGTGCCGCGTATGACTACGGGCAGGATCGCGTCTTGCTCTCGATCCCGAAGCTGCTCGCTGAAACCGATGGGTTCACCGCAGAACAGACGGCAAGCCACATCGCCGCTGCCGTGGACGAGGAGATCCGCCATGCCGCCCACATGCAAGCGGCCCAGACTCTCTACGAACTGAGCGGCGATACCCGCCCGTTTGAAGAATGGCGGGCCGATCACTACGGCCGCCTCTGGAACGATGAGTTCACAGAGGAACAGCGCCGGGCAACCCTTGCTCTATACGGCCCAACGCTTGCAACGACGGAGGACTGGGAAAAGGCTTTCGAAGGAATTCGGATGCTCTCCCAGGCCGAGGCGAGCGGAGAGACCACTGAGGCCGCGAAAGGCTACCGCATTCAGCCGAATCAGCAGGGCATCATCGCGCACCTTCGCGCCGTATTCGCGTACCTGAAGGACCTCGTGTCCAAGGGGCTCCCAGACTCGATCAAACAGGATCTGGTCGCCATTGAAGCCACGCTGAAGCGCTTCCGTCAACAGGACGCCTCGACCGCTGCCGCGCCAGCTCCCACGGGCAAGCCCGTTGAACAAATGACGCAGGATGAGTACGCGGCTCACCTTGCTGCCCACGGGCCACCCCAGGGCGTTTCATTCTACGATGCGCTCACCGCCCGGCCGGAACATCGCAACTTCACCGCCCAAGAGCGCGCTGACCACTACATGCAACACCGCCAGGCAGTGAAGGCGTTCACGCAACGTGTCAGTAACTTCTGGACCAAGCTCAAACAATCACCGATTGCCGGCATCGTCGCGCGTGGGGTTGAAAGCGCCTGGACCAACTTCGAAGTGGGCAACGACAGCCACGCTAAAGGTACCGACAGGCACAAGGCCTACGCCACCATTGCAGACGTTCTGAGCCTCTCAGAATCCGATATGCAAGGGTTCATGGAAGCGCTTCGCTATGCGGGATTCAATGGGCAGGTGAAGTTCCCGGGCATGGGTTCGCGAGCGCTGCTGTCCTTTGACAATGTCGTCATGCACGGTGCCACCGAGAACGATGCACAAGTCGCCGAGCGAGTCGCGCGGGAGTATTTCGGCACCAGGGTGCAAGGCACTCAGTTCGGCATCGATCAGGGCGGCAATAGTCACACGCAGGCCCTCGCGGACAGGACAGAGCAGGCCTTCAAGAGCCAGGCCAAGGCGTCGCCAAAGTCCGCCCTCGAACAGTCCGTGGTGGGCACTCAGCCGCAGATCCCCGAGGGACGCACGGTCACCCTGACTACGCCACGAAATGAGACCACTATCCAGGCTACGGCCACCGCGGTGGACATCAGCCAACTCGTTGGAAGTGGAGATTCTCGCTTCCCCGGACAAGAGCTGCAACCACATGACCGCGCCTCCACTGAATCAGCAGTGCAGTCGGTGGAGATGATGCGTAACCTTGAGCGCAATCCAGACCAATGGCGCCGCTATCATGAAGGCAGCACCACAGACACCGGGAGGACGCTCGTCGCACCCCTCTTTGGACCGAATGGCCAACATCAGGTAAATGACGCTGGCAAGCCGCTGTTCTACGTCATCAGCGGCAATGGTCGCCGCAATGCTCTGGCGAACCTGTACGAGGCCGGTAATCCCGCCGCCTATGATGCGGGCATTCGTGCTGCACTTAATGCTGACGGCATCTCAACTGAGGGGATGGCCGCACCAGTTTCAGTGGCTGTGTACCAGCCCTCAAGCGCGGCGGATGCGGTCAAGCTGGCTGAGTATTCCAACCGTCCAGCTCAGCTGAGCCAGTCCACCGTGGAGCGAGCCCAGCGAGATGCCACGAGCATTCAGGGCAACAATTTGATGTCCCTGTGGGACACCGGGGAGAATGCAGACCCGCTCGCGGCCAGCAACCGGGATTTCTGGAAGGCGTTCGCGCGCGCTACGGGCGAACCAGGCATGATCAATTCCGATGGCAGGCCCTCAGAATTGGCCGTGCAGAGGGCAGAGAACGCCATGCTTGCCATTTTGCTCAACGGAGGTTCGGGGCAGCTGGGATCGTCTCCTTTGAAGCCCAGTGCATTTTGGTCTCGGCGCTACCGAGATGTTCTTAAGAAATGGCAAGACGGGGAAGATATCGGCACAGAGCTCGTGAGACTGGGACCAACACCTGCAGCCATTCGAGCAGCGGGTGCAAACGAGCACTTGCTCGTCCTACCGGGCAGCTTGTTCCGCAAAGCAACCCATGATGTGCACTCCGTGCCAATTGCAGCCCTTGAGCAGCTTCCCGAGAGTCTGGCCGATCCGGTGGCCATCTTCCCCTCTCGGAGCCGGCCCGACAGCCTGCTGGTGCTGACGGAATTCACAGAGCCTGGCAAGGGGCCCATCGTCGCGGCCATCCATCTGGATAGGACTGCTGAACGTGGACTTGTCGTCAATCAGATCCAGTCCCTTTACGGTCGGCCTGCAGGCGACATCGCTATGATGTTCGGTGAGAGCCCGATCTACGAGAATAAAACAAAGAGCCTTTCGATGGCACGACTTTATGGGCTGCAATTGCCCAAACGTGGGACGCCACCGAAAGGCTTCTCAAAGATACTGGGCCCTGATGATATCGTCAACCCCCAAGGGGGTTCTGGCACCTTCAATGCCGCTCCCAGCGAACGTTCTGCCAACCAGGAGACGCTGCGCAACATCCTGGAGCGGGCCGACACTCTAGGCATCCGCCGCCAGATCTCGGGAATCGTCTCACGCGCGGGTGCGCTGATCAAGCTGGCATCCGAGAAACCGCAATACAACATCGCGCCCGAACTTCGCGCCTCTCTCCACACCCTGATTCGATTCAAGGAAGAGGGCGGCAAAGGCACCATTGAGGAATACCTCCAGCAGCAGGACATGTTCGCTTCGAACACTGCTCCAGAGACGGCGCAACTGGCCATCGCCCTGGGAAACTCAACTTCGGCGAAGTCCGTCCGCTCGATCCTCGATGAATACTTGCGCCTCGCCGATGCGGTGGACACTACCACCCCCGACATCTTTGGCGAACCGCTACCCACCAACGCGACGCTCATCAGTCGAGCCATCGACCAGACGTTGACACTTCCAGATGGCAGGAAGCTGGAAACCGGTCCGCGGCTTCACACCCTATCCGCTGCGACAACCGCGTATCACGGATCTCCGCATGCAGTGGACCGATTCACCACCGCCAAAATTGGCACTGGTGAAGGCGCTCAAGTCTACGGCTGGGGACTCTACTTCGCCGAGCGGCCAAGTGTTGCCAGGCGGTATCAGCTCGTGGTGTCCGCAAACCACCTCATCCAGAAGATGAGGGACGCGTACGACGAGAACATCTCTCCATTCGACGCTGTAGAGGAGTTGCTGAAAGACGAGACTCTTACAGAGCACGAGCGAGGGCTGCTGGCTGGCCTGGCAGACGCCGACTTCCTTGGGTTCGACTACCCACACCAAGCCCTGCGTGAGATCGCAAAAGATCCCAACTGGCGAGACAACTGGGATTCGTCTCCCGCACTGGACGCGGCCATCGAGAGATTTGGCAACTTGTATGAGGTCGAGTTCGATCTCGGTACTGACTCCATTCTGGACTGGGACCTTCCCTTGAACCAGCAATCCGAAGCTGTTCAACAGAAGCTTGGACAGGGCGTTCTGGCGAACCATGGCATGAAGACCGGCGGCCAGTACTACAAGGAACTGTCGAAGAAGACTTCACCGGCTCTCTTTTCCAAAGCGCTCTCCCAGAGGGGGATCAAAGCGATTCAGTATTTTGATCAGCGATCACGCCAAACGGATGCCGAGGAAAGGACGCGCAACTATGTCATCTTCGACGACGACACGGTCAAAATCCTTTCTGTAAACGGAAGACCCAGCAACACCTTGGGAGCGTCGCCGCTGCACCAAAGCAGGCTGCAAACTGCACCTGCAAACTCCACGTCATCCATACATGAGCAGGCACTCCGCTCCATCCTGCAACCTGTACCCCAGCAGATCCGGCTCATCTTCGCGGATTTCCTCAAGGACAAGCCAGTCGCTGAGATAGCTAAAGGCACTGGCCTCTCCGAGATCGCGGTTCAGAACATCGTCAACCAGATGCGGGCAAGGTACCTCACCGCGTTGAAGGCGCTTCAATCCCAAGCGCTTCAACCAGAGACCGCCGAATTTAAAGACGCCCCCACATCGACCTGGCAGAGCAAGATCGACGGCGGCCGTCCTGACCTTGCTGGGGGGTCAATCCCCGCCATCGCAGCAATTGACCAGACTCGCAATACCAGCGGCAATCCCGGCAAAGTCACGCTCGACACCATGGAGATGACGGCCAGGGCAATGTTTGCGACGGATCCAGCAGGAGCGCGCGCTTTGGTCAAAGCATGGTCTGACAACAAAGCCGACTTGCCGGAGGGCTATCCTGTTCCGGACAGTCTCAAACCTGTTCTCGCTGAAGCTCGAGCTTCACAGGCACTGCACGGCCTCATGACGATGGCCGCCAAGATCATGACCTTTGAGGCCGCGATGGATGCCGGCGCTCTCAGCGATCCGGCAAAACGAATCGAGACCGCTCAGCTCATCATGAGTTACCGCGAACTCGGAACCGAACAGGCCAGGGCTTTCGCTGCCCGTCGGGATCCTTGGAAGTCGCCAGCAGAGCGCCACGCGGCATTTCTGATGGAAGGCCTTCTGTCCCCAGACCCGCAGACCCGGGCCGCATACCGGGAGGCGGAGACTGCCGAGGCCCGCAGAGAAATCATGGCCAAATGGATGTCGCGTGTTGACGACATCAAGCGGACGCTGCTTGCCGAGGGCATCGACATTGATTCCATCTTGTCCGACTACCGGGAGGAACAAGCCAGCCGCAAGCCAATCGATGGCAGATATGGGGCGGAAATCTCACGTGCCGACAAAGCCACTCGCACCATCGTCGAGGTGTTGCAACAAGGTGGCAGCCCATCCCAAGCAGCGGATGCAGCGGGGGTTACACTGGGAGTTGCCAGATCGAAATATGAGGCCCTGCTCCGAGCTGTTCACAACATCGGTGTCACAGCCGCCAAGTACGCCAGGGCCGCCATGCTTTCGGCGGCATCCTCTCAACAAGATCCGTACTTCTTTGCGACCGAAGCGGGACTGCACGGCATGCACATTTGGGACTCTCCAAACCTTCGTCCCACACACACGCCCACCAGTGCGCGCCCCCGGAGGAGACGTAGCACCCCAGCTCCAACACAGCGCGACCCGCTGGGCCCACCGATCGCCGGAGGGACTGTTGAAGCATACGAACAAGGCACACTCGCCATCCACGACCCGCGCACCATGCGCAGCATTGCTGATGCAATCGCCACCCGGCGGTCCACAGCTTTCGACAAGATCATCGAGTACTGGAAGGCCGCTATCCTGTCTGGCCCCCAAACCCAGGTGGTCAACATCGCCTCCAACGCGATCTTTCAGGGCTATGACCAGTGGATCAAGCGTCTCCCAGAAGCGACCATCAACAGCATCCTGAAACGCTTCGGAGCAGGCAGCCCAGAAGCGCCTTCGCTCTCAGAGTTCGGCAGCATGGTGCGAGCTTTTGTGCCCGCTCTCGCGCAGGCTTCCCGCAATGCGTTGCGGGCCTTTGCCAACGAGAGCCAGGTGTTCATGACCTATGCCCGCGGTGTTACATCGGGTACCGACATCCTCGGCAACGAATGGCAGCAAATGCCACCCGCCGTAAAAGGCAGGCTCGGCACCATCATGCGAGGGATCTCGTTTCGTCTGCTCAACACGGCGGACGAGTTCTTCAAATCCACATCGGGCTATGTTGAGCTTGCAGCCGCCGCCCACCGAATCGCGAAGGCTGAAGGCCTGTCTGGCGCTGCTTACGAATCACGGGTCGCAAGACTGGTCGGTGAACATGGCAGCGAAGCCTGGCAGCGCGCAGGTGACTACGCCACTAAAGCCACCTTCCAGAACAAACTGGGAAGTGGCAAACGGGCAGTCGACACGCTTGATGCTGCCGGCGTGCTGTTGAATCGCCTGAAGACCGAAAGAGGAATCAAGGCCCTGGACTTCATTGTCCCGTTTGTTCAAACCCCCGCAAACATCTTCAAGCAGGGACTCGACTACTCGCCCATGGGGAGCTTCCTCGCGGTCATCGACATGTTGCGCGAATACAACGCCCACCGCCGCAACAAACAAGCCTACGGCGCCGATGTGGCCAATCAGATGGCAGGGGAGATCTACAATCGCGCGCGGATGGTGCAGGATCTCGCCCAGCAGATGGTCGCATGGAGTGCCTACTTCGCCATCCGAGGTGTGCTCGGTGACCATGAAGATGACGATGACCTTCCGTACCTTACCGGATCTGCGCCATGGCAGCCCGGTAAAACTGGCGAGCGAGAGCTCGGCTATCGTACCGTGCCCGCCCAATCGATTCGTATTGGGGACCAGTGGTACAGCTACGCACGGATTGAACCCTTCGCTTCAGCTCTCACCACCATGGTGGATGCCGCAAAGTCGGACGATCTCACGACCTTCCTTTCCACTACCGTCGGTCAGTTGAAGGACAAGACGTTCCTGTCTGGCATCTCCGACATGATGGACATGATCGGTGATCCCGGCAGGTACGGAAACAAAGTCCTGGCCCGAACACTGACAGGCTTCATTCCCAATCTGATCCTCCAGCCCATTCGCAATGCGGATCCAGTGGTGAGAGACACGCAACCGCCCAAAGACCTCGGGTTCTTCACTGAGTTGGCGATGCGGATGCAGTTCAACGTCCTCCCACAAACAGCGCCTCCGCGGGTAGACGTGTGGGGCAGGCCGGTGATGAAGAACAACGGTGACCAGTTCAACCAGCCTGCAACGGACATCCCCTACCGGATTCTGTCCCCAGTGCGATCAGGCCAGACTGACGCGTCTTTGCCAGTAGATAGATACCTGCTGGCCTACAACACCAAGTTCCCCGACTCGACTTGGGCACCCGCGCCCATGGACAAATCGATTCAGGCCACCATCAACGGGAAGAAGGTTTCGCTTCGCCTATCCGATGCCGAGTGGACGGAGATGCACGTTCAAGCCGGACAGGCAGCTTTGAAGGCACTCGGCTCCAACTGGGATGCAAACAACCCGACCGAAGAAGGCAAAAGGCGGATTCAAGATACCTTGGAACAGTTCCGTCGCCTCTACCGCGACACGATGAAACTCCGTCATGCTGCGGACTTCCAGAAAACTGCCCAATCCCAACGCTGATCACGATGCAAATCCTTGCCCAACCACAAGCGGAATCACTTACAGCAGTCCGCAACCGGATGGTCCTAAAGGCGGCGCTGGTCAAACAGCGTGGGTCGCGACAGAGCCCCCTGGAGAACGCCATCAAAGCCGATCGCATCGCTTTCCTGGTACGACACGCCAAATCGCGGCACGACTCCTACTACGCTGCCCTGTCCGGATGGCGGAACAAGCTCGACAGATACCTCCTACAGTCCGAAGACTACTTCGAGTTCCGGAAAGCGGAGCCCAACCGCAACGAGGGCAAGAAAAGCATCTTCGACAAACAGAACGACTCGCTCAACCTCATTGGAGCATTCGCTGAGTTTTTCGCGGCCCAAGCTCAGAATGATCTCTTTGGCTCGAATCCATGGTTTGCCGCCCGCCCGCTGGGCAAGGCGGACGCCACGCTCGCGGACCAGATCACCAAGCACGCCACTTGGAAGACCAGTCAGGCAAGGCTGACGGAGACCTACTGCGAGACCACCATGCTCGCCGCCATCTTGGGCACGCAGTTCACACGCACCACCTGGATGGTAAAGACGGACTCGTTCGAAGAGTCTCGCAATGCTCTCTATGATGCCAAGACGAAGAAGCTGGTGTTGACCAGCACCGGGGACGCCATCTTCGATGATGATCCGATCCTCGAGGAAGAGCGCCCGGGCCAGGATGAGGCATCTGCCCCGTCCCTTGCGCGCTTCCCAAAAAAGGATCCACAGACCGACCTGTCCCAAGGCACCTTCGAATACGGCAAGGCCTTCCTGAAACAGGATGTGGTGACGTACCGCAACATCAAGACTCACAACCTCCACTTTCGCGACATCGCCTTCGACCCGACGGCGCCGGATCTCGACCTCCATCACACTGACTTCTTCCACTCTTTCACCAAAGGCGTGCTCGACATCGCCAAAGAGTATGACCTCACCGATGCAGAGACCCGAGAGCTGTACAATGCAGCCAAGGAAAAGGCCGAGAGCCTCAAGCCCGAAACGTCCCGTAGCGAATCGGCACCTGCAGACCTGGACCAGGATGATCCCAATGGTTCCATCCCCAACATTCCGGTTCGACTCACCGAAGGATTCATGCGGGCAGATGCACTCGGCAAAGGCCAGGCATCGAACATCTACATTGTGTTCGCGCCTCAGTGTGAGATGTGCCTGAAGCTGGACTACCTCGGCAACATCACCCCGAAGGGCAAGCTGCCTCTGCACTCTCACACCATCAACAGGCTTCCGTGGCGGATCGTCGGCCGGGGGTTCTTCGAGCGCTTTGACAAGGTGCAAACCTTCGTAGACGACCTGTTCAATCGGATCAACTGGCACGACCGGAAGTCGAGCGACCCCATTACCGGTTACGACAAATCGAAGCTTGCACAGGAAGACGAAGAAGAAGATGAGCCGTTCAACACGGAGAAGCCCCTCAACCTCAAGCCAGACTCAAAGCTTGAAGAGGCGATTCAGTTCAAAGCGCTGCCCGATCTCAACGACCGCACTAAAGAGATGCTTCAGATGATGATTCAAATGGTGCAGCTGCGTACAGGCATCACCGCGGCCAACCAGGGCGATGTCGCTGGGCTCCCCGAAGCAAGCACCGCCACCGGTATCAAGCAGCTGATGAGTCGTGCTGCAGTGCTGCTCAAATCCCCCATCGATCAGCTCAAGCGCAGCTTCACCTGTGACCTGGAGTACTCCCTGCTGCTTCTGTACACAAACCTCGATGAGGACGAGACCTTCGCCTTCGGGGAAGGCGAAAACACAGAACTCATTGAACTCAAAGCGGATGCTGTCCGCGGGCTGGAGCTCAACATCTCGTTGCTCCTCACCCAGGCACAGAACCAGTTCAAGCTGGAGAATGCGAAGGCAGCCATCGACCTTCTTGCTCGGTACATCCAACTGCCAGAACACGAGAAGACGGCGGCGCGTTCGCTGTTCCTTCAGGCCCTGCGGGCTCTGGACTTCCAAGACGCCGATTCAATTGTCAGAGCGCCCATCCTGGACCTGCAAACTTTGCTGGCACAACTGCCGCCGGAACTGCAAGCCCAGCTGTCTGCGTTGATGCAAAATCCGCAATCTGCAAGCGGACTTGGAGCCAAGTCGGGACCCTCATTGATGCAAGCCGCATAGATCGCCCCACAATCGGGGCATGCCCGAATTGCCCGTCATCCCCAGCCCTGCCGAGCCTATCAGGCCGTCACGGGTGCGGGAGCTGCCGTTGAATCGGCTGGTGGATGACTGGATACCCGACGGAGCTGACTTGGCCACTCCAACTGCCGGCATTTCACGATATGCCCGTCAGCTGATACTGGGCAACGGCACGCTCTATGATCCAGAATTATCGACGCATTTGCGCATCGGGTCTGGCGTTCCATCAAATAGCTTTGGGGTTGTTGGTGATCTCTACGTCAACAGGCTCACTGGCTGGCTCTACGAGAAGACGGCCATCACAACGTGGACTCTCCGCGGCGTGTTCGCCGTGTCGATAGGCAACACGCAGGCCAGCTTTGTTTGTCCCGACGGCACGACGCGGACATTGAGTTTCAGCCCAGCAGAGACGCTTTGCATCGCTCTTGGGGACCAAGTCTCCGACATTGAGACAGGGCTTCGTGTCACGTTCCACATGCCGTTTGCATTTACCCTGAGCTCCACTCAGTGGAGCCTTGTGGAAGGCGCTACTGGATCAGCGTTTATCGGAGACATCCAAGTTAATGATGTCTCGATCTTCGAGACCAAGCCTAGCATCGACGCTGGGGAAACAACTTCGGATACCGCCGCCACTCCCCAGGCGATCAGCACCGAAGCAATCCCTTACGGCGCGAAGGTCACCATCTTCATTGATCAAGTTGGAGCCGTGACTGCCGGCATTGGGCCTGTGGTCTCTCTCATCGGAAACCGAACCTAGAAAACCCATGGTCCTCACATTCACAGACGGCAGAAAACAATACGTGCAGCAACGCGTCTCGACGGAGGAGATCCTCAAACGAGGAGTCCGTTACCCCGCAGCGGTAGATGGTGGTGCAATCGCAGGCCTCGATCCAGATCTACGATACCTTGAGATGCATCGGGATCTGCAGCCAGACTTCGATCCGCGTTGCTACTCGCTGGGCACTGTGGAGACGGTAAAAGAAGTTGAAGGAGCGACAGTGTTCCACATCGGCTTCACGACTACCCGGAGACCTGCCGACGATCTCAAACAGGCTGCCAAGAACGTGGAAAGCCTGATGAACCAGGAACACGTGGAGCAGAGCGAGCTCTTGAAGTTCGCCATCATCGGGATGGGCATACTCTTCAAAGGGTTGGCCAACCAGGTATTGAGTGGACCAGAGGAATCGGTTCGATCGCGCCTTATCACCACGGCAGCGGCCATGCAGAACAACGACGCCCGGCTGACCGCACTGCTGACGGCCATCGACAACGGTGAAGACATTGACCTTGATTCCGGATGGGAGCCCGCACCCACCCCCCAATCCTAAACGCGCCAGGCCCCTTCCCGCCGATGCCGTTTTTCCTCAATCCCTACGGATTCGCTCCGCCGGTGCCATCCTTCGTGGGGCCGCTTGATGGCCTCACGACGGACGCGGTGTTCGCTGTTGCGCCCGGACATCGGCTGGTCGGCACAAGCGATCCCGATGTCGCGAAGCTGTACAATGCCAGCACCACGGCGTCTCAGGTGTTCAAGGCGTCGGCTGGTGCCTGGGGAGCTGATGTCACGTCCTTCGTAGGCTCTGATACTGCAAACGTCATCGAACTGTATTCACAGGTCGGTTCTATGGTCTTCTCCTCAGGATCGGTCAATTCGGGACCGCTCGCAGCGGAGTCGGGAGTGCTCAATACAATCGGCACTGGATTTGCTCAGCGACATCTGGCGACGGTGCTGGTCAGTACCTCTGTGTTGGCCAGCTTGCCTCAGCCGTTTACGCTGTTCTTTGTCTGCCGGCATACGGCCACTGGTATCAATGCAGGATTCTTCAGGGCTGAAGTGGGTGGCGTGCTGAACTCGCTCGTTGGGTTTGTTTCTGGGAATTGGGCTGTTCGAATTGGTGGTGGCTCCACTATCAACACAGGGGTGGCGGCTACCGCAAACATAGACCGGGTGGTACGCATCGTGGTCGACGGGTCTAGTAGTCACATCGCACTCGATAATGGCACACCAACGGTCTTCAACCCCGGCACTGGCAACCTCTCTGGCGCCAGCAATGAAGTAGTGACGCTGGGACGAGGCTTTGCTGCGGCCTATCCAGGCAAGATCGCCTTCGCGGGGCTCTGGAGTGGGCGGAAGGACGATGGAGCAATCGATACGGCCCTGCTCGGGGTGTGGTGAACTCATACGATAGCCCTTCTCATGAAAACCGCCACCCTCCTTCTCTTGCTCGCCACCGCCATGGCTTATCGCTGGTGGGAGTTCCTATGCGCTCAAGCACTGGGGGCCCTGATCCAAGCACTTTGCAACCTCGGCTTCACCCCATGACTTTCGAAAACGCTCTACTCACTGCCCTCAGCGCTGTCACTACCGCTCTCGTCTATGTCTGCCGCCTCATGTGGGTGAAGCAGGAACAGTGCGAAAAGGACCGGTATGAACTTCGCGAGGAGATCGAGGAAATGAAGTCTCTGCATGGCGTGGCCACCGGCACGCTCAATGCCGTGCGACGCTGCCCGGTGCCTGGGTGCATGTTTCGCGACCCTCCCTTGAACCCTCCTACCGAAAAGGGCATTCCAGCATGATCGTCCGAGCTTTCATTCTCCTGGCCTTTGGCCTCTTCATTGGCTGGGGCGCTGCCATAAAGCAGGCGCACAACCCGGCCCGTAAGAAGTGCCAGTTCAACCCGACTGCAGCCTGCACGTGTGCAGGGGTTCGAGGCGAGCACGTATACGGCTGCGAATGCTGCGCCGCTTCCCCGTGCAGGCCGCAGGCTGATTTGGATCTCGACAAGATACTCAAGGCCGAGCGCAAAGCCGCAAAGGCCGAACATGACGCAAAACCATGAAGCTCCTCCTTCTCCTACCCATCATCGCGCTCCTCGCCTCCTGTCGCCAGTTGGACGGCTATAAGCGCACCTACAGCCTCAACTACGTCACTCCACAGGGCCAGCCCGTCGGCGTCGGCGTCACCCTCGACCCTGTCACCAAATCCGGGAAATAACATGAAATCACTCTCCAAAGTCTTCGGCGGCTGGCTTCTCGGAATCTTCCTTGCCCTCCTCATCTTCTGCTTGGGCGGGGCCATCTGGGATGCCTGGACCGCACCCTCCACGGTCAATGGCATGGTGGGACACGCTCCCGGCGGCATCACCTACGGCGGGTTCGCGCTACTCTGCTGGCTGATCCCGTGTTTCGGGCCGCTCTGCCTGCTGGCGGTGTTCGCCGTCTTTCTGGTCGCCGTCATCGCTGGTGACGCACTGCTCCGCCGATGAGTTGGGCGCTCGTCATCGCCATCGCAGCAATCCTTGCCGCCCTGGAATTCATCCGTCGTTCCCAATGACTGAGCCTCACCAGCCTCTACTTGTGCCCATTCGCGCCGACGGCGGTGAGCCGCTCTACCGGGTGGTTCAGTCCTGGCGTTACGATTGGCAGTTGCCAGGTTGGCCCATTCAACGCCTTACGGTGCCGCGGGATTTCGAGATGGACGGGGCCAGCGTGCCACGTGTTTTGTGGTCTCTCACTGGGATCACTCCTGATGGACTGCATCGGGCTGCAGCAGTCGCTCACGACTTTCTCTATCGCTACTCGGGTCACCTGCCGTCGAGAGCCCATCAAACGCGACTCCGCAATGGCTGGGTGGATACCGGACATCTTTGGACCCGCAAGGAAGCGGATCGCCTTTTCGCCCGGATCCTCCGCGAGTGCGGAGTGAGTAAATCCCGCCGGAGGATCATGTATCTCGGCGTCCGCCTTGGTGGCTGGCGCAGCTGGAAATCTCTATGAGCCAAGCACTCTACGACCTCGCATCGCGCTACCTCGGTGTAGCGGAAACCCCCGGCCCAAAGTCCACCCCGCTGATTGCGGAGATGTTCAAGACCGCGCCTTCATGGCTCGATCAGGACGACTCTAAGACCGCCTGGTGTGGCATCTTCCGCGGCTACCTCGGCCTGTGGAGCGGCACGGGCGTGCCCAAGGAACACTACCGGGCTCGTAACTGGCTAAACTGGGGCCAGGAGGTGGCGCTCAAGGAAGCGCAGCGCGGCGATACCGTGGTGACCTCCCGTGAAGGCGGGCATCACGTGGCACTGTTCGACCGAGTGGAAGGAGGGCGAGTCTATCTCTTGGGTGGAAACCAAGGGAACCGGGTGAGCGTCGCCCCATTTCCGACGTCGGTAGTGATTGGGGTGAGACGGCAAGCCTGAGTAATCGTTCCTGAAACTCTACAGCACGAGGTGAGCAACCCGAAGTTGCTCGCCTCGTTTTTTTGTGCACATTCCCCTATGAACTTCAAACGAATGTTCGAAGACTGGAAGACGTCCCTTACCATTACTGGAGTCTACACAGTCCTCCTCTACGCGATTGTAGGGCTTTCTATAAAACATTGCCCCCCAACCAAAAATGCCGAGACGCCTGCTCCGGCACCCTATCGCAGATCTGCCGAAGATATTATCGACAATCCTTTGCGCGGGACGCCACTCGAGGGAGCGTCTACAGGGACCGCAACCCATAAGACTCAAAAGGGACATACATCGGACTACCCCGTACCGAAAAATCGAACTCTCAATGGCCAGTTCCAACGAGATGAAGAGGAAGGCCTCGAACCAGTCGGAAACTAATTGTTCGTCTCCACCCATTGCGGTCTCTTCAGCAACTGGTTAACGTCGTTGTGACGATCAATGCCCCACCGCACAAATTCAGCCCGCCCCCCAAGCGAAGGGGGATGCAGCCGGCGAATCTTGTACCACTCTGAGCGACACGTGCAGCCCATGCTCCCGAGGCTGTGTTCCCAGGCCTCCAACCAAGCCCAAGCGCGAAGCACATCGGCTTCAGTGGCGATATCAGGATAGGCCTCCGTGAAGTCGTGTAGTTGCCGCCACTTGGTGCGGCCCCGCGCTGGTGTCATTGGAGCCACCACGAGCATCACTCCTCTTCGCGTACGCATATAGTTGAAACAATCGTGAGTTGGTGTGTTGCCTGGATGTTGTCTGGCGGGTCTGGAGGCCAGGGCATGGTGGTCTCCCCGGCAGTCTCGTTCAGCGGGTCGTTGACGTCCCATTCGTACTCAAGCACTCCGGAATCGATCAGGGCTTCATCTGTGTCTCTGATCTCCCAAGTAACCTTTACGTATCCCGTGTTACCACCAGTCAACCGGAAGCGGTATTGCGTTCTCGATACCGTCCAAGAGTCGAACAGCTCTCCGGTAACAGTGTGCAGCATGGAGGAAAATGCCAATCCCACCTCCCATTCCGCCTCTGCTATCTGGTCGTCAGCGGCACTCTGTGCAGCACCTTTGGACTCGTCCGTTCCCTCCCCAAATTTGGCCTCTACTTGAACCAGCGGGCAGACCGGTTCCACGGTCTCTGCGTAGTCGTCACAGCAGAGACAATCCAATCCCCAAACCAGCGGTGGTCTGTCATCACGAGCCATAGGTACCCGGCACGAAGCCAGTTGCGGCACAGTACTGCAGCCGAATGTTGGACTTCGTCCATTGAATTGGGAACGTGCTGCCCTGCTCCCAAAGGTGAATGTACACGTGCCCGTTGGTGGTGTTGGTTGGGAGCTCCCCTGTTCCAGGAGTTGTGACCAGTTCAACCGTGACAGGCGTCCCGCCACTATGAACCTCATCGTCGACCACATTGGGGGCCCACTCAACATGCAGCCACACTCCGCCGCTGCTGAGGCTGATGGACTGGATGTCGTCCATGTCTCCCCCGCCAATCTGAGGGACGTGCCAGTTGACGCCATCAAACAGGAGCCCTTTGAGAATGGTCCCTGACGCCCCGCTTCCGCTCACCATGAAAGGATGGGCACTGATCTCGATCCTGCTCACCGCCCGAGGAATGGAAACAGACTCGAAGAACGGCTCATCAAGCCCCAGGTCGCCAGCAAATACAGGTGCACTATGAGCGGCTCGTTGTTCGTGCTCTTGCTGTTCTTCAGCAATAGCACGCTCAATTCTCACGCGGCTCGGTTTCTGAGGTTCAGCATCCATTTATTCGAGGGTGATTTTCAACAATTCCCGACGCCACAGGCCATACCGCCATCTGCTGATCTGTTCTGCGATCGTGACCTGTGTACCGATCGCTGCAAGGTACGCGGAAGCACTTGGGGAGGTGTCCGCATAGGTCACCGACTCGGAGCCGAGCGGCCCGGAAGTCGATAGAGTAGCACCGTCAACCAAGGCGCTCCGAAACTCCACATCGAAGAGCACCCCTTGGTAAACTACATCCTCGGGAACGATTTGGTAGAGGCTGGTGGGAGACGGCTGCGTTGCATGGAATGATACCTCAACAACGCCTCGTGCCCGCTTCCGGAAACCCGCGCGGATCCTTGGATGGTACACGTATCTGTCACCGATCAGCACGCCGCTTCCGAAGTTGTGATTGATGACCACGGTCGGGAAAACGAACGTCGCCCACGTCGCGGTGCTGTACCCTGTCGGAGAGGTGCCAATACTGCGGTCGACCTTGAGCTGGTAGTCACTGCCCAGCTCTTTGTAGGTTATCTCGTGGCCTACGGGCTGAGTCGCTGCCGGCGTCGAGTAGGGCACGATTTGCCGGGAGATGGAAATACGGTCCAGGGTTTCAGGATCGTACTCGTAATCCACCGCCTCAGCGAGCGTCTCGTACACTCGGATGATCGACGCCAAGGGCCCACGTCGCACCATGATCTCTTTGGTGAGCTTGGCCTGCGTGATGAGCGGATGTGCCGTCCCCTTTGGCGGCTTGGTGTAGCTGTCCGGGTTGACTACATCGAAGCGCCACTCGATGAGCGGCTCGACGCTTGAGTATTCATCCGTGATGGTGGCGCCATCCTTTGCCAGCAGGTTCGGCCAAGTCCCCACCTCGGGGAACGCCAGGCAGAACGCTTGGAGATCGAGCCGATAAAGCAACACCCAGTTGTCATGGGAATCATCGCCGCCGGTGCTGTAGGCATCCACCAGGATGAGAAAGGTGCACTTGGGATGCACAGCCCCTGGAATGCACTTTGCTGGCACTGTCTGGCTGGCTGCAGCTGGGTACTTGGGATTGGCCTTCGTCCGCGGGATGGTCTCCTGCTCGGTGTAGAGACGGTCAAAGGTGGTGCCCTTGCTTGAGAGCTCCACTGCAGCGCTGTCTCGCAGCTCTTGGGCAATGTCCTTGTAGGATCTGGCCATGGATCAGTGTCCGGGCTGTAGAAACACGCCAGAAGCGCCCTGTGGCCTCATCTGCCTGGCGATGGCATAGGCAGCCTCGTACTGCCGCTTGATCTCGCCAACGGCGTTGTCATTGCGAAAGAGCGGGCTGCCAGTGAAACGTTGCCGTGCAATGGGCTGGAAGATCGTCTCCACCAGATCAGGACGAAGCGGGATGTTCGTACCAGGGTCTGTATACCCGGGCGGGCCGCTGTGCACATCTGCGATGGTGTACTGCGGGGGAGAGATGCGGGCGCGAAAGTGCAGGATCATCTCCGCGTTGGGCATCGGACCCAGCCGGATCCTCGAAGCAGTGGCCACTGCGGATGCCACATAGTTGGTGTCTGCCCAGTAGAACCGGGGCGCAGGCTCAGTTCCGGTCCTGCGAACGGCCGTACTTCTGTTGGTCATGCGTCCGTAGTCTTCCTGTGGCCAGTACTGATACACCGAGGCCTGAAGGTCAGACAGGTTGTTGACCGGAGACAGCTCATGGCCGTCTGCAATAGCCACTGGCCGCAACACCTGCAGCACATCACTCCCTGCCGTCACGCAATCGCAAAAGACGATCGCAGAGACGTTGGAGCCAGCACTGTGCACGATGGGGTGAAGCAGCGTCACCGTGGTACCAGACCGGCTCACGATCTCATTCCAGGGATCTCCTGGTAGCTGGATGGAGCAGCCGAGCATCCAATCTTGCCAAGGCCCATCAAGAGTGAAGGTCGATTGCCCCGCTGTCAGGGTTGGGATGGTGACCGTCGTCGGAGAATAAATCCGCGCCCCACGGCGAGCCCTGAACTGCCAGAGCGGGCCGAGCGTCGCCAGCTCCGTCAATGCACCATTGATCGCTGCCAAGCATGCTGGCAGTGGATCATCTTCCCCGTTGGCGGCGGGAATGGTGCGCTGCTCGGGTGTCAGATACCCGAGCAGATCGTTGACGGACTGGCGGACGGTCATGACCACAGGGGAGTTACATTGCGGCCGTCCGGCTCACTTCATTGAAGTTGGTGCCGTCGTAGATGAACTGCACGACGAAGACCTTTGCATCCGAGGTACCGGTGGCGAGGGTGGCCGTGGCCTTGAAGTTGGTGCCAAACGTCAAGGTGTAGCTGGAGGTGCCCGAGGTGAGGATCCGGATGAAATAACTTCGACCCGGCACGGCACCCGTCTTCACCGCGTTGATGGTCTCATTCTGGGCCGGCGTCAGCAGGTAACACGAGACACTCGATGCCGGTGCAAAGGAAACCGTGGTAGCGGCCGTAAGCGTGGCCGTGGACTGAAGGCCCACAGTGCCAGTACCGTCCGGAACAGTCCAACTGCGGCGCGCGGTCGGGTTGGTGATGATAAGGGAGGTGCTGTAGGCATCCTTCTTGGAACCTTCGAACTCGAGCTTGCCGTCCTTGGCTTTCACCACCAGATCGCCGGAAGCGTCCAGCAAGCCACGTGCAATGGAGGAGATGGGCGGCTCAACACCTCCCCTCTCTTTCACCTCTTTGGCGGCAGCATCGACTTGAGGGGCGGTCTGCGCAGAGATGACGGAGACGAAGGAAGCGAGAGCGAGAATGTGAATCAGTGATTTCATGATGGGCGATTTGATGGATGTGGAATTGAGTGACTACTGAGCGGGTTGGGGTGCTGGAGCTGGAGGTTCGGTGAAGTCCACCCAGCCACCGCTTTTGATGACAAGTCCGGAACCTTCGGTCTCGACGAGCGCTCGAAGCACCTCCGGATCGATGTCGAGCTCATCCGCCAGGCGTTTCAGCCTCGCAGGACGGGACTCTTCGAACACGGCACGCACCTTTGCGATGTCAGGCACCACAGTGGACTTGCCATCGCCTGAAGGAACCTCAGGAACTTTGGTGTCATTGGAAACAACAAGGTCTCCATTGCCCTCCGGCGCTGGCGCACCAGGCGCTTGTGGAGCGGGTTGGGGTGCTGGAGCTGGAGGTTCGGTTTGCTCCGGGGCAGCGACTGGCACCTCCACATCGACGATGATCGAATGCATGAGGCGCTGGTCGAGGGCTTCACGAGCAAGGGCGAGCTTGTCCATCTGCCACAGCGAAAGCGGGACGCTCAGTACATGGCAGGACAAGGCGCGGCTGTACTCGAACCGGAACACCCGGTTCGTTCTACCGCCCATCCGGAAGGCAGAGAGGTTGCCTACCGCCAACATGCGCATCGTGACGATGGGTTCGCCGGGCTTTGCATGCGGCTGGAGAGCTTTCGTGCTGATTTCCAGGGGAAGTTGAGCGAAACGGGTGATCATAGTTCAGAAGATTGGGAAGAAGGCCGCGCCCTCTTTCGAAGGCGCGGCCAAGGTGGTGGAGGTTTACAGGGCGGGCACTTCGAGACCCGGATGCTGGATGCCGACTTCCATCAAGCCGTAGCCGAAGGTCTTGCCGTCGGTACGCTTGGTGGGTGCCTGACCGAAGATCGACTCGAAGCCGCGGCCATGAACGAATTCATAGTCACGGGACTGGCTGATCATGGTGTCGGTCTGGCCGTATCCGCGGAGGGCAGCACCCTTGCCGAAGAAGAAGCCATAGCCGATCGGCATACCGTTGGCGTTCGCGGGGATGATGTAAGCACCCACCTGGAAGCTGTCGGTGTAGTTGAAGTCAGCACTGGTGTTGGCGCTGCCACCAACGCCGCCAGGCGCTGCAACGTTGTCCCATGTGTCACCCGTCGCATCGATGTTGCCAAGGGTGGCGCTGCCGATGGTCGAGGTACCAGCACCATCAGGCGACAAGATCCCCGTGATGACGATCTGATTGCCGTTGTTGCCGGTGCCAGTGTACCGCACGAAGCCAACGCTGGCGTCAGGGTTCACCAACCAAGCGTAGTACACGCCAGCGTCCGGATTGGCCGATTGGCCCTCGTACCACTGGTAGTCGTAGCCAGGGAACCACTCGAAGTAGCGGTGCCGGGTGTTGGAACCGTTGACGATCAGCTTGCAGGCAGCTTGGGCGCTGTCCACGCTGAAGGCGGTGCCCAAGATTGCCAGGGGCGCGGTCGGATCGCTGATGTGGTCGTCCACATCAGGGATCGTCAGCACATGCTCGAAGAGAGCGATGTTCATCCAATCCACCAGACGGCCGGTGAACAGCGGGTTTTGATCCCCACGCTCAATCGAGTTGCCCAGAGCATTCTGGTAGCTCGTGGAGTTGCGAATCTCCGTCATGGCCACGTCCGGCATGTAGGCGATGTGGCGGTGCACCGGGGAGCCCACCTTGTTCTTGGAGACGTTGATGGGGCGGGCACCGAGACGCTGCACCTGAGGCTTGGCGGTGATCAGGAACGACGGCGACATGGTGTCGGCCGCGGTCAAAGAGTCACGCGTCTTGCGGCCGTTGGGACGCACGATGTTGCCAAGTGCCAGTCGGATGAGTGCCATCTTCATGTCGTACATGCGATGGCGGCCCAGCTTGACCTTCAGCTTGTTGATGCAGTGCTCGTCAAGGTCAGCACCCGCCGCGAGGAACCTGCGTTCCTTTTTGGTGATCTCATGGGCATCGCGGAAATAGTCGATGATGAGCTCGTAGTTGCTGTACTTGGCCGTGCTGGTCTTGCCGGTCAGTTCTTCCTCACCGCGAACGCCCGGACCTGCGAGGTCGGACTGCACGGTAAAGACCATCTTGTCCCCACCGATCTTGGTGAGGTCGCGTTTGACGTAGAAGACAGACTCCGAATCCTCGGGGCCCTCGAAAAGCTTGAAGTCGTCGTAGGCGGCAGCACCGCTCTCCAACTTCTTCGCATACAGTTTTCCCTTGGCATCGGTTGCCGTTGCCAGCACGTCCGAGAGAGTCTCGACGCTGGCATTGGCGTTATAGGTTCCAGGCATGATTTTTCGAAATTGAGGTCATGCCGCGGCACGAACGGGCCGAAGTGATTACCGACGCAAGAGACCGGCGCGCTCTCGGGCTTTAATCCCGGCAAGCACTTGGTCCACTTGCTCCTCAGACAAGCCGTCCATTGCCGTGAGGGCCTCATCAACGCTCATGGCAGGAGTGCCAGGAGGAGTCGGAGAGGACAACTCACCTCGAACCTTGGGCTCCTGTGCAGGAGGCTTGGGGAACGGGGGTGCAGTGGGAGCGGGAGCTACTGCCTTGAATCTGGCGGCCACACGTTCGGAGAGCTTGAGCGGCCAGTCTGACCCTTCCAAGATTGGGTCCTGTCGATGCTCCGCCAGGTCCCGAGCGTCTTGCAATGCCTGGAGGAATTCGGGGTTGGCGAATTGCTCAGGGTACTGTTTGACGGCTTCAGTGACGTTGCGGGCCTCTTGTTGGGACCAACTGAAATGTTGGGACTGTTCGGCCTTGAACTCCGCCTCGGCGTCTCTGAGCTCGAGCTTGGCATCCAACAGGTCGCGGTTCGCTTTGAGGAGCCCTACGCTATCGAAAGCGGTGATGGCTGCCTCTTGCTTGGCCTCGATGTCGGCGATGCGTTGCTGGATCTCTTTGACTTTCGGCGATGGTTCCGGGCTTGGCTCTGCCTTCGGTTCAGCTGGCGCAGCTTCAGCAGGCTTGGGAGCCTGGGAAGCACGGGCTTCTTCGAAGGTGTTGAACTTGCCCTCCTTGACCGCCTGGATGGCGTCGGCAACGGCCTTGCGTTCCTTTGGGGGCAGGGCCCGCAGAGAAATGCGCGTGGGTCCGTCTTCGTCGCTCTCAAGGTCAGGCTTGGGAGGTGTGGGCGCTGCTTGTGGGGCAGACGCTGGCGTCTGAGGTTTCGGTGCTGGCTCCGGCAGGTTGAGAACCTTGGCCACGGCTTGAAGGTCGCCGGAAGCTAGCGCTTCGATCTCCGCGCTCGACATACGGGCCACGACCTCATCCGGAATGCTGGCGATGATCTCGTCCAGGCTGGCGTTCTCGGGGAGCTTGATCGCAGGGCGACTGTCTGCAGGAGGGTTGTCAGACTTCGGTTCTGCCGGCGCAGCAGCTGGCGTGGCATCCGAAGGCGTGATCGCGGCATCGGGGGCTGGCGTGGCGGCTGTGACTTCAGGCGAAGGTGACGAAGACGGCAGCGGTTCTGCACCTGCTGCTGAGGGAGTTGATTCCATGCATGGGTTGTACCCTTACTGCATGGGATTGGTAGCGAGTCAGGCCCGACTTGGAGCCAAGTCGGCATCAGTGCGCAGACAATTCGTCAGACGCTCAGTAGCCAAGGAGAGCGATCATGTCCTCTACGTGCTTCTTGGCGTCTTCGCGCGAGGGGTAGGAATAACTGTGCCTGGGACGATCCTCTCCCTTGAAGATCGTTCGCATACTCCCAATGAGAAGGCCTGAAGTTTCATCCCACCGCCTACGCTTCCCCCACATAAACGTTCGACTCACTTCGTAGCTTCCCGCCAGCAGTTCGATATGAAGACCACTCAGGATCTCGGAGACTGGCCTATCCGTGGTCTCCAACTCGCGACCAACGATCAACAGGAGTTTTACCATGTTCGACCGAGCGGAGGCACTTCTGTCTGCGTTCATTTGTCGCCAGCTGACGATTGCCCCAACCACAACGCCGATCATGCCGCTCATCAGCCCATCGAGGGTAACTAGAGCCTCAGCAGAGGCCAAGAATATATTGCTCATGGCGCAACATTGCCCATGCATCAGACACGAAAAGCCTCTTTGCTCCCTATTTTGCGGTTTCAGCTTCAATGAGGTGCCCACCATGCCCTGGGAGCTTCTTCAGCAAGTCTCTCGCCCGCTTTGTGGCCCCAATGCGAGCGTTTGTGTTCACCGGCGGCTTCCCGGTGCCCTCGAGGTCGGTGTCAAGCTCGATGGCCCGGAGCTTGTCCACCATCTTCACGCGGATCTGCCTGGTAGTGGTGGTATTCCCATCCTTGTCCGTGCGCTCGTGCTCCGTGATCGTCAGCTCCTGCATGCACCAGGGTGGCAGCTGCCTCACCTTGGAGATGTCCAGGGCGCCCTTGTCATCCATCAGGGTCACCACATTCACCCTGGCAATGTCTGCCAGCATTCGCCGCTTCTCGTCCAGGCTCAGGTAAGCCTCTGTCTGCATCTGCTGCGCCATCTCCTCCCTTATCTCTTTTACCCGGGCAGAAACCTTTGGGTTTGATAGGAGTTCCGACGCGCTGCCATTGGATGCCGCCACCGAGCAGCGAGGGAAGAGCTCCCTGTAGACGGCAGCTGCCAACGCCCCGGCGGCTACCCGCAGGGCGAAGGTCTCATGGCGGATGTTGGCGAGGGCGGGCATTGCACTATTCGGTTCTCACAGTGTCAAATTTTGCCTGCGCACGGTGGAGAATGCCGAGAATATCATTCAGCTGTTCTGAATTCCCGTACACCTCAAAAGTACCGTCTGTACTGTGATTATAAATGATGTTCGGATATCCAAGCATTACCTGCGACACAAGTGAAGCAGAGGAAGGATCGACCCTCAATTTCACGTACCTAGAATTCAGTGCCCTTGAACCAGGTGGCCCAGAGCTTCTTTCTGCCTTCTGCATCAACTGTTCGATGCGGTCTAACCGGCGCAGTAACAATCCTTCGGCGTCTGAAACCTTGCCCGTCGATTTGATGACAGTCTCATCCACAACACGGTAGACTGGGTTGTCCACTTCGACACCATCAGCGATGGCAGCATCAATCATCCGTTCGAGCTGGGGTCTTAGCTCTATTATCCCCTTCATGTCGTTCCGGTAAAAGATGGTTCTCTCTACCGCGATATCAAACGGCAGCTTGGTCACGTCCTCAGCCAAGCAAATCACCGGTTTTCGTGTGCAATGGCGCACGGCGAGTTCGTACATAACATTGGGATTCAGTCCCGTGAGGTTCGCGATGACCAACTCATCGAAAAGGAGGTGCTGCACCACAGACCTCGTGATCGAGCCTGGATCGTCGATCTTGTGAGGGGGAATAGGTATGAAGCCCTTTTCACGTAGAACTGGCTCAAGCACCGAATCAATCAGACCATCTGCAGCACGGCGGATGTCGCTTGAGTCCATACCTAAGGGCGTCACGATAAAACACTTCTTCGCACCGCCCTTCTCGCCTTCAGAAGTTGGAGAGTCCGCTTTTTCCGCTTTCGGTTTGGTCATGCACCAAATGGTGGTTGCCGTCGCTTGATTGTCAAGGCCAAGCCGAGCGCCACACCTTAGCGCTTCAGATGTGTAGCTAGTTCTACCAAAAGTTGAACGAAATGGCCGCCGCCCCCAGCCCCTTGTAGCTTCCTCCTGCGGAATAGGTCGAGGCCGCGGTGTATGCTACTTTTCCCTTTTTATTTCTGGGGGGCGCGGCCCACTCTACGGGCCATGTTTGTCAGGGCAAATCCACCAACCCCGCGCAAATCGCGGCCTCCCATCGCCCCACTCTCCACGGACGACCTGATGCGAATAGTCGTCACCCTCTCCGTTCTGGGGTGCTGCTTGGGCGTGATTCTCTTTGGCAGCTACGACGATGGTACGCAGAAATGGGCGTTTGGGTCCATTGGAGCCATTCTCGGGTACTGGCTGCGTCCTGTGAAAAAGGGGTGAACCAGGAAAGTATACACTTGTGCATTCCATGCAGTCTTGTATACTTATTGGCATGAAGATGCCATCTCCAACAGAGTGGGCGCTCATTGAGCTGCTCACGGCCCGAGAAATAAGCGGGCGAGACTTGGCCAGACTCTACGAGAAAGAGACTGGCAAGTCGATGTCCTACGGAACCCTTTACACAACAATGCGTCGACTGAAGGATGCCGGGTGGGTTGACGTACGTGAAGACGAAGACGGGGATGGGCGCGTCCGACTGTTCAAGATTTCCGGCAAAGGCGCTCAGGCTAGGATTAAGTTGGTCGAGTTCCGCAAAGCCCTTGGGGCGGAATCGCATGCGATTCCATTCGGGTTTTTAGAAGGGAGGCTGGCATGAATGGTGTTCCGAAACTGTGTGAGCTCTGCGTGATTCGCTCCAGACAAGAAATTCGTCTTAACAAGCTACGCCTCCTCACGGAGAAGTATCGAATGAGGCAAAGACTCCTACTATGGTTGATGAGCGGTTGTCTTGCCTCGCTGATGATTCTGGGTGCGGGGGCTGTAATTTTCAGGCCGGAGAAATGGGTGGAAACTGCGAGCTGGATCGCCTTGATGACGGTTTTAGGTGCTTTAGGGCAAACCTTGCTTGTCCGATTCACGCTCCGAAGTTTAGAGATAGATAGTGCTAGGCAGATCCGAAAATTGGATGTTCTCGGGAAGTTCAGATTCCTGTTACCCAGAGCCTGTAGAGAGGACGTTGATCTGCTTCAGTCCGACTTGAAGAAAGACGAGAGGGAGATGATTGCTCGCGGACTGACTCCATCATTCATCAATATTGTTAAGGCCTGGCATATCTGCCGATTTATTGTCCCTTATCTCTTTGACGGTGCGCTCTCATTGCTCAGGGCCCTGAGTCCGTTGAAAGTTTTGCTCAAGATCTTCGGCAAAGGTTAGCTCCTAGCTCGGCCCATCGATGCGCTTCACACCTTATGTGAGCCTTCCGGAGATTCCGAATGGCTCGAACTGTCAGGGATCGTTAGACCTCTAGTCACTCTGGTATCCAGCTGAACTCAGCCAGGCGCCTCACGATAGCGGCTATTACCGGGGTAGATTTGGGATCACACAGAACTCGGCGAGTCTGCGGACAATGGCTGGCCCGCGGTCTGGACCGAACCTTTGAATAAGCCACTCGCCACCAGAGTTGGCACTCCAAAGAATTGGCCTGCCGCAACCAGTGCGCCTCTCAATCAGGTCTTCAATCGCCTCATCTCTGGATGGGGTTGCGCGAGCCTTGCCTAGATCATCCATCAAGAGCACATCGCAGAATCTAGCCAGCCTGATGACATCGGCCGCCCTGGCTCTCTCCTGCTTGTCATCTGAGTAACTGGCCTCCACCGCATCAGCAAATGTTGTGTGCCGTACTGCAAAGCAGGAGTGGCCAGCCAGATGCGCCTGTTTCAACGCCAAGTGTAAGCAACGCGTCTTTCCGATACCAGTCTTGCCCACAAGCCCGAGACCTTTTCCACGGCGCTCAAATTTCCACTGGAGGCAAAGTCGCGCCGCGATCGGGTTGATAGATGAATGAGAAGGATCAGTTTCATTGTAGATATCTGCAATGATGATCTTTTCCCAGGACAGCAAGAGATCTTTATGTTTCCGCTCTCGATCCGCTTCTTCAGCTTTTTCACTTTCCAGGGCTGTGCATTCAAAGCAGGAGACCAAGGGGAACATTTCCCTACCATTGAAAAGCACCGGTTCGTACTCAAACAGGCGCTCGCAGAATTTGCAGGTGATGGTTTTAGAAACCGAATTCGGATTTTTCAGTGCTGCTTCCATGATTTTGCCCGTTGTGTTTTGGTTCAAAAATGCCTTGGTAGCCCTTCTTGATTGAGTGGTAGATGGCCGCGATCGCCCGGTCTTCTCCCATTTCGCGAAGCTCACGCCACTGGAGCTTCTTTGCCCGTTCAGTGATCTTTTTGCGACGTTCTTTCCGGTCCTCGACCCACGCATTCCAGGCTTCCGCGAATTCAGGTGAGTGGAAGGGAAGAGTCTCTTCGGTGCCGAGATCAAGCACCAAGTCGCTTTGGGTTCCTTTTGGATTCTTATTTGGGTTCTCTTTGGGTTTGTGTCCGGCAGGCGGACTAGGGGGGTCCGTGTGGCGGACTACCCCTAGTCCGTGTGGCGGACTGGAGGGGTCCGCGTGGCGGACTAGTACGGGAGGCGGACTAGTCCGTGTAGCGGACTCCTGTAGTCCGTGTGGCGGACTATCTGCCTTAGTAGAGGGACCATCGAGATTCAGGCAATACGTAGTCGAGGTGCGCCCCTTTGATCGAACAATGAGACCACGCTCTTCCAGCCAAGCCAGCCACTCGCATACGGAAGAACGAGCCAGAGATGTCTCCTCAGTGAGGGTAGAGATAGATGGCCAGCACTCTCCCGCATCATTGGCCGCATCAGCCAATCGAGCGAGGACGAGCTTTGCCATGGGCTTGATGTCAAGCTTCCAGGCCTTGGATAGAAGCGCGTTGCTCATGCCTGGCAGTGAAAACAAAACCCCTCTGCGGGATGCTCCGAAGTCACATCCGCAGCCGAGGAAAGAGACTCGGCATTGGCAACGAAGCACCCCGCAGAGGGGTCTGATGTAGATTGATTGAACTCTTCCATGTGATTGCTGTTGTGAAGCAGCACCAGCGACTTGCGCCGGTGCAGTTGTGATAGGACAAGATCCAGGAGGTTTCTAGGGTCCCAGTTCAGAGTTGGCTCCAAGTCGGCTTCAAGATGCGATCTTTCGCTTGCTCAGTGCGTCCAACGCCGCGCGCTTCATCTCGTTTGGAAGATGCAGGATCGTGATCAGGACATGGCCACTGAAGACAAAGACGTGTTCACTGTGAATGCGAAGATTGTCCGCAGTACCATGCTCGAGGTAGAGACGTGTAAGATAGCGATTGAGCTTCCCACCTGTCTCTCCATGGCGAAGACCAGTTGCAAACACCTTCTCCACTTCGCGTTCAGTCGCCGCCCTATCCAGCCCAAGCCGCTTTTTGGCGCGGTCATAGGCATGTTCCGTGATGGCAAGCGGGGCGATCATGGGGCAATCCCTCCACTGTTTCCCTGTCCCTTCGAAGGTACAGATTGACCTCCTCGCTCCTCCGTTGCGACGTCAAAGCCTCGGGCAACAGCCTGCATCAGCGCCTCCTTCGCCTCCGATGCGTTGGCAGCGGGATTGAGGATGGCCGCCATCTCGCCCAGGGCGAGGGCCATCCCAGCCAAAATCTCGCGGCCCTTGAACTTTTGCTTGTCATGGAGATCCTGCGCCCGGCCCAAGAAGGCGCGTTTGCAGCGTAGTACGGTGTCAGCTTGGATGATGTCCATAGGTCAGATGAGGTTGGGTTGTTTGCTTCCGTCAGGGAACACGTTGTCAAAAGGCAGGGAGGCGAGAGGTTCGGTGCCGTCCCATCCCCGCGGCCAGGTCTGCAGGGCGATGAGTTCCCGGATTCGAGCTTCTTCTTCGGCGTTGATGAGGTCGACACGAGCTCGCGCCTGAATATCCAGGACACGATCCAGAGCCCAGAGACGCGCTTCGAAGGTCAACGGACCCATGCGGCAGGGATTGGACACCAGAGAGCCATCGCGGCGCGTCTCGGTGCCGTCTTTGCGCAGCCGGTTGTGCGGCTTTTTCAGCTCGGCATAGAGTGGGCGAAGCTCAAGGAGTGGTGCAAGGTATCGCCATTGAGGCCTTGCGATGATGTTCTCCAGAGCGACATCCCGGCTTGCCAGATTGCAAGCAATGCAGCCGGTGCGGGCATGGGTCTCCAGGTCTTCATCTTGCCCATACACGGACGCGATCAGTTTCGTGGAGAAACCATGATCGTAACCCTCGGGCACCAATCCCGTCAGCCAGTCCCACACCTGGCAAAGTCTCCAGTGCAGGATGGGCGCCAACGTATCAGCCACCGCCTCGGGCGTAGACTCTTGGAACCATCCCTGACCGCATTCCGAATTGTTCTTTCCGCACGAAACTGCGATACGCGCATCACGCGCTGCGCTCTCGCCAATCCTCACCCCAGTGAGCATGAGGAACTTCTGCCCATAATGATCACGGAGGGCCTTGAGAGCGCCCACCATCGGCTCAATCTTCAGCTGAGGAGTACACCAGCGGAAGGTGTTGCTGGGCGGAGGAACCCCGCGACCGAACATGTAGACGAAGAAGCGGTCGTCCAATGTGGGCTGCACCAACTGGGCCTTATGACCGCGATCTCTCACCTCTTGCAGAATCTTTTGAGCGGTCGCGAATAGCGGCGGCATCTCCAATCGAGTGTCCGACATGAGCACTGTCAGACTCTCTGGAGCCTTCACCCGGCCTGTCTCGATCAGCCAGATTACGACAGAGAGCACCGTGGAAGAGTCTTTGCCTCCACTGAAGCCAATGGCCCAATGCTTATAGGCCATGCCATAGGCATTCAAGCTTGCGGCAGTTGTGACAATGGAATCCTCAAGCGACGTGCGCTGGCTCTCAAAGAGCGTTGATTGCCGAGCGATCACAGCTCCAAACCTCCGTTGTTGCTGAGCTCCTCGATCTCCACCAAGCACCCCGCAGAGCAGGTGTCCGCGTAGCGTTTTTTTTGCCCGCCATCGACCACCTGAGCGTCATCCCGCCAAACAATCCCTGTCAGGGCGTCTTCGGTGGACCGCGCCAGCTTGAGAGCATCGGGCTTGGTGATGGGGAAAGTTGGCGCTGACGGGCGAAGTCCACGCTTCCCGTGATGCCCCTTGGGCCGCGGCATGAAGAACGTGAACGTCACCTTCAAGGCACCGGTAAGCACCTCGCCTTTGAAGTGCTCGTGTGCTGCCCAGCCGACTGCAGTCCGCCAGTCTTTGTTCCGCTGCCCGGCATCATCGATGAGGATGGCACGCTTCGTTTTCTTGCCGAAACCGACGAATCGTTTGGATCCGCCCGGTGCCGGAACACCCGGAATGAAGAATGAGAGTTGTTGATTCATGGTCAGACTGCTTTGGCTTCGATGAGTTGTACCCAGTGCGCTTGCACTGCGTCGGTGAGGGTTTCGCAGAGGGCTTTGGCCTCGCGGTATTGTCGGTAGAACTCGCTGGGGTCGTCGGTCGGCTGACCGTTCATCGCGGCCACAGGCCCGAGAGCGAGATCCGCTTTCCATTCGCCGGGCCCAGCAAGATACTGGTGAGCAGCATCGAGGGTTGAACCGCTCAGATGCGGGAGGTCACGCAGAGCCTCGATGGTTCGGGTTTCAGGAAAGGTCATTCGGATGAGGTGTCTTGTTGTTGTTTCTCCCAGTTCCCGGCCAGAATGTCCTGGATGAGGTGGCCGAAAGTCTTGTAGTGCTTGCTGCGTTGGGAGAGCACCGCATAGGCCCAGCCCGAAACCACCGCGGCGGTTTGTCCGCCTGGGAACTCCTTGTGCTTCACTACTGGGCGCAATTTCTTGGGCTTGCGCTTCCACTCCCCCGAAGTGAAGGCATCAAAGAACCGCTTGGCGCTCGGCTTCTCCTGATACGTGTACCCGTTGTTGACGACAAACGCCCGGAACGCTGCCCCCAATGCTTTGGGATAGCTCATGCAAACTTCGTTGCTCTTCACGCTGCTTGCCCCCTCTCCAGTTCGGTGAGGTCGAAGAGCGTCGGAGCGCATTGCTCAGCTTCTGCCATCTGGCAGTAGGCCACGGCGCAGCGCCAATAGTCCGCATTGAGTTCGATGCCAACACCGCAGCGCCCAAGCTGCAAGGCCTGGTAGACGGTCGAGCCGATCCCTCCGAAGGGATCGAGCACCGTCTCACCGAGGTTGGTGTAGCGACGGATCAGTCGTTTGATGATGTCCAACTGAAGGGGGCAGACGTGCTGCTCTTGGTTCCTGCGAGACTGCTCGGTGTTGAGCGTCCGCATCCTTGCGATGTCCGTCCAGATGTCCTGGTGGCGGCTGACGGCCGGGAAGAGCATGAACGACGAAGGCAGCTTCCCACGTGATTCCAGCGCCTTGGCGAGTTCCACATGCTCGGCGTGGTTGTATCCCCCGCTCTCGCAATAGCGCACCCAGAGTCGCTTGATGTCCTCCAAGGGCATGTGCTGTAGCAGTTCCGGATCCGGCAAGCGGTTGCCGTCAGAACGCCACAGCCCCGCCGCATCGATCTGCCAGTCAGCTCGCGTGTACTCCGCCTTGTCTTTGGTCACTGGGACATCCGCATAGGCGTTGCTCAAGTCGCTGGGCAGCTTTCGGAAGACGAGTACGTATTCAGGCATGCCCGCGCCCATCTTGGAACTGTCTTTGGCGTTCTCCGACCAGCCGAGGCGGTAGGTCTGGTTGTTCTCACGAACCACATCCGTGTCGATCGTGATCCGGGCCAAGAGCACGAAGCCTGCCTTGCGGAATGCTGTCGTGGTGTGGTCGCTGAACGGGTTAACCGTCGGCACTGCCAACCCGGTGACGTTTCCAAACATGATACGGTCCTTCACGTGGACAGCAGCGATGCGGCCGGGGCGAAGTACTCGGTGCAGTTCCGGAGTGAGAAAGCCCATCTGCTCGAAGAACATCGCATCCCCCGGGCAGTGACCGAAGTCGTTGAAGGTCGGGCTATACTCGTATTGGTTGCCGAACGGGATGGAAGTCAGTGCCATGTCGACGCTGTTTTCCTCCATCGTCTGCATCTCCAGGACGCAGTCGTTGTTGATGCATCGGAACCGCTGGCCGCGGACCTCCGCTCGCGCCTCCCCGGTGATGAGTTGTCGTGTGAATGTCATATTGCTGAAAGGGAGTTCTCACGAAGGATCTCGGTCATGCGAACCATCAGCTCGTCATGGCACCGCCACTTGGCCTGCAGCTCAGCGACGATGGCGTCCTCACTGGCCAGGTGAATGATGTGAATGTTCACCACCCGCGTTTGCTGGAAGCGGTAGATGCGGTGAATCGCTTGGATGAAGTCGTTGAACTTGTACCCCACCCCAATGAAGATCGCGTCCGCACAGTGACGCTGGAAGTTGCAACCCGAACCAGCGATCACCGGCTTGGTGGCGAGGATGGGGAACTCGCCGCGGGCGAATCCCATGATGCGATCCTCGCGCAGGTCGAGCTCTTGGGAACCGTACACGGTTACGGCATCGGGCACCTGCTTCTCGATCTCGCGGCGCTCATCTTCGAGATCGTGCCAGATGATCCAGTGCCGAACATCGTCGACGTCGACGATGGTATTTTGCTGCATCAGCTCTTTGGCCCTAGCGACCCGCGCCACGATAGATTCGCGCTTGGCTTGCGCAGATTCCCGCAGGCCCTGAGCATCGTCGCGTAGCAACTGGCGCTGTCCCCAGGAATCGACCTGCTGCCAGGCCTCCCGGTGGTTCACATCCACCCGGTGCCAATGCACCTTCATTTCCGGCAGTGCATATCCTTCATCAGGCCAGCCGAGATCAGAGGGGCGCTGTACGAAGCAGGCCCAAGAATGCATCCAGTGCCAGAACACCCGCTCCATGTGAGGGTAGAGCGTGAGGTTGTTTGCCTGCGAGCTGTCCCGCTGGAAGAAGCGCGTCAGGGCTTCCCCCGTGTCCATCACGCCAAGAAAACCGGCATAGTGGATCAGTTCCTTGTAGCGGTTCGGGCTGGGGGTGGCCGTGAAAACGAACCGGTACCGGACCGACTTGAACAGCGAAAGGAAGGTCTGATAAGTCTTGCTGCCAAACGAACGCAACACGCTCGACTCATCCAATCCGGCGCCATCGAACTGGGTGACGTCGATCTTCCCGTCACGAACGCTCTCGTAGTTGGTGATGAAGATCTGCCCCTGAGGATGCTCAGCCACTTCCGCGTTGGTTCGCACGAAGCGAATCACTGCACCCATGGCTGGCCCGTCATTCAGCGTGAACTCCTGTCGCACGCCGAGCGGGCAGATAATCAGGAACCGACCCTGCGTGTGCTGCACCACCCATTTGGCGATCTGGATGTGCACCCGCGTCTTTCCAAGACCGAAGGAAGCAAACACCGCCCTACGACCGCCACGGCATGCCCAGGTGGCCATGTCCACCTGATGCCCCATTAGCGACTCGTGCGGCGGTGATGGGGGTTCGAAGCCTACTTCCTCCGCCCGGGGCATCTTGGAACGCAGGAATGCGAGATAGGCCTCGCGACGTTGTTCGACGCTGCTCATGCCCTAGAACTTTGCCTCCGGGTTGAGGTCCCCATCATTGAGGGACGCGATGTTTCCCATCTTGGCGCGCACGGCATCGCAGATCTGTTCTTCAATGGTTCCGGCCGCGAAGAAGATCATCTGACGGGAACGGCTCTTGCCACCAGCCCGGTGCACACGGCCCAGCGCTTGGGTCAAAGAGGTGACCTTGTTGGTGGGCAGGATGATCGCGGTTCGAGGATGCTCTCCGAGTTCATCATGCAATGACACCCCCACCCCTCCGGCATCGATGTTGGCGATGATCACGCGAGATCGCGAGTCTTGAAACTCTTCAATGGCCCGCTGGCGGAGGTGCCCGGGCTGCCCACCGAAGATGGCGCATCCGGACTTGAGGGCCTTCATCAGGGCCTCCCGCACATCGGTGAAGTTCACGAAGATGGCGACGCTTCGCCCCTCTTCGATCTCCTGCTTCACCATGTCCACGATGGCGGGCACCTTGAGGCGCTCCGAATCATGCCAGGCCTTCAGATAGGCGCTGGCCTTCAGCATGCGCACCTCGTGCTCTGGCTTGCCTTGGGACTCGAGGGTTTGAATCGTGCGCTGCGCTTCTTTGTAGGCGGCGCTGATCTTCGCGGTCTCGCCCGTATCGAAGGCCTCCGCCATGATCTGGGTTTCAGGGAACCGATCGCCCAGGTCAGCAATCTTGGTGCGGGCCCCGCGACGGGGAAACACCATGCGATTGATGTTCGCCAGGATCGCACGACCGCGACGGCCGCCGATGAAATAGGTCGCGCCCCCGGCTACCTCGCAGCCATTCTCTTTTAGGAACCGCGTCCAATCGCTCTTCTCGCCATTGCCACCCAGGTGCAGCCCCACCACGCGGCCAGTGGCGCGCATGTGTGTGGGATCGCTGGCGAGGGTCCCACTGATGCACACGAGCGGAAACCGCTGACGAATCGCTGCAATGGCCAGGGCTTGGTTGCGCGTCCCCGAGTTCTTGATCGTATGCGCTTCATCGAACAGGAGGCACGTGTCTTTGGGTTCGAGGTTCCAGCGAAACCGCTTGCCACTCTTCCCGGTGGACGACGACACGAACGGTTCGATGCTGACGTAGTCCCGCTTCCCCGTCCGCAGGCTCTCGTAGTTGCGGATGAACCGCGGGCATTGGCCAAAGTGCCGGAAAGCCTTCTGCCAAGCAGGAATCACCGAGAGAGGGCAAATGATACCAACCTCAAGCCCGGTGGCCAAGGCGGCCGCCAGTGCCTGATAGGTCTTGCCCGTCCCAAGGTCGGAGCAGTCCCAGGCACCTGGGTATCCCCACTCCTTCTCACCACTCATCAGCGCGCGGAACAGCTGGCGGGCGGGCTGGACTTGGTAGTCGAACAGCTTCTCTTCGTAGCCGTAGGGCAGCGCCTCCAGCTGCATCTCTTCTGGCTCGGCTTCATCAAGCGCCAGTTCGTCCGGGCAAATGAGCGCGTTGAGCATGCGCTGGCCGACTTGCGTGAGAGTGTAGTCCTCTTCGGCTTTGATCAGCCACTGCTGAAGGAACCAGGCTCCATTGTGCTGACGGATAGAGAACCCGCGTGCTACAAATTCGGACTTGTGCTGCTTCCACATGGCCTTCATGGCCCAGTCTGCAGGAATCGGCACCCGCAGTTCGCGGAACCACATCACTCCTTCACGCGTCCACTTTTCGCGCAGTGGAGTGACAGTCATTCCATCCGGCAGCGCCATGGGCGGGGCCGGGTCGGGAACAGGTGTAAGGCAGGATGCAGGCATAGCTCGGTCTTTGATAGGGGCGGCTGGCCGTCGCTCTCCGGCCTGTCACGCCTGTCTTGTCGGCGTCCACATATGGGCTACTCGCCCTCGTCGATTGCACCGTCGTCGTTGTCGCCGGTCTTCTTGTCGGTGAGCGCCAGTTCCTTGTTTTCGAAGTCGGTCTCGCTCATCGACTTGGTCTCAACCACCTCGCCAGTGTCGGAGCGGACCAGCGCCTTCATCTCCGGGTGGTAGATGAGGTTGCCGTCGGCATCCTTGCCAGAGCACTCGAAGTGCCAATGACATTTCACGCCGCGTTCATCCCAACCATCTTGGATGAGCTGGGACAAACGGCCTTGCCGAGCCTGCTTCTCTTCGATCTCAGCTTTGTACCGGCTCGCAGAGGACTTCTTCTCCTCCTCGATTCTCTGGATGTCATTCACGGAACGGGCAAGTTCCTGGGTATTTTCCTCCAACTCCTTGGGAGAGAGTTTCAC
This sequence comes from Verrucomicrobium sp. BvORR106, assembly GCF_000739655.1. Taxonomy (GTDB): domain Bacteria; phylum Verrucomicrobiota; class Verrucomicrobiia; order Verrucomicrobiales; family Verrucomicrobiaceae; genus Verrucomicrobium. The sequence continues at coordinate 51,628 of NZ_BATR01000081.1, read as the reverse complement.
TTTGAGCACGCGACTCTCGGTGACTTCACGGTAGGCTGTGGGCACCAGCGTTGGCGCGATGGTCAACGTGAGTACGTTTGTAGGTTCTGGTTTCTTGGGCATGTCCGTTTGCTTGTTGTTTGGGGTGAAGTGTCAAAAGATCTCGTACTCGGGGGTCTCGTCCTCGTAGGCGGGCCAAGTCTGGCGCAGTAGCCGTGGGTGCATTTCCACACCGAGCGAACGCAGCTGCTCGGTTTCACGGGCAGAGTTGAGGAACATCTGCAGGCGGCCGAGCTTGAAGCCCCCATTTGGAGGCACTGGATCAAGTCCCAGCCGCTGCCGAGCTTTGCAATAGCTGCTCTCGGCGTAGAGCGGATCCGTTGGCTTCGGAGTCGTGAGGCGGAACACTCGGCACATGAACGGCTCGGATTTGGTGACCACAATCCACAGCCAGGCGCGCCATTCTCCCGTGAGGCGATAGTGCGTGTCCAGGTACCAGGCTGCTTGGTCGAAGTATCCCCACTTCAGGCATTCCTTGAACCACTGCGAGAGCGGCGCTGCGGAGGTCTTCACGTCGAGCATCACACGATGGACGGCCGGATAGAGGTCCACGCGGATCTTCCGCCACACACCATGCTGACCATCCCACACCACCCCGGTCGCCTCCCGTGCGACGGGCGACTTGGGCGCGTTGCCGTGGTCGGGATCAATGCCGGACAGCCACGCCATGGCGCGATCATTGGCTCGCACCGCATCCATGCACTTGTTGGCCTGGATGACCAACTCGTCTGTCACTACCAGCTTGCCGGGATTGGCGAAACGGACCTCTTCTGCGGCCTTGGTGTCGAGTCCCTTGGTAGGGCTCACCACCATATGATCCCGCCATGCCGCGAACCTCCACTGTTCCAACACCGCCCAGTGCAGCAGCGTGCCTTCAGTGAGGGCCGCGGTGGACTTTGGCGAAGCCATCATGTTGTGAAGCATTTCGCAGGGTGTGCGCTCCTTCAGCACTGACGCATTCACCCCAGGCCACGAGCGATAGGCGGGCTCTGGACAGTCAAGGATGTACCCGCCGAACTCCGCGGACCGCTTGCCAGGCAGAGGCGTGTTCACGTCGAAGTACTCCGTGAAGCTCGGGCAGGTCGGCTGCTTGGGGGCCGGTGCAGCCTCAGTTGGCACGGCGACGGAGATCACAGCGCTTCTCCTTTCGCATTGGCGATGGCAGCAACGGCTTGTTCACGAAGTCCAAAAGGAAGCCTGATGGCAACCTTGTTGATCTCCTCCAGAGCCTCCAGCAACTTAGGCGCTGCCGCGATGAGGCGGGCATTGGCCTCAGCCTGCTCATTTGAGCCAACTGGCGCGTGGATCACCAGAGACCGGTCTCCGCGATCGGGGGCAACATCGGCAATCACATACTCACCACCATCAATCCCATGAACAGCCAAGGTGCAAGTCCACGGCCCTGGTGTGTGTTTCGCGCTCATCCCTCAGCCCCTCCCTTCGGTTCAAGCTTGGGCAGCGCGGAAACAACCTTGCAGGCAGCGAACAGCTCCTCGGCTGTCATCTCGCCGTACATCTGTTTCCCCTGCCACTTGGCGGTAATCAGGGCCTCGCGCACTCCGAGGTTACGCAACCTCGCCTGGTAGTCCAGCACGTGAGCACAAGCGGCCACGAGCACCAAATTGCCGTAGCCATTGGCCTTGTTGTTTTTGATGTGCTCCCACAGTTCCGCGGGAGTCAGCTGGCCCAGTTCACGCCAGGCATCATCGCCGGGAGCCTCGCGCTTCTGCCATTCGCTGGCCTCGTAGATCTCCTGCCAAGTCTTGTTCGTTGGCGGTTCCGGTTCCCGCTCTTTGGGGAATGCGCGCTGCGCGTCTTCATCATCACCGGTGGCCACTCCCAGCACGGCCAGGAGGCCGTATCGGCGGGCATAGGTTAGCACCAGGCCAAAGCACTGTGCAGCGTTCAGCCCCTTGTGGTCACCGACGGGCATTTCCATGATGCCGGAGATGAACTGCCCGCTCTCGTGCAGCAGCATGTTCGTCACAGAAAGGCGGGGCAGACCGCGCTCCACCTCACGGACCGCACCGGGGAATTGCGAGAAGGCAAGACCGTGGGCAGCGAGCTGCGGCCGGATGCACTCCCACACGGCGAGGATGTCGGCGTAGTCCGCCTTGAGGTGCGTGTTTGTACTGCCCTTCACGGCCACCAAGCCGGCGGCCTGGGCCTTTGCCAATGCGGCGGCGAGTTGGTCGAGTTGTGGGGAATGTTCCATGATCTTTGGGAAAGGGGTGATGCGGGCCGATCTCTACTCGGCAGGGGCTTTCGTTTTCAGCCAATTACCTACTCACCCGGCTTGGTGGCTACTTGTCGTCCGCGTGTCCGCACGCGCCGCCGCATCGTTGGTAAGTGTGATCATTTAGCAGCCCGAACAGGCTCCGCATTCGCGGCCATCATGCACTGCCGCACATGCCAGAAGTCATGATCCTCGGCGCACGTGGCGTCTTCGCAGTGCTCACGCTTCTCCGCGATCGCGGCCGCGTACTTCTGCAGCAGCCCGCGGATGCCCTTGCACTCCTCCGCGTCGAAGTCCGGATGGCGGCGCTCCTTGCGGCAGCGCACCACCTTGCCGATGAAATAACCCATCGCCTCCACCTCTTCCTCGCTCAGGATAGAGGCATCTGTTTCCTCTTTGTGGCGTTCATCGGCCCACAGAAGCCGCTGGAACGGCAGGGAAATCTGCTGCTCTGCCAGCTGCAAGGCCGCATCCAGGTGCGCCCACTTGGCCATCTCACTGTGGCGCGTCGCCGCACGGAGGCAGAGTTCTGCTTCAAGCAGTCGCTGGGTTTCGGTTTCCAGACGGGCGTTCGGGGTGAGGCAGGCGGGCAGCTCTGGGATGTAGGGCGGATTCGCCAAGGTGATCTGCGTCGCCTTGATTGGCGGCTGCGATTCGTGGGTGTCGAGGATCTGGATACACATAGTCAGAAGAGGCAGAGGATTGCGATGATGATCAGGGAGACGAAGTAGGCAGCCACGGCGAGCGGAACACAGCCTGCATGCTCGTCGCCACGGTGAAGAGCGCGGTCAGCGTCGCGGAGGGGGATGCGTCGATTGAGGTTCGCGGACATAGCTCGGTCTTTGAGGGTTGATTTTCAGGGCTCTACCTGGCGCTGTACCAGGACTTGAAACGGGCGTTGTGCTCCTGCGTGGCGGTGAGTTCTTTGCGAAGCGTCCCGAGGGATTCTTTGGCGCGAGAAGCATTGCTCTTCCGTGCGTGATCCCGGGCAAATTGGGTCAATCGGATGAGCGTGGGTTTGTCGAGAGTCACGGCAGGAATGCGGTCTAGATTGGTTCCTCGAACTTTCAAGTTTCAACTATTCCCCGGTTCCACGGAGGGGGGCTTCCAACGGCAGCCCAAGTTCCATGCGCAGCTCGCACACCTGCGATTCCGCCCATTCCAATGCATGGCGCAAAGCTGGATCGCGATCTGTGAAGCACCAACTAGCCAAAGCCGTCAACTTGTCCTCCTGCATCAGAGAGGTCGCAGTGACAAATTCCCCGTCCTGCTTAACCACCATGCAAGGCTTCACGCGCCCGAGGTGCGAGATGAATACGGTCTGGCTTGGGTTAAAGGTCATCGGTGGAAGCGTTGAAGATTGCGTGTGCAGCCTCCCAAGCGGAGGCGATAAGATCTTGGTCAGGCGGCATGAACTGAGTTTGCTGAGGAGGCGGGCGGTAGCGCCCAGATCTCCACGAGGCGCACCATGTTGCGGGCGGTACCGACATTGACGAAGCGAGCTTCACGCTCTGGAGCCTTGGTCTGCAGGTCTTCCAGCATCGCGACAGCCTCTCGGCCTCGATCCCAGCGACGAACATCAAATGAGCGTGTGATGGACACCATACCCAACTGCTCGGCCTTCGCCCGGTCCAGAGCTTCCCGAAGAGGACCTGCCAGGAGGGCTTGATGTTGCCGACGTTGTGTGCGCATCGTCATGGACATGAGAGTGAACGAGGTTGCTTTTACTAGGTGGATTGAAATGGCGACGTCATTGGGCCCGCCTTGGGATGGTGGAGGGCGATCCAGCGGTTGGCGTTGGTCAGAGTGACACGATGGGCTTTGAGTCCGGGGCGCTTCGGGGCGACCTTTAGCCAGCCCTTCTGCGCATGCAGACGAACTTGAGTCATTCCACGACCGACATGTTTTGCGATCTGCTCAAGCGAGAAATAGATTTCAGCGTCTGTCATCGGCGCCCTCCTTTTGGAATGCGCGTACCGCTTGCTTTGCCGGCCTTTCCGCCGTTCCTCGTTGGAGGGGCCGTGGGCTTAAGATCGCGGCCAATGCGCTTTTCAAGATTGAGGGCTGCTTCACTTACCCGCAGGTCGTTGCTACCCCTGAGTCTGGCGATAAGCCCACTGACGCTGAACGCCACATATTCCTCGGCGTCGCTTTGTGATGAAATTGTCGCTGGAAGTGCCATGACTATATTCTGGTTACGTGTGAATTGTAGTCACGCCTAAAAAATGACGCAACCCTTTTTTGCTATTTTTTAAGTTGGTGTATATTTTGCACCATGAAGCACTTCGCCGTTGAGCTCCGCCGCCTTGCTGATTCCATGACCCTAAATGCACTGGCTGATGCCAGCGGTGTCGCTCGAACCTCTCTCAGCAACTACACCTCAATGAGAGCCCGGCCCTCACCAAAGCATCTCAAGGCGATTTGTGATGCTCTCCCCGAGCCAGATCGAGCTCGCCTAGCCGCTGCTCACCTGATGGATGAGCGGCCAGACAGCGCGAAACACCTGGTCGAAATCGGAATCAAGATTGGGAAATCAACCCCTAAAGACCTTGGTAGCGATGCGACCGCCCTGCTTTCGGAGATCGAGCGCATGATGTTGGCTGATCCGAGCTTTTCCCAATGGTTGGCCGTCACCATAGGGATGATGAGGTCCTGAAATACTTTCACGCTGTTCACTCGAACAGTTTGCCATTTTCGGAAGAGTGGTCAATGTTTTGGCTGTCATACAGCTGTATGACGAAATATTAACCACACTTCACGATGTCAAAACCTAGAACCGTCCGATTCCCTGAAGCCCTTGGTGAAGCCCTTGAAATCAGGGCGAAGCAGCTCGGTTACGCCTCCCTTTCCGACTATATCAAGGCCCTCGTCCGGTACGATCTCACTGTGCAAGGCCCTCATGAGGCAACGCTGCCATGGTCCAAGCTCTCCCCTTCCGAGCAGGACAAGATCGACGAAAATCTCCTCGCTCTCACGAAGCGCGGCAAGGGCGTGCGAGGTCAACTCCTCGCTCACATTTTGGAGAGGGTGAAAGACCCCTCCAAAATCGCCGATGGGCTCAAGGATGCTGCTTAACCGAGAAGGGATGTCGTACAGGCGAGGATATATCCATCCTCGCCACTTCCCCGGGAGGGTTACTAGGGATAATTAAGGTGTTCTAGGTTCTCGCCACGCCCTCGCGGATCCGCGTCATATGAATTGAAAGCTTAAAGAGGAAAAGATAAAATCCGTAGTCGCTAAGGGTGAATAGCTTCTTCTCTCGAAGGTTCTCGAAGGGCAGCGTTTTTGGCGAGCAACTAACCATACGATCCAAGAGCGCCACCGAGTCATCCTTCAAGTGCTCGTTTTTCGGCAAGTAAAACATGGATGAAACTCTCTGAGCCCGCACAGCTTGATCAAGCGGCGCGGGCTCTCTCAACCGTGAAAGCCAAGAACCTAGCTTGACGATCGGGCAGTAGCTAACCTGTAGTGGAATTTCTCGCTGATTGGTCGGGTCAATGTCACAAGTATTGGAAATAACCAAGACATTTGCGGGGCCAACCTTTTCGTTAGGCAGATTGATAAATGGCATTTCTTTGATGCCATCTCCTTGGAACACGACGGCTTCACCCTGCAATTTGCGGGTGTAAATCCGCTCATCAATATTCTTAGGGAACGACTCCAACTCTTTGAACAAGTTGTCCTTGGCTGTCCCTGATAGGTATGTCGGCAGGTATTGTTTAAAGTCTTCTAAGACTTCGCTCATAGCAGATCCCAAAAATGCTTATCAATGACCTCGGCCGCGTCTTGAGGCAGGTCAATGGTTTCACTCACCAATCTATCCGCGAACCTCTCCAACACCACTCCTTCATTAATTGATGGAACTTGGACTTGATAAGACTCCGCAGCACGAGGCTGATTAACCTCGTAGGACCTAATCCTACACCTGTCTGTATGCGGAGGGCCGCAAAAACTTCCCAGTACAACTGCCCATGTGTACAGCGTCTGCATAGCGCGTGCGCTAGAATATGAATAGCTATTCATGGCTGTGCGTAAACAGGGTTAAGGACGGCGAGAAAACCTGGATCTAACATCGAAAAAAACAGATGCTTGCCAGCGGCATGAGCTTCGTCAAGAAATTTCTCTATAGAACTGACAGACTGGTCACCTGGCTGTTCAAATATCTCAAATACATCCGAATCAATAACGGAGCCAATTTCGGCGCTGCTCGTCAGCCGGACGTCTTTCCCGATCTGGAGGATACATTTTTTTTCGTTCCATACAATCCCGGTTCTAAGGAAGGTCTCCATTCCAACCAACGATTGCTCGCCCAGCTGAAATCTCACTCTCGTGAGGGGAAAGATGTCTGCCTTGAAAAAATCAACATATCGAAGTCCTATTCGGTTCACCCCAGTGGGAACCTTGGAGTCAAGCACCAACTTCCAATTCTTCAGAATCTCAGGGAGAAACCATGACCATCCCTTGTATGTGCCCGAAACTGTGAAGGTAATGGACGAATCACCAACGAGGGCAGACATTTCAGGCCCATCGAGTCGATAGAGCGGTTGCACCGACAAATTCGGATCCGCGCGGCGCAACTCTGCTGGCATACTTGCGATCGGCAGCGTCGACATTTTCGGGAACGCGGGCTGTAGGTGTTGAAAAAGAAGGCCAGGAACGGCCGCATCAGGGAATTCGGTAGAGAATCGAATTTCACACGACGCCTCAACGATGGGACATGGTGAAATGGATATAGGCAATTGCATCACTAGCTCGGATACGAAGATTTACGACAGTTTGATTGCATCAGTGAAGCATTATCAGGTCTAGACCAACAGAAATGCCCATATAATTTCCATAATAATACATCTTCCGCAAGGGGGAAAAGCCTCTACTACAAAAGTCTAGTAAACCGCCTGCTCAACTGAACTGCTTTGCTTCAGCGCTTCCGGCGTAAGGTAATGATCCTCAGTGATCTTGGTGGTTGTGTGGCCCACAGCCTTGGAGGCCTTCTTGACGGCCTCTTGTCGGGCTGCAATTGCTTCCTCCTGCTCTTCGGCCACCTGGTCAACGTAGAGCCCGCGAAGCCGGTGCAACGGAAGACGCGCTTTTGGCGCAAAAGGCCGAATCCAGGCCTGAGGCTCTCGTTCAAACCACCTGTCACGATCATTTGGAGTTTTCGGATGCACTACAAGAGTCTCGACGGGGAGAGCCTCGATTGCCTTGGCTAGATCTTCACGAAGGATGATGGCTTGATAGGGCTTGCCGGTTTTTGTGAAGAAGCCGTCTTCAGGCCTGTCCATGAGCCGCACGTATGGAACCCCCTTCTTTCGGATTACCCATTCCGGCCGCATTGCGGAGATCTCCTCCCGGCGAAGTCCCGCAAAGCGGGCGAGGCCAATCGTGTACCACATGGGCAGGTCCGTTTTTTGGAGCTTCTCCCAGGCCGCTACCAAGTCATCGCCTTTTGCCTCCGCTGGCGGCTTGTACCCCTCGGGCAGCCACTGCACGATTGCAGTGTTAGGATTGATGGTAATGCCTCTCTGGGCAAACGATGGCCAAAGCTTCTTGGTCATCACGGACTTCGCCTGCTTGATGGCCGAGTTGATAGCCTGATTATCTGGATGCCTCTTGCTGAGATCCAGCTTCCCACCCTGCTGGATCCTTTGGAACTCCTCCCAAGTTTTTGAGGTGAACTCCGAGATTGCAACCTTGTTTGGTTCACGTCCAAACACCGTTCGAATGATGACTGCGAGACGGCTGATGTTGCTCTCCGCGACATCGTCTGATGCGCGCTTGGGAAGTTCCTCGTAGACGTCCATGAGGTTTTGCATGGTGCCCTCATCCGGATCGGGCTTCTTCTTGACCTTGGTAAACTCTCCAGCCGCCATCTTCCTGTAGAACTCCTTCTTTGCCCAGTCGAGCGAGCCCTCCCCTAAGCTGTCGTCTAGTTCATGGCCCTTCTTTCTGGTCCGAACGCGCCAAAGCCCACGTTCCAACAATAGGGGGTACTTCACACCCAGATGCACGACGAAGGGTTTTGCGGGCAATTGCGGTCGATTTGCGGGTGTTTTTGCCCGCACATTTGCCCGTTTGCGGTCAATTTCCTTCATTCCAACCGATATCACACCGCTGCATTCCGTCAATATTCCGAGCACTCACCGGAGCTGTAGCCCTTATTTTATGGGCTTTCCAGCATCATCGCCCTATTCCGTACCAGAGACAGGACTCGAACCTGCACTTGTTTCCAAACCAGATCCTAAGTCTGGCGCGTCTACCAATTCCGCCACTCTGGCGTACGGGAAATGTTGAATTCGATTCTCCGAAGAGAAAGGAGCGGCGATTTAAGGGGCTACCTGCGGGCGTGGCAACGGGTTTTTCGCAGAACTTTTACCGCCTGCGCCGGAGACACGAGGGAAGGCTCGAGACGGCCAGACGCCAGCCCTCAGACTTGAGTCTCCCGTGGCTGCCACGGCCCTGCCAAGAACTAGGCACCAAGCACCTTCTCTGTCTTCTTCCGTGAAGTGATCCACACGGCCACCATGCCGGTGGAGAAGATGATGAGGAGCGGCAGGATGCCGACTACAGGGCTGACAATGGCGCGGCAGGTGTTGCGCACCAGCCAGGGGTCGAGTTCCCCGTTGCGCAGGATGCGGGTGGTGAAGACCAGGCTGCTGAAGTACTTCATGCCAAAGACCCAGCCTGCGTGGAGGCCGATGCTGTACCAGAGCCCGCCGCTGCCCAGTCGGGCCTTGCCTAGAGCCCAGCCCACGGCGGCCAGAACGAGGAACTCGCCCACGACGTTCTGCCACAGACCAAATCCGCGAAAGAGCTGGGTGATGACCCAGAAACCGCTGAACCAGGTGACCTGATCATTGAGCAGCGCGCCGTCCAGCGGGGGCTTGAGGAAGTGCAGGATGGAGAAGAAGGCGGTGGTCCAGAAGAGACCTGACCGGTTCCCCAAGGATCGGCAGAGGATGACGAGGATGACCCCGCGGAAGAGGAATTCCTCCAGAATGCTCACCGTCAATCCCGAGGCGAGCGCGGAGCCAAAATCCAGGTAGGCTGGCGCTGGCTTGAGGCGGGAGACGCCAAAGGTAAGACACACCCACGCCAGCACCCCTACGGAGAGGAGGGCGACCAGGAAGGTGGTCCCAAACTGGCGCAAGCCGCGGGCGAAGGGCACCTCCCCCACGATCTCGCGGAACGGCATGTGCAACGCCTTGAGCAGGAAGGGCAGACCAATCAGCGCGGCCAGGAGAGCGGCGCGGTTGAAATAGCTGGGGAACTCCTTCTCCCCCAAGAACTGCGCCACCCACCCCTGAGGGTTGGCTGCAATGACGGCCTGGGCCGGGAAAAACAAGGCGGGCGTGAGCAGGGCACCCAGCAGCAGCACCAGCAGCACAAAGCCGCTGATGATGAGAAGGTCACGATGCTTCGAGGAAGAGGGCATCTGTGCTGGTAGCCCGGAGTTGCGGTCGGCGCAAGGGGGCGAGGTTCGGTGCGTCAGTGCGGCGGGCGGGCGGGCGGCGGAGTCAGTTAAAGGGAGGCGGGGTTTCCAACCCCGCGGGCACGTTGCCGGAGGAAATGGGTGGCAGAGCCATGATTGGACGTTGAGAGACGGGATGACCTCAGGGTCCCGCGACTGAGCGGGGTTGGAAACCCCTGCTCCCTTTTGAGGGGAACCCGCCGGAGGGGACGGTGCGGTGCCATATTGAGGTTGCCAGACTCCGATGTGATTGCGCCCCCCTCCGTGCCTCCGATCCGGCGTCCCTCCGGAACTTGGGGTGGCTGCCTACTTGTGCTTCGGTGCTGAGATACCTTTTGCACCTGAGCACGCCATCGACATTGCCGATCCACCGCAAGACTACGTCGAATGGCAGCTCCGACAAAAGCCCGAACGGTCGTGGTCACGCGAATGACGGCGGTGCGAATGACAGATGGCAGAGTGCTTCTCTAGAACCGAACTGCCCAGCAGCCGTCTTCCGGCAGATTCACACTTGCCTTGCCCAAAGCAGTCACCGAGTTTTATCCTTATGCTGTCAGATTCGGCGATGCTCAAGCCACGATGGACGTATTCAAATGTTCGCGGCCTGACCCAGTGGTACGGTCATGTCGATTACTATGGCCCATACGTCATCGGGCAATGGTTCGCGCTCGATGCGGAGACTGGCACCGAACACTGGTCCCACAAGTTTCACCGGCCAACCTCCGTCTGCGACTGCGCGCACGATGTCATCATTGCGACGGAATCGAGATCCGATGGCCCGTGGACCGCCGACTTTGGGATCTATGGCATCGATGCACCAACAGGCAAACTGCTCTGGACCAACCACGGTCGTGGGTTCTGGGGCAGGCTGCTCCGCTGTCTCGACTTCGTTCCCGGATTCACCAATGAGTTTCGCGACACTCCCAAATGCATAGTTGATCAATACGTCATCACCTGGTCTGGCCGGATCCTCGACATCCGGACGGGGCTCCCCTGTCCATCCGCCAACGTCTGCGCGCCGGAGGAAGACCATTGGTCGGCTCCTGAGCGGGTGCTGTACGAAAAGCGTTGCCTTGAGATTGATGGAGACGACCTCCTCGTTCAAGGTGCTGGGGAGGAGTTCGAGATTCTCCGGCGGCACAAAGACGGCCGAGTCATCTGGCAGTTCGCCGCCCGGGAGCGTTCGTTCCATGTTGACGGCAACTACTACTCCTATCGCCTTCACGGAGGTCGCATCTTCATCATCCTCGGCGATGCTCCAAACTACGTTCCGATCAAGGCCTCCAACCCGATGCACGTTAAACCCAACCCGGCGAACTATCATCTGGGAGTTCTTGATGTGTCGTCTGGTGAGTGCAAGATCCATCGGTTGACCGACACGGAACAGCGGACGGGGTGCCGCATCGAAGCCATTCGGGAAGATCGCATCCTCATCAGCTGTGAGGGAACGCAACTCTTGGAATACGCCGTGCCAGCATGACAGGGCGGTGCTGCGGTTCGCGCAGGCCTTCCGGCGTCCCTCCGGGACGCAAGAACGTTGGGAGCATGAAGTCCGGTGGTTGGCACCACCGGCTACAGTCCCATGTCCCTCCGGGACTTGAGGTGACGAACTTCAGCTGACACAACAGCCCCGCTGGCCAAGTCCAAACTGTGAGCGCGGTCGCCTCCACACGGCGAGGCATGCCTAATCGCGGTCAGATTATCGATCAGATAGGTTGCTTCTCACACAAGTTCAATGAACAGCCAGGAGCGCGAGCGGAAAAAGGTGTGACAGAAAGTTTGTCGTGTGGCAGAAATACAGCAGGACACATCAACCCTGCTGATACAACTTGTTCCCAAATCGCCGCAGCGTCGTCAAACTGTCCACCCCTATCCGGTGCCTGAACTTGAAATAGAACAAAATGGGCGTCCTGTACTCAGTTACTCCACCAACGAAGGAAGTTGCAGATTGGCTCAGCGATGCCGGCATAGACACGCCTGAAGATGCCTCGGCACGCGGGCCCTTGCTCACAGAGATCCGTGAAGTGCTTGATTCGTTGGGCGGATACGCGGTGGAGTACAATGACAACGGAGTCGGGCACTCGTGGCAGGCGATGATCACCTCAAAGGACACTCCCGAGTCCGGGCCGTGGACCCTTTTGAACATTACGACCCTTGGCGACCCAGCAGAGGCGCAAGAGATCTGGTTTGAGAAGGGGCACCCAGAATTGATCGTGGAGATTTTATCTCGACTTTCCTCGTACTGTGGGACCACCATCGTCATACCGGATACGGGATGTCCTCCGCTCGTCATCTGTCCTGGCGACGATCCCGGCCAACTATGCGCCCAGTGGGAACACCTCGCACCTGGCAACGGCACTGAGTAGCAGTGACGCAAGGACAGACGGCGAGCGCCCAAATGGACCGGCGTCCGTCCGTTCAGTCTTGGTTGGTCAACCATCTCACAAGACTCTCTCAGTATGGATCTATGCGGTGGCATCGATCACATTCTGGAACGGGTGATATCCCAAAGATTGTCCCGCACCTCGTTTGGGGAATCCTGTGACAAAGCGGCCTTCCTATGGCTGATTGTCAGTGAACGCCTCACCGAGGACCACAATGTATCCACCCACATCTGGGCAGCGCCCGGCCTCTGGGATGAAGGCGAACCTATTGATGCAATCACTTTGGGTGAATATGGAGCTATCGCCACGCAAAATGAACGAGCAGCTTCGTGCGGGCTACGTCAGCAAGGAGGCATTTCAACGCTTCTTGGATGCAGAATGCTATGGAAATGTCTCAGCCATGGGCAATCTCAAGAGTTGGCTTGCCGAGCTCGACAAACCGTTGCGAGCAGGCAAGCGCGTTGAAATCGAAGGTGATCGTTTCATCTCGGCACCTCCGGAGTTGCACGCATGGATTAGGGAGAAGCTCCCTGAGGCCTACGCCTGTTTTTATGAACACGAGCAGTCCTAGTTTTGAGGCTCCGTAGACTTTATTCCCACCTGCGAATCTTGTTGGCATGATCACTTGTTAAGCAACATTGCACGCGTCATGGCCTACCACCTACACATTGAGCGGGGAAAAGAGAATCCTGTTGCGTTGAGTGAGTGGCGAGCCGCCATTGACGGGACGCAGGATGTAAGATTGTTTGCTGCCGCTGCGCACACGATCACCAATCCAGAGACGAAAGAAGTTATCAGCGTCAATTCCCGCGAGGGAGACGCGGAGGTTTTCTTTCCCGAATCCGGCAGATGGCATTCCGTGTTTCGTTGGTACGGCCATTCGATCGAGTTCGCGGTGAGGTTTCCCACCACCGAGACATCGCACCCGGTGTGGCAAGCAGCCGTTGCGTTGGCCACTCGCTTGAGCGCGGTGATTCGCGGTGATGAAGGAGAAGGCTATGATTTACAGACCGGCAGGTGGTTGGAGTCTGACTATGCGCGGCATTGGGGAGCAGCCCCGGAAAAGGCGTGACAGAAAGTTTGCCGTGTGGCAGAAAAAAAGCAGAACGCGTCAACTCTGCTGACACAACTTCTACTCAAGCCGCCGCAGCGTCGGAGTTGCGCGATTGCAGCCGATTGGCGATTCCTGTCACTTGTTTCACCGAATACTCTGAAGCCTTGGAAACCGAACAACAGGAAGAATACCTACGCTTGTCCGAAGCGGCTCTGGTCGAGCTCAACTCAGTCGCTGAATCCGGCAGCTTTCTCCATGTCTTTTCGTTCTGGTGTCTGCCTGCGTTTAGAGATCAATCGCGAACCACTCTCTACACGCCAAGACGCCCTGAATCGGGGAAGCTCCCTTTCTTTTCGGTCACCACCTGGAAGCGAACGGAGGATCTGGAAAAACTTCGTGATCCAGTAGAACGGTTGAGACATCCCAAGGAGCTCAAGCCCACCATCGAACACTCAAACAAAGTGCTTGATACCGTATTCGCCTCGCAAGTGATTCAGGATCTGTCAGCCATCTCCCTTCCCTCGCTGCGCCCTACCGAAACAGTGCTGGGCCTGGATGGGGTTGGTTACCGATTCTCGTTCGACCAGGGCTATTTCTCACTCGACCTTTCATGGTGGTGTGACCGACCGAAAGCTTGGGACACGGTGACGAGTCGGATTGAGGAAATCGTGTCTCGCCTCTACCATGCCGAACAAAACCCGGAGGAACAAGCAGATGCCGGCAATCGACGGTCCGCAGACGCCTGAATCCGGCATCTCCCCAATGCGAATGAAACGCCGACTCAAGTGGATCACCAGACTCCTCACCGCCCTGGCCGTTCTCCCTGCGTTGGGAGGAGGCTTCTACTACTTCCAGGTTCATCGCCCCATCAAAGAGTTTCGTAAACTGGGCAGATCAGGAGAGCCGATTGATGCCGGCAAGATTCGTGACGCCGCGCACAAAGCGATTCGTTGGGTTCCGGATCATGATGCCCTGGTGGCCCTATGTGACGTTGCGGATGAGAGCTCAGTGCCCGTGCTGATTCGAGCATTGCGCAAAGTGCCCAGCCCGGACAGCAATGGCACGATGATCTGCACGACAGATCATTGCTTCCAAGCACTGCGGAAGGCGTCGGGGCGATATTTTGAGAACAACATCGAAACTTGGGAGAACTGGTACCGGGACCACAGGGCCCACGGCTCTCCGCGATTGACCATGAAAGAGGAGGTGGCAGCGCTGGTCACCGAGGCCTATGTGAAAAAGTATGTCAGGCCTCATTCTGATCCCGTAGCTCTGGCGGCACATCATGCGACGGATCTCGACCAGAGCTTGCTTGATGCCCACCAAATCACCGCGATCGAAGTGAATCCCCGCAACGGCAAATCAAAGACGATCTACGAGAACGAATCCAGACGCCCGCCCAACGAGGGAATGGTGACAGGCGTACCCAACGCCCACAATATCGGCTTTTTCTACCCTGCATCTCCGGATCAACCGACTGTGGAATTGCGCGTCAACCACGATTGTGATGCGTTTGGGCACATCGCAATCCATCTCGTGGTCCCCAATCCTCTTGTGATCGCGAAACAAAAAGCGAATGCGAACAAGGCAGCGAATTCAACGTCCTCGCACGACCCTTTGCCTGCGGGGCAAAAGCCGCGGAACGAACAGCAGTGAGTCAACCGAGGCAGTATACCATGAAGTTTATGAATCAACGCATCACCCGCTTCGCCCCTGTATTGGCGATGGTGGCCCTATCTGCATGTGACAATCAAGATCGACGCTCGACCACGCCGGATCCCGGATCCGTTCCCTCCGGGATCGAGGGTCTCCAGATCTCGACGGCGGCACAGAGCGAGGTAAGGGCGAAGCAGTTGCCTACGGTTCCAAGCGAAGACGTTTCGTCACTGCTCGGCGAGATCCCTCTACCGCACAGGCAGAGCACAGAGGCGACGGACTATCTTCCAAGCCCTGCCAGTGAGTGGGTGGTGCAGGCCACGTTTGAAAACTCGCTCGTTGCAAAGGAAGTCGCTTCACGCTTTGGCAAAGATTGGCGGCAAAAGCATGGCGGGCTGAACATTTACGGCTTGGAAACCGCCACGGGGCATTGGACATTTCTTGAATCCGCAGACGGACCCGAACGCGTCAGCGGTCTGCAGTTCGCCTGGCCGTACTATGATTCGTCGTCCGCAGAACCGGAGGTGGCCTCACCCGAGGCGTATCGCTCTCGATTGGAGGCTGTGCAGCGCAGCCTGAGTGACTTCACCCCTACGAGTGTAAAAGCGGAGGTCGGGCCGGACGAGGCCGTCAAGAAGGCCCAGCATCTGAGCAGCCTAACTGAGCGGTTCGATCGCAACGTGGCAATCCGGCTCGCAGCGCCTGCGGGCAAGCGCTTCTCCGGAAGGGAGCTATGGGATGTGATGCTCTGCCTCGGACTCCGGTGGGGAGATATGGACTGCTTCCATTGGCAGAATCCGTCTGGCTACGGCGATGATTTCTTCTTCAGCGTCTGGACATCGACCTCGCCCGGGTACTTTCTTCCCGAAGCGGTTGCCGCCAATCGGGTGCAAGCAGAAGACCTCATTTTCGGATTCTCCATTCCGCGGAGTGCGGATCCGGTGACGGTCTATGGCCGGATGGTGAAGGCCGTGGAGTATGCCCAGAAGCGTCTCGGCGGCACCTTCACCGATGAAGCGGGTCGCCCGATCGATACCAACGCAGCATTGACGGAGATCAAATCTATCGCAGATGAGTTGACGAAACTGGGATTCAAGCCCGGCAGTGACGATGCACTGCGGCAGTTCTGAATAGCACAAAGAAGCATGCGTCACCTGGAGTCGAGGAAATGAGGCGCAACATCCGGGAGACACGTCAGGGGTACGGCCACGGTCTGTAGAACTCGCTTCGGAGTTCTTGTGCCCTTGTCTTTGTACCCAGGGTGGCGGCTCGTACCTCGCCTGACCCTGGGCTATTTTGTGTGACGCCCTTGGCGTCAGAAGAAGTGCCGCCATGCGAACTATGACTTTGATCACATTCGGAAAAAACGTGACAACGCGGGTGCCGTGTGGGAGAAAGCCAACTCGATGTGGCAATGCTGCCGACACCAAGGCCGCCGCTGCGCCTGGCTTCCAGGATGGAAGCGAGTTTGTCGGCACAATCACTTCTTGTTGGATTCTCAAGCACTACCCCCGCCATGAACACTCTCGCCGATGCAGTCATAGCTGCGCTCGCCTACATCAGCACCGCGCAGGCTCACGATGATCGCCTGGACGACGACGTTCAAGCGTTGGAGTCGCTTACAGCCACGCTGCATCATTGTTCCGCAGCCGAGCGAGACGCGCTTCGAGCGGCCCTTCAGCGAGCCCGCACGGGGGCAGAGTCATCTGCGAACACGCATCCTGACCTGCTTGACACCTTCCGCGCTATCGAGACTGACATCCTCGACGTCGAAGCGACATGACTCTGAGATTGCCGGGCCTAGCATCGTGGTGGATGCAATGTAATGTCGTAGATGCCCGGAAGGCCTAACCAAGCACGGAAACCTCCTATGAATCGCGCCATTCAACTCACTCTTCTCCTCCTCCTGTGCCTGTCCGTCACTTCGATGGCGCAGGGTCAGTTCGCGTCGAAGTACAAGATAAGCCTGCTTTTCGAGCGGCCAGGATATGAGGAAGGCAAGAAAGAGCTCTTGTACAAATGGAACCGGACCGTGGACTTCAGGGAGGAGTTCCACTTCTTCCTGGATGATGCGCCATTGAAATCAGAGCTTTATCTCGGAGTCGTCACCGGGGTGATCTATCCGAAGAACGGGGCGATGCACTGCACCCTGTCGTTGTCAGCGAGTGAGGACCCGAAGGATGAGTCAGGCAGGAGCAAGTCGTACAGCATAGGACAGACCAAGTTCTTCAAGGTTCCCAAGTCCATGACGTTTGAGTTGCCCCTGGCGGAGGGGAGCGGATTTCAGAAATGCACGGTGACGATCAAGGCGGTGGGAGGGTAGCAAGCCAATGCCACGGCGGCCACCGTACGATTTGAGCCAAGCCCTCCCCCATCTTGCATGTAACCAACCAAGCTCACCATTCACGATATGAGTCTTGCGGGTTGCTGGCTTTTGCCTTTAGGTTCTACCGTCGTCATACGAGAGCACACCGCACCTGCTACCACTTCATGACCATGGCCGCGCTGATCGATTCATCCCAGGCGAACCCAGTGCAAGAGCCGGCCATCGTCCTCGGCATCCCGGGCAAGTGGAAGGACCATTCGGAGATCGTGAGGGCGATTGTGGAACGCAGCGGCGGCTACCTGTTTGCAGGCAAGATCCTGATGCATGTCGCGTCAGGGACTCGCTTCGAGTTGGACATCTACGATCATGATCCGTCACTGGCTGACAAGGTGCGTTCGGGTGGCATGGGGCAGATCCCAGAGGATGACCTGATCGCGGTGCGAGATCACACCTTCACGCTCTACATTCTTTCAGACAAGACCGGCCGGGAGGAGGTTGTGAGAATGATGGATGCCGCGACCGGGTTGCTCGACGCTGGTGGATTGGTCGTCAAGATCGAGAAGGCGGGGTTCTCGGTGAGTGCGGCGCAGTGGAGAGAACACGGCTCGGTGAAGGCGGCGTATTCTCTCTATCGCTCGATGGTCACCTTGGTCGGAGATGAGAGAGAGCATTTCACCTGCGGGATGAGTGCCTTTGCTCTCCCCGACTGTGCGGTCATGGAGAGCGACCTTCAGACAGCGTTCGAGGTTGCGACGGAGTTCTGTTGCTACGTGATGGACGAGGCCCCCAAGCTTGCTGAGGGGCACACGTTCGGCATCGCCGCAGGATCGAAGCGATACCGGCTCTCTTTCGAAAACTACACCTATTACCCACCTGATGATTTTTTTCACAACCCCTACGGGCTTTGGAAGCTCGAACCACTGACCGAGGCTTGAACCATCTATGACCAAGGACGACATTCACCAACAGTGGCTGAGGCAACACGGGCTTATTGCGGTGCTATCAAATCTCTGCATCGGGCCGAACAGTCTTCCAGTTCGGCACGCGGCGAAAGAAGGAGTCAGTAACGTCTCAGACAGCGGATGGATCCTGCGCAGTGGCGATGAATCTCCAGAGTATGCCGACAATCCCAAGAACTACTCTTTGGTGCCGCTTGACCGCTTAATCGCGACGGACAAGAGCCTGGAGATTCTTTACGATCAGCCGGTTGGCACGGAGCTTACCCGAAAGGATACCGAAGAACCCTGGCGCTGGATCATTGACAACCAAGTGGTCGATGAGGACGGGCGTGTTATTGCGATCCTTTAGAACCTGTTTGGACAAAAACATCTGGGTGTGGCAGGACAATTTAAGGGATTAAGATAAGAGAGGCTTCGCCGAAGCTGAAATCTGCCCCTCCGGGTTGCGGCCCTTTTGAGCCTGGACGGCGTTGCTCAACGGTTGTGAATCACGATTCACGCCCTGTTCGCGCCTTGTCCAGACTCAAAACGCCTCGCAACACGCCCAGCGCTTTTATCCAAACAGGTTCTTAGGGTGCGAACAACTCTGTTGCTAGCGGCACGCACGAGAGAATTTGTTGGAAAACGGAAGGATGCCGCGCGATGGCAATGGGTATCGGTGACGGCGGCGTAGTTTTAGGAAACACGACCGGCTTCCACACCTGATCGCTGGCGGGGCAGGTACCCAGGGTTGACTCGCTTGAAGCTCGTCCAACCCTGGGCTGTGGTAGACATCCCATTCTGGGACGAGCTTCAGTGGATGCTATCGTGGGAGGAGGCATTCGGGAGCATCGATACCCCTGATCCTTGGCGCACTGACGCACTGCCAACTGACGCACTGGGATGCGAAGCCCCCGACCAACAAGCATCTCGCAACTCCTGACCGCACATCATCTCCCGCAAACTCCTGCCCTACAGTTTGTTCCAAAATTCACACTTGCCTCTCCAACCGCACTCGATGAACGTGGGATAAGTCGGCCCATTCTTTCGATACGGCTATGAAGCGCATTCTTCCCATCTTCCTTCTTTCCATCGCTATGAGCGCCTATGCTGACGTGGAGTCTGGCATCACCGCCTACAACAGGGAAGACTACGACACGGCGCGAAAGGAGTTCCAGGCTGCGGCGGACTCCAAAGACCCAATGGGCCTGCACCTTCTGGCCTCGCTTTACTACCAGGGTCACGGGGTGAACAAAGACCTGAATCGCGCCGTAGAACTCTTCACGGAGGCGGCCGACAAGGGATACCGGCCTTCCCAGGCGAATCTGGGGCTCATGTATCACAAGGGAGACGGCGTGAAGCAGGATACGACGAAGGCCATCTCCTACTACACCGCTGCAGGTAAGCAGGGGGATCTGCAGTCCACTTTCAATCTGGGGCAGATCTTCCGGAAAGGTGAAGGAGTCGAACCCGATCTGACCAAGGCGGCGGCCTACTACAAGGTGGCGGCGGAGAGCGGCAACATCCCTGCTGTGAATGAGTACGGCCTACTCTTTGCTCAAGGGCACGGGGTGAAGCTGGACTACGTCGAGGCCTTCGGCTGGATGTCCTACGCAGCCAAGGCCGGCAATGGACAGTCCGCCAAGAACCTGGCGCAACTGAAGCAGATTCTCGGGGACAAAGTGGCAGAGGGCACGAAGCGGGCGGCCGAGATTGAGGCCGCCATCAAGAAGCAACGCGAGCAAGACAGCGGTGGCAAACGGTGACTTTCGGAGTTGTAGAGTGGGGCTGTCATTTGAGATTCTTTGTAACATTGTTGCCGCATGCCTGAGTATGCCGACATCTACGTTCTCGGACGGGAGCGTTCTCCGGATCTGATCATCCGTTTTCTGGATCACTTTTTGCCGGCGCGCGGCGAAGCCGCCGACGAGTACGCGGTGCCGCAGTATGCCGACACGCCGCAGATAGTCTTCAAGACGGCGGATGAGCTGATCAACCATTGCTGCCAGCATTCAAAGGAGGCGTATAGCATCTACTGGCGAAGCAAACCTGGAGACGAGCATGCGGAGGTTTATTTCCTCGAGGATGGCGGGGTGATCTTTGGAGTTTCCACGCCGGCTGAGAATCAAATGAGGGTGGACGCGGTCTCCAGTGAGCTTGGACGTTTCTTTGAGACGGATGAGATCTTTGTCACCTATGAGGATCTGCCGCCAGACAGTGTTGATGGGTTCAAGGCGTTCCTGGCCAGCCTGCCCGCAATCGTTGACCTGGCAGCGGCGGAGGCTGCCCGGCGGACGCGGGCCCATCGGCCGATTGAGGTCTAAGGAGACGTTGGGTTTGATTGGTCTACGAGGGGCGTTTGGACGAGACCGCGTTCTTACGAACGCAACCACGAGTGCAAATGACTTGGGGCGAGGTGGTGGCGTTTGTGTCTGCGCTCGTGAGAGCGTGGTCAGGGGTGAAGCGACGGCGCTGGGATCGAGGGTTCCGATGATAGCGGTTAGGTTAAAGGCAACATATCTGGCTTCCACACCTGATTGCCTGCGGCATGAGTACCCAGGGTGTGACTCGCTTGAAGCTCGTCCAACCCTGGGCTGGGGTACACATCCCATTCTGGGATGAGCTTCGGACTGAGACAGGCGGAAATGGGACGTGAAGCAGGCACGTCAATGCCGGGATCATGGATTCCGATGTAGGCGGCGAGGTTAAAGGAAACACCACTGGTTTCCACACCTGATCGCTGGGCGGGGTAGATACCCAGGGTTGACTCGCTTGAGGCTCGTCCAACCCTGGGCTGGGGTACACATCCCATTCTGAGATGAGCTTCGATGGGTTCTATCGCGGGAAGGAGGCATTCAGCATCCTCCACGCCCCTGATCCTTGACGCACTGCCCGCTGGGCCGCAGGCACCCTGACCTCGTTTTTACAAACGCAGCCACGAGTGCCCCTCGCACCTGCCCCCCCAACCCCCGCAGGCTGAAGCCTGTACTCCGTACAGCTCCAGGTCCAACACCTTGACGCACTGCCCACTGACGCACCGACGCACTGGGCCGAAGGCTCCGTGACCGCATTTCAACTCCCATCCGCCTCTGACTTCTCAGCGAAGAGCACCTTGTCCTTCTCCTCCACCTTGGCCGCGGCCTCGCCGGGGCTTTTGGGGTAGCACTTGCCGTCGAAGGCGAGCACGGCCACGCCGGGCTCCGCGCCGCCGCCGCTGACGGTCACCAGGAGGTCTCGCAGGCCGTGATGGCGGGTGGTGCGCAGATAGATGGGGGCGTGCACGACGCCCACGGAGCCGACCTTGGTGTACTTGCCGTCCTCCTTGCACGCACGCAGGAGGAAGAGGGTACTGCCGCCAGTGCCGCTGTAGGTGCTCTGGCTGTTCATCAGTGCGAGGGCGTCCTTCCGGCCGTCTTCATCCAGGTCCACCTCCACGAGGGCGTAATGTTCGGGTTTGATCTCCTTGTCCACCTTCACCAGGGCGGCCTGCACGGCCTTGGCATGCGGGGCCGGTGAAGAGGGCTGCGGCTGCGGCTGCGAAGACGGGGCCGCGGGATCCGGCGCTGCGGAAACCATCTGAAACACTGCGAGGGACACGACAATGGGAAGGACGGCCGGTTTCATGTTTTCATCTACGGAGCATTGCGGCGGTTTACGTGCAGGAATTTTCAAGATTTCCACTCCGCCGGACAGACTTTGATCCTCCAGCCAGGGCCCTCTTCCTCGAAATCCGGCATCCGGCAATTGACCTACCGGTGGAGGAAGCTCTTTATTGCACCTGCAACGCAGGCTCAAGGTCAGCCCCTCTGGCATTGCTGGGCTGCCCTGATTTAGCCCAGGAAGCCAGTCCGACCACGCTGAAGACCGTGACGGGCTTCTGTCGCCGACAGAGACGTGCCGACGGCAATCCTGCGGACATACGGGAGCTCGTCGAGAATGAGGATGTCTTGGGACGTTTGTAAGGTGACCGCCTAAAGGCGGAACTCCAACGTGGGCGCGGATGCGTATGGGAACTTGGAAGTGACTCGCCGCTGGTCACGGAGAAGGAACGGGAGCAGGGAGATAGTGCTACCCATATCCTATTGATTGTTCGCGGCAGGGTTGGAGTTCCGCCTTTAGGCGGGTCATGGAAACTACCAATCGCCCTATGAGTTGGCCCCGGCATCACGAAGAGCCCGTCACAGACGTTCCCGGCAAGATGCCGGGAACAGCACGCAGGATGCGTGCGCTCCCCGAGCTTCACCGAGCCGACTAAAGTCGGTACTCCAACCCTGCTGCGAACGTGGTATGTGATAAGAGCGCGGCTTTTCGCGGCTCTACTCCGTGAAACTCTGTGACCTCTGTGGTTAACCCGATCCCTCCGCCCCCTTTCACGTCACATCACCCCTGACTTCAGGTCTTGCGTCTTGAAGACTTCTGTCTCCCGCGTAGCGGGTCACAGCCTCCGGCTGATCATATCCAGCGCAACCAGGGCATAGCTGGTGACGAGGGTGGGATCGTTCTCCAGCCAGCGGCTGTTGTCGTTCACCCAGGTGCCGTCGTTCTTCTGCAGGGAGATGAGTTTCACGGCCAGGTCTTTGGCCCAGTTAACCTTGCGACCGTCCGGCAGAGTGAAGGCGTCCACATTCGCGGTGGCGAGGGCATTGGCCATGAGGTTGTAGTAGAGATAGAGGCCTTGTTTGCCCAGGCGGGGATTCTCTTCCACGCTGTAGTTCTTTGCGGTCCAGTCCAGCGCGGCAGCGATGCGGGGATCGGTGCTGTCCACGCCGGAGTACACCAGGCAGAGCACGCCGGCATACGTCATGCTGCCGTAGCTGAGCAGGACGCGGCGGTGGCGGCCGGGCACTTCTTTGTCCCCCGCGGTGCTGCTCATGGGGCTGTACACATAGCCGCCTTTGTTCTCTGCATCATCAGAGACCCAGGCTTCTTTGTTGTGGCTGGAGAGGTTCTGGCAGCGGTTGATGAAGCCGATGGCGGCGTCCCAGTTGAGCTTGTCGCTGCCGGGGCGCTCCAGGGCTTCATAGGTACGTAGAGCCTCCAGGGCGCACACGGTGTTGTGTAGATCCCCCCACTGGCGGTTCTCCATGCCCGGGCCGTAGCTGAAGCCCCCGTCAAAGGAGGCGACCGCGCCGTTGGCGTTCTGCATCTTGATGAGGAACTGATTTGCCTTGGCCAGGAGCTGCCCGTCCTGCGGGTCATTCGGCCCCATGAGGGCCATCATGGCGATGGCGGTGTTCACACATTCGAAGTCCTCGTTGTAGATGCCGCCGTCCGGCTTGGCCAGGGTGCGGAGGAAGGCGTACCCTTTCCTCATGAACTCAGGCGTGTCATTTCCTCGATACGCGCCTTGGGGCTCGCCATGAAAGGCCATGAGCGGCAGCGCGGTGATGGCGGCGTGCAGGGGATCCTTGCCACCCCAGGAGCCATCGGCGTTCTGCTCTTTCTTCAGATACGCCAGGCCCTTGTCAATCGCGAGGCGCACCTCGTTGCGGAGGGAGAGATTGGCCGGATCCCGCAGCGGCGGTTCTTCCGCAGAGGCAGGCGTCAGGGGGATGAGGCAGAGCAGGCTGAGGAGGGGTAGAGAAAGGCGGAGGAACGTGCGGCTCATGATGATGAGGTAGGAAGCGGAAGGTGAGTGAGAGAAGCACCGCCGTGAGCATGAATCATGACAAGGTGGGCGGGTGATGGGAAGGAGCCCCCCATAGCTGGGAAAGAGTGCGGCGGAGCCGAGACGGGAGTCGTCGCACCGCCTGATCCTCCGGACAATTTACAACCCACAAGGATGATCCAATGGACAAACCTTGCGCGCCGGGTAAAAGGGGCAGCAGAGGCGTGGAGAGACGTCGGGAGACCTGCGACTGATTCCGCCTAAAGGCGGTACTCCAACCCTGCCGCGAATGACTTTTCATCGACACAAATCCCTCTCGCTGTTCTCTGCTTTTCATCTAACGTCTAACACATAACGTCTAACTTTCTCCTGCTCACCATGCGACTCCTGCCAGCCCTCGCCCTCTTGTTGCTCGCCGTTGCCACTCCCACCGCCACCACCTCCGCCATGGAGATGCCCTCCTTCCACACGAAGGGCACGCCCACGGGCACTCCAGATGGCCCCCTGCAGCCGGGTGAGTATTGGTGGCACCCGGAGATCTCTCCCAGCGGCCCCATCATGGTGCTGGTGAGTGTGCCCAACCAGATCCTGCATGTGTACCGCAACGGGGTCCTCATTGGCCGCTCCACGGTGAGCACGGGGTCCAAGGGGCACGCCACGCCGGGCGGGGTCTTCACCATCCTGGAGAAGCGGCAGACGCACCGCTCCAAGACCTATAACAACGCGCCCATGCCGAACATGCAGCGTCTCACGTGGGACGGCATCGCCATGCACTCCGGGAACCTCCCCGGCCATCCCGCGAGCCACGGCTGCATCCGTCTGCCGTATGATTTCTCCCTGGCGCTCTTCAAGCTCACGGAAAAGGGCGGCACGGTGGTGATCGGCGATGGCAAGACGCCCACGCCGCACCTGGCCTCAAACCCCGGCCTGATGCTGGCTCCCAAGGACTTCAACCCCGAGATGCTGAAGCCCCAGGGCGCGAGCGACTACACCTGGCTGCCGGAGCGCAGCGCCAGCGGCCCCATCACGATCGTGGTGAGCGCGGCGGACAAGGCGCTGTACGTCTTTCGCAATGGCAACCCCATCGGCCGCGCCTCCGTCCAGATCAGCGATGGCGGCCTCTTTGGCACGCGCAAAGAACTGGGCAACCACGTCTTCACCCTGCTGGAAGGCACGACCGACAAGCCCAGCTTCTGGGCCCCCGGCCGCAATGCCCGCCCGTGGATGCGTGTGACCAGCAGCGGCCCGAAGATGGATGTGGACGACCTCGGCAAGCGCCTGACCGTGAACCCGGAGTTCGCCACCAAACTGTATGACACCATCGCCCCCGGCACCACGGTCATCGTGACGGACCACGCCGCCGTGCGCAATGCGGCACCGAGCACGGAAGTGCTGGGACATTAGCCGGTGCGTCAGTGGGCAGTGCGTCAGTACGTCAGTGGAGGGTGACTTGGAAGACGGGAGGCTGGTTGACGGCTTCCCGTTTTTTGTTTCCTTGAACGATGGGGAGGGATGGGCGGGGAGATGTGATGGGACGCCTGTCTCCTGACCGTCCCGCATGCGGGACGGAACTCCAACCCTGCTGCGGATCTCTATCGACTGATAGCCCATCCCACCCCGCTGCTCGTCACTACTTTTAACTTTTCACTAACCACTTTTTACTTCTCCCCTCAATACACCCGCGTCTGATGCGTCTCGGGATCGATCACGATGGAGCGGAAGTCGGCCGGCAGATCGGAGGGCACGCCTTTGGGGGTCTCGCGCACCAGGGTGAGGACGGCGGGTTTGTCTGCCGGGAGGGTGGTGGAGCCGTTCACATGCAGGAAATAACTCACGTAGCTCACGTTCTGCTCCGCGCCGGCGGTGCCGTCAGTGCGGACGGTCTGGCTCTTCAGGGTGTTGTATTTGACATCCGGCATGAGGAGCACGTCGTCCGGGAGGCGCTGGAGCTCGCCGGAGAAGGTGACCTGGGGCTTGCCGTCTGAGGTCCAGCCGGTGACCAGACCGAACTGGTAGGCGCGGTAGCCCAGGGTGCCCTGCTGGGAGGTGGGCAGTAGTTCATAGAACCGCAGCTCCACGAGCTTGTCCTCCTTCCGGGCCATGAGGCTGGCCTGGTTGAGGTCTGCAGAGAGCTGGCGGGCGGCGCCGGAGAGACGCTGGCTGCCCAGGGCGGCGGGCACGGACATGGCGGCCATGGTGACCAGCATGCTGAGCAGGGCCACGACCACGAGCATCTCCACCAGGGTGAACCCGGCGGCAGAGGAACGGAGGGGGCGCTTTACAGGTTGACGGGGTGGGTTAGAGCTCATCTTCAGAGATCCATTTGGAGCCGCGCAGGGTGACGCTGCTGCTCAGCACTTTGTGATGGAGCGGCAGGGCGGCCAGGCCCTGCTGCACGGCAGCGATGTCGTCCTTCAGCTGGCTGTACCGGGCGAACTTGCCCGCCAGCACGGCGCGCACAGCCTCGCCAGCGGGCTTCTCCCCCAGCTTGTGCACAAGGGCCTCATAGCTGGACTCATCCGCAGCGACGAGGGTGATGCCGACCATGACGGGGAGCTGGTGGCGGCGGGATTTGTTGGTGGCGTTCAGCCCGTTCCACTGGAAGTCGCGGCTGTCATAGCGGAACTGGGGGTCTGGCACCACGGTGGTGCGGCCGCCGTCCGTCTGCGTAGCATGGGGTGTGAGCACCAGGGCCAGGATGTTGTCCGCCAGAGGGCGGGAGTTGACTCCTAAATCCTGCTGGTACCAGCGCAGGGCCTGGGTGCGGCTGGTGAGCTTGTTCAGGCCGAGCTTGCTCGAGTCCCCGTAGAGGATGCTGTCCTCCGCCGGCTGCACGTACTGCATGAGGCGGAAGCGGCTGCGCTCCGGGTTCACCACCGCCGGCTGGCCGTTCTGAAGGAAGCTGGGGCGGATGGCGAGGTCGCTCCCATACTGGACGTAGAAGCCGCAGCAGTTCACCAGATCATGCAGGCGGCGGCGGTCGGCATTCTCAGACCGGCCCAGCGGGGCCTGGAAGAAGACGGCCTGCCCGGTCTCTGCACCACCCGTGAGGAGCTCGCTGGCGGGACCGAGGATGAAGTGATGGTCTGAGATGCGCTCATACCCGGTGGGTGAGCTGGCATCCTGCGCGGAGCGGCGGTAGGCCCAGACGGCGTCCATGGTGGACTGGGAGAGGGCGTTGCCAATACCGTCCATCACGCGGCGTGCTTCCTGGAACTCCGTGGCATGCGCGCTGGCGCGGCTGATGGTGTCCTGCGTGCGCACCATGAGGTCTGCCATGATGGTCATCATGATGGCGAGGACGGAGACGGAGACGAGCACCTCCACCAGGGTGAAGGCGGACGCTCGGGATGCGGGGGATGGGGAGGGCTTTTTCACTCGGGCGTTCACAGGGAGGAGACGGCGGCAGCTCCCGTGAGCGGGCCGGTTTGTTCAAGCAGGGCGATCCAGACGCTGCGCTCGCGGTATTTCCCGGAACCGTCAGCAAGGGACTGCGTGTAATTGTTCAGGCGGTCCGTCACACGCACGCGGAGCTGGCGCAGGTAGGGATTGGCCTCGTTGTCGCCCTGGAGGGAAGGTTCGATGCCGACCTTCACCTGCACGGCGTAGTTGCAGTCCAGCCCAGTGGCATCTGCCACCTCGGCACCGGTCTGGTCGAAGAAGAGGGTGCAGTCCTGCATCTGCACATTGCGGTTCCCGCCGGTGGCGGATTCATCCAGCCAGACGCCGGTCTGGTAGCGGTCCATCACGGTCTGGAGGATGCGGGCCTCCGCCTGCTTGTTGCTGGAGTCACGCAGGGTGTCCAGGCCAAAGGGCAGCAGGGAGATGAGCGTGAGCAGTGCGGTGGCGGCGATGCCCATGGCGAGGGCGACTTCCGGCAGGGAGAAGCCCTGGGCGTGGCGGGTGGATGCAGTGATGATGGCTGTATGGGGGCGGGGGGTCATGGGGCAAAGGTCTTGCGTTCGATGATGCGGAAGCGGTAGTAGCGGTCCCAGCTCTGGCTGTGGCTGGGGGTGCTGTTCGTGAGCTCGGCCAGCTCCGGATCCTGGGGATCGAGGTAACGCTCCAGCGTGGCAGAGCCGCGGTGGCTGGAGGTGGAGAGATCCTTGCCCTCCACCCAGCGGTCCACGGCCGTGCTGCGGGCCTTTTGCAGCGTCTCCACGCGGAAGTGCACGGTGAAGGTGTTCGACCGGGTGGTGAGGCGCGGGTAGAGCTGGTTGTACGGGGCCTCACGGCTGTTGTCTCCGGTGGGCTCAAAGGCATCCGCCGTATCCAGGCCGCCGCCGTTCCACCAGGTCATCATGTCCTCATAGGTGGTGGGGGGCGGGGCGGCGTCCGAGTTGTACACCACGCCGTTGCGCCGCTGGGGTACGAGGAAAATCTCGCAGATCTCCGAGGCGGAACGGAAGATGTCCCCGGTGTCGAACCGCTTGGTGAAGCCTTTCAGCGTCTCGGCACGGTTCACATCATAATAGAGCTCGTAGCGGTGCACGGCGCCCTCCTTGTAGTTCGTGCCGCCGGCGCTGTTGTACCCGTTGGGCGTGGTGCCGCCCACGGAGTTTGGCGAGATGGCGCTGAGCTGCACGGGCTTGAGCACGGCATGGATGCCGGTGTTGCGCTCGATGTGCCGGAAGGGCAGCATCTGGGTGTTCATGTTGATCTTGCCGGCGGTGGCAAAGGACTCGCTGATGGCGTAGGGCTCCACCACAGGCATCCAGAAGAGGTCCAGCCAGAGGTGGTCGCGCGGGCCCTTGAAGCCCTCATGATCCTGTTCATCGGGCTCCATCCCTGCGGGGGTCGAGCGGGAGGCCGGATTGGGGCAGAAGAGAAGCGTCTGCCAGGGCTTGTGCGGATCAGGCGGGCTGGCCTGGCTGCCATAGATGCCGGAGGGCAGCGAGCCAAAGGCCACGGCGGAGGTGATCTGGCGGTTCGGGCTGAAGCTCAATCCGTTCTCCACGCCGAAGCCGTGCCGGCTGAAGTAGCCGAGATCGCCGTCCGCCGCCTGGTTATTGGAAACCACGTTGTTCTCATCCGCCTTGTTGATATAGGGGCCATCCTCCACGCGACCGGCACCGTTGTCGAAGTCACCGGGGCGTCCGAGGCTGTTGTACACGCCATTCTGCCCGCGCATCACGGCAGGGGTGGAGTCGCGGCCATACCAGATGCCTTTCACCAAGGTGCCGGCGGTATTCACGGTGGCGGCGCGCAGGTCATTGCGGGAGAGGCCCAGCGGGCCGTCAGTGGCATCACCCGGGCCAAACTGGCCATACACCATCTGGTTGCCCTGGCGCAGGAAGTGCAGGCGCTCCACGGTCTTGTCCGCATAGCGGGGGTGCGGGGTGTACCAGGAGGCGGGCACGTCCCGCATGGCGGAGAGGATGCGCAGGTCCCCTTTGGTCGGGCCGTTCACATCAATCTCCACACTGCGGGTGATGTCGCCGTCCTGGATGAGCGTCTTCACAAAGTTGTTCGCGTCGCCCTGGGTGCGCTTCGTGAGGTTGTTGAAGTCCTCGTTCACCAGGCGGGGCACCTTGAGCGTGGCGGGCGGGAAGGTGACGTGCAGGGTCTGGATGACCTCGGCCTCCTCAGGTTTAGGGAAACCACTCAGCACCTCGATGGTGAAGCTGCCGCCGTCGAAGTTGAACTCCGTGGCAGTGCCGGTGGTGACGAAGCCGCTGTAGAAGGGAAAGTTGTTGTCCTCGTTGTTCCTCGCCATCTGCCGCGTGGCGGTGGCGAACTGGTCGGCCGCAGCGGAGCTGAGGTTGGCCTTCTTGAACTGGGAGGCGAAGCCGGAGAACGCGGTGGCGCCGGCCGAGTCCAGATAACCGGCGGCGGTGCTGCAGCGGATGGTGTCCACCGGCGGGAAGGCCATGGAGCGGCCGTTCACGCTCAGGGAATCGAGCCCGGTGATGCGGTAGCGCACGTTCGACGTCACGCCCGGGGCGCCGCTGGTGGGGTTGAACGGCTCCAGCGCCAGGAAGGCCTGCATGCGCGTGGTCGTCCCGTTGGTGGGGTTCTTGTTCGTCGCCATGAAGACGAGGGCGACCTCGGAGATGGTGTTGAAGCGGCCGAAGCCCTTGGTATCATTTCCTGGAACCAGCGGCACGGCGGAGGACTCGCCCCGGCGGTCGCCCACACGCGGCGGCAGGTAGGTGTAGGTGGGAGCCAGCCCGGTGCTGTAGCTGTTCACGGACCAGCGCATGAAGTCCACCATCTCAGTGAGGATCTGGTTGCGACGCGGCACGGAGTACTTGGCCGCGAAGTTCCCGCCAAAGCCGGGGATGTCCCGTGCCTGGCCGCCGCTGTTGGTGCCGCCGGTGAGCGGGACGAGGTGGTTCTCATAGAGCTGGCGGTTCCGCGCCAGCGCGCCACTGACAGAGGAGCTGTCCAGGTCCAGGTCTCCGCGGATCTTCTGCCCGGTGCCGGCGTCATCCACGCTCTTAAAGTTCTTCAGCCGGGTGAAATACCACGGCTTGCCACCGCCGGTGCCGACGAAGGCAAGGAGCTTGTCCTTCGCATTGCGCTCCGTGGGCTCGGCAGAGATGGGCCAGAGCATGACGCGCGGCTGGTTGAAGAGGTTCAGCTCCGGGGCGCGGCTGTGGGGTGTGAGGAAAAACCGCGCGGTAGCGATGTCCTGTTGCGTGAGCGCGGGGTCCTGCATGCCGCGGTTCCGATTGAACACGAGCTCATCCAGCGTGGTGTAAAGGCGGTCATCCTTGTCCGGCACGAGCGCGACGGTGGGCATCTGCGTCCCGCCGTAGCTGCCGCCCCAGGGCACGCGCGGGCTGATCTGGTGGTAGCGCTGCAGCACGGTAGCGAGTTGCGTATCACTCAGCAGGGGGCTGACCACGAGCTGCTGACCAAAGGCCTGGAACACAGGGCTCAGCGCAGTCTGCGCAGGATGGCCAGGGTAGCGGGAGTATTCATTCTGCGCGGGCTGGAAGCGGGCGAACTTGGCGGTGGAGCCGTTGAAGGCGCGGGGCACATCCCACGCGGAGCCCTCCGTGGCGGTGTTCACATTGATCTTGGTGCTCTCATCATCCGTCCAGAAGGCGACGCGCCCGACGATGGGGTTCAGCTTGGTGGGAACGGCCGTGCCATTCGCGCCAAAGGTGAGGCCGTCGTCCTTGTTGCCTCCGTTGGGCACGAGCACCTGGCCATCTGCCAGCACGTACATCCACTTCACCGGCATGGGCAGGCGCGTGCCCACATCATCCACACTCGTGGGAACCACGGTACCGGGCACGGCAGTGCCATTCACCTTGTAGCCATCCACTGGCAGCCCGCCATTGCGCGCAAAAATGGCGCGGGGGTCACTGATGGGGAAGACGGTCTGCACGCGGTCCGCGCCGGCAGCCATGACGGCGGCGGGCTCATTCATGTCCGCATAGAGGCCGGGCACGTTCTGCCAGGTGGAGAGATCGCTGACGTCGGTGTTGATGGCTGACTTCACCACATTCAGCGCCATGCCATTGGCGCTGCCGGTGGCGTTGGGCTGGGTGACGACCATGGCGTCGTCTGAGTAGAGCTTGTACAGCGCCACGGTCTTGGCCCGAACGCTGGCGTTCTGCACATCGGACTCAGTGCCGAACACGCGGATCATACCGGGCTGGGAGGCCCAGGTCTTCTCCAGGCCGTTCTGCTCCGTGGCGCGGCGGATCTGGCCGATGGCCATGTTCACCGGCAGCTCGGACAGTGTGCGGGCCTCCGTGATGTTCGAGTAAGCGGAGGCGGAGCGGTGCTCGGTGCGCACCTCAGCCATGAAGGCGAGCACCAGCATGGCCACCACGGCCACGGCCACCAGCACCATGATGAGGGCGATGCCACGCGGCGGGTGCGGCCGTTTGAGATCCAGATGTGAGAAGGGGGTCTTCATCAAGCAGGCAAAGTTATTTCAAATACTCCTCGGGCTCCTTACCGGCGGGTGCGGCGGCGGCGCATGAAGAGGCAGGTGAAGCCCAGGAAGGCGAGCGAGGAAATACCCGGCTCAGGCACCGCGCCCATGGCGGAGAGCATGAGGTCATTCCCACCCGTGAGGGCGCCGGTGTCGAAGTCTGCGCCGTAGAACATTGCGAAGTCCATGCCGCCGATGTTGACAAAGCCGTCTGCGCCCATGTTCCAGTAGTCAGAGGCGAGGTAGTGATCCGAGTCCCACACCATGTTCGTGAAGAAGTCGGAGAGGCCCAGGCCGGTATCACTGACCACGATCCAGTAGCGACTCTCCAGGCCGGTGTCGCCACCACCCCAGGTGCCATCGATGCGGGCACCGTCCACATAGATCTCACCGGTGACGATGATGCGGTCTGCACCCATGGGGCTGGAGCGGTCGAAGTTCACAAAGAGCGTGCTCTGCGAGGGCGCACCCGTGTTGGTCACAAGGTTCAGGTTGCCCTGGATGGTGAGTGCGCCCACGGAGGTCATGGTGCCGCCGGTGATGGTGCCGTAGCTGCCAATGTACACGCCGCCGAGGGACTTGATGGTGCCGGAGCCACCCAGAGTGCCGCGGCCGGTGGTGTTGTTCTCCGAGCCGGCAGCATCATTGCCGTGGCCCACGCGGACGCTGGCATTCTGCTTCTCCAGATAGCCATCCACAATCATGGTGCCCTGGGAGCCATTCAACCGGCCGACGAACAGATAGGCATCGCTGGCGGTGGCTTGTTCATAGAACTTCGCATCCTTGCCGATGTAGAGATAGCCGGCGCCCTTCTCCCCGACGGAGACATCGCTGATCTTGTGGTAGAACTCGCCGCCGGTGATGTTCACGGTACCGGTGTGGTTCGTGCCCAAACCAATGGAGATCGCGTTCGTGGCCGTGACGATGCCTCCGCTCTGGTTGAAGGTGGCCGTGCCCAGGCTCGTGTTGGCAGAGTAGTCACCCGTGTCCCCACCGATGTAGGAGTTGCCCTTGATGAGCATCTCCCCACCCTGCACCTCCACCAGGCCATTGCCCGCGCCCCGGCCCATGGAGAGCTTGAGCATCTCCGCACGGCCGGAGATCAGACGCAGGGTGCCGTTCCCGTCCTGTCCGATGTGCACATCCCCGTTGCTCACCATGGAGCCGCCGTTGATTTCGATCAATCCCGTGGCCGCCCCCAGCGTGGCATTGGCCGCATCACGACCCACCACGATCTGCGCGGTGGTGACCACGCTGTAGAGACCGCCCGAACTCACATACACCTTGCCCACGCTGCCTGCCGCCACGCCGAGCCAGTCCCAGTTGGTGGACCGGTTGATGAGCTCCCCACCGGTTTCGATGTAAATGGTCCCCTGCCCGCTCGCGCCGATGTAGAGATCCCCCACGTTCCCGCCGGTATCGCGGATGAACTTGCCGTTGGTACGGATGGTGAGCGTACCGACCCCTGAGGCGGCCCTGCCCAAGTTGTTTCCAAATCCCTTCGGAATCACCCCGCTGGTGGCGTCCAGGGCGTTGGTCGACTTGATGAACTGGGCGGAGTTCTCAATGATCATGCGCCCGACGCCATCACGCCCAATGTTGAATTCGCCAAAGTCCAGCGTCATCAACGCGCCCTCCCCATCCAGGTGGAGCAGTCCTTTTGACGTCATCCCGTTCAATATCCCGGACGACCCCATCTCCACCGTGCCATGAGCGTTGAACCGCCCACCGGCCTTGATCAACAACACGCTCTCCACCGCGGACGGGTAGTAACCGATGCGGGTGACGCTCTGGTTGTAGTTCCAGCCTCCCGTCCCGTTTGAGGTGGTGGTGTGAGCCCCGCCTTCCAGCAGGCCATCGGACTCAATGGTCAGGAATCCCGCGCTGCCATAGAAGGTGTTGTTTTGCTGCTTGCCAAGATTCAGGGTGGTGGTCTGCCCGCTCCAATTGCCATCCGCCGTGGCCCACAAGTTCATCACCGCGGAACCCGCCGCTCCTGTACCGTCGCCGATGCGGACGATCCCATTCGCCGAAGTTCCGTGCGTGCCAATCTGGACCTCACCCACGGGAAAGAAAACCTTGCCGTCCTTGATGTCCAGAGTGCCCTCGCCCCAGTTGCCGATGCGCACCCAGTTCGTGCCCTTGGTGTGGGCCAGGATCCCGCCATCCACGGTGATGGTATTGCCGTTATCGACACCGAAGTCAGCACTCGCCCCATTCGTGTAATTGACGTTGCCCACACCGCCGGCGGTACCGCCCACCCAGGTCACGATCCGCGCAACCCCGTTCTCATCGGTGCCGATCAGAACACTGTCACTTCCGTTCGTGCCCGTCATGGGTCTGAACTCAGGATCCCAGATGAGAGGATCATGCCAGTTGCCGCTGCCTTTGGCCACAATCGTGTCCGAATAAAGCGATGCAGGCAGCAGGCTCAAGATGGAAAGAACAACTACAAAGCGTGAGGGCATGCTTTGTAATTACCTAAAATCTCAATCTTAGAACTAACGGCTTGTTACAGTATCGACACACACATCAAGCATCCTAAAACGCTCAGGATAAGGGATTTCCTAAATGTAAAATCCCCTGCAAATCAACGATTCACGCCGGAATTTTTCTCCGTTAACAGCCTAAACCATTGAGGCATTTGGTGCGACACAATATCACCGCAAGGCTGGTCAGTTATCGGGTACAGGTTATTTCCAGTATCGGTCTCAACCCTGGTCCGTTATAGGACTTTTCCTCAGCGCGCCTTCAGGGATTTTCTACCATCCCATTTTTCAGCCATTAATCAGGGCGCCTCAACTTTGATCCGCCGGCAGTCTGGAACGCGCTCTGAATGAACAAGGTGTGTCAGTTATGATATACCTTTGTCAATCCAGATACATTCGTGCTACCGGGCGGTGCAAACGAATTTGCACTCCGCCATTCTACACATTTTCTCAGGATGAGAAGAGAGAAGTTGAAGAATTGTGTGAAATTTTGGCGGGTTTATTGAAACAACCGCCACCCCATGGGGACTTCGGGAGGAAGAGATTGGTTTTACCCTCTGAGGATGTACGACAACCAGGCCTCCGCCCCGGCCAACCAAGAACCGGGAACCTCCCCCCTCCGTTTTCCTTGCAGACCCGTTGAGGGTCAATATGATCCGGCATGCCCTACGCCGACCCCGAGAAACAACGTGCCGCCATCAACGCCGCCCAGCGGCGTCGTTATGCCGAGGACGCGGAGTTCCGGGAACGCAAGCTGGAGGCCCGCCAGGCCCACCGCAAGACGGAGGAAGGCGCCAAGGGGAACCGCGCCGGGGTGAAGAAGTGGCGCGAGAACCACCCGGACGAGTACCGCGAGTACAACCGCGAGCGCATGCGCAAGTCCCGGGCCCGGAAAAAAGCCGCCGCACTGGCGGCGACCGCGACGGTAGAGGAGGCGGCGGTCACCAAGACGGCGAAGAAGAAGCAGCCAGCGAAAAAGGCTGCGGTGAAGAAGGCGCCCGCGAAGAAGCAGGCGGCAAAGCGGGTGAAGGGCTAGGGGTTGGACGTTAAGGGTTATGGGCAAAGCGCCCGAACAGCGCTCCTCTGCTCCCGACCCCCCATCGAGTTCCGCGGCAGGGTTGGAGTACCGCTTTTGAGCGGAATCAGTCGCGTCCGCTCAGCACCTTGCGTGCTCCCGTCCGGGAGCAACCACCCACCGCACCCCGGACCAACTGGTGCCCCAGTCCCTGAGGGACGCAGAAATTAGACGTCTTGTGGGCCTGTTATCAGGCCTCATCAACAGACAATGCATCAAATCCACGCCCCGTCGCCAATGGGACGACGGATCTGGAGTGGCAGATGCAGCCAAGCACCCTGCTCCGACCAAAGTTGGCACTTGACTCCTGCTCATCACGTCCTTCATCAGAAGAGTGATCCGTCAAAGTCAGAGGCGAGCAGCAAGACCAAATCCGAAAACTCAGAAGCATCCCCGCAGCAGGATTGGAGTTTCGCCTTGGGGCCACCAGAGGCTGAACCTGACGCAGCCACTGAGCTCAAACCTCGGTCAACGCCCATCAACTACAGCGGAGGAGCACCGCGCCAAAAATGACTCGGAGCTCCCCAACCCACAAAACCCAGAACCTGCATCCTAAGCAGGACTGTAGTCGTAGAAGTTCACCACAGTGTCGCTATCATCATCTTCGAGCGCTCTATAACCCGGCCAGTCCAATCCGTTGAATGGACTAGGGTTCTGTGAATCCAAAATGACAGGATCCACATCATCGAAGAGCCCATCGCTGTCGCGGTCAAATCCGGACGGAGACAATCCATTGTAGTAGCTATATGGATACGCATCATCGAAATTGATGATTCCATCACCATCCGTGTCATCGTCCCACAAGTCGTACCAGGCGACATAGTTCACTGAACTCAAGTTTGTAGAGTCGTAGGGAGCAGGGTCGCTAATATCCGGGAAACCATCTGCATCGTAGTCAAACGGAACATACGGCTCATTGTCCTGCCAATTTAAGATTCCATCACCGTCGACGTCGCCCAGCACGTCGCCATACCAGGAAATGCCGTTGATTGCGCTATAGTTGGTGAAGTCGTTTGGCGCCGGATCGTAGTCGTCAGGGATACCATCCTCATCACTATCCAATTCGGCGAATGCCGTTCCAGATAGCGACATCGTGACAACACCTGTCAGAGCCATTGTTTTAAGTCTGGACAAAAACATTGGCAGCCTTGCCATCAATTCCATTGGGAGGGATGTTTTTTTCATTGCTGTTTCTTGTTAAGAACCGTGCATTACACAATTTTTTTCATCAAACGCACACACGCATTCATGTAGAGCAATATCTTTATACTGAGTCGAGAAATCTTTTTACCTCTTGGCAACTTCATGCCACCGCTTCTAAGCGGGAGCAATGCTCGACCTACCTCTTACCACTAACCCACCTCCCGCCTCACCCCCACCACCACCCGGGGCGAAAAAGGGGCAATGCTCACGCGGTTCCCCTGGTTCCCACCCAGCAGGTAGACGCGCCCGTCTTCCAGGCGGTCAAACAGCGCCACGTGGTGGCCGCCCTCGCGATGGGTCACGACGGTATCGCCGCGCATCGCGTCTTTGATCGCGACCTCCTGCCCCCACTGAAGCCACTGCCTCGCACGATAGTGTTCCTTGGGCACGCCTGTGCCGCTCCACAGGCCCAGGTAGCCGCGGAAGATGCCGCACCAGGCGGTTTTGCTGTCGTCCTGATCCAGCCAGGAGGGCACCGTCTTGAACATCTCCGCAATCAGCGGATTCGATTTGGAACCGGGGACTTCAGCGACGCCGAGGTACCGGAGGGCAAGGTCGTAGAGTTGTTGGGACATGGGTTCTTGGTTGCGGGGGCGCCGCGGCCTCAGCCTTTGAGGATTTGGCATTTGAAGTTTGGAGTTTGAGCTTTGAAGTTTCGACGTTTCACCGTCGCCACGAGCGCCAGCCTCCCAAGCGCACCCCGAGGTACATGAGCCGCCGCCGTGTCCGCCCGACGCCGCACTCGCGGAGGATGCGGGCGAAGAGCCGGTCGGCCTCTTCACGCGTCCAGAGATGCCCGCTATCCACCCAGCCGTCGGGCAGCCGGATCTGATGCGCGCCTGCAGGCAGATGGCCGGCGTAGCGATAGAGGCTGTCATGAGCGAGCGCAGCCGCACGGTGCAGGCCATCGGGCGTGATGCCAGTAAGGGTCCACAGGAAGCGTGGTACGCTGGCCCCATCGACTTCGAAATCGCGGGGCACGGTGAGACGCTGCGGCGGCCAGCCGGGCACGTCCCAGTGGTAGCGCCAGGGCTGGACCACGCGGTAGAGCGGGTCATCGCCCGGCGCGCGGATGGGAACGAGGAGGGGTTGTTCAAGTACTTTCATCGAACTCTGAGTATCTGTTGATCTGACAGAATGAGTTTTCCCAGCGTCTCCAGAGGAGGCACCACCGCCCCACCCTGACTCCCCTGCCGCAGACTACCTGCGCAAGAGGGCATCGCCGGCGATGACGGCGATCAGCAAAACGGCAAACACCGCCAGCAGGCAGAGCGGACCAAAGCACGGGATCAGCCAGCAGAGCAACGCAAAGCCGCCGAACGTGATGCCACCGGGCGCATGCCCCACCATGGCGTTCACCGGATGTGGCGCCGTGCAGGCATCCCACACAGCACCGCCAAGACAGAAGATGAGGAACGCAAGCACGAGGCCGAGAAGCCAGCCAGCAAAGACTTGGAGAACGGGTTTCATCAGGGTATGAGAAGGGGGGGTACAGATGGCAAGTGACCGGTGGCAGCGATGGCCAGATCCTGTTTCTAGTTATTTCCCTGCTCGCTTCACAGGATCCAAGGTGACCCCCACGCCCACAGGCTGCCCCTGCGGAGTGACGTAGTTGAGGCTGTAGGTGCGCTTGTAGCCATCCAACTGCCGGCAACCCACACCCGCCAGAGCGGCGGCGAGGCTGAGCGACAGGATGAGGAGCAGGCGGATGAGTCCGCGAGACGAGGAGGAGTTGGTGGTGGATAACGGGGTTTTCATGGGAGTTTGTCGTGATCGGCCCGGGCGGCGGCGCGCTCGGCCTTGAGGATTTTTTCAAGCTGAAGATCGGCCTGCGGCCGACAGGGGGAGGCGTCACAGCATTCACAGCCGTACACATGCTCTCCTCGAACCCCAGCACAGGTGCAGGCCGCCCCGGGCTGGTGCTGGCACTTCTTCCGCGCGGGGTTGTGCGCCTGCTTGATTGCCGCAGCCCAGCCGATGAAGATGCCAAAGGCCAGGAGAATGAAAGCGCGGACGATCATGCCGAGGCCTCCTTACCCAGGATGGATGTAACTGCAGGAACGGATGCCGATGCCGACGCCGTGGGACCAGGCGGATCCCGGAACATGCACCCGGGCACCGGGCAGCGTCGCACGGCATTGAGCGTGCCGGTGGCCACACCGTGCAGGGATTTCATTTCCTCGATCTCCTCACGGAGTTCGTACCGGTCCTTCTCGCACTGCTCCTGTTTCACCCACATGAGGCGGCAGACATAGACGAGACCGGAAGTGACAGCGGTAAGGGCAGTGAGCAGGGCGTTTTCGAGGTTCATGGGGTAAAGCCAAGGTTGCAAAGCGCCTGGATCAAAGCCCCCAGAGCATGGGCACAAAGAAACTCCCACCAACGATGGGCCAGCACGGTGATGACAAGGAGAAGGGCGAGGGCGGATTTCATGCAGTGCGGGCGTCCCAGAGGCTCTTGTAGTGGAGTCCGTAAGCGACCATAATCTGCCGGAAGCGAAGAGTTGTTACCTCGTGCCGCGTACCGGTGTGATCCGCGATGAGCTGCGGGGTCTCACTGGTGATCATCCCGAGCTCCAACGCCTCCTTCACCAGCGCCAGCATCGGGGCAAAGGCAGCGCGGTCAGCGTCCTCAAGACGAAGGGTGAAGCCCTCCGGCTGGACGGTGAAGCCAGAGGCAATGCCTTGGTTGAAGGCGAGTTGCCTCGCTCGAGTGGCGTCATACTCCACCATCTTTGACTGGATTTCATCCAAGGTGGGCTTGGGCTGGGAGTTGGTTGGATGCCAGACAAGGGAACCAAAGTCCTGGCCCTCCATTGTCCAATTTGCACCGGGCCATCCGAACGAAAGCACTTGAGCGATCATGGTTGCACCTCCATCACCGTCAAGGCGAGTTGATCCACGGAACCGAAGGCCGATCCGGTGCTGATCTGGTTGATGTACATCGTCACCCCCGACGCTGGCCCTGTTCTGACCTTCCAGGTCTGACTGGCCGTGGTTGGCACATCCAGCGTGCAATGAAAATCGAGAGTCGATTGATAGATCACCCCTGCCACAGTAGGTGCGGATCTTGCATAGAGCGCATCAGCACCAGAATCTCGGAACAGCGCTATCAGAGGGATAGACACATTGCTGCAAACACAATACCCGCCGAACCAGAACAAGAGTTTGTTACTTGTGCTCGACGGAGCAATGTTGATGGTGAGAACCTCGACGCCCTCATTACTTTGAGGAATCGTGTTGTCGAATGGGATCTGGGTGGTGGTCGTGAATGCGGAAGTAGTCGCAGCCCGCCACACATTCACCACCTTCCCATTTCCCCACACCGGGCTTCCTCCGGCACCTCCAGTCCGCAGGACTTGCCCTGCTGTTCCTGCCGGAAGTCGCTCCCAGCCCGCCGCCCCGCGATAGAGGATGTCCCCTTGCGCAGCAGAACCAACAGAGTCCAGCACGTCGGACAAGGTGAGTTCCTCAGCATTGCCGATCCCACCAGACTTCCTCCCAAAGATCCGCGGCGATGCTGAGGCCTGAATCTGCCCCAAGGTGACCGCCCGAGCCCACGCCCCAGAGCCAGACCCATTCGACCGCCACAAACTTCCGCTGTCGAGCTGCACACCCAGCTGGCCCACGCGCTTGGGAACCGCGTTACCACGTGCTGTGGCATCAGCGAAGGTCTGCACATCTTGCAGCGCCTCCCCCGTGGAGCCTTCCGGGATCACCACCACGCTCCCGCCGTCATCGATGCCCTCCAGGGCCAGCACGCGGCGATGGATCTGCTGGAGCGCCATCGTCGCCTTGTCATACGCCTTTTCCAGCGAGCGGGTGGAGATGGGGCCCGCCTCCGGCAACTCTGTGAGCTGTGTCAGCGATACTTGGCGGAAGATCGTCACCGTCCAGGTATTATCATACTCCACCGTCGTCAGAACCTCACCGCCCGTGATGTTGTCACTGCTGTCCGTCGTCGGGGTCAGCGTGTAGTCCACCCCCTGCGCCAGTATCTGCGCATCCTCATCATCCTGCTGCACCGCGACATAGATGTCCGAAGCCAGAAGGTACGGGAACGGCACCGGGTAGGGTGTGACCGTGGAGTTGCTCCCCGTGTAGATGGCAGCACTGGTGCCAGATTGAACAGCCATGCCACAAAGTGCGCTAACCTCCAACCCAACACAAGGGGGAATTTCCGCGGCACATATTTTTCACCGTTTCGCCTTCACCCCAGACCCCGGATACGCGAAACAGCCTCTGAAGAGTGGGCTCCGAGATTCGCTTGGCTCTTGCAACTTCACTGGGGCGGGCGAAATCCAGCCTGCCGTTTCCACCCAGACGCTGCCCGGCTCACCCCAATGATTCCTGTCCTCCAGTACGGCCTGCTCGCTCTCTTCGCCGTCAATCTTGCCCTGTGGCTGCTTCTCATGCGGCAGCGATTTTCCCCGCGCACTGCGGCAGGTCTCGATCCCACCGGGCCGCACGCCCTCTCCCGCACGGCAGAGATCATGCGCGCCCTTGGCGCATTACTGCTGGGCCTCTTCATGACCGGGGCTGCGCAACCTGCAGCGGTCAACGAGGGGCTGGACCCATCCTGGCAGATGGTCCTGGAGCACGCCACCCTCCATAAGCTGGTGTACGGGCAGGACATCGTCTTCACCTTTGGCCCCCTGGCCCCGGTGAGCACGGACCTGCACAACGGCGCAGGCTACTTCCACAGCGAGCGGCAGGCCTATGTCCTCTGGCTCGCCTCCGTCTTCATCCTCCTTTGGTGGAGACTCTCGCAACATCTCCCCCGCCTGCTGGCCGTGCTCAGCTGGCTCTGGCTCGCCCTCCTGCCCGCCGGCGCCGTGATCTACGCAGCCATCGCCCTGCTGGCGTGGGCGATGAAACCCGCGGAACCCGGACCCCGTCATGTGAAAACACCGCTGGCTGAGACCATCCTCCATCTCCTGGTCGCCCCCGCCGGTCTGGCTGTGCTGGGCACCGTCAAGTTCACCTACACCGTGGCGGCCCTGGCCGTCGTAGCCGCGTGGGTCGGGCACGCCATCGTCTTCCAGCGCTCCTGGAAGCAGGCCCTCGCCCCGCTACTGGCCGCCACGGGCACCTTTGCTTTCGTGTGGACCTCGACAGGGCAACCACTGACGGCAGTTCCTCAGTGGCTGCACCGGGGGTTGATTGTTTCCTCGGCCTATGCAGACGCCATGCAACTCATCACCGTCAGTGCCGCTGCCCTCTGGCTGGCGGGCGGCACCGTTGTCCTCGCCCTGGTGCTGCTCATCACCCTCGCCCTGTGGCAGACAAAGAAGCTCCGCACCGCAGAGCTTTTCCTCGCACTGGTCTGCCTCGGCTTGCTCGCCATCGTCTGGAAACACAGTGTCACGCGTGCCGACGGCCACCTTACCATGATCGGCAGCCTGTCGCCGCTCCTCTGCTGCCTGGCACTCTCCCCCATCCGCATCGCTGCTCTACCGCGACCGGCCAGCATCGCCTGCCTGGGCACGGTCGGAGCGCTCATGTCCCTCGCCCTGGCGGATCGATTCGCCATCATGGGCTCCACCATTACCGAGTCTGTCCTCTCGCACACCCTTGGCACGTCTTCCAGGAAACAACACGCGCTACAGGTCCTCACACCCGCGGGCAACACGCTGCCTTTCAATCTCGCCACCGCGCCTGAACTAGAGCCAACCCGCATGCCCACCTTCCAGGCTCTGCTCAAAGACCAGCCCGTTGACGTCTTTAACTTTCTCCAGTGTGCGGCCTTTGCCAACGGGCTGAACTACCAGCCCCGCCCAGTCTACCAGAGCTATCAGGCCTGCAACGGCACACTCATGGAGCTGAACAGAGACTACTGGCAGGCGCGCACCGGCACGCACCACCTCATCTGCCGTATGGAGTCCGTGGACTGGCGGCTGAGCTCCAGTGACGATGCAGCGTGTTGGCCCCTCTGGCTCACCCATCTGGCACCCGCCGCCATCGAAAAAGACTTCATCCTGCTTAGCCCCTCCACGCAAACGCCCGGGCAGCCCCAGTGGACCCCCTTGGCCACCAGGGAGGCAGAGTTCGGCACAGCCCTGCCCGTACCCGCTCGCCCGGCAGGCACCTTCCTGCGGCTGCGCACCACCATTCAGAAGACCCTCCACGGCAAGCTGGCCAAGGCCGCCTTCCAGCCCGACGCCGTCCAGATGGTGACCCGCATGGCAGATGGCACCACGGAGATCAACCGCGTCGTACCCGGAGCCCTGGAGGCAGGTATTCTCCTCGCCCCCTTCCTGCACACCAACGTGGACCTGCTGGCCTACTTCGCAGATGACAAGACCCTTCAGCGCATCCCCTCAAGCCTTACCCTGCGCGCGGAACGCGGGCGTCACAAAGAGTTCGCCTCCACCTACAGCTACACCTGGGAGACCGCCGCAGTCCCAGCACTGGACCAAGGCACCCTCCAGAAATCACGCGAGCTCCTCCTGCAATCCCGACTCCCCTTTCCCGGTCGCGCCCCCGGGCTCCTGGGCGGACCCCTCACCGGCGAGGTCATGCAAGTCTCGCTCAAATCCCTCATCAACACGGACGTCGATGGGCGTCCCGCCCTCCGCCTGGATGCGCCCAGCACCCTGATCCTACGCAATGACCCGCGCGGCGGCACTCTGCAGATCTCCTACATGGTGCCATCCCCCAGCTGGAAGCGGAAGAAGCCTACCGACGGCGTCCGCTTTGTCATAGCCACCGCCGGGCACCAGCGAGATGAAACCAGGCTGCTCGATCATTTCCTAGATCCCGGCAAAGTGGAGTCCGACCGCGAGAAGAAGACCTTCTCCGTCACCCTGCCCCCCAATGGCGTCCCCTGGATCATCCTGCGCACCGAGACCGGTCCCACCGACTACCAGGACCGCGCCATCTGGGGCGACTTCACCTGGACGCCCGCACCAGGACCAAAAGGCAAGCTTTGAGGCCGGCGCCTGGCAAGAGTCCCGTGGTGCAAATTTAAGGCAGCTCAAACCAGTCTGACTGCGTCAGTGCTCGCTCCGCGACGAGCCAGATCAATACTTGAGGATGACTACCGCCAGCATGCTTCAGCCATTGATGTGGAGCCCCTCTGTTGCCACTACCGCTCACAGCCGTGGTGTACACGGGTTGGTTGAGCATATTACCAAGGTGCGAACTGAACCCAGCTCGTTCACTCTCCCAGATCATCGCGTATGAATCGCCAATGACATGCACAGGTGCCGAACTATCCGCTGCGGACTTCTCACCCTCCAGAGTCTTGCATTGGTAGAGAACTGTGGGGACCGGATCCACATGCACTCCTAGGGATTCCACCACCGTCAGATCTCCTATATCCCCCTCATGTTCTATCCGCACCTCTTTCACTGAGGCTGCAAGGTTGCTATCCGGCCCCAGGGTGTTTGACAGCTCCTTCGTGACCTTGGTTAGCTCCGCTTTCACCAGCTTGGCAGATTCAGCCGCGGCCCAGGAGCTCCAGTGAGTGTCATTGGGAAGCCAGGCTGCATACCCCTTTCCCTCGAAGTCGTAAGTTCGGTGGGACCTAAAATGTTCTGTCAAATCCACGACAGACACCCCATCCTCTTTGAGCGAACGCAGTAACTCCTGCACGGCAGTATTTCCTGGCGCCCCCTTGAGTACCCGACCATCGTTTCTTCCCAACGCCAAATCTGGGTAAAGACTTGCCGATTGAGGCACCGGCACAAAGATGAGCCTTCCTCCGTTCTTGCGTAGAAGCTTGTCTAACTTCAGCACCGACGATCTCACGCCTCCCTCCTGGCTGACG
This sequence comes from Verrucomicrobium sp. BvORR106, assembly GCF_000739655.1. Lineage (GTDB taxonomy): Bacteria > Verrucomicrobiota > Verrucomicrobiia > Verrucomicrobiales > Verrucomicrobiaceae > Verrucomicrobium. The sequence goes on along the minus strand of NZ_BATR01000081.1, from coordinate 7,488 downwards.
GCGAACTGAGCCTCCACACCTGGCGTGTAGATGGCCCAATCCCCTCCAAAAAAATAGAACGGAACCTCCCGATCACCCGCCAGGACAGGGACGGGTGCCTTCAACACAGAATCGGGCAGTTGGTCAACAAACTTCAGCCTCCCAGGATTGTCTGCTATCCGCAACCGGGCCTCGTTGTGCGAGTAAGAATGCACCCAATACACTGGCAGCGTAAAGTCATCCACCTCATCAGCCGTCGCCATTCCCTTCAGTTCGGGCGGGACCGTGTCCGACTCTGTCATCTTGATGTTGAGGCGCATTCCTCTCTGCAACTGTGCGGCTGCAGTGGCTCCCCCTTTATCTTTACACCGGAACACTGCGATGAACTCTCGTGAGAAATCCCCTTCCATGCCCTTGCACCGCACCTTCATGAGCCCGTCTTGATAGGGCGAGAGCAGGACATTGCGTGGGTTCGAGACTACTTGGACCACTGTCGGAAAGGCCAGCATCACGCGCTTTTTTTCCTGCCTCTCCCGCTTTTGCGCTGCATCAGCTTCCTTGTCTCGGGTCTCAACCGGGGTATTTGACGATGCTGAAGAGGCACCATTTGAGCCAACCTTCCAGGCAGCTCCGCCAGCGAAGCTCAGCAGCGCAACTAGAGGAAACGATAGGAGGGTAAAAACTCGACGACAAGTCATTGGGGAGGTCCTTCACCTACCACACCCAACGACATTCTGCAAAGGGCGACGCTCCTCGCCAACTATTCACACCCTCACGATGTAGTTCAGCACTAATGACGGTTGCAAGTTGGGATGCGACTCACCACCACCTGTCGATTCATTCGTGAGATTTACGGTCTGTCCCCAGTTGGAGCTCCCACCTGCCAAAGCGAGCGGAGCGGCATTCCGGTAAACCACACTCCCATTCGTAATATTATGCGTGTGGCTCGGCATCTGCGCCACCGTCAGCATATGCCGGTCCGCCCCACCCGCCGCGCCGAGCACCGTGCCATTCACCCCGGGATTCCCGGTGCCGGCGTTGGTCAGGCGGCCCGCCGACGCACCGCCCATATCATCCCGGCCCGCAGCCACGCGCCCCCGCAAGTCCGGCAGATTAAACGTCGTCGTCCCATCCCCCGCGCCATAGGTCGTCCCCAGGGCAGTAAACAGCCCCGCATAAGCGCTGCGGCTCACCGCCTGGCCATAGCAGAAGAGCCATCCGGTCGGGGCCGTAGTGCCCCCATAGGGCACGATGCATCCAGGTGGCAGGTAGGACGCCACGGCACTCCCCGCGATCACCGTCGCCTGTTCCACCGCCTCCGCCGTCTGCCGGGCCCAGGAGCCCGCACTCGTGCCGATGGATCGCCAGAGGCTCCCATTGTCGATCTGCACACCCAGCTGGCCCACGCGCTTGGGGATCGCATTGCCACGCGTCGTGGCATCGGCAAAGGTCTGCACGTCCTGCAGCACATCGCCCGTGGAGCCCTCTGGGATGACGATCACACTGCCACCGTCATCGATGCCCTCCAGCGCCAGCACCCGGCGGTGGATCTGTTGCAGCGCCATCGTCGCCTTGTCATACGCCTTCTCCAGCGTCCGGGAGGAGATCGGCCCCGCCTCCGGCAGCTCCGTGAGCTGCGTGAGCGCCACCTGGCGGAAGATCGTCAGCGTCCGGGTGTTGTTGTACGCCACCTTCGTCACCACCTGCCCGCCCACGATGTTCCCGCCGCTGTCCTTTGTCGGCGTCAGCGTGTAGTCCGCGCCTTGAGCCAGGATCACCGGCGCATTCTCCCCCTGCTGCACCGCCACATAGATGTCCGAGGCCAGCAGATAAGGGAACGGCACCGGGTAAGGCGTGACCGTGGAACTGTTGCCGGTATAGATCGCCGCACTCGTGCCAGATTGGACTGCCATAGCACCAATGATGCGCTAACCTCCGCACCCGAGCAAGGGGGAATCCACGCCGTCGAGCACGGCACCCACCTCGTCTCGCAGCCAACAGCCAGCAGCGATCTCCGCAACCGCCCGCCCCCCTTCCCATCCTCACCTGCCCAGGCCAACCATACCTGGCGGGTCTGCGGCGCACCCGATGGGCAGAGGAGTCAACTCAACCTCCAATGCCCGTACCTCGTCATTCCTCGCACCCGCCGTCCACACACCCAGCCACCCAATCGCCCCCTCCAGCCCCTCGTCGCCCCCCGCACCCGGGGCCTTCATCTTCATGAACCAGCACACCGGCAGCATTCCCCATTCTTGACATCAGGCCGCCGGTCAGGGACGTTTCCCCGCCCAGACAGCGGGGCCATGAGCCTGCCGTTTGCCCACTGCTTCTGGCGGGGGTGCAGGCAGGCCACTCTGCACCCCCTCCTTCCCGCCACCCTCGGTTGACCCGACAGCCCCTTGGGTGTACCCTCCCCTGCGTGCCTGGCTGAGGGGACTGTACCGTTTGAGGCCAGGGCTGCGTCCGAATCCCGACAGCACCGGGACTCCCTTGAGGAGCCTGGCGGGAATCTCGAGTTTTCTCGACCACTGCGCCCTGGAATTCTTGTTTAGAGAGTTCCGGGACGCACGCAGCCATTTCACCCCATCACCCTTCTCGGCAGTCCGGGTGCGCATCATGCTGCGCCCTGTCCCGATCAGCCACCAATCCAATTTTCCCTCCTCAGCTAGACGGCGCTCACCGCCATGTCCTCCTTGACCAACCCCATGGCACGGTGGCAATTTCCTCCACGGGTCCGGCCTCGCCGGGCATGCCGGGGGCGACATATGACTGGCTCGGAGATGTCCATGTCGCTCCTGCAGCCCCTCCCTGTTCCGAGATCGCAGAGGAGGGGCTTCCCAGCTTGCTGTTTCGCGAGACCTGACCTAGACTTGTCACGGCTTCCGCTGGAAGTCGTTTCGGACGTTAGGAGCCCGCCCCGGCAGAGCTCGTCCGGTCGGAAGCCACCTCTTTCTCTCTCGGGCATCACACGGCGCAAATTTCCCGCGCGCCGTCTTCCCCATCCTTCTGAAGGCTCAAGCGCGCTTCAGCACGGCCCTTGCTTGCCCCACCTGCCGCCACATTTTTACAGCTCGGCATCCCGACACGGAGGCCAGAGCACAGGCAGACCGGCCATCACCCGACATTGCTCCTCCGAGTACTGAATAAGAAAACCCTCGTAGCTCGAAGGGGTCACCACAATCATCTCCCGCTGCTCCCGCATGCTGTCCTCCCAGGTCAGCCTCCGGGTCGGCGGTGGCATCAGCGGCACAGACTCCATGCCCCATCGTCCGCGATTTCACCCGTGCGTCAACTCACAGCCCCTAGGCACTCCGCTTCGTTTAGTGCCACGCCAGCATTCACCTATACACCACGCTTCCTCCTCCACCGTTGATCAAGCCTCGCCCGCCCTACTCCACCACTCCACCACTCCACCACCCCACCACTCCACATTCCACCCGCCCGGGCCACACGCCAACGCCTCATTGCACCCTCGCGCCGAAGCTCTCCGCCGCTTCCTTGAGGGCCTTAAAGCTCCGCTCATCCCGCAGTTCAAGGCTCACAGGCTCCCCTCCGATAACTCGCTCCACCATCTGCCTGGCCTCGGAGAGCGACACGTCGGCATGCTCCTTGACTGCCAAGATCAAAGACACCACCCTGGCTCCGTACTCGATCGTCGTTATCTGTGCTTGCACCATCGTCTGATTCCCGTTTATGCGATGTGTTCACACGTAGTCCGCCGGATTGCCGCAGTCAAAACGCAACTCCATTGACTGTCCCCGCCTCTCCCACCACATTGACCACGGCTCCGGAGAGCGCGCTGCGCGGCCGGAGCCCCGCTCTCCAGCGACGGATTGAACGCCTCTCTGAAGCCACCTCCCTCGGCCCCAGGGGAAACTCGTGGGACCGCACGCTTCCAGCGTGTCGCCTTCTGCATCCTGCGGAAGGCTCAGGATCGCAGCACAATGCAGCGTCTCATCGCCCTCGCACACCCACCGTAAAGGAACCATCCCGGTTCTTGCTCCCTCAATCCGCCCAGCTTACCCAGCAGCCCTCAAGAGCCGGGACGGCTCTTCCACCTTGCCCGCGGCGGAGCCTGGCATACGCGCGGAACTCAGTCACGCGACGCCACGCCACACCCAAGGTTCCCGGCAGGATGCTTGAAACAACACACAAGACGCTTGCACTCCCCCACCACAATCGCAACACCTCGAACCTGGAGGGTTCACCATGAGCAGCCATGGGTGGAGCGAGCGTAGCGAGTGCAACCCATGGGGAAGTCCCCCACAAGTAGAGTGTCTGTCTTGGTCCACTCATCGTACTCCGACCCGCATTTGCCCTTGAAGACCTCGTTTGATCCGCATAATCTTTTTGCGGCTTCCACCAGAAGCGTTTCGGACGTAATAGAGCCCGCCTCGGCAGAGCTCGTTTGGTTGGAAGCCACCCTTCTCCCGGCACGCACCTCCTCAGTGTCGCCATACCAGGGACCATTGGAGAAGCGGACATGCTGGGTGGAAGCCACGTTCTCCCCATCACGCCTTGCCAGGCCTGACGCCCCTGTAGCAGCCGCCCAAAGGCCCCGCAAATGTGGGGCCTAGTTATTCTCATTCATACGCAAGTCGGCGCGCTCTTCATGGTCGCGCTTCTCCAGGAAATCAATCAATCGGAAAGCGTCGCGCATTTTCCAGTCCGGCGGATTGCCGAGAGTGTACAACTCAACTTCTTCAAGTTCGTCCGTCGGCTCTGTGTCCGCTGTGCATCGCAGAAGAAAGTCCTTGAACCACACCAACTCCGTTCCGCTGAGGCCTGATACGACTGCCTCGAGTTCATGGAACTGGGCAGTGTAGATCAAACCTTCGCCAAGCGCCCCAGCGTGCAGCAAGCCACTTTGCCACATCTCATACCATTTTTCCGGATCCTTGGGATATTAAGTCATGACTTTCCTGCGTCGCGCCTTCCTGGGATGATCTGATCACTAACGTCCCATGCCTCCAGATGCAACCACCGCCCCACCTGTCTTCGTGTCGATGAAGCCCTCAGCGGTCTCGATGCCTGCCCATTCGTCTGCGAGATAGTCCGCCTCACCCGGACGACCGTCCTTGCCATCCAGCTCCTGGCGGTTGCCCACGATGAGCAGGCTGTCCGTGAGCCCGGCAGCCTCAGGCAGCGTGCGCAACCGCTCCAGCGCCTCATCCACCTCCGCCTGGGTCACCCCGGTGCGCTGCACCGCATGTGCTCCTGGGGCGGAATCTTCTAGGTTGTTTCCTTGACCTCGACTGTAGAAGAGCTCTTTTGGCTTCGCATCTGGTCCCAGTAGGCGGAATAGCTTAACGCCTCCTCCACCAGATACCACTCCTCCTCCGTCAGCTTCCGAAGACTGCTGATGTTCCGCGCTATTCCCTCTAGACCCATGTAATTCCAGTTGGGATTTTCCCGCAGCGGCCACAGGAAGTGCTCCCGCACCATCTCGGCGATTTGCGGTGTCCACTCCCGCCACGTCAGCTTGAGCAGCTCCGGAGGATAACCCTTGCCTGCCAGCCAGCTGGGCGCCTTCGGCTTGGGCGGTTGCTCCTGCTTCACCTTCTCGCAGTACTTGAGAGCCTCCCGGCGCAACGCCTCTTCCTCCGGCGTCAACGTTCGCACCGTCACGATCCCCCGTGTGATCAGCTCCAGGCTCAGATCCTTCCAGTGCGGATTTGACGAGAAGCGCCCGAGAAAGCGTTGTCGGACCCACTCCGCTGTTTCGGGAGTCCAGTCTGTCCACGAGAGTTTTGAAATCTCCTTGAGACAACTTTCGCCATTGCTCCGATCCATCTTCGCCTTTCTGCTTTTGCAGCACCGTATCCGATGATGGGTCCTACTTCAAGTCGTCGATGTTTTCGCCGCGCTTCCGGGTTTGAAGCTCTGGGAGCTCATCCGGTCCCCGGTCTGATGCGCCAGCCACTCCAGCGCCAGATCCGCCGGCCTCAGGCAGCGTGCGCAGCCGCTCCAGCGCCTCATCCACCTCCGCCTGGGTCACCCCGGTGCGCTGCACCGGATGTGCCCCTCGGGCGAAACCTTCTAAGTTGTTTCCTTGCTGCTGGCTGTAGAAGAGTTTCTTGGGTCTTGCCTTTGGTCCCAGTAGTCTGAATAGAGCGATGCCTGGGTCCTGAGATACTTCTCCTCCTCCGTCAACTTCCGCAGGCTGCCGATCTCCTGAGCTATCCCGCCCACGGTCATGTCCTTCCAGTGCGGATTTTGTAACAAGGGCCCGAGAAAGTGTTGTCGCACCAACTCCGCTGTTTCCGGGGTCCAGTCGCGCCACGAGAGCGTCAAAATCTCCTTGGGATAACCTTTGCCAGCCAGAAAATGTTTTCTCGTTGTGGGTGCCGTCATACTTGCTCCTCTGCAACACTGTATCCGTGACTGGATCATATTTCAAGTCCTCCAGACTCAACCCCTGCCCCTCCATCGCTCCCTGCACGTAGTCCCGCTCTGCGAGCGCCAACAGATCCACGTTGCGCTCAAAAGCCTCCTGGGAATCCCCCTGCTGCCATCCCGGCACTTCCTCAAACGACCTGTTGGTTTTTGGGTCGATCCCAAATGGCCACAAATGTTTCGTCGTCTGGTGGCGCAAGGCGCTGGTGAGCATCTGGGAAAGACGACGATACCGCGCAATCAGGCGGACTCCGTTGGGGTCGGGGACGAACCAGAGCCCGTTGTTGTGGGCATAGGTCATGGCGGACTGGTAAACGAGGTCACCCCCCTTGAGGGGCTCCTCCACCAGATCACCGCGCATGTCATTGGTCTGCACCCAGACCTCACCACGCCCTACGTGCAGGTAGGCATGCCCCCCGGCTTGAAGATCAATCCGGTAGGTGTTTACCGCTTCAGGGCTGAAGGGGTAACCCAAGTCTTCCACATGCGCCTCCGCGGGATCCAGTTGGTAGTCGGAAACGATCTGGGCAAAGTCCGTTGCGGTTGAGGCTGCACCGCGCCGAAAGCGCCGGAGATCCTGTGCCAGTTCCAGGAACCACTTGCCCGCCGATCTGGCTCGGCTGAAGCTGAGACGAGGCTGCAAGTTCTTCGTTCCCGACCGCGAAGCCACACCGGCAGCCGCGGGGTTCTCTGAGGCAGCTTCCGCATTGGCTGATACATCCAGACTTCCCCCGCCCTGTAGCGCCCCCTCAGCGGAGATCGTAGCTGTATCCAGCGCTGAGGGGGACGCATGCCCACTCATCGCACTTGCTGCAACAGCCGCCTCCTCTTTCTCCTGAGCGTTCTGTTGCGGCCCCTTGGCCAACGTGGCACCCATTCCCGCCTCGTTATCTCGATGAGACTCGCTACGCGCCCTCGTCCCCTTCACCTTGGCCACACGGCCAAAGACGGACGAGAGCCTGACCGCAAAAGCATCCAGCAGCCGACCCAGCTTGCTCTCGCGGGCGGTGCGCCGCTGCTCAGCAGACAGGCCTCCCAGGTTTCCCGGCCTGGCTGCCCCGGTGAACATGGCGACACCCAGCCTCGAGAACGCTTCCACCACCTGCTGATCGG
>NZ_BATR01000082.1 GCF_000739655.1 Verrucomicrobium sp. BvORR106 | reverse complement strand
CGTTAGTTTTAGATGTTGAGGGCTGTAGGCCCGGGGTCATTCAGGGAAGCTCGTTATGGGCAGGCTTGATGAGGCCGGGCCTTCAGCCCTCAAGGGTTAATGGGTCATCGATTCCTTGGGCATTGCCCAAGGCTGGTATCACGCCGGACCTTCGGCCCTCATGAGCCTGCACAATCAGCCGACCGTGAAATGGATGCGCCGCAGCGTCTCTCATTCGCGCTCGGGGCATATTCTTTTCCCTGATGGCATTGGACTAAAGTCGGTACTCCAACACTGAGGTCCATCGCGAGAGAGCGACGCGCTGGGTGGTGGTGTCCTGACCGCATAAATGCGGAACTCCAACCCTGCTGGCGGAACGGAGAGGGTGTGAATTCCGCTTTCAGCGGTGAAGCTGGTAACCTGCACCTCGTTGGTGACGTTCAGAGAACTCCGAAGCCCCACTGAATTACTGAATTACTGAATCACCGAATTACTGATTTACCGACCTACCGTCCCATCCCGCCGTGACGGGTGGAGAGCACGGACTTTACGATCCGGAGCAGGTCCAGGGGCTCATAGGGCTTGGGCAGCACGGCGGCGAAGCCGGCGGAGGCGGGCTGGGCCATGACGGGATCATCTGAATAGCCGCTGCTGACGATGGCGAGCACGCCGGGGTCCAGCGCACGAAGTTTCTCCATGGTGCGGAGGCCACCCATGCCGTTGGGGATGCTGAGATCCAACACCACGAGGTCAAAGGGCTTGCCGTCTGAGAGGGCCTGCTGATAGAGGCGCACGGTCTCGTTGCCATCGAGCGTTTCCTCAACTTGATACCCTTCACGCTCGAGGCCGCGCAGGATCAGCGTGCGGACCAGGTGATCATCCTCCAGCAGTAGGATGCGCGGTGTGGCGGGCGGGCCGGGCAGGAAGCAGGCGGTGAGGTCGACAGCCTCATTCTCCTCGGCCTCGACTTCAGAATCCACCGGCAGGAAGAAGCGCACCATCGTGCCGGTGTTCACATGGGAGCTCACGGAGATCGCGCCCCCGTGGGCTTTGGCTATCGATTCACAAACGGTCAATCCCAGACCCGTGGCATTCTCATCCGTACGGGTGGTGAAGTACGGCTCAAAGATCCGTCCCAGATTCTTGGCGGGGATGCCTTCGCCATTGTCGTGGATCTCCAGCGTCACGCCAGCCAGCGAACCGGGCTCATCGGAAAGGGTTTCCTTGGGGAACATGCGGGCTGCATCCGCCGCCTCACAGCGCACGCGGATGTCGCCCCCCGTGGCGCGCACGGCCTGCTCAGAGTTCCGCACCAGGTTCGAGAGCAAACGGCGGAACTGATTGGGATCCAGGGCCACCTCAGGCATGTCCTCCTGCACTTCCACGAAGTAGTTCACCCGGTCCACCCGCTGGTGATTGTAGAAGAAGGCGCGCACCAGATCCGCCAGGGAGACCATGCGCTTGATGGGCGCTCCACCGCGGGCAAAGGTGAGGAGCTGCTGCACCAGGCTCTGGGCCTGGAAGGTGGCCTGCTTCGCCGTGGCCAGCTCCATGAGCTTCTCACCAGAGCCGCCAAAACGCATCTCCGCCAGGGAGAGGTTGCCCAACAGCACCGTGAGCAGGTTGTTGAAATCATGCGCAAACCCGCGAGCCAGGAGGCCGAGGGACTCGAGCCGGTCCATGCGGTGGTTGCGCTCCAGTTCCAGCTTGCGGGAGGTGATGTCCTTGAGCAGCAGGAGCGACCCGCTGCCGAAGGGATAGGTTCGAGCCTCAAACCAAGTCTGGGTCTCCTCCAGGAAGATCTCCCGCGTGGCGGTGACTCGCTGGTGCAGGGACTTGTCCAGCTCCTCCTCATGGGCGGCCTTCACGCTGGGAGGCAGCACTTCCCAGAGGCTCTGGCCCACGAGCTGCGCCTTCTCCCGGCCAAAGAGGCGGGCGGCGCTGCTGTTCACATAGGTAAAGGTCCAGCGACCGTCCAGAGCAGCGAGAGGATCGGAAATGCTCTCGACAATGTCTGCCAGCGGCGCTGGCTGCTCCCCGGCCGTGACCGGACCTGCGGGCCGGTTCTTGGCTCCTCCATCGCCCACACCCGCCACCGCAGAGGTCCGGGCGCTGAGCTGGCGCAGGGTGATGACCATGCCATTGATGCTGCCGTGCTCATCCCGCACCGGGGACATGCGCTCTTCACAGAGCGTGGCTCCACCCATGCGGTGACGCAGCTCCACCCGACGCATGAGGGGGGATGGCACCTCCCCACCTGTCTTCACGGTGGCCTGGTAAACTTCATCCAGGGCGCAGCCCCAGGCATCGGCTTCTTCCCAGCCGGTGAGGCGCACGGCCTCGTCATTCAAGAACCGGATGCGCCCGGTGAAATCGGTGCCGATCACGGCTTCGTTCAAGCTCTCAAACGCCTGCACCACGAGGTGCTCACGCCGCTCGTTGAGCAGGGCGCGCTGTTGCCGCGCCACCGCCAGTTCCAGCGCGGTCCGCAGTTCGCCCGTGCGAAGCGGCTCCCATGCGATCTGGCAGAAGGGCAAATCCTGGGCCTCCGCGAGCAAGGCAGGATCCACCTCAGGTGCGACCACCAGCACCACCGCCAGTCTGCGGGTCAGCGCCAGTTCACAGGTCACCGTCAAGGTGCGGCTCGCCGACCCGGCGGAGAGCGAGGCCACCACGGCATCTGGACTGGATTCCTCAGCCAGCTTGGACGGTGCGGGCCCCACTTGGGTATCTGCCGACGTCACTCCCACGACTTCATGCCCGAGGGCACGAAGAGCCCCCGCCACGCCGCCACCGGACTGGGATCGTTCGTCCAGGAGAAGTACACGAATAGGGGCAGAGGGGACCATAGTTTCCAGCGATAGTTAATATCACTGTAATTTGTCCCCTGTTGCAACTTAAAACGCACCCCCCTGGGCACTTCCGTGCCGCTTGGCACTAGGAACGCGGCGCGTCGGACACGGGAAATTCCAGGTGAAAACTGGCCCCCTCTCCCGGCTGCCCCTGCACCTTGACCTCACCGCCGAGCTGACCGGCGAAGACGCGCAAGATCTTCATCCCCAGCCCATTGCCGCGATGATCGTCAAAGTCCGGAGACATGCCCACGCCATCATCCTTCACCAGGAGATGCGCCTTCAGTTCATCCCAGTGAAGCTCCACCGTCATCTGCCCGGCCCGACCGTCGCCGTAGGCGTGCTGGAAGGCATTGGAGACCATTTCATTGAGTGAGAGGGCCAGGGGCATGAGCCAGTCTTCCGGCAGAAGCTCATCCTGCACGCGCAAATCCAGCTGCACCTGCTCCACCGCCACACCGTAGCAGTCGCGGAGGTGAGAGATCAGACCTTCCGCAAAAGCCTGGAAGCCGCTCGACTCCCCACTGGCCAGTGCATAGAGGTGCTGATGCAGCGCGGCGAGCGAGCGCACCCGGTTCTGACTGGAACGCAGGGCATCCCGGGCTTCCTCGTTACGCAGGGTGCTCAACTGGAGGTTGAGCATGGAGGTGATGATCTGCAGGTGGTTCTTCACCCGTCGGTAGGACTCACCAAGAATGATGCGCTCACGCTTCAGTTCCTCTGCATTCGGCTTCGCCGGAGCGGGAGGTTCTGGTGGGGCCGCGACCCGCGCGGCGAAGGCCGAGGCAGGGATCCGGACCTTGGTAGCGCCAGCACCGTCAGCGTGAATCTCGTCACCGTGCCCATGGTCCTGGGCGGAGGCGGAAGCCAACAAGCCTACCGGCACCAGACCGCCGGGATGGCCGGGATCTGCGGTGAAGTGCCCCGCAGCGTCGGCCACGCCGGGCACGGATGCTGGAAGATCCTTGAGCAGAGAGATGGAAAGATCGCCGTCCTCCGGGTGTTTCTGAATCTTGAAGACGCCTTCCTGGCGGCCTTTGTCCCGGTGGTAGAAGGCCCAGATGTGCCCCTCCCCATCGGGGTCGCTGGGCAGGCTGGAGAGTTCGCCGTAGAAGCCGGTGGCGTCTGAGGGGCGGAAAAGGCAGTGCAGACCGCGTCCGGTGACTTCTGTCTCCTCGAACCCGAACTGCTCGACTGCTTCCGGACTCCAGTCCGAGATGCGGCCGTGCACATCCGTGGTGAGCAATACCAGCGGGCGGTACTCCACCGGTGCCGGTGGTGCTGGGGCAAACTCCGGCTGCACATCGCCTGCGGTCGCAGGGGCAGAAAGCCCACTGACGAACAGCGGGTGCGTCCAGTCCATGACGGGAGCGGGCACAGGAGGCGGCTCCACCTTGGGCTGGAAGAAATGGATGGTGAACAGAGGCTGGCCGAGAGCATCCGGCACGATGGCGAGACGCAAATCCACCTTCTGGGTATCCCCTTCACGCGGCACCACAGTGACCGTGGTCCAGGCTGAGCGCTCCCCGCGCTCCAGCAGATCCCGCAGCGTGGAAGCACGTCGGGTGACACTCTCCGCATCCAGCCAGCGATCCAGCCGCATGCGCCGGAGTTCCGCCCGGGTGTACCCCAGAAGCGTTTCCGCGGCAGGGTTGGCATCAAAGATCGCCCCCAGCCGGTCCGCCAGCAGCACGGGCAGCGGATTCTCATGCACGAGGGTGCGGAACTTCGCCTCCGTGGAGCGCAGCATTTCCTCGCTCCGCCGGGTGTCCGTCACATCCTGCAGCATGGCCAGCAGCCCGCCACCGGGCAGGGAGACCGGGCGGATCTCGATGTCTTTGACCACGCCTTCGGCACTGACCAGCGCCATGGCGAGCGTGAGTTGCTTGCGCCAGATGCCCTCGCGCCATTGCAACAGCACCTGCTCGCGGTGCGCCTCATCCCGGCAGGCCTCAGCCAGCCACTCCTCCATGGTGCGGCCATCCGCCAGAGGGCGGCCCAGCAGCAGGTGGAGGTGGGCGTTGCAGTAAAGAGGACGGGCGCGCTCGTCGAGAACGAGGAGCCCACACGGAGCCAGCTCCAGCACCGCGCGCAGGCGGGCCTCGCGCTGGCGGGAGACGCCTTCTGAATCAGTGGCCTCTTTCAAGGCCATGCGCATGCGCGCCACTTCTTCCGCGAGCCGACGCTGCACCGCCTCATCCACAGCGGCCACCACCTGGCTCTGCGGCAGGGGTGCCGCCATCGGGGGGAGGGCGGGTGCCGGGGCCAGCACGGAAGTCATCACCGTAGGCAGAGGCGTCGGCGCAGGCGGAGAGGGCGCCAGCGTCGGCACCACCGGAGCGGGACGCGGCGGCAGCTTGGTCTCGCCAAAGATCACAGAAGCCGGTGGCGGCACCACGGAAGATTGCATGCCACGGGGCTCCAGGCCGGACAGACCCGCCAGGCCCACCGCCAGCACGGCATCCCCTTCCATGCCGAGCACTCCACCCGGTGCCCGGGAAACCAGCCAGCGATCCGGTGGGGCGTCGTCATTCTGCGGCCCGCCTGGGGCATCTCCATACACATTGATCACAGCGTGCGGGTGGTCACCCTCCAGCACGGATTTGATGGTGGCCAGCACATGCTGCTGCAGCGACCCTCGCTCGATCTTCTCGCCAAAGGCCTCCCACATGGGCGTCTCTCCCGCCACCACTCCCTCTGAGAGGAGCTGGCTGGAAACGTCGCGGCTCATGCGCAGGATGCGCCCCTCGGCGTCCAGGGCCATGAGCGGCAGGCTGGCCTGCCAGAGCGCGGCCCCTGGGTCTGAGGAGTCAACACGGGCGGCCTCCTCCTGGGGAACGCGTTCGCTGCCGCCGGGATTGGCGTAAAGGTGCTCACAGCTGATCATGACCCCGCCGATGCTGGTGTCGATGTGACGCCAGGGGCGCACCTCCCAGCGGTACACCACGGGGCGGCCATCCTGGGTCATTGCGTCCCGGTCGCTGCGCACCACCTGGCCGCCCAGCGCCCGCTCATAGACGTGACGCCATCCGGCATGCAGTGCAGGAAACAACTCATACTGGCTCCTGCCCACCACGTCCACCTGGGTGAGCTTGAAGTCCTCCAGCCAGCGGCGGTTGGCCAGGAGGTAGCGCATCTGCTGGTCGAACATCGCCATCGCCACCGGCGCATTTTCAAAAAGAAGCTTCATGTGCCCCGCATGCACGGCCGGAGCCTTGCCAGCGGCGGGCGCTGCGCCAGAGGCTGCGGCGGGAGCGGATTCAGATGCGGGCACCGCAGGAGCCGCACCAGGGGCCGGAGTGGCCGCACCTCGTGATTCAGGGGCATCCGAAGTGAGCTGGGGGTGACCTTCGATCACCTGCCGAAGAATGGATGCTTGCGGATTCCCCATAAATTAACGCCACCTAAATGTTCAGCGCCGGATAGTAATTTTGCGAACCTTCTCAAGCAAGATCAAATTAGCCAGACCCTGAAAAAATTTTAAAATTCCAAGCTTCATCACTCACGGTGATACGGATCACCCCGGAGGATGGAATAGCCCCGGTAGATCTGCTCCAGCAGAAGCACCAGCGCCACCTCATGCTGCAGGGTCATGGCAGAGAGACACCAGAGCTCATTGGCAGCCGCTTTGACCTTGGGCGAGTGCCCGTCTGCGCCACCGATGAGGAAGGACACGCGCTTCCGGCCACTGAGTTCTTGTTTCTCTATCCACTTGGCGAGCTCCATGCTGGTGAGATGACGCCCTTTTTCATCGAGCACAATGCACCAGCTATCCTTGGCCGCCTCCAGCGCGCGATCTCCTACTTGCTCGGGAGCCCCCTCCTTAAGGGTGACCATGTCCACCTGTGCCATCCGGCGCAGGCGCTTGGAATACTCCTCGACACCCGCCTTGGCCCAAGGAAGCGCTGGCTTGCCCACTGATATGATTTGCCATTTCATCCACAAAAAGAACCGCTCACTGCAATTTTAAAAAAAACTTGAATTACTCTCAACTGCCGGGCTTGCAAATGAGGTGCCGGGTTTTTACAATCGGTCGCCCAGCATCGCCATCGAGTCAATCGTGTCATGAGCAGCGCCCACCGCCTCCGTACCTTGGCCCCAGTCGGGTGTGCCATCACCGCACTGTTGAGCCTTTCCTCCTGCGCGCTGCCGCCCAAGCAGGCATGGCAGAAGATCCGGCACGACGGCTTGTTCGCCTACATCTCCTATGAGATGCGGACCCCGCGCCGCCCGCTGGACGCCCCAGGGCCCGTGAAGCCCATTGGGCCGGCTTCCAAGCCGATCATCAACACCCCTTCCCAGCCGCGCCCGCTCATGGCGCAATCCCCGACCGCCCCGGTCAACCCGCAAAAGCTTGCCACGACCCGCACCGAGCAGCGCGACCTGGGCAACGTCCCCATGTCCCCGCCGGAAGGCACTCTGACGGCTCACGCCGTGCCCGGGCTACCCGGCTATGTGCGCTCCCCTTATACCAACCCACCGCGGCTCATTGATGTGAAGCGCAGCGCTGCGGGGAGCACCATGATCTGCCCGCACACGAACAAGCCCTTCATCGTCCCCGCCGGAGCCGGCATCGATGCCAAAGCCGCCCCCGAGGCCGTGCTCACGGAAAACACCCGCCCGGCCCCCGTGGTGACGCCTGAGCCTCCGACAGTCCGTCCGAAGAACAGCAACAAGCCCGGCCCCGGCAGCCCTGCAAAAACGGAGGACGCCAAGCCCACTCCGCCCCAGCTAAAGGACATTGCAGGCCCCGCCAGCGGTCCTTCCTCGAACTCCGTTTCCGCCTCGAACCAGGCGACAGGAAACAACAGTGTTCCGAATACCGGCGCGAACAAAGGACCGGCCTCCAACGCCACCGCGGGCGGGCCTGCCAGCCCGTCTGCAACCACCGGCCCCGCCCCCTCGCCGGCACCCGCCCCTGAGATTCCCTATGGCAGCCCCATCCAGGGCCGCCCCGGCTATGTCAACAGCCCCTACGCCGCCGCCCACCAGCTCGTGGATGTGACCGGCCTGCCCGTGGGCATGGAAGTGAAGTGCCCCTACACCGGCAAGCTCTTCCGCGTGCCCCCACAAGACATGGCCTCCAGCAAGCCAGCGCCTGACAACCGGTAATTCGGTAATTCGGTAATTCGGTAATTCGGTAATTCGGTAACTCAGTGACTCGGTAAGCCAGTGGGACGGAGAGTTCGTTGTGAGGGGCTTGAACCCGATGGGGGAGCCAATCATGATGACATCGCAACAGGCCGAACTGGTTCCGCGGTCACTGAGCTTGAGGTCGTGAGGCCTCAGACGGACACGGATCCTCTATGCGAATTGAACCTGAAAGCGGGAAGCAGTGAAGGTCATCACGTACCAGAGGTATGGGTCCCCTGACGTTCTCGAGATAACCGAGCAACCAAGACCGACGCCGGGAGACGACGAACTCTTGATTCGGGTCCGTGCCACGACCGTTAGCTCCGCGGACTGGAGGATGCGCAGCCTCGAAATACCTCGTGGTTTCGGCCTGCTGGGGCGTCTCGCCATCGGTATCCGAGGACCTAGGAAATCGGTTCTTGGATCCGAACTCGCAGGCGATGTAGAGGCTGTGGGGCGCGCTGTCACGTCCTTCAAAGTCGGTGATCAGGTCTTTGCCTTCACAGGCGCAGGCCTGGGTTGCCACGCTGAGTACAAGTGCTTGCCGGCGAACGGAGCTGTCGCATTGATGCCATCGAACCTGAGCTTCGAGCAGGCGGCGGCGCTCTCCTTCGGCGGAGCAACCATGTTGGACTATTTCCGGAGGGGTAAGCTCCGCAGCGGCGAACGCGTGCTCGTCAATGGCGCCTCTGGCACAGTAGGCAGTGCAGCAGTGCAACTTGCCAGGCACTTTGGCGCACACGTTACGGGGGTCTGCAGTGCTGCCAATCTTGAGCTGGTGCGATCCATCGGCGCCGACGAGGTGATCGACTACACGCAAAGCGACTTCACCCAGTCCAAGATGCCTTTTGACGTCATCGTTGACACCGTGGGCAACGCGCCTTTCGCCCGCAGCGGGCCTGCGTTATGCAGAGGCGGGCGACTGCTCCTCATCCTGGCAAGTCTTCCAGAACTCTTGAAGGCGCCCTGGCACACCTTAACGAGCGGCAAGACCGTCATCGCCGGCCCAGCCGCCGAGCGGCCCGAGTACGTTCGCCAGCTCGGGGAACTTGCCGCAGCGGGCAGGTTCACACCAGTCATCGATCGCTGCTATCCGTTCGAGAATATGGTCGATGCGCATCGGTACGTAGATCGCGGACACAAGAGAGGCAGTGTCGTCATCACTCTCGGCTCGAGCGGCGCGTGAGACCTATCCATGCGCTGTGGCGAACCCGGCTTGAGCGTCACGGTTGCAATCGTGGCATCCCGTAGGGCGGGTCACTGCCCCATTTCCCCGCAACCATGAAAATTGAAAAATGGTTGTCCTGAAGCCACTCGCTTGTTCGTCGTACCATTGAACGACACGAAAACCATCAACCTACTTACAACGAACAATCCTATGGCAAATTCTATCCGCACCTGCCTCTGGTTCCGCGACGGGCGAGGCCTTGAGGCCGCTGAATACTACTGCTCTCTGATCCCAGGAAGCCAGATCGAGACGAACTTTCATGCCGACGCCGGACATGGTGCCTTCTCGGTGATCGACTTCTCTCTGGGCGGTGTGCCTTACCAAATACTCGACGCCGGGCCGATGTTCACGCTGACTGAGGCGGTGTCGATTTCAGTTGCGACGGACGATCAGGCCGAGACGGATCGGCTTTGGGCGGCACTGACCTCGAATGGCGGCGAGGAAAGCCACTGCGGATGGCTCAAGGATCGCTACGGAGTGTCGTGGCAGGTTTACCCAAAGCGGCTGACGGAGTTGACGACGAGTGCCGACAAGGATGTGGCTACCAAGGCGATGGCAGCCATGATGAAGCAAATGAAAATCGACATCGCCGTGATCGAAGCAGCGGTTCGCGGCTAGAAGAAGCCCACGGCCCACTCATGCGCTCCAGCGAACCTGGCCATCAAGCTCTGGTTGCCATCGTGGCATCCGGAGGGCCGGGTCGCTGAGCCGGAGTCGTGAGGGGTACCACCCCAAGACATGGCCTCCAGCAAGCCAACGCCTGGAAACCGGTGAATTCGGTAATTCAGTGACCCGGTAAACCAGTGGACCGGAGAGTTCGTTGTGAGACGCTTGAACCCGATGGGTGCGCTTGCGCCCTGACCGCCTTTTGGGCCAATGCCATCAGGGAAAAGGTAACCAGGCCGATGATTTCCCTTTTGGGATGGAGCTGAGGGCTGAAAGCCCGGCGTGATGGCAGCCTTGGGCAACGCCCAAGGTTGGCGTTGGTTTTAGATATTGAGGGCTGAAGGCCCGGGGTCATTCAGGGATGCTCGTCGTGGGCAGGCTTGATGAGGCCGGGCCTTCAGCCCTCAAGGGTTGATGGGGACATTTATTCCTTGGGCGTTGCCCAAGGCTGCTATCAAGCCGGACCTTCGGCCCTCATGAGCCTGCACAATCAGCCGACCGTGAAATGGATGCGCCGCAGCTTCTCTCATTCGCGCTCGGGGCATATTCCTTTTCCCTGATGGCATTGGCCTTTAGGCGGTCAGGATTGACCAGGACGCACTCCTCCCCCTAAACCTTCCTCCCCAACACCATGTCACAGCGCGCGGCTGGGGCATGACCAGGCAGGACATCGCGGGGCTCAAAACCGTAGCGCCGATACAACGCCACGGCCTCGGCCAGGACGGAGGCGGTCTCGAGGATGATTTCCTGAAACCCGAGCACCGGCGCGTCAGCCAGGGCCTGCTCCAGCAGCCGCTTTCCCAGCCCGCGCCCACGCCAGTCGGGATGCAGGTACATCTTGCGCAGTTCCCCCACCTCAGGATGACCCGGCAGAGGCAGCAGCCCCACGGTGCCGATGACCTGCCATTCAGACCGGCCTGCAGCCCCCTTGAATCCCACTTCCAGCACCGTGAAGCGGCCGCCCTGTCGTGCGTACGCCCTTTCCAGATCCGCCAGATCGGCATCGGTCAGTTCAGGATCCGGGCTCAGCCCGTAGGATCGCAAGACACCAAACACCAGCGCCTGCACAGCGGCCTCATCGCCGCGGACGGCAGACCGAAGCCGGATCGAGGTGCCATCGTTGACAGAGAGGGACGGGGCGGATCTTTCTGAAGCTGACTCGGACATGGGGAATGGCGAAGGTGAGACTAAACGGTGCCCGGTGACCACCTTTCTCAAGGGAGGGCAGAGAGCACCTTGGTCCTGCCCCCATCCACAAAAAAAGACCTCCCTGCGCAATGCGGGGAGGTCTTGAATCAATTTTCAACCTGTCGTCTCAGGACGGCGCAGAGCCAGTCAGTGAGAGAGGACAGTTGAAAGAATCCGGATGCCTTAGGCTGCGGGAGCCGAAGCTTCCGTAGCAGCTGCGGGGGCGGCGTTACGGTCAGCAGGCTTGTGCATGGAGAAGCGGAAGCGGATCTTACCACGCTTGGCAGCGGCGCGAGCTTTGCGGCGGGTCTTTTCTTTCGGCGTCTCGAAAGCGCGGAGGCGGCGCACTTCGTCCAGAATCCCTTCAGATTCGAGCTTGGTCTTGAGGCGCTTCAGGGCGCGATCAACGGGTTCACCTTTTTTGACCTGAATTTCTGGCATGGGACTCTGACTTGGTTTGGGATTGCGGGGATTACGGATTTCTAGAAAACGAGCAGGCAACTTATTCCTGATGCAGCAAGCGTCAAACGAAAATGCAGGCGGCTTCGCCGCAGACACAAGACTTTAAGACTCAAGACTCCAGACATGAATCTATCCCCCAAAGGCCATCCCACGACGATTCCACCCCAAACTCCTTCAGGCTGAAGCATGTACTCCTTACCACTTCAGCCCCAACACCTTGACTACTGACGCACTGCCCACTGACGCACTGGCTCAAAGCCCTTCCCGCGGATCCGACACCCGGAAGTCCGGCGGCGGGTCCATCGGCCGGGGCTCGTGGCCGTCTGGGAATCGTTTCTCGATGAGCTTGGGGGTGACGTAGCCAATGAGCCGGGCTTGGTTCCACGAGGCGGCTCCCCAAGTCTCCCACGGCAGTTCGATCACGGCGGCAGCGCAGGTGGGCATTTCATCAATGGCCCGGCGGCGCAAAAGCTGGTCGGCAAAGTCGCTCATGCCGGGATTGTGCCCGAACATGACGACGTGGCTCCAAGCGTTATCGAATTCACGCACCACCTGGAGCAGGGCCCGGGGTTCGGCATGGTAAACGCGACCATCGAGCTGGATGAATTCTGCGCCGATGCCCAGTTCCGGCTGCATGAGCTCAGCGGTGGAGCGGGCTCGCAAGGCGGTGCTGCTGACCAGACGGTCCGGCTGCGGGATGATGGCGGGGATGCCGTTGGCCCCCAGATACGTCCTCGCCAGAAAGCGCGCGACCATTGGGGCGTTGCGCTCGCCACGCTCGTTCAGCGGGCGGTCATGATCTGCGAGACCGGCGAGGTCCCAGCTGGACTTGGCGTGACGGATCAGGGTGAGATACTTCATCATTCTCTGGATCAGAGGGGGCGCGAGGGTGGGGCAATCTCAGGATCTGCCCTGCAGATCCTTCTGGGTTTAAAATTCGCGCGCGATTTAAGCAATCCGCGTGCCCAGGTCAAACAAACTAGCGTGAAACCGTCCCCTTGCGGCAACATCGGTGGACGCGCCAGCCCGACGGGGCCGATCACGCAAAGCGCTGGACAGGAAGGGGGAGTGCCGTCTTAGGTAGGCCCCTTCCCCGATGCCGCAGCCGCCTCTTACGACCTCCCCCCGCATCCCTTGGTGGCTGTGGCTCAATGTCCTGAGCCTGGACGCCCCGTTGGTGGCGGTGCTGTGGCAGGCGGCGCTGGCGCGAGTGTGCCGCCTCACCCTGCCCGACGGCTGCTACTGGGCGCTGGGGCTGGCAGTGTGGATCATCTATATGGCGGACCGGGTGCTGGACAGCTTCTCCAACGAAGTCCAGCTGGCATCCACGGTGCGGCATGCCTTTTACCGGCGGCACCGGGTGTGGTTCCTGGTGGGCGTGATCCCGGCCGCAACCGCCGCTCTGGGCTGGACCGCGCTCACGGAGGTGCCTGAGGGCATCCTGTGGCGCGGGGTGGGGCTGGCGTTCATTGTGGGCATGTACCTGCTGCATTATGCGGCCCGGGGACACTCCACGATCTACTTGGTGGGAAACCTCGTTGCCAGCGCGGTGGGCAGCCTCTTCCTGTGGACCCTGCCGATCCCGCCGCTGTTCCGTTTCTTCTTCACCCTCCTGCTGGTGGGCCTGGCCGTGCTCACCGTAGTAGGGCGCTCGAACCAAGGCCTCAGGCTCCTGCCCAAGGAGGCCATCTGTGGATACCTCTTCGCCCTGGGGGTGTCCCTCAGCGTCCACTTTTACAGCCTGGACCGCCTCGCTGGCCCGCTCTCCATGGAGACCCTCATGCTGGGTCTGCTGTGCATGCTGAACTGTGTGGCCATCGCCTCCTACGAAAAGGAATCTGACCGGCTCGGTGACAAGAATGCCATCACCCACACCTGGCCGGTGATGGTGCAACTCTACCCTGCCCTGCTCGTGGGCTTCTTCGTTGCCCTCGGTCTGATCGTCTCACGGGACGCCCCGCAGGGCATGCAGCCGTACATCGTAGCCGTCCTCACCAGCCTCGTCCTTCTGGGAGTGGTGCACCATCTCGCCAAGAAGTTCTCTCCTGAACTCAGTCATGTCCTGGCCGACGTTGCCGTGGCGTTGCCGATGGTTGTTTTGGTTCTTGGTTCGTAGTGCTTGGTGCTTGGTGCTTGGTGCTTGGTGCTTCGTGCTTCGTGCTTCGTGTTTGGTGCTTCGTGTTTGGTGTTTGGTGTTTGGTGCTTGGTGCTTGGTGCTTGGTGGGCGCGGTCAGAACATAGGTAACACGCTTGATGGAGCGAATTTGGGTGTATGGTGGTGACGTATGGCCATCAGAAGGTTTGAGGATCTTGACGCGTGGAAACTGGCGAGAGAGCTGGCGCGGAGCGTCTACGCCATCAGTAGATCAGGAGCCTTTTCTCGGGACTATGAGCTTCGCGACCAGATGCGGGCTGCTGCGGGGTCAGCCATGCACAACTGCGCAGAGGGTTTTGATGGAGGCAGCAACACGGAATTCGCCCGTTTCCTGAAAATGGCCCAGCGCTCGTGTACCGAGGTGCAAAGCCAACTGTATATCGCTTTGGATCAGCGGTACGTTTCTGAAGAGCAATTCCACCAGCTATACGATCAGGCAACTCAAGTTCACCGGTGCATTGGAGGGCTGATTCGCTACCTTCGAGCCAATCCGACTCCGAAAACCACACCGCGCCCCTCGAACTAAGCACCAAGCACCAAGCACCCTCCACTAAGCCCCCTCCACCAACATCACGCCTGCGGCGGTGAAACCATGCAAATACGCCTGTTCACCCACGGTCCCGATTTCTCCGTTGCAGAAGAGGCCGGCCATGGGCACGGATCCAAAAGCATCCCGGAAGAGGCCGGCATCGTGGTGCGGCTTCCCAAAGAGCTGCTCGCCGCGGCCGCCGCAGGTGAAGAGAAGACCGGCAAAGGGTGAATGGGCGAGCTCACGCCGCTTGAGCAGCAGGAGTTCACGCAGTTCCGAGTCCGCCGCTTCGTGGTCCCGGAGTTGAAACTGCAGGGTTTGTCCGGTTCGAGGAGTAGCCCCCACGGCCAGGATGCCCAGCGTGGGGTCGCCGCCCAGGATGGAGCGGACGAGGAAATCACCGGTGTGAAAATCCTCCCGGTACTCCGTCATGGCCAGGCCCACGAGAATGTTTCCCTGGGCGTGTTCGCGATCCGTCTCTGGCAGGCTGTGGAAAGCGGCCTGGAGCTGCTCGTAGGCGCTCTTCGAGGCCAGCTGGTGGATCAGGTTCTGCTCCGCCCGGGTGATGGTGAGCGGCTCGCCGATCGGGCGGCAGCCCTGGCTGACGAGCCCGCTGAGGCGCACGTTTCCGCGGAAGCCCACGGCCACGGCGGTCACGTTCTGGATGCCGTGCTCGTTGAACACAAAAAGATCTTCCGCCCGGAAGCTGCCGCTGGCCAGCCCCCCGTAGGTGGCAGTGCGGCCCACGTGGGAGTTCCACTCGCCCATCCAGTCCTCACCGAGGCTCAGAGGGTTGCCTAAAACCACCCAGCCCGTGCAACCTTCGTCATTCCACTGCCGGGTCTTCGCCCAATCACTGCTGGAGCCCTCACCAGAGCCCAGGGCCGCGGTCATGACGTCGGCATGAGGCAGGCGGAGCAGCAGGAGGGAAAATCCCTGCTCGCCTTCCTCCTCCCGGCCGACGCCCACCAACCCGCTCGCGGACATGCCCACGACATGGGGGCAGCGGGCATGAATCTGCACCAGTTCAATCAGGTCCTTGAGCGAGCCCGCGTAGTCGCAGGTGCAAAAAATGAAGGCGAGAGTGGCGTTCCCTCCCAGTCGTTCCCGGCCGCGCTCCGCCGCGGCTTGGATGGCTTTTTCATCAAAGCCACCCAACACCAACTCTGCGAAAGCCGTGCTGCTGAGGGCTTCATCCATCGCGCTATCCATGGGCATGTTTGGGAGCTTAAGAGATGGGGGCACAAAGGCAAGTGAGGATGCACCCCGCAATGGAGGGGCTGATGGTCAGGGGCTTCTGAAGGGAACATTTTTACCCGGATAAATTATTGACACTTTATTTCACCCGGATTAAATCCAACTCATGGATCCCCGATTCCACTCCCAATCACCCGTGATCGCCTTTGCCGGTCATCAACGCATCGCCTCCGGCCCTCTCTGCGAGGTCGTCCTGGAAGCCCACTCCTGGACCTCACGGCTCGACGCTGGCCCAGTCCTGGTGTTCGATGACCTCACCAGCCAGCTCGTGGAGGTGGACTACAGAGGCAGCGCCATGGATGCCGCCAACCGTCTCCTCCCTGCCAGCTCCTCCCCAGAAGCGCCCTCCGAAGGTGCGGGGGAAGACACCACGGCTGAGAAACGTGGCCCCGGTCGCCCCAAGATGGGGGTCGTGGCCCGCGAGGTGACCCTCCTGCCCCGGCACTGGGAATGGCTCAACCAGCAATCCGGCGGTGCCTCCGTGGCCCTGCGAAAACTGGTGGAAGACGCCCGCAAGACCCACGCAGACCGCGACCGCAAACGCCAGGCCGCCGACGCGGTGCACCGCTTCCTCCACGCCCTGGCCGGTGACCTGCCTCAGTTCGAGGAAGTGACGCGAGCCTTCCACGCCAGCGACTTCCCCCGCATGACCGAACTCATGGCCACCTGGCCAGAGGGCGTGAGAGAACACGTGGAAAGACTGGTGGGGAGGGTGGGGGCTTAGTGCTTAGTGCTTAGTGCTTGGTGCTTGGTGCTTGGTGCTTGGTGCTTGGTGCTTGGTGCTTGGTGCTTGGTGCTTGGTGCTTGGTGCTTGGTGCTTGGTGCTTGGTGCTTGGTGCTTGG
>NZ_BATR01000083.1 GCF_000739655.1 Verrucomicrobium sp. BvORR106 | reverse complement strand
TCATCGGCCGGGTTACCTTTTCCCTGATGGCATTGGCCTAAAGGCGGAACTCCAACCCTGCTTGAGCACCTGTCATTCTGCTGATGGGAGCCAAGAGGGTTGGAGTTCCGCTTTTAAGCGGTGAAGCTCGTTTCGCGTAGATCGGACACGCAGCGTACGAGCTACGATGCCGCCCCCCAACATGCACGCCCTGCCCCCCACGCCAACGGCGTGATACAACTCCACCCTTGGTATTCATCCGAGGATATCTGGAACTCCGAATGGAGTTCTACAAACCGTTGCAGATCGTGAGATGACACATCTCAACATGAGAGGCCACCGTCCCGCGTCCAGGAACCTGCGGGGTGAAGCATAGTCAATGGCTACAAATCGCATCAACGGATCACATTTCTCCGTGAGTCGATCGCCTCTAAAATCCTTATACGTTCCTGCATGCACCCCCACATCAAGCCCATCACGGTCCAATGCTGACGTGGCATAGACACGCACAAAGTATTCAGGAAACTGCCAGATCGTTTCCTGAGCAGGCATGTCGCCTACAGGCGAAAAGTAGGTCTGAGCGGAAACTCGAAGAGCTTTTGAAAACTCGGAGACAAGCTTGTCTGCCCGCAATGCGATGTATCGTGAAGTGACTCCCCAGGAATCCAAAGTATCCACACCCACACTTCTACCAACCCACCGATCAGGATGCTGAAGCAAATTTGCCGACTCACGCTCAAACTTCACCCGCTCATGGGCGACTGCATTCCGAATCAGGATGCCCGCTCCGAGCACGAGCGCGAACGGAACCAGGAAAAGCAGCCGTGTTATCCGAATTTTTCTCATGGCGAGTTTGAAGGACGACACTCCCTCATTTCCGGAACACTCCTTTCAACCGCTGCCACCACGTCGGCGGCGGCATGATACCGCCAGCAATCACCTTCCCGTCAATCTTTAGAGGCTGGACATTAGTGGTTGCGCACGACTCCGCAGGTGGACTGGCTTGGGAACTGGCTCGGGGGCTCGCACAGGAGGATATCCCGAGGGGAAGCACAATCGCGACCATCGCTGCAGCTGCCCGCAGCGGGCGAGTCATGCGATGAATCAGCAACCAGGTGCTGCTGCGCACTTCGATGGCCTTGGCATTCTGCACCATGGCCACACACTTGCGACCGGGTAGATCCATCACCGCCCCTTGCTCGTCCGGAGTCATGGCCGAGAGGTTGTGCACATGAAGCTGACACTGACTGCAGAACCGGCATTTGTCGTCACCGGTCATGGCCGACCAATCTTGGTCACATGGGTGGGTCAGCTTGGGGACGAGCTTCATGGGGCGGGAGTATAGTCTCTCGGGGCCGTTCCACAACCTCAAGCATCCAACTGCTTCTCACCCGACAGAAACCTCGCATTGAGGATCCAGCCGTCGCGCACCTCATAGGTGGCAACGAGTTGTACAGTACCATCCCCTTCTGGAAAAGTTCGAGCGACAAGCTCGTGATCAATCACGAAAGCGCCCATGACAATGCGATGCAACAGTTTGGCGTGCAGATTGGGTTCCGCTAAACGCTGCCGGAATCGTTCCCGGATCTCTGCCTTTCCAGAAGCCAGCAAGGTGTTCGGATGTTCGAACAAGCGGGCATCCTCAGCATAGGTCGCCACCAGCGCCTCAAGGTCATGAGCGTTGTAGGCATCGAGTTGCTGCTGCACAACATCCGCGGGCAAGATCGGAATACTTGGGGAGCGGGAATAGTAGATGTCCCACTCATCCTCTCCGGTCTGTACAAAGCCATGCCGCGGGTAGAAGCGGTTGGAAGCGCTGTCTCGCAGCGCCCCCAAGAGCACCGGCAATCGGAGGGGGTCAGACTGCTTGAGGAGCATACGGAGGACAAATGATCCCACGCCCTGGGATTGGGCGTCTGGGTGGACATAGAAGTGATCCAGGTGATAAGCGTCGTCAGAAGGGCGAAAGGTGCAGAACCCGATCCGTGCACCATCGAGGACGATGATCTGGCTGTGCTCAGGACTGAACGACTTGCGCAAACGCTCCCTGGCCCGTTCAGGGTCGAATCGTCCCACACGCTCAAGGCTCTCGCGCATGGCCGCGATGCGGAGAGTTGCCAACTCTTCGAAGTCGTTCGGCGAGACAGGGGCGATGGTGACCCGGTCTGCAAGGGTGGTGTGAACGGGAAGTTGCGGGTTCATGAGTGGCTTGCGACAAGGATGAAGAGCGGGACCTCGCAGCCCGGAACCACTTGGTCCAGGGGCCTGAATTCGGGCAGGCTTACCAGATGGTCTTAGTCGAGCATGGCGTATTCAGCATTCTCCCCCTCATGGGTTACCCTTTTGTCCCTTCTTCCATTCGTCAAAGTCGGCCTGCAGCTGCGACAGTGGACGCCGACGCTCGAAATATTTGGAGTCGCGGCCAAAGAAGACGATTGTCCCAACCTTGGTTTCGACGTCAAACTCACCCAAAGCTTCATCAAGGAAGAGATAGCCAATCTGCCCAAGCACTCCTTCTTTCTCCCCTTTCGCGTAGCCATCCAAGAAGAGCATGATGCCGATTTTTTCCGGAGCCTCGTCCTTGAAAACGGCATAGTGAACCTCCTTCGCCTTAACCTCCACCCCGCCGTACTCGATGTCGTTGATCGGAGTCCTCCGCTGCCGGTATTTGATGAATTTCCATCGCTTCAGTTCTGGCGCAGCGCGGTGTAGCGATTCGACGCTCGGGAAGACGGCTTTGAGTCCACCGGCGCTGATGACAAACTCCCGTGTTCCGTCCGTTCGTACAGGCCCAAACTCAAAGGTCAAATCTTCGTGGACCTTCGCCATGGCGTTGTTGAGATGATCAAAAGTCGATTCCTGGTCCTTCTCAAATTGAAAGAGGCGGTCTTCGTTTGCCGCAAACCACCTCCAAAAAACCTGTTCCTTGGTTTCATTGGCAAAAATGGGCATGTTGGTGAGGAGGGACAGCAAGACTAGAATCGCGAGTTTCATTTCAACCAATCGATGTCAACGAGTACCGGTGAAGCCACAAGTGAGCATGAGATTTCGACAGAACTGGTCACCTCACTCAGCGTTGGTCGGGTTGTTGCCCGTCACTTGTCTTTCGGGGAGCTTCGAAGCTGCCGTGATGCATTGTCTCGCCGTGTTTGAGTTCCCGCATCGACTCGACTTTGATTCGACGCCCTCCATCGGCCTTTTCAAGCGCCCCGGTAATTTCGACGTGGGACCCACTTGGTACCGCAGGGGACTTTGGAACTTCAACGAGGGAAATGCTGGCATCCTCTGTTGTAGGGGTCTCTGGAATCCAGAGGACTGATGCTTCGTCCGATGTACCGGCTATGAAAACGCCTCTTGTCTTCAATCCGGCTTGGGGAGGCTTTTCCGAAAGGGTTCGAGCATCGACCCAGTCGCCATTGTCAGGAGCTGGTTTTTCCCCCAAGGCAACCCAACCCATGTCGGTTTCGGACCTGGTTGCGCCGTACTCTTTGTTGTCTATCTCTTTTCGGGCAATGATGCGGCCCTCTTTCACGGTCAGGTACAACGTCTTGCTGTAGACGGAAGCAAAGCCCATGTGGACGTAGCGCAGCATTTCCCCTCGGCGAACCCGCAACACACCTGAATACCAACGGGCTTTCACAGAGCCCTTGGCATCCGGAAACACCGTCGTCAGCGGAAAAACTTCCCCTGCTTTTGTCCAATCGTCGGAGTCGTAGTCCGGTTTGTGCAAGCCGGTGAGATACAATTCGTCGCCTTTTACTTCCCATGTCCCGATGTATTCACGCCACAAACCGGAACTCGAAATTCCGAGCCTCATCACTACCGGTCTTTCATGTCCGCATTTAAAATACACCTCCAACGGAGTAGTAATCATCTCTTCCTTTTTGCCATCCAGAACCAGTATTTCAGGCATTTGCGCCGTGGCAAAGGCACGGCACGGAAGGACAAAAGCCAGGAGGAGGGCGGCGAATCTCATAGCAGCATCTCTGAATGTTGTTTTCAGGCTTGAACGGCGCTTTTTAGCGAGGCAACCATCGGCACTCCAGGCTAGGCGCAAAGCCTACTCACCGCCATTGCGTGGCGCAATCACTTTCATCGAGTGCCGTGCGCGGCCACGCCATAGAGCCGGTCCGTCTTGAAGGCAAAGAGCCGAGACGCCTCGTGCGGCGGGCCGACATTCTTTCAGGTGTCAACGTTATGGTTGCCTCGCTGGCAACAGAAGGCAACATCAACCCCATTCCACCGCTGCAGCACCGTCAGGCCCGTCTCACAACGGACATGTGTTCAGCAACCGGCTGCGCATGGAAAGCTTCACCAAAGGGTCCTCCATTTCGACAATTTCAAGCGAGAACCATGATCGCTTGAGGAGGAACTTCCGTGAAGGGGTCATATGCCAATTGCTACGACCTTTTGGTAAAGTCGTAGCTGGCAAACTTCCCGTGAGGATCATCACCGATTGATCCAATCAGGATGCCATACACCACGACAAGGTGGCGATCAGCGAGACCGACTCGGTAAAGACTTCCCATCCGCCGACGGGTTTAGCTTGTTGTAGAGCGGAATGGCGAGACTGGAGACTAGGCCAATCACGAAGAGCGCCATCAGAGGCCAGAGCAGGAGTCGCCTGAGATCAGGGGGAAATGGATTTCGGAGCTTCATGCCGTCTGATTCGATGTCTGAGACAAGACCGCAAAACTGTAACAGGCATGCCCTACCCGACTCAAGACGAAAACCGGATCGCTGGGTAGATCGAGTAATCCTGATTCCGCCTAAAGGCGGTACTCCAACCCTGTCTGCGAACCTACAGCCGTATCAGGTAAACGAAGAGCGTTGGAGTTCCGCTTTTAAGCGGTGAAGCCGAAACTGCTTTCACCTCTAACCACCGATGCCACGAACAACCCACACAAAAGCGGAGCAACCCGGGCTATCAAACCCTTCGTGCCTTTGTGCCTTCGTGTGAGCGATTCATCGCGCCACACGCCCTGCGTTTACTTCTTCTCCACCTGGATCTGCGTGACGTTCACAATCAGTGCATCTTTACCCGATGCGGCATCCACAGTCCCTTTCACCACGACGGTGCTCAACTCCTTGAGTCCGCCCAACCCGCGGAGAGGTGCTTTGACAATCTTTCCGTCCGCACCGCGGACCTGAATGGTGGCAATGCTGGCTTTGAGTTTCTCTGGAGTTTCGCAGCAGTAGTCCCACGGAGTTGCACAGGTATCGCCGGGCATGGCATTGCAGGCGGTGATGGCTTTCTCATCTGCCAGCACGGCGATGGCGGCTTTGTCGATCAGCGACGTCATGCGACCGCCGATGCGACCACGCAGCACGATCTCGGTCCCGGCCTTGGCGGTCTCTTTGCGGGCAGCAGCGACCGCGACGGCTCCGGACGGAGCGGTGGTGACGAGGATCCCTTCAGGCAAATCGGCAGCCATGGCCTGAGGCAGCGTGAAGGAAAGCGCGGTGAGGACGAACAAGGAGAGGAACGATGTCTTTTTCATGATCAATACAGTTATGAGTTAGGGGTTATGGGTTAAGAGTTGGGTCTGGTGAGTGATGAGTTCGTATTGAGATTTGAAGTTTGAAGTTTGGCATTTGAATTTTCGCATCAAGCCGACCGAAGCGCGGCAGGCAGCTCCGGGCGCAAACACGTCCAGGCCGGGGGCAGCGTGCCGATGATGGCAAGCGTGAGACCACCTAGCACGCCGAGTCCAAGGATGCCCGGGGTGATGCGCAGGAGGAAGGTCCCGATGGAGAAGGGTACGGAAAGACCATCCGCAAAGGCCAGGGCGATGACGGCGGCGAACAGCGAACCCAGCAGGGAGGCGAGAAGGGACTCCTGCAGCAGGCTGAAGGCGAGCGCCTTCCGGGAATAGCCCACGGCCTGCAGGGTGGCCATCTCCCTCACACGGGAGGCAAAGGCGGCGTAGAGGGTGTTCATGCCGCCAAAGACCGCCCCGGCCACGACGAGGCCGGCGGTGACCCAAGTCATGATGCGCAGCGGGGTGTAGAAGGCGGCGAGTTTTGCATAGTAGTCGCTCTCCCGGATGGCGGCGAGCTCGAGGTCCAACCGTTGGAGGGTGAACACCTCCACATCATCGAAGGTGGCGGAGTCCAGCCGCACCACCACGCAGGAGATGGTGTCACGCTGGCCGATGGCCCGGAGGTCATTCAGATCCGCCCAGAGCTCAGCCTCCATCACCGTGCCGGGGGCCTGAAAGATGCCGGAGATGCGCAGAGTGGTGCTACCGACCTTCACCTGGGTGCCGGGCTTGAGAGCCGCCTCCCCCACCCCGAGCCGATGCGCGGCCAAACGGCCCACCATGATCTCCCCGGCCCGCGGAAAGGTGCCTTCCACCAGACGGACTTCCGGATGCACCAGTAGGGCGGCGGGCGTCACGCCACGAAACAGCGCCTGTCGTGAATCCCCCGGGCCGTCGCCCAAGGTGAGCAGGCCATTGTAGTGGATCTCTGGCGAGACCGCCACCCGTCCCAGCACTTCTTCCAGTCCGCTCACGGCGGCCTCCAGCTCGGAGGGGACGGAGGCCTTGATCTCGCTCCGCTCCACACTCTCCTCGCTGCCGGTGCCGAGGACGATGATGTTTTTCTCCGAACCAGAGGATCGCAGCACGCCGTCCATGCCCTCGGACAAGGCAGCGGCCAGCATGAGCAGCAGGATCACCAACCCGCCCCCCAGGACAATCTGGAGGAGCCGGGCTGGCACCCGGAAGAGATTTCTAACAGCGTAGGAAAGGGGCAACATGGCGAATCAATCAAACAGCACGAAGTGAGGAAACAATGGGGCGACGGGCGGCCTGCCACGCCGGGTAGAGACTGGCCAAGAGGCCGAGGGCAAGGGCGGTGAGGAGCCCACGCAGGACGACATCAAGATCCGGCATGATGGCGAGGGTGACGCCTTCATTGCCGATGGTGATGCTCTGCCAGCGCAGGAAGGCCAGGGCTGAGAGGACACCCAAAACGCCGCCAGCCAGTCCCAGCAGCACGCCTTCCACCGCCACCAGCAGGGCAATAGCCCGCTGACCAAAGCCGAGGGTCTGCAGCACGGCATTCTCCTTCACGCGAGCCCGCACCACGAGGAGTACGGCATTGGCTACGAGGCCCAGTACAGCGGCGACGGCCCCGAGCCCCAGCCAGCGGGTGAAACCTACCAGCTCCACCAACTCCTGGGCTGTATCGGCAAAGAAGGCCTTCTCGGGCCGGGTGCGGGTGGGAGCCTGCTCACTACGGAAGTATTCGTCGATCTCCTTGGCCACCGGATCAAGCCGCTCCGCAGAAGTCACGCGCACATTGAACTGCGTGACCACGCCCAGACCGGCGCGGGAGGCCTGCTGGAGGAAGGGCAGGTGGACGTAGGCAACGTTGTTGTCCTGCGGCTCCGGACTGTCGATGATGCCCGCCACGTGCACCACCACACCGGCGGCATCGAAGCGATCCCCCACCTTCAAACCACGCCGGGCGGCGAAGTGCCGGCCCAGCAGGGCGGCATCGCTGCGTTGTTTCCACGACTCCACCGTGCCGTCCAGCACCTGGATCTGCGGGGCGTACTTCGTGAGGCTGTCGGGCGGCACACCGCGGAAGGCGATGATGTCCAGACTGGCCCCGCAGTTGTTCACGACGATCTGGATGGGGATGACTTCGCGCACGCCTTCGATCTTCCGGATGGTCGATTCATAATGCTCCGGGAGCCGGCTGGTGGCGGGGCAGAAGCGGTTGTCCCGGTACACCACGAGCGTAGTGTCATCCGCCGTGGTCTGCGTGGCGCGCCGGAGGCTGCCCTGCATGGTCTCCACCGTGGCAAACAGGAACATGCCTGCGGCCACGCCCAGGATGGTGAGCAGGGAGCGGATGCGGTGGCGCGTCAGTTGCTTGACCGCCAGGAGCACGATGTTGAAGCTTTTCGCGATCATGAGAGGTCAATTTTCAGGCCGCTTGCATGTTCAGGTCGGCCGCTTCTACAAGACGACCTTTTTCAAGGTGCAGCACCGTGTCGGCCGCGGCAGCAGCACGAGGGTCATGCGTGACCATGACGATGGTCTTGCCATGTTCCCTCACCAATTCTCGCAACAGGTTGAGGATCTGCGTGGCAGACTCGCGATCCAGATCTCCCGTGGGCTCATCCGCGACCAGCAATGCGGGATTGGCCACGATGGCGCGGGCAATGGCGACGCGCTGCTCCTGGCCACCGGACAACTCAGAGGGCCGGTGGTCTGACCGATCCCCCAGGCCGACGAGCTCCAGCGCGACCTGCACCTGGCGGTGGCGTTCTTTCCTCGACAGCGGTGCCAGCAGCAGAGGCAGCTCCACATTCTCAAACGCCGAGAGAATAGGCACCAGATGATAGAGCTGGAAAATGTAGCCCACGTGGGAGGCACGCCATTTCGTAAGCTGGCCGCGCTTCAACTTCGCAATATCCACCCCGCCCACATGCAGCGATCCGGAGGTGGGACTGTCGATGCCAGCGATGAGGTTGAGCAGCGTGGTCTTGCCGCTGCCCGAAGGGCCCATCAGCGCCAGGAAGGTGCCGCGGGGCACATCCAGATCCAGCGCGCTCAGCGGAGTGACTGGGGTGTTGCCCTTGTGGTAGGTCTTGGTGACGCCACGGCAGCGGATGAAGGATTCGTATGAGGACATGGGGAAAGGGGGCTTGAGGTTCACGGAGTTACTTTTTCAGGACGCACGCGCCGTCCATCGGCAAGACCGACATGCGGCGGCAGAATGACCAGGTCCCCCGCCAACACTCCGGAGGCGATCGCGACATGGTCCTGGATGCGAGGGGTGCCCAGTTGCACCTTCCGGTGGATGGCGGTGTGGCCATCCGGGGCCACCAGCCAGAGAGAGTCTTCACCTTTTTCACCAGCAGCGGAGATCACCGCCGACTCCGGCACCATGACCACCCGGTCTCCCCGATCGGCTTCAGGTGTCGCCTGGGCAGGCACGCTGCCGGATTTTGAGGAGGCCTCGGCGTTGATGGCAGCACCGGAAGCGGGTTCGAGGAACTTTACTCGGCACAGCATCTCGGGCCGGAGGCGTGCGTCGGGGCTCTGCACCTGAACCTTGGCCTGGAGGGTGTTGCGCTGCAGATCCGCAGCACCGACGATGCGGGTGACCACCCCGTTAAATTCCACCTGGGGCAGGAAATCGGACGTGATGATGGCAGGCTGGCCCACGGTGAGCCCACGGGCCTCAGACAGAGGCACGTCCACCCGCACTTGCAGGTGCCCTTTCTCAAACAGCGTGGCGACCACGGAGGAGTCGTGCTCATCCATGTTCATCACCTTCTTCTGCCCGGGCGCGGCCTTCAGAGCCAGGATGACGCCATCCACCGGGGAGACGATTTGGGTGCGGGTGAGCGCGAGTTGCTGCTTCTCCACCATCACGCGGGCAGAGGCCACCGCGGCAGCAAGTACTTGGATCTGGGCTCGCGCGGCCTGCACCTTGGCCACGGAGGCGCGATGCTGGGATTGCCGGGCAGCGACTTCGGCCACCTGCCCCTGCACCACAAAGCGCGCACGAGCCCTGTCTTGTTCTGAAACCGAACCCGTGGGGATGCGCTCCAGTCTTGCGAGGTTGTCTTTCTCCTCTGCCAGGCGGGCCTCCGCCACAGTCACCTGATCCTGCATGGCGCGGGCTTCGGCATCTGCCACCTCCACCTGCACGGTCTGTAGGGTAACGGCCGCCTCTGCTTCCGCGAGCGTGCGTTCGGCGGCCTTGAGGGCGAGCCGGATGTCTTCTGCAATGAGCTCGGCGATGACTTGGCCCTTTTTCACCTCCTGGCCCTCCAGCACATTCACCTTCTCGATGACACCATCCGTCAGGGCGACCGCGTGTATCGGCAGCGGATCCGGCTCCACCCAGCCACCGGCTTGGAAGAGCATCTTACCCGCACTGGCGGCGGGAGGTGGTGGAATCGCCGCAGGAATCGGAGCAGCACTGGAATGGTCCGATGCATGGGCGCTCGCAGCAGTTGGCGCGGCATCCAGATCTGCCAGCAATACAGCGCGGCTCACTTGAACGACCGGTGCCGGCAGCAACTGATCGCGATAGACCACAGCGAAGACTGCGCCAAACGCGGCGATCAAGGTAAAGGGTAGAAGCCACGCTGGAAGTCGGAGCAGACGCCGCCAGAGACTGCGAGACTCGGGTGCGAAAGATGCGACAGGGTCAGCCGCAGTGAGATCGACAGAGGCAGTGGCCCCCGACGACTGATAAAGTTGGGATAAAGACACGGAATGAGAGAGATGAAATGGGGCGAATCACGCAGGATGCGTGCAACGCGAACAACCACAGTCATGCGCAGGCTGCAGTCTCCGCAGCGCAGCGCACCAGCTTCACAGGGAAGGCTGGTCTCTTCTCAAATCAAAAGCGCACCATAGAGGATGGTGCAGGGCGGCCCTGTTGGTTCAGGGTGATGCGAGCTGTCCCGGGTCCATGCCGGGGTGGGCTCGTCACGCAACATCGTGCGATCGATGATGAAAGGGTCCTCTGTGAGCAACGCCACCGTAGGCAGCGGGGCATCCACATGCGAAGAGGCCGGGAAGGGCTGGTCGCTTTCGGCAGAGGCCATGCGCCAACAATCGTCGGCGGAAAACAGGATGGCAGAAGCCACATCCTGAGGCGATTCCGAGGAGGAAGCCGTCATCTGCAATCCGGCCGGTTCATCCGGGCACTCGCCGCAGCAGGCCTCCGGGGCCTCACCCAGCGAGATGGCACCAGAGCACAGGCACTGCACCACCGTCTGCCCCTGCAATGCAAAGAGCATGGTAGAGAGCAGCAGCAAGATCAGTGCTCGAACGCGGCGCGCCATGTTAGTCTATTCTAAAGGGACGGTGGGGACAATGCAAGGGGGAGGTGCGGCGGAAGCGATGGGAGGGAGGAGATGAAGGGTTTCTCACACGAGGGGGCGCCAGGGCACGAGGGTCTGACATGGAGGTGTTGAAGGTGGTGGGTAGGAAGAAGATGCTGTCGGCCTTCCCACCTGATCAATCCTCTGCGGAGGTACCCAACGTTGACTCGCTTAGGGCTCGTCCAACGTTGGGCTGTGTTAGAGATCCCATTCTGGGATCAACTTCGAACTGGGGCGAGTGCCGCTAGTTTTTTCCTTGGCGGCCACCCAAAACGCCAGACCTGAGCGGACGCTTAAGGGGAGACCAAAGAGATGGCAGCATCATGGGACGCGCGGCTCGAACCGGGACAGGAATGTCCCTCGCTCCTTTTACTGATCAGCCTCGCTGGGCGTGCCCTGTGAGGCGCCAGCTCAGGTCTGCGTCTTGCGTCTTGTGTCTTAAAGTCTGGTGTCTCCGCCGAAGGCGGTTCCGTCTCCCGCAGAGCGGGCATCCCTGCGCCCGGCCGCATAGGCCTCGAACACGGCGCGGATCTCATCCCGCACGCGACGAAACACGGCCAGTTGCTCCTCCTCGGTGCCGGTGGCGTGGGCGGGGTCATCAAAGGGGAAGTGGTGCCGGTTCATCTGTCCGGGGAACATGGGGCAGACCTGATCGGCCTTGCCGCAGACAGTGATGACCGTTTCCACTGGCTGGTTCAGGAAATCATCCAGGTGCTTGGAGTGATGAGCGGAGATGTCGAGGCCGATCTCGGCCATGGCCTTGATGGCGAGAGGATGGACATAGCCTGCGGGCTTGGAGCCTGCGCTGGCCACTTGATAGCCTTCGCCGAGCGCCTGGCGCAGGATGCCTTCGGCAAGGTGGGAGCGACAACTGTTGCCGGTGCAAAGAACGAGGATGAGGGGAGATTGAGACATGGATGGAAGAAGGACTGATGAGTGATGAAAAACGGATCAGGGCTGCCGGGCACCGGAGCAGGCACCGCCACAGCAACCGGCTTCACGCACGCCCACGCAGAGCGGCACGGCGAGCAAAGCCCCCATCACGGGAGCGAGGAGATAGACCCAGAGGTGCTCCAGGTGACCACTGAGCAGAGCGGGTGCGAGGGAACGCACGGGGTTCATGGAAGCACCGCTGATGGGTCCGGCGAACATGGCTTCCAGCGCGATCACGGCACCGATGGCAATACCCGCAGTGAGACCCTTTTCCCTGGCCCCGGTGGAGACGCTAAGAA
Source organism: Verrucomicrobium sp. BvORR106 (assembly GCF_000739655.1). Lineage (GTDB taxonomy): Bacteria > Verrucomicrobiota > Verrucomicrobiia > Verrucomicrobiales > Verrucomicrobiaceae > Verrucomicrobium. The sequence goes on along the minus strand of NZ_BATR01000083.1, from coordinate 39,568 downwards.
TCGTGAGCATGAGGATGGCGGTGAGCACGATCTCCAGGATGAAACTCTGACTCGCCGCACCTGCGGGCAACGTGGCCCCCAGCGTGGCATTGCCAGGAAAGAGCGCCTTCAAGACGCTGCTGGCCGCGAGCGCCCCTGTGATCTGCGCCGCCACGTAACCCGGCACTTCCCGCCAGGAGAAGCGGCGTGCGACCGCGAAGGCCAGCGTCACCGCCGGGTTCAGATGAGCCCCGCTCACATCGCCAAACGTGTAGATCATCGCGAGCACGATGAGGCCGAACGTGATGGCGATGCCAGCATGCCCGATGGTGCCGCCACTGACCTCATTGATGACGATGGCCCCCGTACCCGCAAAGACGAGGGCGAAGGTACCGAGAGCCTCTGCGAGCAGCTTTTTCATAGAACGCGTTTCCGGTGGTGATCAGCAGCAACCTGTGCCCGTGCAGCAAGCTTCCTGCTCCCCGGAACCGGCGGCAGGAAGGCCACAGCGCTCCATGGCCAGACAGGCGGTGTGTTTGTGGTCCAGAATCAGGATCACCGCCTCGGCACGCACGTCGTGGTCTTCGATGATGTACTGGGAAATCACTTCATCCTCGTACTCCACCTCCACGGGGACCGTTTCATCCGGCAGATAGGGGCGGGCCTTCTCCAGAATGGCGGCCATCTTACCCGTCTCGATGCGGTGATGATAGTCCTCCCCCACCCAGACCTGGAGCTGGCAGGTGATGGTCTCGCGCAAGGTGCCGCCGCAATCGAGGAAGGTCTTTTGCACGCGCCCCACTTCGGTCACGTGGAAGGAGACCGGCACGGCGGTACCATTGGGCAGCTGGATCTGAAAGAGCTTGTCGGAGTGGCTCTTCAGCAGGGATTTGAGTTCTTGGAGGTTCATAGGGAGGAAGGTGGGGTTAGGCGACTTTGGCAGCAGCGGCATTGCGACGACGGACGGGGGGAGAACAAGATGCCTTGAATCCCACACAACAGCTCCCGTCGTTGCCGCGTTTGGCAAGACGTTGCTTGAGCTTGCGGGCGTCTGCCTTCAGGATGGTATCGGCAGCCAGTTCCCGCTCATCCAGCCGGAAGAGGGCCCGGGTGGCGGCGAGCAGGGATTTGGAGAGGGTGTAGTACACCCACTTCCCTTCCTGGCGGGTATTCGCGAGACCCGTCTGGCGCAGGTACTGGAGGTGCGTGGAAAGCGTGGACTGGGGCAGGTCCAGCACATCGCAGAGTTCACAGACACACAACTCCCCCATGCGCAGCAGGGCAATGACCCGCACGCGGGCGGGCTCGGAAAAGGCTTTTCCGATGAGGGTGAGATCTCGCATCGTCATATCGGGTTATAACGATATGACACGTCCTTGCGGACGCTGCAAATGACATTTGCCGAAGATTAGCTCTGGGACTGACAGAGCAATGCGGCCCGGAGGTGTTGCAACTCCTCCTCCACGCTGGCCCCGGCCGTCGTGTCCAGCGTCTGGGCCACCTGCTGCCGCACGGTGTCCCGGTAGCGCTGGCGGAGCCGGTGCAGAGAGACGCGGATCGCACTCTCCGTCACGCCAAGTTCCCTGGCACAGTCCGCGAGAGAACCGCCCGCCTCATTTCCCGCCAGCCAGGGCTTCAGGGTGGTGAACTGGGTTGAGCGCCCTTCTGCGTCCATCTCCTGCTCCAGCGTCTGCAAAGCCCGGGCGAGCAGCGCAAGTGCCCACTGCCGGTCAAACTCCTGGTCCGGCGGGGAATTATGCCTGTCCTCCAGCGCGCCCGGCGGCAGCTCGTCTCCCACCTCGTCAAGCGAGAGTTGAACCGTACCGCCGCCACGACGCAGGGCGCGGGAGCGATCCACCATGTCACAGAGGAAGTGCTTTACCGCTCCCAGAAGGTAGCTGCGGAATCGCCCCTTTTCCGCCTCCGCAGCCCCCAGATGCTGGCGCTGCAACAGTCGCAGAAAGAACTCCTGCGTCAGATCACGGGCACGCTCTGCGGCCCCCGCCCCTGCCCCGCACCACTGGCGCACGAACCGCTCCACGGGAGTGTAATAGAGCGCGCACAACTCTGAGAGAGCTGCCGCTCCACCTTCCCCACCCTGCCCCGTGCGACGCACCAGCGTCCAGCGCGTTTCCACAAAGGAACTGGGGGAAGGTTCAGAGGCCATGCCGCAGGGAGAATCTCATGGTCGCGCCAGCTGGCCCAGTCATTTCGTTTGCGGCACCGTCGAAAGCCCGCTCTCCGAGAAAAACTTCACCTCATCCACCCAGACCGTGCCTGGGCCTTCGATCACCACATTCACCAGCGCCCGCTTCAAGAGTGCCGGTTGATTGATCATCATCGGAAGACGCACCTCCACCCAGTCGGTATCGCCCTGGAGGATCTGGCCGAGCCCCTTGGAAAAGGCACGGCCCATCTTGTCGAACTCGCACCACATCTCCAGATAAGCCCGCTGTTTGATGCCAGCCCCCTTCACCTTGGCCACACACCAGAAGGTGTTCCCCTCGCCGACATGAAACCCGTCCTGGTCCACCAGGGTGACAGACGCGCCCTGCTCCGCCACCACCTTGAGGGAGCCGTTGCCATCTGCCGTGATGTCACGGTCCATGGAAACTACCGTTTTTACCTGGTCGAGCCGGTTGCACGGCAGCACACCGAGATCGCGGGATTGCACCACCGGCACGGTGAGCGCCAGAGCGCATACCACCGCCAGTGACCTGGCAGAAGAGCTGGATGTCATTTTCATAAGTGGGCGTTGGGAAAAAGCTCATGCCTCATGGCGCGGAAGGTTCCGCCGTGAACCGGATGTCATCCACCCAGACTGTGCCGACACCGCTGAAGGCGACATTCACCAGCACTCGCCTGACCTCCACCGGCCGGCCCACCTTGAGAAACAGGCGGATGGTGCGCCAGTCCTGGGTACCCTGCAGGACCTGGTCGGTTCCCTTCACTGCCATGCGGGTGCCGTCAGCCAGTTCACACCACATTTCCAGCAGACCGCCCTGCGCCAGGTCGCGACACTTCATCCTGGCCTCGCACCACAGTGTTTCTCCTTGAACCACCTTGATGCCCTCCAGATCCCCCACCGTGATCACCGCCCCCTGCCGGCCCTCGATCCGGATGGAGCCATCGCCACCGGGAGGGTCTTTCGGATCCATCAGCACATGGGTGCCCATGCGGGAGAGATCGCTCATGGGCAACACCTTCTCCTGCCCTGGCGGCACGGCCCGCCGGTGGTGCTGCGTGTAGGCCAATATGCCAAGCAGCATCGGGATCAGCAGGAGGAGAAAAATGCCTGCAAGCACCATCAAACAGCCCCGCAGCCACCAGGAACCACGACGGGAACCGGCGATCTTCTCCGCAGGAGAGGGATGCGATTTCGGAGCCGAGTTCGATGAAGCAATGGTCCGAACATCCGTACTGACCTCCCCGGCATCCTGATACCGCCTTTCCCGCTGCTTCTCCAGCGTACGGAAGACCACGCCGTCCAGCCGCGCATCCACCCCGCTGTGCTCACTGGGAGCAGGAAAGCGCCCCAGGGGCAGACCGCCGGTGAGCATTTCATAAAACACCACGCCGAGGCTGTAGATATCTGCCCGGTGGTCCACATCCTCCGGATGCTCCACCTGCTCCGGGGCCATGTAGGCCATGGTGCCGAGCTGCATGCCGCTCTGGGTGAGAAAGGTGCCCCGTGCAGAAGCCTCCCCAGGCAGGACAAACTTGGCCAAACCAAAGTCCGCGATCTTGATGGCCCCTTGAGAGTCGAGCAGGATGTTCTCCGGTTTCAGGTCGCGATGCAGCACGCCGCGCTCGTGGGCGTAGTGCAGGGCATCACAGAGCTTCGGCACCATCAACAAGGCCTCCTGCGCTGTCAGCCCGCCCTGCTTCATCGCCTGACGCAGGTTCACACCGTCAACATACTCCATGAGCAGGTAAGCGAAGCGCGGCGTGTCCACGCGGACCTCGCTCTCACCGAAGTCATAGAGTTGCACGATGTGCGGATGATTGAGCCGGGCCAGGGCGCGGGCTTCGCGATGGAAACGTTCCACCCACGCGGGATCGCCCGCCAGTTCTGGGGGCAGCACCTTCAGGGCCGCGAGCCGGTCCATCTGGATCTGGCGCACCTTGTACACCCGGCCCATGCCGCCAGCCCCCAGGGGCTCGAGGATTTGCAAATGGGGAAACGCGCGGGCGAGCAGTTCCGGCTGCGGCGCAGGCATCGCATGGGCTGGCAGCGGTTCCGTCTCCATCACCCCCGCCATGAGGCAGGCCGGGCACAGGCCGCCAGGTGCCTCAGCCGTGACGGCAGCCCCGCACCTGGGGCACGGGAGGGAGTTTTCGGCAGAGGAGGGCGGGTTCATGGCAGCGGGCTCTACCTCATCTTGAGGCACTACATCGCCAACGTTACACGGGTGCCATCTTTTTTCTGCGATGCAGCATATACGCCCCCAGCCCGACCATCACTAGGGCGGCAATCTGGTACCCACTGAGCACCCCTCCCAGCTTGGGCGTGACCCGCATCCACTCATGCAGAAAGCGGAACATGCCGTAGCAGAGCAGGTACAGAAAGAAGAGACGCCCCTGCCACGCCGGCCGCTTCCGCAGCACCATGAGCACGCCAAACATGACCAGTTGAAACACGAGTTCCACTGGAGCCGAGGGCCAGCGCGGCACCCCTTCAGGATCCCGCAGGGCCAGCAGGCGGTTCGTGGTGGGCAGGCCCAGGCAGCAGCCCTGAAGCACACACCCAACCCGCCCCAGCGCGATCCCCAGCGGTGCGATCAGGGCAAAGGCATCCCCCGTGGACTTCCGGTAGCCGATGGCCCATTTCATGAACTCCACTCCGGCATAGCCGCCCAGGAGGCCGCCCACCACCGTCTTGCCTGTTGCCAGACGGAACCACCGGTCAGCCATGTCCCAGTCCCGCCAGCCCTCCGCCAGCAAGTAGAGCACCTTCGCCCCCAAGAACGCGCCCCCCAGGGCACCGATGTACACCGGCAGCATCGCAGGGTTTTTCCGGGAGCGGATCCACCAGTACGTCGCACTCAGCGCCAGCGCTGCGAGGAGCGTCCAGCGATAGGGCGGTGAGGCGCTGAGGGAGTCGGACCAATGCACGGGGAGGAGGAAAAATTAGGAATTGGGAATGGGGAGCGCGAGCGTGCGTGATTCGGGCGAATGATCGCGCATTCGTTGGATGTGTCTTGGGAATTTTCCGTGGGGAGCGCACGCTTTAGGGAAGGTAGAAGAGCCGTCTCGGCTCTTGGTTGCGGTGGGAGCAGCCGGTCGCGGGACCGAGGAAGCAAAGCGGTCGGCAGGCAGATCAACAGGATGGTGAGATTCAATCGACCACTCACATGCTGGGCCCAAGAGCCGGGACGGCTCTTCTACCTTTTCTGCGGCGGGAGTTGGTTGCTGGTTGGATGCGATCTCTGTGATGAGGCGCTGACTGACGTTCTCGGCAAGATGCCGAGAACAGCACGCAGGATGCGTGCGCTCCCCAGCTTCCCTTCCCGCCCCCTCACATCTTCCGCAACCGCGCCAACAGATCGGCCATGTCCTGGGGCGACACGATGCTCTCCAGGCCATCGGGCATCAATGATATCGGCAAAGTTTTCATCGAACCAATCTCGCTCCGCGGCACGGGCAGGTCCACGCCGCCGGGGAGGCGGAGGCTGATGGCTCCTGGTGTCTCGGCGGCGATCAGCCCGGCGAGAATACTGCCGTCTTTCTTGGTGATCTGGGTGGTCACGTTGCGCTGCTCCACGGCGCGATTGGGGTCAAGAATGGCCTCAAGGATCTGTTCCACCGGCTTTGCGGCCACGGTGGCGAGATTCGGCCCCACTTCCACCCCGGCACGGCCGAGCTGGTGACAGGCGATGCAGGCTTTCTGATAGACCTTCTCACCCCGCTCTGCATTTCCCTCCAGAGTCGCGATCTTGGCCAGGTACTCCTTCACCACCCGGGCGCGGTCGGGATCGCTACGGGTGATGACCGGCAGATTCGAGGATGCGGCACCAGGAGCCACACGGGCAGGGAACCAGGCGGCGAGTTCGTCAGGATGAATGTCCTGGCTGCCTGCGGCCACCCGCGCGGCCCCGCGCACCCTGGGATGAGAGGACACCAGAAGACGGATCAACGCGGGCCGTTGCGATTCATCCAGCAGGGCGGCAGTCCAGGCGGCCTGAAGACGGGACGGCTGAGGCAACGCCTCATCGTTGGCGATTTCCTTTAACCATGGCATAGCGGTGAGATCCCGCTTCTCCAGCAGGAGACGCTGTGCGGTGTCCCGCTGCCAGCGGATGCTGGAGCGCATGGCAGACTGGGGATCCAAAGCCCGAGCCGGGGTCCCTGATTTCACGGGGGGACCAGCGATGCGGTAGATGCGCCCCAGCTCCTCCCCTGCCCGCAGATCGATGCCGCGGGTGATACCGGCGGGGATCCACTCCGGGTGCTCCAGGACCATGCGGTACATGTCCACCACATAGAGCGCGCCATCCGGCCCCTCACGCACCTGGGTAGGGCGGAACCAGTTGTCCGCGCTGGCGAGAAACTCCGACTCCGCATCATCCGGGTGGCGGCTGCTGGTGAGGGGGAACGTCGCATAGTCCAGCACATCCCGGCGGATGAGATTGTTGGCGGGCTCACAGATGAGCAGGGAGTCATGCGCGCCATCGTGCCACGGCATGGGCGAGCACGCGGCGGTGAGCACATGGGTGGCTCCCGCGTGATTGAAGCGCTTCACCGGAGGGCTCACGGTAAACACTTTCACATCCGGATTGAGCACCGTGCGGATGGACGCGGGCACCTTGTCGGGATGCGCCTCCATGTAGCTCATGGGGATGTGATAGTGCCAACCGAGCGTCGCGTTGTTGTTGCCGAACCAGTTGCCGTAGTCATCCCGCCACTTGCCATACTGGGAGCGACCCGTTTCCAGCCGAAACTCTCCCGTGTCTGGATGAAAGCGGAAGTCATGTGTGCCCAGGCTGACCTTGCGGCCGGTCTTCACGCTCACCACCTCGCCTCCGCTGTCGCCATTCGCCCCATAGAGCCAGCCATCCTGCCCCCAGGAGAAGCCGTTCACGAGGTGCTGGGGATTGCCTGCTGTAAAACCCTTGAACCACGGCTCGCGCTGGTCGCACTTACCATCCCCATCGGTATCCCTAGCATACAGGATGTCCGGGATGGCAGAGATGAATACGCCCTCTTTCCAGAAGGCGAGCCCGGTGGGATGGCGTAACCCGTCCAGGAAGAGCGTGGCCCGATCATAGACATGATCCCCATCCGTATCCTCCAGGATCTTGATGCGGCCGGTTTGCAAGGGCGACACCTTGCCCTCCCCTCCTCTGCCATCGGAGGTCTTTTCACCAGGAGCGAAGGGATAGTCTCCCATCTCCACCACCCACATGCGCCCCTTCTCATCCCAGTCCACAAAGACCGGATCTTGCGCGAGAGGCTCCTTTGCCGCCAGAGTTGCTGTGTAGCCCGCGCGCAACTGGAGTTTCTTGAGGGAATCCTCCGCAGACAGCGACGGCGGCCCCGGCACGCGCAGCAGTTCCTGCCGGGTCATGAGCACCTTGCCCTGCGCGTTTTTCAGCGCACCCGCGTCGAGCACTACGCCAGTGGCCTTGCCCTCGCCATCCACCAACAGCGGCAGGGTGAGCGCATCCCCCGCCACGCCTTCCCGCAGCACCTCCGTCCAACCCCGCTGCCACTGCACGTTCTTCTTCTCCACCGGGTTATAGAGGTAAACACCATACTGCCGGGGATTGGAGACAATGAGATCCTCATGGCCATCGCCATTGAGATCGGCAAAGAGGAGACCACCATGCCGGGCCGCCTCCGGCAGAGGGGCGCGTTTGGCCGCCTCCCCGGGTGTCAGCGCAACAGCGAGACCAGCCCAGCCGAGGCTCAGAGTGAAGATACAGAGGGAATGTCGCACAGAGTAGAGAAGGCTGGGGTTTAGATTAGACGGGCTTTTGCGACAAGCGGTCCAGGATGTTCCGTGTGATGCGCTGCACCGCCGCATCCCCACCCTGCAGGCCATGGGCCCAGTCGGTGGTGCCGGCGGTGAAGACCGTGCCGCCACGGGTGTAGAGCCCCAGGCAGGCCGCACCGATGCGCCCCTTCTCCCAACGCTCATACCACTCTGCATCATCTGGATGCCACCTCACCGGACAGGTGGCCAGCACCTCGAAGCCCTTGGGCGTGCCATCGCGACTGGTGGCAAAGGGCAGCCCGTCTTTCCACTCCAGCTCGCAGCCATCGCACTCATAGCCCACGATGGTGTCCTTGCCGCCCAGATCATCATCGCGGCGCAGGCCGGTGCCAGCAAAGATCCAGTGGTCCGGGCGATGCACCTTGTACGCCGCCGGCTCCTCCATGAACTGGCCGTGGCTGCGCCGGTAGCCGCCCCAGAGGAAGCCCACCCCAGTGAGCTGGTTCTCCGGACGCTGCACCAGATGATGGCTCCACAGCGTGCTGAGCGTCTTGTACTCACGCGTGGCGAAGGTGGGATCGAGGTGATAATTCTGCTTCCAGCAGGTGAAGGCATTGCCGCCGTCCTCATTGCGCACCTGCCAGCAGCAGGTGTTCCCACTGAAGAAGGCCACGTTGCCCCCCTTCCCGATCCAGTCCTCCAGCTCGTCCCGCATGGGAGTGGACCAGTACTCGTCATGGCCCACGCTCAGCACCAGTTGATAGCTGGCGAGCATCTCCGGGTGATGCTCCAGATCATTGTTGGCCGCGAACTCCAGCACATAACCATTGGCCTCCGCCCACTGCACAAAGGGCAGCTCCCAGCGGGAATACTGCGAGGCAGCCGGACGCTGAAAACTCACCCGGTGGCCTGCGTTGTTGGAAAGACTGTTGTACGCGTAGATGCTGAACCCACCCCAGTTGTTGTACGCATTGTAGGTATTCGTGGCCAGTTGCAGCAGGATCTTGGAAGTGCTGCCAGGGCGGGCCTGCCGCACGATGAAGAAGGCAGACGACTCCGCGGTGCGACGGTTGCGCAGGGTCCACTTGCCCCCGGCATCCGCGATTTTCAGGCGGACCTCATAGTAGCCAGACTTCCACTCCGCCCCCACCGGCACACGGATCGATTCTGCCCAGCCGCAGCCCTTGGCGGAGGCGTCCTCTGGAATGGTCTGCCGCTTCCCAGCCACGCCGGACTTCTGCCAGACCACCTCACGTTTTGCGCCGAGCCGGGCTACCTCGATCTCACAGGCGGCCTCGCTGGTGGTGATGTGTAACGGCACCTCCTCCCCCTGGGCCACGCTGACCTTGCCCGCATAGCCCTCGATAAAGAAGTCCGCGTCAGGCTCCGCCGCGGGCAGAGCCGTGGCCCCAAGGGCCAAGGACATGAGTGTGCGCCGTTTCATTTACGATCTACGGGCGCGACAGCGAGAATCTTGGGAGGAGAATGTGATGAATTAGAACCGCTAAATGATCATTTTATGAACATTGGAGGTGTTTAGTTATTTCCAACACCCCCCGGTGGCGATGATCCGACGCATCCGCAAATGTATAGCGCGTGGATGCCCTCTCAGAAGGGCTGAAAGCCCGGCATCATACCAGCCTTGGGCAACGCCCAAGGAGATGGCATCAAGATCCCACAGAGGGCTGAAGGCCCGGCCTCATCAAATCTGCCCACGATGAGCTCCCCTGAATAACTCCGGGCCTACAGCCCTCAACGTCTTTTTTCTTGATTACCTTGGGCTTCGCCCAAGGCTGGTATGATTCCGGGCTTTCAGCCCTCAGCTCGTTCCCAAAGGGATATACATTTCCCTTTCCCCTGCGGTCTCCCCCCCGTCTCAGGTCTTGCGTCTGGTGTCTGGCAGTCTGGCGTCTCCCGCGCAGCGGGCCTCACGGCGCCAGCTTGGCATCCGGGAAACCCGAATAGTACCGGCAGAACGAATCCAGCTTGCCATCGGGCCTGATGACGTGGGTGCAGCAGCGGTCGATGCGGTCCTCGTCCCAGGTCCAGGCGTCCATGAAGGGCTTGACCATGATGCGGAAGGCCATGCTCCGGGTGCGTTCCATGAGCTTCAGGAGCTCGCCCAGTTCGGTGTTGTCGCATCCGCACTTGGCCAGGTCATCCAGGGTGTAGTGCATCTTGTCCTGCAGGAAGCCCTGGAGCTGGGTGAAATCCAGAAACTGGCTCACGGGCCAGACGTTGACACCCTGGCGGATGAGGTAGCCGATGGTGGCGCAGTTGGGATCGCCACAGGGCAGCGGTGTAAAGTCCTCGAACTTGAGTTTGCCGCCTGACTGGGCCACCACATTGAGCAGGATGTCCGCCGTATTCAGCCGGTCTGTCTTGGCCCGGACAACCTTCTGGAAGGGGGACGCGGCCGCCGCCGCGTCCTGAGGTGCTCTCGCCGAAGCCGCGAAGCCACGCCCGCTCTCAAACACGGGCTGGAACGTGATGCCGTGGACGGAGGTCTGGCCCAGCCCGTAGCTGACGGCGTCCCAAAGGTTGGGCAGGTTGTCCGACGTCACGGCCATGGCCAGCGTGACAGGCAGGTCCGCGGCGGCACAGTTGGCCAGGGCCTGCTCCCGCATGGCGCGCAGATCCCCGCCCCGCAGGGCTTTCTGTCCGGCGCTCTGCACGCCGTCGAACTGGAGGTAGAGCTGCACGCCGGTGCCCTGAAAGGCCGCGTTGAGACGCTTCGCGAAGTCCGGGTCCTTCGCAAGGAGCACGCCGTTGGTATTGATCAGCGTGAAGTCGATCTTCGGGTGCGCCTTGAGCCAGGCGCAGAGTTCAAAGAGCTGCGGGTGCAGCGTGGGTTCCCCGCCGCTGAGCTGGAGGATCTCGATGCCGCCCTTGCGATCCACCACGCCCTGCACGCGGGCCTGGATCTCTTCCAGCGGCACCGCATCCACCTTCATGCCCGTGCCGATGGGCGAGTCTGCGTAGCAGGTGGGACAGGCGAGGTTGCAGGAGTTAACAATCTCAATCAGGGCCAGGCAGGTGGAGAGCACCTCGAAGGGGCCCTCCTCCCGGCCAGCGGCATTGCGCCCCAGCGTGCCTGCGGGTGCGCCCTCGGCGGAGCAACACGCCCCGCCTGAGCAGCAGGAGCCGCTGCGGTTGTCATCACTGCCCTGAGCCAGCCAGTAGAAGCGCTCGTCACTGGCCAGGCAGGCGCTGAAGTCACCGTGGAGAGCACAGGTACGCTCCATGTGTACCTGCCCGCCCCGCTTCACCACGCGGGCTGGGCACTTGGTCCCGCAGACCGGGCACCGGGAGGTGGTTTGCTTGAGCAGGGTGCTCGAGCCCGCAGGCGTCCGGGATGACATGGGTAGGGAAGGAAGGGAGGAAGGGTGCGACTGGCGAACTGAGCTAGTGCCAGTTCTGCGTGGAGAGGAAGCCAATGCAGGCGACGAACCAGACGGCGGTACCGATGGCCACGCTGGCGAGCATGAAGACGATGGAGAAGCCGACCGCAGCGCCGCCGCTGTTGCCGCGATTCTTGCCGAGCCCGACGCCCACCCAGATGGAGGCCGCCAACTGGGAGAGGAGCGCGATGGCAAGGAGCGCAAAATGAATGGACCCATCCTTGTCATCCTCGGCAAAGAGCCAGGGCAGCCCCGGCAGCAACACCGAGACGAGCACCCAGGTGATCCAGCGCGCCTTCATGGGCACGTGCCCGGGCAGCGGCGGCGGACCGCCAGCGGGAGACTCCGGCACGGGTGGAGGGGAAACTTCGCCGTTGCTCATGATCCCAGCACCTCCCGTGCGATCGTGTTCCACTCGGCATCGATCTCGGCCGGCCGTTTGGCGGGCTTGCGAGCCTTGGCATACCAGTAGCCGGCATTGCCGATGTCCCCCTCAATGAGATGGAGGAGCGCATGGATCCACGAGCCCATGGGGGTGTGGATGTCCTGGGCGATCTCGTGGGCCTCGTGCCAGTCACCTTTCTTGGTGTACCAGAGGGCCTTGGCCTCTTCAGAGAGATCATCCGCCGGAGCGGGGTCGCTCTGGGCGGAGGCGGCAAGTTCTAGGGCAGTCATGGCGGCAGGCTAGCGTGTTCCGCCACGTTCTGCGAGTGTGATCACCCGGTGGATTGCAAAAAAGAAAAAGGGAGAAGGCCTCGCGACCTTCTCCCCTTGAGATCCAGAAACTGGAACAAGTACTACGCGTCTTCCGGCAAGGGTTTGCCCTTGGTCTCAGGAAGGAACAACAGCACAACCAACCCAAGGAGGAAGATGCCGCTCATGTAGGTGGCCGCGTTGCGGAAGGCATCCAGCTTCGCTTCGGTCGTGGTCGCCCCGGCCTTGAGGTGCGCCTGAAGGGCACCCAGCGTGAAGGGACCACTCGCTGCCACGAAACGACCCACGTTGTAGCAGAAGCTGACGCCGGTACTGCGCAGACGGGTGGGGAAGAGTTCCGGGAGATAGATGGCGAAGCCGGCAAACAGCGCGAGCTGGCACCCACCCATGATGGCACTCATCCACACGTCACCTTTGCCGCCGAAGAACTGGAAGAAGCCCACGGTGGCCAGCAGGGCGGCCACAAAGGCGATGGCGAAGGCGGGCTTGCGCCCCATCTTCTGCGCCAACTTCGTCATGAGGATCATGCCGATAAACGCACCGATGTTCTGGACAATGGAGTTGATCCCAATCCAGCGAGCCTTGGCGCCAGCGATCTCATTGGCCGGTACATTGGCCTCAACCAAGGACTTCTCGATCACCCCGCCGACCAGTTCCGGGCTGAAGAACCCGATACCCCAAAGGCCGATCACACCTGCTACGCAGAGCACCATGCCCAGAAGGGCGGAGCGACGCCAGCGAGCGACGCCGAAGAGGGAACTGTACGACCCGAAGGCCACCCCGGCCACGCGGCCAGCTTCACGGGCCTTGACCCACTTTTCAGGCTCCTTCAGTTTCAGCTGAATGAACACCACCAGGAACGCTGGCGCGGCACCGACCAGGAACATCAATTTCCAGGAGAAATCAGGGCTGATGGTTTTCGCTTCCACCAGGCCGCCCACCCACATGCTAATGAGACCTGCAGCAACGTTGCCCACGGCGGAAAGCGCCTGCAGCGTACCGAGAGCGCCTGCACGGGCGTGGTCAGGAAGGGCGTCAGCAGTGAGAGCCACGGCAAGGCCGAAGACACCGCCTACTCCGAGGCCCGTGATAAAGCGGTAGATGGCAAAATCAATCCAGCCTTTGGACAACGCCGAGAGACCGGTAAAAACGGAGTACATGAGTACCGTGATGGTGAGCGTCTTGGCGCGACCAATACGATCGCCCACGGAGCCGAAGATCAGCCCCCCTGTTGCCCAACCGGCCACGAAGATGGACGTCGCATAGCCACCGTAAAGGCTGGCGTCATACCCCTCAGGCAGGAGGGTTTTCATCGCCGACCCACGGGCGAGAATGAAGAGCTGCTGATCAAGGCAGTCGAACATCCAGGCAAGGGATGCCATGGCGAAGACGAACCAGTGGTAGCCGGTGAGGCCCTTCCACCATGGAGTGTTATCTGACGTTAATGCAGGACTTTGACTCATGGGCGCGGAGTTTGGGAGAGGTGAAGTAGGATGACAACCGAGAATTGAGGGCTACGGCTGTATTTCCGGCTGGCTATCATTTTTCACTTTTCGACTTAAGTTCTGCACATGTTTTACACTTCAGCCCATGGGACGGACCCGGCCACAGATGCCCGTGAGGTGCTTGGGATCGGAGCCGCGACGTGGGACCGGTTTGTGGTGGTTCCAGAGTTTCCCGCGGGTGATGGCGTCACCCAGGCCCTGGGGATGAGTGAGCAAGGCGGAGGCCCCGTGGCCACGGCCCTGTGCGTGATGGCGGCGCTGGGCACGCCCGCACGACTGCTGGACACGCAGGGGGACGATGCCACCGGACGGGCGATCCTGGAAGAGCTGCGGATGTTGGGAGTGCGAACCGAGTCGATCGCCATCCATCCGGGCGCGCGCTCGGCGCTGGCGCACATCCTGGTGCGGCAGCGCGATGGAGCGCGGCACATTTTTTTCCAACCCGCGGATTGCCCCGAGCCGGATGCTGAGGTCATTCTAAGCAAATCCTTTGGTAAAGTAGGTCTGGTGCACCTCAACGGCCGTCACGAGAACACGGCGCGCCAAGTGCTGGCCTGGGCGAAGGAGGCCGGAGTGCCGGTGTCATTCGACGGCGGAGCCGGGAGATATCGGGAATCGATTCGCGATCTGGTGCTGGGCAGCGGCCTGCGCATCCTGGCGCGGGAGTTTGCCTGCGCGTTCACCGGAGCTTCGAGCCTGGAGGCAGCGGCAGAGGCATTGCGCGGAGATTCCCCCGAGCTGCTGGTCATCACCGATGGCGTCAAGGGATCATGGATCTGGCCGCGCGGGGAGGCATCGTTTCATGAACCCGCCGTGGCGGTCGCGGACGTGGTGGACACCACGGGCTGCGGCGATGTGTATCACGGAGCCTTTCTCCACGGATGGATGCAGCAATGGCCCGCGCAACGTTGTGCCCGCCTGGCCAGTGAGCTGGCAGCGGAAACGGCCAAGTATGTGGGCGGGCGCGAGGCGATCCGGAGGATCGGTAGTTCAGTAAATCGGTAATTCGGTAAAACGGTAAAACGGTAAACCAGTGGGCCGTGGGAGAATGTCAGGGGCGGGGTTGGAGGCGGGGGGGCATAACACGCCATGGGCCTACCGCGCCGCGGTAGATTTCGCCCTGTCCCTTTCCATGGGTAGTCCTCGCTTCACTCGGCCGACCCATGGCTACGCATGGCGAACCCTCCGGGTTCATGAGATAACTCGCGCAACCTACCGACGCACCGACGCACCGACGCACCGACGCACCGACGCACCGACGCACTGACGCACTGACGCACTGACGCACTGACGCACTGAATTACCGTTTTACCGAATTACTGATTTACCGTCCTCACCCCGCCCGGGCCATGCCAATGCCAATCGCCACGGTGGGCTCTTCGGCATCAGCGAAGGCAACCGGGCCCGGTTTTCCGCCATCATCGCGGTAGTCGCTGCCGATGGAGTAGAGGCAGCCTTTTTCGGGATTGTAGCGGAGGGCCTCGCCGGTGTAGGGGTCGATGCCCACGGAGTCGATGTAGCTGCCTTTCAGGGCGTCCAGAGTAGCGGGCAGGCGGGCCTCGGTGACGACGTAGCGGCGGATGGCGAAGAGGGTCATCACCGCGTCATGGCGGAAGCGGGCAATGTGCACGCGGTCAGGCAGCGTTTCATAGAACCCGATGCGAGACTGGTAATACTCCGTGCCGGACCAGTTGGGGTCAAAGAGCGGCCGCCGGGTGGGCAGGCGGTGCTCCAGGCGGGAGGACATCTTCCCACCCCGTGCATAGGCGGCCAGGACAGGCTCCTTCTGAAGCTCGCGGAAGCTGTCGGCGAACTGGCGGAGCGTGGCATGGGGCTTGAAGAACACCCAGCCGGTGCGCGCCGGCAGATAATACGGCGGCAACGGCGGTTCATCAGGGGCGGGGCCGATGAGCAGCTTGCGTTCATAGGCGTAGAAGCCCTTCATGGCGGCACGCAGGCGGTCCATGGAGGGGATGAAAGGCTTGAACTCCACCTCCTGCAGCCGCTTCAGCCGGGCTGCGTCGAGCTGGGTGTTGCGCAGCAGCTCAGCCAGGGAGGCAGTTGAGGCCTCATGGAACGCCAGGGAGCGGTCCATCAGCGAGGGCCAGGCGTCCAACTGCTCCAGCAAGCCGCCGAGCACTGCGAGATCGATGGCAGCGAGGAAGGACGCCTCCTCCTGCCCGCGACGGGCGAGGTAGGCGCTCTCTACTTGCTTCATGAGCACCACCGCAGGCCAGGCACGGTCCGCACCGAAGTCGGCCTTCTTCCACTCCATGGAGCGGGGCTGCCACTCCAGGTCCTTCTCCTCCAGCAGATCGCGAAAATTATCCAGCACGGCACTGTGCTGCTCCAGCAGGGCAGAGAGGGTGGGCGTATCCCACTGCCACACGGGTGTGGTGGGCAGCCCCTCACGACGGACCGACTGCGCAGCCGAGAGCATGGCCTTCATGCGACGCACGGCCGCCATGTCTGAGGGAGGGCTGCCTTCCGCCGGCCCCGGCATGACATCGCTGTCGAACGGAGGAGCTTCATCCCGCAGATAGGCAAAGACACCCAACACCGTGGCCAGCAGACCAAAGAGCACCCAGGTCAGCTTCGAAGGCGGTCCCCAGCCAACCTGGCTCTCCTGCTGCGGCTCATTGCCGGATGGTGAAGTCTCCTTGCGGGTTCGGCTACGATCACCTCCTCGTTCACGAGGACGCTCCACTTCGCCTTCCTCGTCCCGGGCACGATTCCGATCCCGATCCCGCTCGCGACGACGCGGCGATACGGCCTCTTGCTCCTCGTCCTCGTCGAACCAGCGGTGTTCGGGTACAGGATTGCGTCGACGGCGGCGGGGTGGCTCCGACATTTACGCTGGATCATGCCACGCCCCGGCGCAGGTGCAACGTGGGAACCGCTTGAGGCGTAGGCAAAATGACGGCTTCATGCCCTGATGGGCGTCGCATACACCCTTCTTGCTCCTTTCCTCAATCTCTCATGGCTCTCCACAATCATCATTTGCCCAACTACCGCATCGCCATCGTGGGCGCCGGTGCCGTGGGCTGTTACTACGGCGGGCGTCTGGCCCAGTACGGGCGGGACGTGCACTTCCTCATGCGTAGCGACTATGATCACGTGAAGCGGCACGGCCTGAAGATCCTGAGCAAGCAGGGCGACGCCCATCTCCAGGGAGTGAAGGTGCACCGCACGGCGGCGGAGATCGGCCCGTGTGATCTGGTCATCATCGCGCTCAAGACCACCTCCAACGAGGCACTGCACGACATCATCCCGCCGCTCCTGCATGAGAACACGATGTTGCTCACGCTGCAAAACGGCCTGGGCAATGAGGAACTGCTGGCGGAGCGCTACGGTGCTCACCGGGTGCTGGGAGGTCTGTGCCACGTGTGCATCAACCGCACCGCCCCGGGTGTGATCGAGCACCTGGCACAGGGGCTGATCGCAATGGGTGAACACTCCGGCTGGCCTCAACCGCGCACGCATGAGATCGCCTCCGAGTTCAAACGCTGCGGCATCGTCTGCACCGTGGAGGAGAGCCTGGCCACCGCCCGCTGGCGCAAGCTGGTGTGGAACATCCCCTTCAACGGGCTGTCCATCGTCGGGGGTGAGGGGCGCACGGGGTTGGATACCGCCCAGATTCTAAGCGATGACTCCCTCACCTACCTCGTCCGCGCCCTCATGCACGAGGTCATCGGCGCCGCCCGCAAGCTGGGTTGCGAGATCCCCACCTCCCTGGCGGATGACATGATCAAGTCCACCAAAGCCATGGGCGGCTACCGCACCAGCAGTCTCATCGACTTCGAAGAAGGCCGCGAAGTCGAGCTCGACGCCATCTGGGGCGAACCCCTCCGCCGCGCGGCGAATGCCGGTGCCGAGGTGGGGCGGCTGGAGACGCTGTATTACCTGCTGAAGCGGAAATTGAGCCAGTAGGGCAGTGCGTCTGAGCCAGTACGTCAGTGGGCAGTGCGTCAAGGTGTTGGGGCTGGATGGGTCGTTGTGTGTCTAACAGCTTGCGGAAGCTTGGCTCTGTACGGAGTCCAGGCTTCAGCCTGCGGAAGATCCTTTGGACGTCGCCTCACTCAAACGCATCATGGATCTCGCGGGCGTGACCGCGTAAACGCGGAACTCCAACCCTCTCCGTTGGAGCTGGCAGGGGTGGAAGGCCGTCCAGGCAAGATAGGTTGAGCTGGGACCGGGACAGGAATGCCCCTCGCTCCTTTTGCTGACCGTTCCGGCAACATGGCGTGATCAAGACACGCCCAATCTCCCCTGCGGCAGGCTGAAGCCTGTACTACGAACAGCTACGAGCACCCAGCGCGAGGCAGGCTGGAACCCGCACCAAGTACGACTCCAGCCCCAACACCTTGACGCACTGACGCACTGACGCACCGCCCACTGACGCACTGGACCTAAGGGCTGATCATGATGATGCTGCCTTCCCCTTCTGGCACGCCGCCTTCCTTCTCCACGCTCACCGCGAAGCGGGAGGCGTCGGTGATGGGCAGGGCGGGCTTGAAGGTGATGGTGGCGCGACCGCGATCGTTCACCTTCACCACTCCAGCGTCCACCGGCTTGGTCTTGCCCTTGTCGATGACCCAGAGCTGGTAGTCCTTGTTGGGCTGCACGGGCGGCATCTTGTCCATCTTCAGCTGGCCCTGCTGGGCGTTGCTGTCCCACACCACCACGGCCACGCCTTCTTCATAGCGCTTGATGCCAGAGCGGAGGGTTGCGATCTCCATGCTGGAGACAGCGTTAGCCTGCTTGAGCCGGGCCACCTCGGCCGTGAGGGCCGTGGTATCGGAAGTGGCGGCAGTCAGTTTTTGCTGAAGCTCCGTCTTGGCCTGCTCGGCCAGTAGGGTCTCAGCCTTGGCTCGCACTTCACTGGCCTGGAGGGCCGGGATCTGAGCGGCGATCTGCTGCTTCTCCTCCCACAAGCGGAAGGCCCCAAAGGCCAATCCCGCCGCGGCAGCCCAGGCCACCCATGGACTGCGGATGAGCCCAAAGATGACACCAGTGACGATGTTGGAGCGCTTGGAACGGCGGATCTCCGCAAGGAGGCGCGCACGCAGCTCCGGTGGAGGAGCCTCCTCCGGCAGCAGCTGGGCGATCTCGGCAGCGGTTTCCTCAAACTCGGCCACAGCCTCGCGGAGGCGGGCGTCCACCTTCATCTCGCTGCGCAGGATGCGCTTCTCATGCTCATCCAGCACATGCAGCGAGTACATGGCGGCCTGTTCTTCCTGACGATCCGTCATGACAGACCTCCTTTCAGCAAGTCGCGCAGCCGTACCAGGCCGCGGCGGATGTGCGTTTTCACCGTGCCCAAGGGGGCTCCGAAAAGTTCTGACAATTGATGATGGGTGTAGCCTTTAAGGAAGGCCCATTCGATGCATTTGCGCTGGTCTTCAGGCAGGGCCAGCAGCGCCTGACGCACCAGATCGGCGCGCTCCTGACGGTCCGCAGCGTGATCCGAGCGCTCCGCGGAGGCATCGGGGGGAGGCAGCAGTTCCGCCGCCTTGTCCGCCACGCGGGTGCGACGGCGCAGGGCACGCAGGCGGTCGATGGCCTTGTGCCGGAAAATGACCACAGACCAGGTGAAGGCCTTGCTGCGGGTGGGATCATAAGACGGCGCGTGCTCCCACAGGTAGAGGAACCCCTCCTGTAGCACTTCCACCGCCTCCTGCTCGTCCTCCAGAATGCGCCTCACCAGCGCGTGAAGGGAGCCAGAAAACCGGTCGTACAGTGCTCCGAACGCGGCTTGATCCCGCGCGGCAACACGTAGCATGAGGTTTTCATCCGATTCCTGATCCATGGGACACTCAAACAAGGGGACATCCCGGTCCCCGCTGGCAGGCCACCCGGCCCAGTCACGCCTCGTGACCACGCCGCCGTAAGTGGCGAGAGGCATCGTTAGCAGCGTTGGCGCGGTCACACAACTTTTTGCGTGGAAAGGTTGCGCTTGGATGCTGGAATTTATTCCCCCCGGGTGCCCACGAAGGCGAATTCAGGGGTAAAACCAGGGAAGAGGCCCCTTCGGATCGGTTATTGAGACTTGTTCGCAGATAATGGTTGACCGGGTGATGAATTTCATGCACTACTCTTGCGATCCTGTCTCAATAAACACTTTCTACCCGCCTCGACTGCCCGAGGGTTCTCTCTCCCGTCATGACTGTTCGTTTTATCGCCAGCGTCGCCAGCCTCTCCGTGGCCCCGTTGGTCTGCCATGCCGAGGTGTTTCTGAGCCTGGAACAGGCCCAACGGCTGATCTTTCCCGGGGAGACTCTCACCGAATCCTCCGTGAACCTGAGCGAGCGCCAAAAGCGTCAGGTGGAGCTGGCCTCCGGGGTGAAGGTGAAAGACCGTCATGTCCGCGCCTGGCGCACGGCGGGTGGCGGCGTATTTTTCCTCGATACTGTGACGGGTAAAAATGAGGAAATCACCTACGCCTGCGGCATCGCCTCCAGCGGGCAGGTGAAGCAGATCGAGGTGATGGAGTACCGCGAAGCCTATGGCCAGCAGGTGCGCAACGCCTCCTGGCGCAAGCAGTTCGTAGGGGCGACGGTGGACTCCGACCTCACTGTGGGCGGGGACATCCGCCACGTGAGTGGCGCCACCTTCTCCTGCAGCAGCATCACCGCTGGCGTGCGCCGCCTGCTGCACACGCACGCAGTTGCCTTCTCGAACCCCTCCCCTGTGCCGGCCACCGCTTTCACGGTGTGCTGAGACTTGGTCACCGTCCTCCCCGCCTCTCCTCTTCTGCCCCACTGCCATGCCGGAGTACAACCGTATCAAACGCGCCCGCCCCCTCCTTGGGACGCTGGTGGAGATCACGCTGGAGGGCAAGCGCGATGAAAAGACGCTGCACACGCTGGCTGGAGCCGCCTTCACCGAGATCGAGCGCGTGCACAAGCTCATGAGCTTTCACGATCCGCACAGCGACATCTCCCGTCTCAATACGGACGGGCGCGGTCGTCCCGTGCCACTGCATCCCTGGACCATCGAGGTGCTGCGCTGTGCAGAGAATCTGAAGAGCGATACGGCAGGACTCTTTGATGTGTGCATCGCCGGCTCCCTGCTGCATCTGGGCTATCTGCCCGGGCAGGGCACCAAGGTGCCGCCGCTGTGCCGCTTTGGCATCATCAAGCTCTATGACAATCACCAGGCCCGTCTCTACGGCGGCGCCTATGTGGATGTGGGCGGCATTGCCAAGGGCTTCGCCGTGGACAAGGCCGTGGACATCCTCCGCGGCATCGGCGGACTCAGTGGCATTGTGAACGCCGGCGGCGATCTGCGCGTCTTCGGTGCCAAGTCGCAACTGGTGAACTTGCGAGATCCCTCAGAGCCCGGCACCTCGCACCATGCCATCCAGCTCAAGGACGGTGCATTGGCCACCACCGGCAGCTATTTCAGCCGCAAGAAGATGCCCGAGGGCGCCTGGGTGGCCCCGCTCATCCATCCCCACACCCGCCGTGCCAATCCCGGCAGCCGCAGCGTCACCGTCGCGGCCCCCACCGCCATGCTGGCCGATGCCCTCACCAAAGTAGCGTGGTTCGCCCGCGCAGAGGACTCCGCCCGTCTCCTGAAGACCTATCGCGCGAGCGGCTGGGTTTTAGGAAAGCACCAAGAGGTCGTGCCACTCACGGGGAAGGCGGCTTGAGAGTTCTTGGTTCTTGGTTCTTGGTTCTGATTTGATTTTTGAAGTTTCGTATTTGAAGTTTGCACCCCGCGACTCATGAAAGGAGTCGTGCGGCCAGCACTCGACATGACGCATCGCAAGCCCGGTCCTGCCGTCCTGAGTGACAGCGATGGCGACAGTGCAATAGAACCTCTTGAGCCCGTTGCCATAGCGACCTGCAGGGAGAAATGAGATCCTCCCTTCGATGGAGTTCAGGCCATGCTTCACCAGCCTGTCCGTTATCCTCCGCGAACCGGAGACCTCGTAGCCGTAGATCCAGAGAACTTCACCCGGCCGCACTTTGAAGCTGAAGGCAGGCTTCCTCTTCCGTTCAGCGATCTCACAAAGCCGCCCGATGCCCCACCAGCCTGTGATGTCGTGATTCCTCGAACACAGATAGTCGCACAATGAGGCGGCCAAGGCTTCCATTTCACAGCGTTTCATGATGCGTTGATGGATGCAGTCAGCCCTCGCCCAGTCTCACATAGCGGACGGTGAAATCCTCACCCATCTTCACGATACGAATCTTGAAGTCCTCCCCCACTTTCACCTCTTCCCACAGGCCAGGGCTAAAAGCCCCCAGGCTGACCCTTCGCACACTGAGATCTCCGCCCACCCTCACCACGCGCACCTTGTAGTCCTCGCCAAACGCGACGAAGCGGACTTTGCCATACACAGATCTTGGATTGGGTTTCATGGGATCGGACGGAAATACAGTTCATCAGAGAGCCGAATCGCTGGCTCGATTTCAGAAGAAAACACGAGCCACTCTGCATCGGATGGCAGATCCAGAAAGACGGAGACCGTGTAGCTATCTGGACGGGGATTGCAGATTTCGAACCCGTCAAAGTGAGCGGGATCCGAAAACAACCGCTTCAAATGTCGAAGATCGTTTTCGGAGTTGTGGCCGTTGGTACAAGTGATCAACTCCCACTTTGCCATCAAAGGTTGGAGATAGTCGGGCAGGAACACACGTGGAGCCTGAAAGTGAAATATCCGCAGCAGGTCCCCGACTGACGCGTGCTTGATCAAATCGAAGATGAGAGCGTTGGCAGAAGACGCCTGGATCAAATCCCACTGCGCCCTCGAAAGGGCAAGCACTCCTCGCTTTACCATCCATCGTGGTGGCGCCCACTCCTCAGACTGATCCCCCTTCTCCACCATCGTAGCAAAGTCTGGGATCAACAGCACCCTGTCGGATACTCGGCGAATCGCCACCCGCCCTCCCGAACTGCAGCCGGGAACGCGACAGAACTCACACAACTCCACCTGTACTGAATTTGCGTCCCAATCGGTGAGATTGGCAGCATTGCAGATTGCGATGTCATCGCAGATCACCTGTGTGACCACGCAACTCCCCTGCCCCGACCCACTTAGATCGAGTTCGACACGTCGGGTCTCAACTTTCGCTGGTGTCCACATGGAAGCAAGATTGGGCAGGTGAGAAGCCATTGTCTGTGTGCGGTTGACTCGATCGACGAATCTCACAACTCACGAGATTCACTCCACTCAAGCCCCCAGTTTTCGAATTCACGCCTGACCTGATCCCGAGCCCCTTCACGCACGCCATGATGAATGACAACACTCTCTCCTCCTGGGTCAGAGTGTTCGAAATCGAGGAGAACTGGCACCCCATCCAAGTTGCCATACCATCGTGACACTGGTCCTGGCAGGTCATCCTCGCCCCGCAAATCCTCATTCGGCTCTATCGCCCCGATCTTGGACCGCAACTCTTCAAAGGATAGCCGGAAACAGCACCATCCCACATAGTCGATTCGTATCAGCGGGGAAACTCTATCAAAGTAATCCCAGAATTCGCATTGGTTGAACCAGATTATCATCTAATTTCCAGGTGGATCGGAGACATCAAATCTATGTGCCGGATATTATCGTCTGTCCGAAAATCGTCACGACTCAACACAACCTTCAAAACTTGATCGTCGGCTCACGCGAATCGCTGGGATTGTACCCACGAAAATCTGTCGCCTTCAGGATGCGTTTTGCGACTTTCATGAGGATGACCGCGAGGGGAGGCCCCAAGACAGCGGCCGCGAGAAGAGCCCAGAAGTTCTTGTCGATGACCTGTGCCTTGGTCGGCAATTGAGACCACAGATACAGCCCATACCACCCGAGTACCGAGATCACCGCCGGGAAAAGGGCCACGAAACCGACGAGGCATCCTAACGGAGTGCTATGGGTGGGAACGGGGTAGCTCATGTAGCGGAAAGTGATGGGAATGCCGAGAGAATCACCTCCCAGTCTGACCTCTGTGCGTCGTATTTAACGAGCGTCCCTGAAACGCGTTTCCAAGTCTTCGAACCACATTGTCGATGGGAAACACCAGGACCAACAAAAGAAAAACGGCATCACGATAAGGTTCAGGCACCAACGGAAGAGTCACGCCAAGCATCGTGAGCAAGACTGTGAAAATGCCAACAAATCCCAGTGTCTCCCGCCACTGAGGACGAGCATCCGATGACAGCCAGTGAAACAGCAAGGCTGCAGGAACAAAGCAGAGGCCCAGCAACCCCGACGGCACGCCAATCGCAGATCCCATCGTGAGGCCAAAGTACGCCAGCGCCGTCACCAGCAGGGTGTTCCTCAGCAACAGGAAGATCTCACGAAGAATGCTCATCAGGGTATTGAGCGAAGTTAGCTAAGGGTGATGAAGAGGGCGACCACTTTGACAACTTGCGGAAGCTCTCCCCACCGATGGTGGCCCGAAAAGGCTCGCAGGTTATTTGAGCTCGTACTTCACGGTAACGGTCGCGGAATACTCCAGCTTCTCAAACTCCGCCGCGTTGTTTTGACCGAAGAAGGGCTGCACAATCCGGTTCTCGGTAAGCGTCCCCCAGCCATTGTTGACTGCCCCTTCCCGCAATGTCAGCAATGTGCCAAGCTGCACCCCGGCCTCTTTTGCCAAAGCGTCAGCCTTCTCTCTGGCAGCGTTCACCGCAGCGAGCAAGGCCTGCTTTCTGAGCTCTTCGTGTTGTGAGGTGCGCAGTTCCACTTTCACGATTTCAATATGATCATCTTCGAGCAGCGCCGTCTCCAGCGCCTGCCGACGGGATAGATCGGCGATCTCCACAATCGCGGCACGCTCCGCGTAATACCCTTTGAAGACCCGCCCTTCGCGAGCGGTATCATAGGCTTTTCCTGAAGCAATACCGCTGAGGCGCAGGGCATTTTCCTTGAAACCATTTTTCGCGAGCCGGTCGCGAAGCGAGGCGGTGGCGGCATCGAGCCCCTTCGATGCCTCGGCCAGCGAAGCGGCCTCACCCCTGACCTTGATCTGCCAGGAAGCCCGGTCCACATCTGCGGCGATGTTGGCGACGGCGTCCACTTCAATGTATCGTTGCGTGTCGATCTGCTGCGCGGCGGCGGAGGAGGCATAAAGCAGCGTACAGAGAGAGAGGGCGAGGAAGGGGATTTTCATGATGTTGGTCGTTGCACGGTTGGGTCACAACAATTTCCCCACCACCCTAGCAAGATGGAACAGAGGTGACAAGCAGCCATGTCCTGGGGACATTGGTTCGAATATGGAATTGTTCAGGCCACGCTCCGATTTGATTCACCTCTAACGCAATGTGCGAAGATTTCGCCTACACCATCCTCCCTCACACGACATCGATACTCACCGGCTTGTTCCTAACCTCACCGGCAGGACCACCTACCACGGCAGCATTCACAAAATGGATCCCGCCTTCCGTCAAAACGCCGCTGCTGGCGTGCACGTGGCCGAAAGCATGGACTTGAGGACGAATGCGATCCAACTCCCTCCGCAAGTGCGGACAGCCCAGATGGACATCTCCTGAACTGGCCACGTCCAATACACCAAATGGGGGCGTGTGCGTCACCAAGATGTCGATGCCTTCAGGGATCTGACTCCATCTCGTCATCAAGTCCTGCTCTTTAGCATAAAATGCAAATCCTGCGAGGTCGGGACACCAGGGTGATCCATAGACCTTCAGCCCTCTCACTTCAGTGCCTCCATCTTCAAGGTAGATGGCTTGAGAAAAGCGAAACTCCCGGTTTTGCAGCAGGGCATCGTGATTCCCACCGATACAAATGATCTGACCAGCGGGAATCTCAGCAAACCAGGCGTCAACGTCTTCGAACGTCTCCTGTTCTTGCTGTCCGATGTTGCAGAAGTCGCCGCAATGAATCAGCAAGTCGCACTCAGGGATGGTCAAATCCCTGTGCTTGCCGTGGGTGTCGGCGATGATGCAAAGGCGGGTCATTAGTTTTCAAACAGCATATTAGCGGACAGATGGGCGGCAGCGCCAGGCGTCTCCCTTTCAAAATTCGCCAGCCGATAGGTCCGTCTCATAGAGGCGATTGCCGGGACTGCACCATCCAGAGATGCAATCCATCGTATCCAGTATGGCATCATACAGCCTTTCATCCTTGTCGTTTTCATGAAGGGCACGAAACGAGTCGTACAAGCGACAAAGTTCGAGCTGACTCATCCCTTCATCACGAAAACAGCGCGCCAAGGCCAATACTGCTCGAGCAGGTTCAGCTTCGCGAAGGGCGCTTTCGAGCCGTGTCTGCGGTGAGTTCATCGGGGATCTATTGCTAGTCAGGAGATCGCTCCACGTAGTTGAGTCCAATCGCACCGGTTGGAGTCAGCCTGCCCAAACATTCGAATCCCAGCGCTGCTGGCTAGCCCTGGTTCTTCGTTGTTCCGGCCTGTTCCTCGATCACCGCTTTCACGCGCTCCCAATCCGTAACTTCGTCGTGAGCTGGCCACACCTTTAGCAAAACTCGATACCGCCCGATGTCGCGCAAGAATGCTCCACCCATGATGCCAATGACCAACCAACCCGCCTCTGGATAGGCCGATTCGACGACCAGATACCCCAGCCCCGCGACGACGGCCAATGCCAACCAAGATCGAAGGCTTGATCGCGCAAGAACCCAGAAAGTGGGTGGCTGAGTGTGCCAGCCCAAATAGACTTTCAGCGACCGCAATTGGAGTTTGGTGAGCGTCATGAGTGCGATGGTTGGGAACTACTTTCAACTATCGGAGCAAGTATAGAGGCGGCGAAGGTCGTGTAAACGCGATTGGGCGGCAGTACAAGCAACGCCCCTGAAGCGAAGTCGAACGAAACTGCCAACGGACGATGGGCAGCGCTGACGGCCTCTAGTGCTGCCGCCAAGGCTACGGATGGACCGGCCGCCTTCCGAGGAACGATGGTGATCCAAGGGATCTGATCCACATAGCGGTAGCCGCTGAAGGCTGCATCGGCATCCAGACTGCTTTCGGTGAAGGTGGCATGTTTACGAAGTGTGGCAGCCAGGTGATCAAAAAGCTTGTCGTACTCTTCATCAGGAATGATGCCGTTCGCTTCATCTCCGTGCTGGTCACAAAAAGCTGAGGCGAGTTTCTCAATTTCTTCTTCGGAGGTATGGTGGAACTCGATGGGTTGCATCAATACGAAAGGTTGGCGGTGGGAATCTTGAATCTGCGGGATCTCAGGGAGATTGATTGCGCGTCGTTAATGACTTCAAAGTATAAAGCGTCCATTCAATTTGCACCTTGGTAGCGCAACCAGCAATGAGAGACTGGGGCTGCTCGACTGACGAACTAAAGTTCTGCACTACTTTGCCGGAGCCGATGCTGAGCAATAGATCCCACGGAAAAGGCCCCCTTACTTGGAGATCCGCTCAAAAGTGACCCCCTTGGCCCAGGGCTGAATGAACTCCACGTTTGCCGCAGTTCCATCTTCATTCAGGTACACCGAAACTTTCATACCCAAGTACCCATAGTTCCAAAAAAGCGACGCGCCCTGCACCCCTGGACGTGGATGGGCCTCCTCAAGGCGGGAGAGAAACACCCATAGTTCATGTTGCCGCAGTGATGGGAAGCTGGACGGACAGTCAGATCTCCCGAGGGTCACAGTTCCCCCTTGAGGGTGCCGCTTGAGTTGCGTCATGACCCACGCCCGCAGTTCATCTGGATTGACCCGCCGTCTAAATTCTTCCTCAAAGGCATCCAGCTCTTTTGAGGATTGACGGACTTGCCACCCAATATAGGCAAACGGGCTGGCCCACACCAGCAACAATACCAAAAGCCATAGGAACATCGCCCCTCGCCCCCCGGCTTTTCCTTCTGCTTCTTCCAGATTCAGTGAGGTTTCCATCTGAGGAACCATATCAGGATGCGATTGAAGTCATCACGATCTCATAATTTTCAGTCGTATCGGATAACAGCACTACCATAACCGCCCTTGGCATCGAAGCCAGCCCAAATGCTGCCCCAGGCATGTTCGCCCGTCGGGAACCCATGCTCGGCCAGCCATGCCTCCGTTCGCGCCGCTCTGAGATGTTCCGTTTCCTCAGAGAAGTCGTCCCAGCTTGTTCCCAGATCCTCATCCCGGACGGACAGTGAAACGATTTTCAATGTGCCATTGAAGAAGCAGAGCCCAACATTCAACCGGCCTGGATTGGTTGCCTCGTCTTTCAGGTAGTACCAAACATACCCGGTCTTCATGTCATGCCGTTCCACGCCGTTCAGCAGCGCGGCTTCGAACTCACCCAACTTGCGATGAATGCGCAAGCCACGGGGGTGCTCCATGGAGAATTCGCGAGTTTTCATTCGAGAGGGGACAGCGGGATACGCAATGCGCCATTCGGGCCAACGTTATCTCTCAATCGTCAGTTCAAGTCAAAATGGTCCCCGCAAGCGCATAAAAGTCAACGAGGGCACCTAGCGAGGGCCGTCAATCCATCCCTTCGATGCGGAGACCATGGTCTCGCTGTCCGGCCCATTGAAGCATGGACACACGCCGATAGCCACCTCTTCACCGAGCAAGCACTTCAAGTCACCTACGAGTTCAGCATGGGAATCCCCCGTCCAACCCGTATCGGCATTCGCATTGGAGGATGGACATCTCAAACGTGTAATCAAGTACTCGACTCCCCCGGGAATCTCAGCGAGAGCACGGTCAATAAGCGACGGTGTGCAGAGTCCTCGTAGGGGAAGTTGCGGTTGCTGGAAGACGACCGTGTCGGTCCCGACGGGGAGCGTCTCCACCAAGTCACGGAACTCTGTCTCAGACCGACAGAACAAATAGTCCCTCTGCCCACTTGATCGAAGATACCTGAGAACCACAAACACCTCGCCACTCGTGCTGACCCATTCGCAAACTCTGGCGATGAACGCTGATGAAATCTCCCGAGATGGGTCAAAGCGATCTCCAGTTGTCGTCATGATTGCCAGATGTTCAGAGTTTCATACCCCCCAGGAGACTCGAAAGCACCATGGTAAAGGCAAAGAAAGCCCCGCGCCCAAAGGGCACCACGAGTCAACAGCCATGGAAAAAGGTTGGTATCGCGGTCCCCAAACGTCAAGAGCCATGCTTCAAGGCCTGGGGTTGCGATTTCAGAAGCATCAACAAACGTTTCACTTCAACCGGACCGCCATGGACGTCGCATAGTGCTGGAAGCCGAGGGCTTCGGCAAGACGAATGGAACCCACGTTGGACTCCAGGGTGCGATACTGCGGAAGCAGGCCACTGAGTATGGCGCGCTGGGCGAGATGCGCCACCGCACTGCGGCCGAGGCCCTGCCCTCTGAAGTCCGGATGAGTGATGACCGAGATATGGGCAATGGTGCCACCCCATTCCGGTACAAAGCGAAGGCACCCCAGTAGTCTGCCAGCTCATCACTGTGGATCTGGATACTCAGCGGAGCAGCAAACAGGCTGTGCGTTGAGCACCCCAGATGAGAGGCCCAATAGGCATCGGCGATGGTGACGATGGGTTGGCTCAACATGGCTTCTGGAATCTGCCTAGCCCATCAGGAAGCCGCCCTCTCATCGAGACTGGTCCAGATCTGCTTGGCCAGATTGATGTCGTCCTTGTCGTCGAAGTAGATCGCCATCATGATGTGACCACTCTGCCCAAACGCAAAGCTATAGAGAGCCCAGCGCTCCGGGGCATCCTCTTCTGTCTCGTGAAGCAGGTAAGCGTACCGGATGGGATTCGAGTCCGGGGTGAGAAAAGTCTCCACTGCCGCCGCCTCCGGAGCATCCCGCCTGATCCACTCTAAAGTCGACACGGGCGTTTCCCCAGCCTTCATGGTGTACACGGTGGTCCAGCAAGTGATGCCCTTGCGCCAGAGAACCAAGTCCGTTCCGAACTCCCCCTCCTCAAATCGCAAGGCAAACTCGCCGGGCAGAGTGACCCACCACTCCTTCGTCAATTGATAGACATCCCTGACTCGTGGAAACTGCGGCGGCAACTTGAAGTCGTCACCACCCGCCTCCGGGTTCATGGGTGATGAAGCATCACGATTGAGAAGGCGCGATAGAAGTCGGCGGAACATCTGGAAGGTTGTTGGCAGATGAAAACGCTGGAGCCGGAGGCGGTATTGCGCGAGGACGTGGGAAGATTGTGGCAACAGTGGAGAAAAAACTGCTGGCTTCACTGAGCCGAGTCCAGCATCTCGTCAACCTCAGCTCATCGCCGTCTGCTCAGAAACAAGATGCACGAAACGGCAGTGGCCATGAGACAGGGAATACCTGCGACGGCAACGAACCAGCTGAATCCGATGCCGAGCCAGTAAAGCCAGTGAACACCCGTATCGTCGTGGAATTCTCCCTGCGGGTTATGCTCCCAGGCGACATACATCATGAGTGCACCCAGGCAAAGGCCCAACAGGCAGAAGCCTCCAGCAACCAGCCACGCTATCAGCTCCCACGATGAAGCTGGAGACGAGGAGGAGGGCTGAGGTGGTCGAGATTGCCGGGGCATTCAGAAAATAGCGTACCAAACCTACATAATGTCCCCCGTCCGGGCGTGGGTGGCGTAGGCTCGCAATCGAGGATCGGCAATCTCCGTTTGCAGGAACTCGTCCATCGCTGCGGCGACCCGTTCAGGGTACTGGAAATAGAACTCACCGTATCCGTGGATGGCGGCTTCCTGACATGCCGGATGGTCAATCTGTAGCGTCTCAGCCAAGACAGAAAAACAAGCGTTGGCCAACGCCTCCTCATCTGGATTCCCTACAAGATTGGAGAGTGTCGCCACATCCCAAAACATGTAACAAATGGGATTGAGATCAGAGGAAGGCTTGTCGTCCGAAACAATCAACGTGTGGCTACAACGGCTGGCGAAACAACCTCGATACAAGCTGCTGATCGAATCGATCGCGGACAGCCTCAGCTCGAGCGGAACCTCGTTGCTCCGCAGCGCATTCAGATGCTCAGAGTAGGCGAGTGACGCCAGGAACCAAAAGCCCTGATTGATCTGTGCGTTTGAAAAAGGCGCCAGATCCCGCGCGGCGTTGCGGAAGGTGAGTTCAATCAACTGAACCTCCTCCGTCTCGTTGGCTTCAAACGAAGGGGCATTGCAATCAAGATGCCATTCCGGTTGGGTGACCGGATGGTCAAAGACATAACGGATCCACTCTTGATAGCGGGGGTGCATGGTCGTCGGGCGGGCTCAGAGAGGATCTGCGCTTTTGCACTTGGGTCAACGCTGGAGTGAGATGGGTGACAGCTTCCTCTGAGCGCAGGAGAGGTCGAAGCAGGAACGACGGGAGCGGCGGACAAAACCGGCGGGACGCCGGTAGCACGCACAGCCGGGACGGCTGTGTCACTTCATAGATCTCCTGGTCACTGAGCCGTCGCGCCTGAAGGCGAATGCCATCAGGGAAAATGCGGCGAGGCCGATGATCTCCTTTTTGCGAACGAGCTGAGGGCTGAAAGCCCGGAGTGATACCCAGCCTTGGGCAACGCCCAAGGTTGGCGTTTGTTTTAGATGTTGAGGGCTGAAGGCCCGACGTCATTCCGGGATGCTCGTCGTGGGCAGGCTTGATGAGGTCGGGCCTTCAGCCCTCAAGGGTTGTTTGGTCATCGATTCCTTGGGCGTTGCCCAAGGCTGGTATCACGCCGGACCTTCGGCCCTTCTGAAGTGGCATTCCTACAATCGGTATAGTGAATGCGCCGTCGCGGCTCCGGGGCTCACCAAGGCAAACCGTCGAGGGTTACATGAAATACACAACAGGCTTCCGGTCCGTTCCTCCACTGCCCCCAGTGGTTCAAAGACCACCAGGAGCTGTTTCACCGAATCACTGCGCCACCGGCACAGGCGCTGACGTAGGCGCAGGGGTCGACACCGGGGCAGGTGCAGGCACCACGACAGGTGCAGGCGTCGCTTTGGCCTGCGCTGGCTTCACCGCGGGTGTTGCCGTCGCTTCCGTCTTCCCTTCCGGGTTCATGGACTTCAGGTATTTGAAGAAGTCACTGTCGGTGGTGAGGATGAGGGTGCTGTCGCGGCCGAGGGTAGTTTTGTAGGTCTCCAGCGTTTTGACGAACTGGTAGAGCTGCGCGGCGGAGGTGCTGGTGTTGTAGGCCTGGGCGTAGATCTCGGTGGCTTTGGCATCGGCCTCACCCTGAATTTCCTGAACCTTGCGGTAGGCGCTGGATTCGATCTCGCGGAGGTCCTTCTCCTTGCGCCCAATGATCTTGGCGGCCTCGCCCTCGCCTTCGGAGCGGAAACGTTCGGCGATCTGCATGCGCTCAGAGGTCATGCGGTCATAGATCTTGTCGCTCACTGCCGGGTTGTAGTTGATGCGCTTGAACTGCACCTCCAGGATCTCAATGCCCCAGGCCTTGGCGCTCTCCGCGGCGGCAGCCAGGACTTCCTTCTCCAGGACCGAGCGACCGTACTGGATCGCGGGGAGCTGCGTCACCACGGCGATGCCCTGCACGGAGAGTTTCTCCACCTCGACCTTGCGCGTCTTGTCGCTGCGAACCACCTCTACGAGGTCGTGCTTGGCCACGACACCGCGCGTGGCGCTGCCGACGATATCGGTGATGCGGGAAAGCGCGCTGCGCTCGTCACGAAGGCTCTGGTAGTAGCGGAGGGGATCGGCGATGCGCCAGCGGGCAAAGGCATTCACCACGACGGTGAGCTTCTCACGGGTGGACATGGAGTCGGAAGGACCATCCCATTCAAGGATGCGCTTCTCGAAACGGTGCACCTGCTGAATGAAGGGCGCCTTGAAGTGAAGGCCAGCCTCATTCTTCTCGAGCCGGTTGTTGACGGCACCGCCGACGGGCTCGCCGAACTGGGTGATGATGATTTGCTCCGTCTCACCCACGCTGTAGGCGCTGATGGAGAAGAGAAAGAGGAGCAGCACGGCACCTGCCAGGGACAGGATGTAGATGGAAGCTTTCATGAGAAAAAGATCGGGGACAAAACGGATGAAAATCTGCCGGAGGTTTCAGGATCAACGCGCCGGCTGAGTGGCCGGACGCTGAGGGGCGGTCTGCTGATAAGGCACCTGCACCTGAGGTTGCGGCTGCTGGAGATGCATGAGGGGCAGGAACTGTTTGGCCGCGTCATCCAGGATGATCTTGCCTCCCAACTTTGGAATGACCTCGGCCATGGTTTCGAGGTAGATGCGCTGGCGGGTCACTTCAGGGGCCTTTTCATATTGGGTCAGCAGGGCCTTGAATCGGGCCACATCACCCTCGGCCTCGTTCACGCGTTTCACGGCATAACCTTCGGCCTCGCTGACCTTCTGCTCTGCTTCACCCCGGGCCCGGGGCACCACCTTGTTGTACTCGCCGTTGGCCTGGTTGATGAGCTGCTCCCGCTCCTGCTGGGCACGGCTCACTTCGTCAAACGAGCGCTGTACCGGGCGCGGGGGGCGCACGTTGGTCAGCTGCACCTGCTCCACGCGCAGCCCCATGCCCAGGCGGTCCACCACGGTCACCAGTTGCTTGCGCACCTCCGTCTGGATATCCTCACGACCGAAGGTGAGCACCTCATCCACGGTGCGATCGCCCACCACCTCGCGCATCACGCTTTCCGCCACGTCACGAAGGGTGGCCTCAGGGGTGCGCAGATGGAAGAGATAAGCCCGCGCATCCGTCACGCCGTACTGCACCACCCACTCCACCTCGGCGGCGTTCAGGTCGCCCGTAACCATGTTCTTCTCTGCGTCAGACTCGCGGGAGCTCTGGTACTCGTTCGTGGTGTAGCCCGTTGAAAAGCCGAACTCCATCTTGAGCTGGCGCTGGACGGGTACCTCCGTGACGCGATCCACGCCGAAGGGAATACGGAAGCGCAATCCCGGCCCGGAAGTCTCCAGATAGCGGCCGAACCGCTGCACCACCCCCACGGACTCCGCAGGCACGGTGTAAAAGCTGGTGAGCAGGCCGATGCCCACAAACAGGCCCACCGCGCCCAACCCAATGGTGCGGAAGTTGACCTTCATCTGGGGGAACTGCGGGAATTGCGGCAGCTGAGGAGGTTGGTTAGATCGGGTCATAGGGGGAGTTTAATGCAGGAAACGGTAAAAAGTAAGGGCGGAGAGGTAAGCGGCGAGACAATCCATTTTCTCACCCAAAGGCGCAAAGCCCCATCCCCTGTGCAGGAGGTGCCACATCCCTGACTAGGGACGGTCGCGCGTGGCGGTACAGCACACGCGGCCCCTTTACCACCGGGGAGGCTGAGCTGCGGCAGAATGTCGCGGCAGCAGACATTGAGGGCGAAGGGGCGATCCCCCTACCCAAGCACCGCACGGCTCCTGATTGGCACCTATGCAAACAAGAACCGCCGCTCCAGGACGGCGCGGCGGTGTGCTGAGCTCTCGCAGAGAGCTCTGACCGTGTGTTTGGCAGCTTAGGCCTGCTGCGGGCCCAGCTTGCCCTCTAGCTCCTGCACGCGCTTCTCCATGGCCTTCAGCCGGTCAAGGATGTTTGGTACGCGTCCAGGATAGGCCATGGCGCGGCGACCTTCCATGAGCGGTCTGGCGGGGAATCCCATGTAAGACCCCGGTTCCGGCAGGTCCTTGGTGACGCCCCCTCTGCCCATCACCGTGACCTTGTCGCCAATCGTGAGGTGACCGGCAACCCCGGACTGTCCGGCCATGATGACGTAGTTGCCCAGACGGCTGCTCCCGGAAATGCCGACCTGGGAGACGATGAGGCAGTGCTTCCCCACAGAGGCGTTGTGCGCGATCTGGACGAGGTTGTCAATCTTGCTCCCCTCCCCGATCCGCGTGCGGCCGAAGCGCGCCCGGTCAACGACGGTGCAGGAACCGATCTCCACATCGTCATCCACCTGCACGATGCCAATCTGGTCGATCTTGACGTGGCGACCACCGCTAAACTCGTACCCAAAGCCATCGGTGCCGATCATGGCACCGCTGTGGATGATGACGCGGTTTCCGAGGATGCTGCGATCCTTCACGACCGCATGGGCGTGCAGCAGGCATCCCTCCCCCAACCGGGCTCCCTGACCAACAAAGGATCCAGCGTGGATCGCGGTGCCATCGCCAATTTCCACGTCCTCTTCAATTACCACGTGGGGACCAATGTACACCCGCTCGCGATTGAGCTTCGCGGTCTCGCCGATCACCGCCGTGGGGTGGACTCCCGGCTGGAACTCGCGCTTGGGCGGGCTGAACTTCTGAATGACGAGGGAGAACTGCAGGGTGGGATTGGACACGCGAATGACCGCCATCGACTTCGGAACATCTTGAAAATCCTCCCCCGTGAGCACGACACTGGCCCGGGATTTTTTCAGCGCCGGCGCGTACCGGGGATTGCCCAAAAACGTGATGTCACCCGGCTCTGCCTCCTGAATGGAGCTGAACCCCGTGACAAGCAGCTCAGGATCCCCCTGGGTGATGTTGCCTTCGAGCAGCGCGGCGAGTTCCTTGAGCAAGATGTTCATGAGGAGAGATGGCAAACGGTTAGAGGAAACGACGAGCTGAAAAGAAAAACCCTGCTTTGAACTTGGGTCCAAAGCAGGGCTGAAGTCGAATGAACCGGAGAAAAATTCCTGCCTGGAGAGGCGGAATTACTTTTTCTTGGTGCTGGACTTGGTAGGAGCCGGAGTGGGCTTCTCTTCAGCAGCAGGAGCCGGGGCAGCGCCGCCCGCAGGGGCGTCCTTGTTGAGCTCGACGATCACCTCAGCGGTGAAGTCCTGCGTGGTGCCTTCTTTGGCGTGGATGAGGAAAGGCAGGCCCATGGCGCCCATGCCGCTCTTGTCGAACACGAGGTCATACTGGTCAGCCTTGGCCTTGTCATTCACCACCTTGAGGATCTCTTCATAGAGACCCTTGCGCTGCTGCATGCCTTCGGTCTGAAGCTGCTGCTCGCGGAGCTGGCGGAACTCATTGATGTCGCGCTCGAGGGAGCGGATTTCCTGGGCCTTGCTTTCGAACTCAGCCCGCTTCTTGGCGCGGATGGACTCGCTGAGGACGGGGTCCTGGGCTTCCTTTTTGATCTTCTCGATGTCGTCGGCAAGCTTCTTCAGCGTGGCGAAGCGGTCAGCCAGCTGCTCTTTGGCCTTGTCGGCATTTTCCTTGAGCTGGGACTGGGCGCCCTTGGTCTTGTAATACTCAGCGAAAGCCTTGCTGAGGTCTACCACACCGATTTTGATTTCGGCGGCAGGAGCCAGGGCGGCGAGAGAACAGATGACGGCGATGATACGGAGGTATTTCATGTTACGAGCTAGCAAAGGTGTTGGCAGGAGAGCAAAAGGGGCCGCCTTGTCAGCGGCCCCTTCATCAGTGATAAGTGTTTCTTAGAAGCGGTAGCCGAGGTTGAAGTTGAACTTGCCGCCGGAGTCGTTCTCTTCGTCAGCCTGCATAGGCACACCGAAGTCAAGACGGATGGGACCGGTAGGCAGGAAGAAGAGGCGGAGGCCGACACCCACGTCGGAGTTCACATCGCCACCCCAGTCGTAGCTGTCGCCGCTGACGACACCCACGTCATAGAAGACCGCACCGCGGACCTTCTCGATGATGGGGAAGCTGAGTTCGAAGGTCGCGTAGGCGGAAGTCTTGCCACCCAGGGGCTCGCCGTTCTCATCCTTGGGACCCACATCGCGGTAGTCGAAGCCGCGCAGGTTGTTGGCACCACCGAGGAACAGACGCTCAAAGATCGGCACGCCACCGTCGCCACCGCCAAGGGTGTCAACCGTGCGCACTGCACCTTCCACGCTGAAGATCATGTCCATGGGAAGGCTGACGTACTGGGCAGCTTCCAGGCTGAGGCCGTACACGCCGACATCACCACCAAGGAAGTCACCGGAGACCAGGGCTCCGCCGCTCACTTTGTGACCCTTGCGGGTGATGTACACGGAGTCACGAGTGTCGTGCACCAGGGTGAAGTCGAGCTTGCTCTGAAGGTACTCGCCCTCTTCGTCCTTGATCGCCTGGGAAGCATCTTCGTCGATGTTATCGATCGTGACGTTCTGGATCGTGTAGGACACTTCAGCGTAGGCGTGCTCACCCAGCGGCTTGCGCAGGTTGATCGCAGCACCGTAGTTCTGCTGGTCATACTCGTCGCTGAGGTAGTACAGGTCGCGGTAGAAGAGCTCCCCACCGAGTGACAGACGCTGGCCGAGGAACCAGGGCTCCACCACGCTCAAGCTGAAGTCACGGCGCTTGTCACCGTAACGGACGTCCAGGTTGAAGCGCTGGCCACCGCCCGTGAAGTTGGGCCAGTTGGTGATGTCAAAGTTGGTCTGGGTCAGGGAGAAGAAGCCCACCAGGCTGTCGATGGAGCTGAAGCCAGCACCGACGTTGATGGAACCCGTGGACTGCTCCGTCACGCTGACGTCGATGTCCTTGTAGCCGGGAGTGCCGGTCGGGTTGTTGCGGAAGTCCACCTGGCTGAAGTAGCCCATGTTGGACAGACGGCTCCGGCTCTTCTCGATGCGGACGGTGTTGAACTCCTCACCAGGGGCGAAGGCAAGCTCACGACGGATGACGTTGTCCTTCGTCTTGGTGTTGCCTTCGATGTTGATCTTGTTGATGTAGGACTTCTCCCCTTCCGCGATGCGGTACAGGATCTTCACCGAGGAAGGACCGGCAGGCACCACGCTGGTGTCGATGCGGGCGTCAGCGTAACCACGGGATCCGTAGTACTCGCCGAGCATCTTCTCGTCGTTGGAGATGTCCGTGGCGGAGTAGGCTGCACCACTCTCGATCGTGAGGGCGGGGGTCAGCTCGTCATGGGTGAAGACGGTGTTGCCTTCGATCGCCACTTCGGAAACGTTGTACTGCTTGCCTTCGTCCAGGACGAAGACGAGGTCCACGCGGTCATCCTTGACGGGCTCGCGGCGCACCTGCACCACCTTGGCATAAACGTAGCCTTCGTCCTGCACGGCGCGCTCGACGATGCGGATGTCTTCCTGCAGGCCGTCGTTGTTGAGCTTGCCGCTCTTGCCCCAGAGGTGCCAGGGACGCTTTTCCTTCAGCGTCAGCTTGGAGCGCAGCGTGCTCTCCTTCACCGCGGTCAGACCTTCAAAACGGATGTCATTGATGAGGCCGCGCTGGCCTTCAGCAATGGTGTACACCACGCGCACAAAGCCTGCGGTGGGCAGCGACTCGATCTTGTACTCCACGCCCACATCAGCGAAGCCCTTTTTGGCGTAGCTCTCACGGATCTTCGTGACCCCGGCGAAGAGCTTGGCTTCGTCCACGGGTTCGTTGACCTTCACTTCCACGGACTTGCGCAGCTTCTCGCTGTCGATCTCGGAGTTGCCCACGAAGGACACCTCGCCGATCGCACCGCGGCCGGTCACTTTGACAACCACCTTCACCCCGCCGCCGACGTCTACCGTGGAGATATCCACGCTCTCAACCAGACCCGTCGTGTAGAGGTTTTTGATGTCGCGATCCACAGCTTCCTCTTCGAAGGTGGTCCCTTCGCGGGTGGCCATGTTGGCGATGATACGGTTGGAATCAATTTTGGCGCCTCCCACCGAGATGATCTGCACCTCCTTGACCAGCTTCTTAGGACCAGCCCCCGGAACTTGCGCGTACGCCGGAATCGCGGAGAGAGCACCCGCCAAAACTGCGGTGTGCGTGCATCGAATCAACTTGTTGAGTGTCATACCAGACGGGAGGTTGCCTTGAGGATGTTGAGAGAGACTCGCATATCGCTTAGAAGAGCCCGCATCGTCAAGCCGGAAATGCAGGAATCAGAAGGCTCCTTTAAACTATTGATGGTGGAAAATGCGAGGGTTGTCGGTTAAGTCTTCGTCACGCAGAACCAGCCCTTCGACTAGCCCGGTTTTGCCCTATTCCTGTACCTGACAGCACGTCCCGTGCCCGAGCCCCGTCCCATCACCTCGCCCGCCGCTTGAGCCAGACCTTCTACGACCAGACGACCACGGCCCCGGAAACCCCGTACGACGTGGCCCTGCGTCCGCCGGACTTTTCCGAGTTCACCGGGCAGGAACGGGTGAAAGAGCGACTGGTGCTGATGGTGGAAGCGGCACGGCAACGCGGGGACACTCTGGACCACGTGCTGCTCTGCGGCCCACCCGGGCTGGGCAAGACCACACTGGCCCACATCGTGGCCACGGCGGTGGGCTCCAAGCTCCACTCCACGAGCGGCCCGCAGATCGAGCGCGCCGGGGACCTCGCCGGCATCCTGACGAATCTCCAGGAGCGGGACATCCTCTTCATCGACGAGATCCACCGTCTGCACCCCAGCATCGAGGAGTACCTCTACCCGGCCATGGAGGACTTCCGGCTGGATATCATCATCGACCAGGGGCCGAAGGCGCGCACCATCCGGATCGACCTCCCCCCTTTCACTCTGGTGGGAGCCACCACCCGGGCCGGCATGCTCACCGCGCCCATGCGCGGCCGCTTTGGCATCCCCAACCGGCTGGACTACTACACGGTGGACGAGCTTCAAAAGATCCTGCTGCGCTCCGCCAGCCTCATCCAAGTGGACATGGGGCCCGAAGGGGCCCGCGAGGTGGCCAAGCGCTCCCGCGGCACTCCGCGTGTGGCCAACCACCTCCTCCGCTGGGTGCGGGACTACGCCCAAGTCCGTGCCTCCAACCAGGCCGTGAACGGCCCCGTGGCCGCAGCCGCCCTCTCCATGCTGGACATCGATGAGGACGGGCTGGATGAGATGGACAAGCGCATCCTCGATGCCCTCATCAACAAGTTTGCCGGCGGCCCCGTGGGGTTGAACTCCATCGCCGTGGCCGTGCACGAAGACGCCAGCACTCTGGAAGACGTGCACGAGCCCTATCTGGTCATGCAGGGCTACGTGAAACGCACCCCGCGCGGCCGCGTGGCCATGCCCAGCGCGTACAAGAAGCTCGGGCTGCCCGTGCCGCTGTCTGCCACTCGGGACACGCAAGGAGATCTCTTTTAGTAACTCGGTAATTCAGTAGTTCGGTAAACCAGTGGGTGGTGGGAGATCGCTCCTCCGCTCCGCACCGGGGTGGGAGCACCGATTTCAGTCGGCTCAGGGCGCGATTGAGGAGCTTCGGCCGACTAAAGTCCAATGCCATCAGGGAAAAAGTGGCGTGGCCGATGACCTCCTTTTTGGGAAGGATCTGAGGGCTGAAAGCCCGGAGTC
>NZ_BATR01000084.1 GCF_000739655.1 Verrucomicrobium sp. BvORR106 | reverse complement strand
TTGGGCAACGCCCAAGGAATCGATGACCCATTAACCCTTGAGGGCTGAAGGCCCGGCCTCATCAAGCCTGCCCATAACGAGCTTCCCTGAATGACCCCGGGCCTACAGCCCTCAACATCTAAAACTAACGCCAACCTTGGGCGTTGCCCAAGGCTGGCATGACTCCGGGCTTTCAGCCCTCAGATCCTTCCCAAAAAGGAGGTCATCGGCCACGCCACTTTTTCCCTGATTGCATTGGCATAAATGCGGAACTCCAACTCCAAGGGAGCACCGGAGAGGGTTGGAGTTCCGCATTCATGCGGTGAAGCTCCTCTCTCAACTCTTCCCTGACCACCTGCCCCAGTCTCAGGTCTTGTGTCTCCCGCGCGGCGAGTGGGACTGAACCGGCGGGACGCCGGTAACACGCACCGGCTGGAAGCCGGTGTCACAGGGGATCCCATCCCGGAGGGACGCTGGACCGGGCAGACGACTGGTGTCCTCGAATCGGGATATCCGGGCACAAAAAAGGGGAGCGGCGCTCCCCTTCCCTGAAAACTAAAAACACCCCCTTACTTCACCAGCGCAAACCGGATCAGGTCCGGGTAGACGCCCACGACCAAGATGGCGGCGACGAAGACGGCGAGGGTGACTTTGGAAAGCAGGCCGAGATCGGGATTGGGGCCTTCGCTCTGGCCGTCGGCCTTGGAGTAAACGGCCAGGATGACCTTGAAGTAGTAGTAGAAACCGGTGGCGGCACCGATGACGGCGATGGCGAGATAGGTGTAGTACCCTTCCAGCACGGTGGCGAAGATCACGAAGAACTTGCCCATGAACCCGGCCGTAAGTGGGAGACCCGCGAGGGAGGCCAGGGCGATGGCCAGTGCCAGGCCAAGGGTCGGATTCGCGCGGCCGAGGCCCTTGAGGGAGGCGATGTCTTCCCCGTAACCCTTGGCGCGCATCGCACTGAGGATCAGGAAACAGACGAAGGTCATGGGCAGATAGGTGGCCAGGTAGAAGGCGGCCACTTCACCGGAGGTCATCTTCAACCCGCCCGTGTGGATGCAGGCGAGAGCGACGAGGAGATAACCGGCGTGGGCGATGCTGGAGTAGCCCAGCAAGCGCTTGAAGTTGGTCTGGGCGATGGCGGCCAGGTTGCCGAGCAGGATGGTGGCACCACCGAGGATGAGGAGGATCTGGATCACCGGACCGGCGACGACGGAGCCGGGCGTGAGGAAAGTGCCGACAATGCGAGTGAGCACCACGAACCCTGCGGCCTTGGAGCCGACGGAGAGGAAAGCGGTCACCGGAGTGGGCGCACCTTGATAAACGTCAGGAATCCAGATGTGGAACGGCACGGCACCGACCTTGAAAGCGAGGCCCGCCAGCATCAGCGCGGCGGCGAAGAGGATGGGAGCAGTGTTCCCCTCCCAATGCGAAAGCTTGTAGGCGACGCCAGACAGGGAGAGCTCGCCAGTCATGCCGTAGAGCCAGGACATGCCGTACACCAGGAGACCGGTGCTGAGTGCGCCAAGGATCAGGTACTTGACCCCGGCCTCCAGGGAGGCAGCACTGCGGCGCATGAAGCCGACCAGCACGTAGAAGCTCACGGTGACCAGTTCCAGGGCGACGAAGATCGTGATCAGGTCCACGGCGGAGGCCATGACCATCATGCCCACGCAGACGAAGAGAGGCAGGCTGAAGAACTCACCCAGCCCAGCTTCCTTGGTGCGCTCGGGGTGTGTGGCCACGAACTGGTTGATGATCGGCGCGTACTCCAGGGAAATGATGATGGTCGCCAGAGTGGCGATGATGGCGAAGCCCTTGTAGAAGAGCGCCAGGGGATCCACCACGTAGAATTCCTGAAGTGACGGGGGCACGCTGCCTGCGGCACCGCTCACGATGACGGCCAGGGCCGCCAGCAGTCCACCAATAGCCGCGTAGGCAATGAGCTTGCGGGGCACGCTGGCAAAGGACTCCACCAGCAGGAGCACGAGGCCGAGCAAGCCGAGACCGAGTTCGAGGGACAAGGGAGACATGGCAGTTTACTTCACTTCAAACCGGTCGCCGCCAAGGAGACCTGAACGATGTTCAAAAGAATGGAAGGATAGAGCCCCACCACCAGAAGCACGGCGGCAAGGAGGAACATGGGCACGCGCTGCAACAGCGAGGGGTCGCTCATGAAATGGCCGGCGGAAGGCTGGCCAAAGAAGATCTTGCGGTAAGCGCGCAACATGTACACGGCGCTGATGACCACACCCCAGAGGGAGAGGATGGTGGTGACCTGCAGGAGGGTGAAGCCCTCGCTGGCCTGGAAGTTCTGGAAGGTGGAGAGGAAGATCAGAATTTCACCGGCGAAGTTCGCAAGACCGGGCAGACCGATGGAGGCGAAGGCACCCACACCGAACACCAGGCTCAGGAAGGGGGCATTGGCGGCCAGACCGCCGAGCTTGTCGAACTCAAGGGTGCCGAGCTGATTGCGCAGACGGCCACAAAGCATGAAGAGGAGGGCCACGGAGATGCCGTGGGCGAACATGAGGAGAACCGCGCCGTTCTGGCCCAAGGCATTGCCGGAAGCAAGGCCCAGGAAGATATAGCCCATGTGCATGACGCTGGAGTTGGCCAGCAGGCCGTCCAAGCGACGCTGATGCAGCGTCACGAAGCCCATGACGAGGATGTTCCCCAACAGCATGTAGAGCAGCGCGTGCTGCACCCAGGGAGTGTTCGCTCCGGTAGGCAGGAGCGGCAGGGCAATGCGGAT
This sequence comes from Verrucomicrobium sp. BvORR106, assembly GCF_000739655.1. Taxonomy (GTDB): domain Bacteria; phylum Verrucomicrobiota; class Verrucomicrobiia; order Verrucomicrobiales; family Verrucomicrobiaceae; genus Verrucomicrobium. Next base: position 14,300 of record NZ_BATR01000084.1, on the reverse strand, counting down.
GAGACCGTAGAGACCGAACTTCTTGAGCACGCCAGCGTGCATCATCGCGATCGGAGTGGGAGCCGCCGCATAGGCCGGAGCCGCCCAGCTATGGAACGGGAAAAGGCTCACCAGGGTGCCGAAGCCAACCAGGAGGACGAAGAAGTTCGCCGCAGCAAACTTCGCGTACGGTGCATCAGCCGCCAGAGGCTTGAGCGCCAGGAGATCAAACGTGAGCTTGCCCTTCTCCGGGCTGCAGTACCAGACCACCCCCAGCAGACCTGCCAGGAGGATGAGGCTGCCCACGCCAAGGTAGATGGTGATGCGCCACGCAGCGTCCTTCTTGTCCCCATGGCCGAAGAGGGCAATCATGAGGAAGGTGGGGATCAGCGCCAGTTCGTGGAAGGCGTACAGGAAGAAAATGTCCGTGCAGAGGAAGGCACCCAGGGCACCAGAGGCGATGAGCAACGTCGAGGTGTAATAGATGCGCTCCTTGTCCACCAAGCTCCAGACAGCGGCCAGCGTCACCAGGACGGTGAGGAGGGCGAGCGTAAAGCTCAACCCATCCGCCCCGACGGCGAACTGGATGTGGGGGCTGGAGAGCACCGTGCGGGCGTGGCGGAAAGCCATAGCCCCATCTGCACCATGCAGCGACTGGTAGTTCAGGAAGGCCCAGCCCACCAGCACCAGGTTCAGTAGCGACGCCGCCAGCGCGGTGACTCGGGCGGGCGCGCCCAGCCAGGTGACCAGCGCGGCCAGCAGGGGCAGCAGGATGATGATTTCGAGCAGGCTCACAGTCTTGAGTAAAAAGGGCTTCGCTTAAAGGCTTGGGACTCAGGGCTTCGTGGAAAAGAACACCGCCAGGTAAACCACCACAACGATGCCGAGGCCGAGGACGAAAGTGTAGGCCTGAAGGCTGCCAGACTGAAGTCCGCGCATCCAGCTTCCCAGTCCGTTGGCCAGCGCCGCAGGCAGGCGCACCGTCAGACCGTCCACGATGATTCTTTCCAGAGCTGTGACCAGCCAGGCGAAACGATCCTGGGCATACTTCACGAGACCGGCGTAGAACTCGTCGAAGTAGAACTTGTTGGCGAAAAGCGGGATGTTCACCGGATCCTTGTCCACGTTCTTGTAGAGGCGGGTGGCGGTGAGGAAGCCGACGATGACAGCCACCAGGGAGCAGCCCATCACAATCTTGGCCTCAGGCCCTTCATGATGACTGGGGACGAGCGCCTGAAGCGGCTCTGCCAGGAAGTGATAGCCAGCCAGAACGGAGGGGAACGCGAGCACCACCAGCGGGAGGATCATCACGAGTGGAGCCTCATGGGCGTGATCAGCATCCTTGCTGCGGGCCTTGCCAAAGAAGGCCACGATCACGAGGCGGGTCATGTAAAAAGCGGTCAGCGTGGCCGTGAGCACGGCGATGGCAAAGAGGATGCCGTTGCCGTGACCATGTGCGGGGTAAGCCACCGCGAGAATGCCTTCCTTGCTCCAGAAACCAGCCATGAGCGGCACACCCATGAGGGCGGCAGTACCAATGGCAAAGGTCCAGAAGGTGACGGGCATCTTCTTATACAGGCCGCCCATCTTCCAGATGTTCTGTTCGTGGTGACAAGCGTAGATCACCGCACCGGAACCGAGGAACAGCATCGCCTTGAAGAAAGCGTGTGTGTAGAGGTGGAACATCCCCTCTTTCGGTCCGCCCAGGCCCACGGCCATGACCATGTAACCCAGCTGGGACAGCGTGGAATACGCGAGGATCTTTTTGATGTCCCCCTGCTGAGTGGCCATGAGGGCCGCCATCAGGGCGGTGATGCCACCGATCCAGGCGATGATGTCACCCGTGACATGGGAGGCACCGATGATGAAATAAACGCGCACCAGCATGTACACGCCAGCGGCCACCATGGTGGCGGCGTGGATGAGGGCGGAGACAGGCGTGGGGCCTTCCATGGCGTCCGGCAGCCAGACGTGCAAGGGAGCCTGGGCACTCTTGCCCATGGCACCGAGGAACAAGCCAAGGCCTGCCAGCGTGATCACCCACGGGAAGTGGTCCTTGATGTGATTAAGAGCGCCGCTTTCCATCGACCCCTGGAGCTGGGCGAGAGAGACGTGGCCAGTCAGACCGAAGAGGATGAGGATGCCAGCCATGAAGCCGAAGTCACCCACACGGTTCGTGAGGAAGGCTTTCTTCGCGGCATCGGCTGCCTCTGGTTTCTTGAACCAGTGGCCGATGAGCAGGTAGGAACTGATACCGACCAACTCCCAGAAGATGAACATCATCACCAGGTTGTCTGCCAGCACGATGCCGTTCATGGAGAACATGAAGAGAGACAGCGCGCCGAAGTAGCGGGCGCGGGCGTCGTCATCCTTCATGTACCCGAGCGAGTAGATGTGCACCAGCATGCCGATGAAGGTCACGATGAAGAGCATGCCGCGGCTCTGCTGGTCCACCACAAAACCGATGTCAGCGGTGAAGTTCCCCACCTTCAGGTACTCATACAAGAGCAGGCCGTTGGGCTGGTCTGCCGCACCCAGGAAGATGAGCGCGCAACCGAACATGACGATGGACACGCCGGTCGAGACCAGATGCGCCACATTCTTGAGCAGGCTGTGAAACAGCATGATGACCAGCGCCGAGGCCAGGGGCAGCAGCAGCACGGTTCCTGTCAGTGAAATGGGTTCCATCGTGGCGATATGAGAAAAGAAAATGATCCTGATGCTGACCTGGGCGGGTTAGCCCTTGAGCTTCTCCACAGCAGTGATGTCCACACTCTGGCGTGCCCGGAAGAGCGCCACAATGATGGCCAGACCCACGGCCACTTCAGCGGCAGCCACAGTGATGGTGAAGAAAACCAGCGCCTGCGCATTGTAGTCCGGCAGGCCGTCCACAAGACGGAAACGGGAGAAGGCCACGAGCGTGAGGTTGGCCGCGCTCAGCATCATCTCCAGGCACATGTAGATGGTCAGGATGTTGCGGCGCACGACGACGCCCGCAAGGCCGATCGAGAACAGCAGGCCGCTGACAAGGAGATAATGGTTGAGGGTGACCATGGGAGGCTCTCGGCAGGAATCAGTTCGCTCGGTTGACCAGGCTAGTTCACTTCACGCTTGCTCAGGATGACGACCCCGACGGTGCCAACGAGCAGGAGCGCCCCCATCAACTGGATCTGGAAGGGATAGCGGTGGAAAAGGGTCAGGCCGACGAGCTTCGTGTCCGGCAGGGACTTCTTGGCCAGGTCTTCCTTGATGGTGGGGAGCTTTTGCGTCTGGGCCGCGGCCTCAAAGTGCACGGGCACGTCGTTGACGGTCTTCTTGCCGGCATCAAGCCCGCTGAGAATCATGCCGAGCTGCACGATGAAGACGATGGCCAGCAGGGCGCCGCCCACCACGGAGAAGGCATTCACCTTCTTCAGGGCCTCGGCCTTGATGTCCAGCAGCATGATGATGAAGAGGAACAGCACCATCACCGCGCCGGCGTACACCAGGATCTGGATGATACCGATGAAATAAGCGTCCAGGCTGATGAACAGCGCCGCGAGCCCCACAAAGCTCATCACCAGGGAGAGCGCGCTCGCAACCGGGTTCCGCAACACGACCACCAACAGGCCAAAGACCAGGGTGAGCGCGGAGAAGAGGTAAAACAGAACGGCGGGCATGAGATGCGAGCAGGAATGATGCTGATGCGGTCGGGAGACGGGAGGAAAAATTCGAAACTGGGGCCTACTTCAGGTCGTTCCACTTGTTGACGAGGCCTTCACGCACGCCGCCGATTTCATAGAGACGCTTCTTGTCGTGGACCATTTCCGCACGGCTCAGGCCCGTGATGGCGTAGTCCTTGCGCAGGAAGATGGCCTGCTCGGGGCAGACTTCCTCACACATGCCGCAGTAGATGCAGCGGATCATGTCGATGTTGAAGAGGCGGGGGCGCTTCTCCACCTTGGCCCAGGGATCCGTGGAAGGGATCTCCTCCGGGATGATGGTGATGGCGCGGGGCGGGCAGATGAACTCGCAGAGCTGGCAGCTCACGCAGCGCTCACGGCCGTGTTCATCCGTTACCAACGCGGGGGCACCACGGTAATGGTCAGGCAGGTGCGCATCCCACTTCTCTTCGGGATACTGCATGGTGACCTTCTTCTTGCCCCTGAGAATGGCAATGGCGTGGCCGAGCGTGATGAGCAGGCCCTTGGCGAGCGTGGAGATGAACCACTTCTCGTGCCATTTGAGTTTGGGGCGTTGTACAACAACCGTTGCCATAGGGCGTGAGGGAAATCAGGTCAGAAAAATCAGTTCGGGAGCCACACCATGAGCGCGGCAGTGAGAATCACGTTGGCGAGCGCCAGCTCAAACATGACCAGCCAGCCCAGCTTCATGAGCTGGTCATAGCGGAAACGAGGCAGGGTCCAGCGCACCCAGATGAAGAAGATGATGAAGCAGACAACCTTGGCCAGGAAGCAGCCGATGTGCAGCAGGCCGAGCCAGATGGGCGTGGCCCCTTCCACATAGCCAAGGCCAAGCGGAGCCCCGAACGGAATGCTCCAGCCGCCCAGGAAGAGGGTGACCGCCAGACCAGAACCGATGATCATGGCCGCATATTCACCCATGAAGAAGAGGGCGAACTTCATGGAGCTGTACTCCGTGTGATAACCGGCCACGAGTTCCGTTTCGCACTCTGGAAGGTCGAACGGCGCACGGTTGGTCTCCGCGAACATGGCGACCACGAAGATGACGAAGGAGATGAAGACCGGGATCCAGAGGACCAGACGCTTGAGGGTGAGCCCTTCACCCCAGAGCGGGAGGAGGAGCCAGCCGTTCTTGTCCTGGTACTGGGCGATCTTGGAGAGGTTCAGGTCTCCGAAGATCATGAGCACGGGGATGATGGAGAGACCCAGGGCGATCTCATAGGAGATCATCTGGGACGTGCTGCGCACGCCGCCGAGGAAGGGGTACTTCGAGTTCGAGGACCAACCGGCGAGCACGATGCCGTACACCCCGAGGGAGGCGATGGCGAAGATGTAGAGCGGGCCCACGTTGAGGTCGGCAATCACCGCCTTGATGGGCTTGTGCAGCCAGGCACCTTCCACGCCCAGCTTGGCCAACCAGCTCAGGTCCAGCTCACTGCCGAAGGGAACGACGGCGGCGGTCATCATCGCCGGCACCATGACCAGCGCAGGCGCCAGCCAGTAGTAGAATTTTTTGACGTGGGCGGGAGTGAAATCCTCCTTGAGGAAGAACTTCAAACCATCCGCCAGCGGCTGGATGAGGCCCGCCAGAGCAATGTCCTTCTTCCCGCCGAAGAGGGTGAGCGGGATGCCGGTGCGGTTGGGTCCCACACGGTCCTGGATGATCGCGCTCACGCGCCGCTCAGCATAGACTGAGTAGGCGACCATGGGCAGGATGACCATGAAGCTGAAGAAAACGATCTTCACCGCCGCAGCGATGATGAAGGCGAGATTGATGCTGTCCAGAAAGCTTCCCATGACTTATCCCACGATGATGCCTTTGGCCTTGCGCTCGCGTTCCCGCTCCAGCAGAGGCACTTTTTCGCCAGTTTCCATGACCTGCACGCCCAGTTCGCCGATGCGGGCGAGCGTCAGACCACTGAAGATTTCCACGTCGCCAGCCATGCGCTTGAAGACGTCTTCCACGCTGTGGATGCCGTTGGAGCCGGCATAGGCGAGGATGATGTCGCGCAGGATTTCCCAGTCATCGCGGGCCTCGCCCGGCGAGTTGACGGCTTTGCTCAGGCGCTGAAGGCGGCCCGTGACGTTGATCATGCTGCCGCGCTTCTCAGCATAGCTGGCCGCAGGAAGCACCACGTGAGAAAGCTCAGCCGTGGCGTTGGCCAGGATGTGAGAGGAGGCCAGGAAGGTGAGCTTCTCAAGAGCGGCCTTTTCCAGACCCGCTTTGACGAGATTCTCACCCAGTGCGAGCACCACCTTGATGGCGCCACTGTTGATGCCTTCGATGATCTTCGGCAGCTTGGCGCCGGGTTCAGCACCCCAGATGGCGCGCACGCCATTGCTGTTGGGGTTCTGATCGTCCGCGCGTAGGTAGTCGTCGCCACCGCCGGTGCGGGGCACGACATCGTAGTTCTCGATGCCAGCGGATTTGACGAGGGCGTGCGTGAGATAGAGCTCCTCGTTGGTCATGCGACCGGAGGCGATCACCGCGATCTCGGAGGCTTTCACACTCCGGAGAGCATCGGAGACCTGATTCACAGCCAGCTTCCACGTGGTGGGGTGGTGGCCGTTGCTCTTCTTCACCAGCGGCTGGGTCAGACGGTAGTCGCTGTTGACGAAATGGAAGTCGAGACGGCCCTGGTCGCACATCCACGTGGAGTTCACGTCGTTGTTCTCCCGCGGAGTCTGGCGGTAAACTTCGTTCTGGCGGCTGCTGATCTCGATGTTGCAACCGCGGCCGCACTTGGTGCAGAGGCTCTTGGTCTCCTTCAGGAACCAGACGCGCATCTGGAAGCGGAAGTCGTTGGAGGTCAGCGCTCCCACCGGGCAGATGTCCACGGTGTTGAGGGAGTAGTTGTTCTCCAGGCGCTTGCCGGGGTGCACGGCGAGGGTGGTGTAGCTACCACGCTCGGTGAAGCCCAGCACCGGATCATCGGCGATCTCCGCCGTGAAACGGATGCAACGGGAGCACATGATGCAGCGCTCGTCGTCCAGACGGATGCGCGGGCCGATGTCCACGTTCTTCGGCTTCTTGACCTTCTCTTCACGGAATCGGCTCTCGCCGTTGCCGTGCTCCACGCTGAACTCCTGAAGGCGGCATTCGCCGGCCTGGTCACAGATGGGGCAATCCAGCGGGTGGTTGATGAGCAGCAGCTCCATCACGCCCTTGCGGACCTCCTCGCTCAGCTTGCCTTCCGTGCGGATCCCCTGCCCTTCGGCCACGGTGTTCGCACAGGCAATGACCGGACGCGGCATCCAGCCGATCTTGGGCATCCCAAATTCATCTTTCTCCGGCTCCTGCCCTGGCGTGGGTCGCGGGGGCATCCCCATTTCCACGAGGCACATACGGCAGTTGCCGGGTGACGTGAGCTTGGGGTGGTAACAGTAGTGCGGCACCAGCGCCCCCACCTGACGGCAGGCTTCAATCATGCGCGTCCCCTTGGGGAACTTGTGCCAGACCCCATTGACCTGCACGTTCACCAAGTCCACGGCGGGTGGTGAAGCGGGGGCAGTTACGGCAGTGTTGCTCATGGAATGTGGTATCGCCCCACTATTTGTTTCAGGGAAGATCCAGCAAGTTGAATTTGTGAAATTTTTCACAAAGTCGGTTCCCGGTTCGGTGAATCAGTGGGCCGGAGGGGGAGCCAGTGAGCGGTGCGTCAGTGGTCAAGGTGTTGGGGCGGGAGGGGGTGATGGAGGGCAGGGGCGCTACAGTCCAGCGTCCCTCCGGGACGCAACGTGTGGGGATGGGGCGATCCGGTGGTTATCACCACCGGCTACTGTCCGACGCCCCTCCGGGACTGAGGTGGGACTGGCTTCCCGCCGGTGCGTGTTACCGGCGTTCCGTCGGTTCTGGATGCCGTAACTTCTCCAGAGCACGTCCAGCAATCCGCCGCTTTCTGCCTCAGCCTCGCCGCTCGTCCCGGAGGCACACTAGATAGTAGCCGGCGGTGACAACCACCGGATTACGGGTACTCAACCGTTTTGCGTCCCGGAGGGACCCCGGATCTCGCATGCCGGGGAGAGGGTTGTTCCGTCGGAGGATGGTGCATTCCCACGGCGACTGAGCCGGATGGCACATCCAGACTACTCCCGCAGCGACACCGCAGGGGTGAACCGGTGGGACGCCGGCAACACGCACCGGCTGGAAGCCCGTGTCACTGGGAAGATTCCCCACTCTGTCCGCTTATTTTGCTCCATCCCAAAACTGGACCGGTAAATCCGCCGGGCCTGTGGACATACCCTCACCGTGCCCCTGGACGATTCATCCGCCACCGACCCCGACCTGCCCGCCGCGCTCCCGCCGAAGCGGCAGGAGGAATTTGTGCGCCTTCTGAACGGGGCCCACGCCCTGCTGCTGCGGTACGTGATGACGCTGGTTGCCAATCGGCATGATGCGGAGGACGTGCTCCAGCGAGCCAGCGTGGTGATGTGGCGGCGCTTTGCCACCTTCGAGCCCGGTACGGACTTTGTCGCCTGGGCGACCACGGTGGCCTTCTACGAGGTGCGCAATTTCCAGCGCGTGACGGGTCGATCCCGGGTGGAGTTCGATGACGACCTCATGCAGACCCTGGCCGCGGAGCGCATGCAACACGTCCAGCAATGGAGCCCGCGCATGGAGGCGCTGGAGACCTGCATGGAGAAGCTGCCCCCGACCAGCCGGGATCTGGTGGAGGCCATCTACACCCGCGGCATCGATGCCGCCACGCTGGCGCAGCGGGAGGGACGCGCCGTCCAGACCATTTACAACAAACTCAACTTCATCCGCCGTGCGCTGGCTGAATGCGTGCAGCAGCGGATCGCTGAAACCACCCCATGAACCAGCCTGTTCCCGATGAATGGCACCGCCTCTTCAATGCGGCGCTGAACGATACCCTCACTGCGGAGGAGAAGGCCCGCCTCGCGCAGGTGCTGAAAGAGCACCCGGAAGCCCGCCAGCTCTGGTTCCTCTACCAGGACAACGAGTGCTCTCTGAGCGAGCTGCGCCCTGTCATTCAACCAACTGCTCAGCCAGTGAGGCCAAGTCGCTCCGCCTGGCTGCAATGGCGTCCCGCCGTGGCGGCTGCCGCGGGCTTGGTGATCGGCCTCTTCAGCGCCTCCCTCGTCTGGGGCTATGCGGGCACCTATGCCAGCCGGGCAGTCAACCTGTTGCGCGACAGCTTTGAGACGGGTGCCGCACCGCAAGTGTCCGGTGTGCCCCTCGAACCCGGCCACTGGAGCGGAGACTACGCCGAGATCGTGGGCGAATATCGCGGGATCAAGCCTGCCAGTGGTGACAAGATGCTGCGCCTCGTGCGGGCGGACTATGAAGGTAAACCAGGACGGGACGGCTACATCGCGGACCTCTACCGCATCGTCGATCTCAACCGCCCGGACTGCGATGTGGATCGCGGGGATGCCTGGGTGAGCGTGGAGGCCCGCTTCCGGGCGCTCGCTGAAGACTATCAGGGACGGGTGCACAGCAGCATCACCATCCACGCGCTGAACACGCTACCCACCGCCGAGCAACGGTATGAGTTTTTCCTTAAACCTCGCAGCGTGGTGGTGTCGAGTGAAGGAGATGGGACCCAACCCTCTGCGAACATTCTGGCCAGCACCTCACGTCAGTCAGTTTACCAGTCCACCACAGAGAGCTGGCACACCGGGCGGGCGGAGCTCCTGGTCCCTCCCGGCACCCGTTATCTCATGCTGCACCTGCACGAATGGCGGCTGGATGCCAAGGACTTCAAAAAGCCGCAACCCATCGAGTTCTCCGGTCTCTTCCTGGACGATGTGCGCGTGACCCTCACCCACCGCCCGCCGCTGCCGTGATCCCTTTGTCTCCCTTTGGAATGACCTCTCCCAAGACACCTTTCATCTGCTCCGGGTTCGCGCTGCTAACCGTGAGCACCACCCTGGCGCTGCCGTTCCAATCCGCAACCGCGGCCGATCCCGCCCCACCCATCATGGGCGAGCAGCATCGTGACTTGCTCAAGGAGCACTGTCTGAGCTGCCACAACGAGACCAAGAAGAAAGGCGGCATTCGTCTGGATGACCTGCCCTTTGCCGTCAACAACGGCCAGGCCGCCGAGCGCTGGCAGCAGGTGCTGGATCAGATGAACTCTGGCGACATGCCGCCTGAGGGTGAGAAGCAGCCCGAGAAATCTGCCAAAGCCAACTTCCTGGATGATCTGGCGCATGTGATGGTGACAGCCCGGCGCACGCTGGCGGACCAGCAAGGTGAGATCACCATGCGCCGACTGAACCGGCGCGAGTACCAGAACACCTTGCGGGAGCTCCTGGGAGTGGAGATCAATGTGAGCGAGCTCCCCTCTGACACCGGCACGGGTGGATTCGACACTGTGGGCTCGAACCTCTTCATGTCGGGCAACCAGTTTGAGCAATACCTTTCCCTCGGTCGGGAGGCCCTGGATGAGGCCTTCGACCGGGTGGCCAATGCGGGAGTGGAAAAGAAGCTTCGTTATGAAGCTGAAGTCTTCACGCCCATCATCGAGAAGTTCAACTTAGGCGAGATCGATGCCCGCGAACGCGCCCAGCGCTGGGTGAAGGGAGTGGAGGAAGCGGCCGCCAAGCCGGAGAACGCGGAGATTGTAGCGAAGATCCGGAAGGCCTCCAAGAACGACGCCATCTTCCGGCGCAGTTGGGCAGAGATCCCGGGTGCCCCTTCGCCGGAGTCGTTTGGATTCGTCACCAAGGAGAACAACTCCGACAAGGCCAATGCTGCGCTGAATCCCTACTACCTGACCTACCACCAGCACTACCTCACCTACCCGGCCATCGACAAGGGGGCCTATCTCTCCGTGCAGACCACGCACCCCTCACTGATCCAGATCGGCTGGATCACCATGCTGGTGCCGTTCAACTGGCCTGCGGGGGACTACACCGTGCGCATCCGTATCGCGGGCAATGAACACGCCACCCCGGACCGTCGTTTCCTCGAATTCGGCATCAACCCGAACAACAACGGCCTGCCGCTGAGCACGCATGAGGTGACCGGCACCATGGAGAATCCCCAGGTGATCGAGATTCCGCTGACGATGACGCGGAAGCACACCGACCGCGCAGACCGCATGCTCTTCATTCGCGAGCGAGGCACGGCGGACACCAATGAACGCATGTCCGTCATCATCCAGGAGGCCAGGAAACGAAACGGTCTGGGACCAGAAATGGCCCTCTGGGTGGACTGGATGGAGATTGAACGCAAGACTTCCCCGGCCACTCTGCCGCCAGCCCTCGCCGCACTTGATCTACCGCTGGATGACAAGGCTCCCGCTCCCTCGACGGAAGCGTTGCGCACCGGGCTCTCCCGGTTCGCCGCAATGGCCTTCCGCGGCAAGACAACGCCCCCGACCTATCTGGATGGACTGGCAAAGTACTATGAAATGCGGCGCAGCTCCGGTGACAAACCCGGTGTTGCGCTGAAAGAGACCCTGGCCGTGGTGCTTTCCTCGCCCGGCTTCCTCTATCTGGCAGAGCCCGCCACGGATGAGATCCGCCGCCCGCTCACAGGCGTGGAGTTGGCCACGAGGCTCTCGTACTTCCTCTGGAGCGCTCCTCCTGACGTGGAACTGCGCACGCTGGCCGCAAGGGGCGAACTCACCCGTCCCGAGGTGCTGGCGGCGCAGACCAACCGTCTGCTGAATGACCCCCGCTCGGCGGAGTTCGTCCACGCCTTCGTCTATCAATGGCTCGGCATGGACCGGCTGGACTTCTTCCAGGTGAACCAGGTGCTGCACCCGAGGTTTACCAACGGCATGAAGCTCGCCGCCCGGGACGAGGTTTATGAAACTATCTCCCACATCTTCCGCCAGGGCTCCAGCCTGCGGGACCTCTTGAAGTCAGACTACGTGGTGATCAACGGGTTCCTCGCCAACTACTACGGCATCGAGGGCGTGCATGGCGATGCGTTTCGCAAGGTGCCCCTGCCCGCAGGCTTTCCGCGGGGAGGCCTGCTGGGCATGGCCGCCGTGCACCTGATGGGCGGCAACGGCGAGCACACCAGCCCGGTGGAACGCGGGGCCTGGGTGCTGCGCAAGCTGCTCAATGATCCACCGCCTCCGGCACCCGCGAACGTGCCCGCTTTGACGCGACTGGCTGGCAAGGTGCTGACCACTCGTGAGCGCATGCTGGCCCATCAAGAAGATGCCCAGTGCGCGAGCTGCCATCGCAAGATCGACCCCATCGGGTTCGGTCTGGAAAACTTCGACGCCGCCGGTCTCTGGCGCACAGAGGACAGCTACATGGTGACGGGCGCCAATGGCCGTCCCGACCCCAAGACCAAGAAGACCTGGACCATCGATCCGGCGGCGAAACTGCACAACGGCCCCGCTTTCAAAGACTACATGGGATTGCGGGACATCATCGCCACAAAAGCGGATGACTTTGCCCGCGGCTACAGCAGTGCGCTCATCGAGTACGCGCTCGGTCGCCCCTATGGCTTCAGTGACGAGCCCCTGGTGAACGCCATGATCACCCAGGCCCGGAGCAAGAACCTCGCAGCCCGCGAGTTCATCCACGCCCTCGTGCTCAGCAAAGCCTTCCACACCAAGTAACCCCTCTTCAATCGCCCGCTTTATGAAACAACCGCTCAACCGGCGTCACTTCCTTCGTTCCAGCACCGCTCTCATCGCCCTTCCCGCCTTGGAGTCGCTCGGGTTTCGGCGATTCGCGTCCGCTGCAGCAACAGCACCGGCCACTCCGCCCAAGCGCATGGTGTTCCTGGGCTTTGGCTGGGGCATCACCCAAGAGTCGTGGTATCCGGACATCAAACAACCCGGCAAAGACTACGTGATGCCTGCCGGCCTGAAGCCGCTGGAGCGGCATAGGGCGGACTTTACGGTCGTGCAGGGGCTGTGGAACAAGTTCTCCAACATGGGCCACGCCGGCAGCACTATGTGGCTCACCGGGGCCAATCGCTATGCGCAGCCCGGGCAGAGCTTTCACAACAGCATCTCGGCTGATCAGGTGGCGGCGGCACAGTTCGGTCTGCACACGCGTTTTGCCTCGCTCCAGCTCAACGGGGCAGAGAATGCAGAATCCTCCGGGCACGGTCCCGGCCTCTCCATGGCGTGGGACCAGAGCGGCAAGCCCGTGGCCGGGCACAACGGCCCCCTTGCTGCCTATCACCGCCTTTTCTCCAAGGACACCACGCCCATTGAGCAGCAGAAAGCCATGCTGGCCCAGCGTCGCAGCGTGCTGGACACCGTGATGGAGAACGCCCGCGATCTGAGACGTGGACTGAGCCGGAATGACGGTGAAAAGCTCGAGGAGTATTACCAGGGCATCCGCGACATCGAGACCCGCCTCAGCAAAGACGAGCAGTGGATTGGCGTGCCCCGCCCCAAGACCGACATGGCCGAACCCGCCCCGGGACTGGCAGGCAAGAAGGAGATCGAGATCATGTACGATCTCATCGTCGCGGCCATGCAAACCGACAGCACGCGGGTGCTGACCTATCGCCAGCCCGTGAGCACCCTGCTGACCAGCATGGACATCAAGGTGGCCCCCCATGACATGAGCCACTACCACTCCACCATGGGTGAGAAGCTGGATGCCTCACAGCGCCGCGACGTGGTCCAGAGCCAGTTGCTCGCCGGATTGATCGACAAGCTCAAGGCCACCAAGGAAGCCGATGGCAGCCGTCTGTTCGATCACGTGGCGCTGGCCTATGGCAGCAATCTCAGGTCCGAGCACTACCTTGACAACTGCCCCACCCTGCTCACCGGCGCCGGCGCCGGCATCAAGCTGGGCGAAAACCTCGTGGTGTCGAAGGATACGCCGCTGTGCAATGCGTGGCTCACGCTGCTGCATGGCGTGGGCGTGAATGCAGAGCGGCATGGGGACAGCACCGGGGTGATCAAGGAGTTGATGGCGTGAGGAGATATTCCGCTATTCTCACACGAAGGTACAAAGGCACGAAGGTGGGATGAATGAAGGGGGCGGGACGGTGCTTGTCCCCCGAGGTGGTCGGAGCATTTGGTGAGACTCCATTCCTTACGCCGCTGCGCCGAAGTTCTTCCCCGAAGGGGATTCGGCTACAAGCCCAACGTTGACGAGCTTCGAGCGAGTCTACGTTGGGCTAGAGATGATGTGATTCTTACTCCGAAGGAGTTGCGGTGGTCTGGATGTCAGGTGCAGGAAATTTTTCTACATAGCTTGCATCCTGAGCCGACTGAAGTCGGTACTCCAACCCTGTATGAGCACCTGTCGTGATGGGGGTGTAAGCGGAGCGGGTTGGAGGCCGATTGTGGGCAGTGAGAGGACAGCAAGAGAAGGCGAACACAATGGGCCTTTGTTCCGTGACCGCCTAAAGGCCAATGCCATCAGGGAAAAGGAATATGCCCCGAGCGCGAATGAGAGACGCTGCGGCGCATCCATTTCACGGTCGGCTGATTGTGCAGGCTCATGAGGGCCGAAGGTCCGGCTTGATAGCAGCCTTGGGCAACGCCCAAGGAATAGGTGACCAAATATCCCTTGAGGGCTGAAGGCCCGGCCTCATCAAGCCTGCCCACGACGAGCATCCCTGAATGACCCCGGGCCTTCAGCCCTCAACCTCTTAAACTAGCGCCAACCTAGGGCGTTGCCCAAGGCTGGTATGACTCCGGGCTTTCAGCCCTCAGCTCGTTCGCAAAAGGGAAA
>NZ_BATR01000085.1 GCF_000739655.1 Verrucomicrobium sp. BvORR106 | reverse complement strand
CTCCGGGTATGTTTCCAAAACCACCGACCGCCAGTCCCTCGTGGCCGTGATCCGCACCGTGGCGGAGGGCGGCACCAGCTTTGCCTCGCAAGCCCCCGTGCAGGGTGAGGCGCTGAATGCCCTGAGCGCGCGGGAGCTGGAGGTGCTGCGGCACCTGGGCCGCGGCATGTCGAATTCCGATCTAGGCAAGATCCTGGGCGTGAGCGAGCACACCATCAAGAGCCACCTCAAGGCCGTGTTCGGGAAGCTTGGCGTGGCGGATCGTGCCGAGGCCGTGGCGCGGGCGTATGAGCTGGGGTTGGTTCAGGGGTAAGTGGTGAGCTCGGTAAGAGGTGAATGGTTAGAGGTAAGTGGTGGGCGGGCTTTGGAAGCTGTTTGTAGTACAAACTTTAGTTTGCCTCAGTCGATCAGGGGTAAGGTGTCCTGAGCAAACTGAAGTTTGTACTACGAACAGCTGCTGGTGAGGACGTGCTGGGTGACACACACGTGACCAGGGCAGCAAGGTCTCCAAGTCCCAGGTGCAGGTTCGCGCCGTGGTTGGAGTACCGCCTTTAGGCGGAATCAGTCGCAGAAACCCAGCACACCCAAGTTACCTCGAACTCAAAACACCAAACAGGCCGGCTCAGTCCACCACTTACCTCTAACCACTCACCCCTTACCGAACCGCCCCCCTTATCTCAAATGCCGCAAACTCACGGTCACCGGAGCGAGCCAGAGCAAATCATCCTTCTGCACCGTGAGCGGCGGGTACGCCGCATGGGTGCTGGTGAGGACGAGGCTTTCGCCGTCCTGGATGAAGTGGACGAGGCGGAGCATGGTGCCGCCGCCGCGCTCGTCTTTGAGACGGGCGAGGACGAGGTCGCCGTTGCGACTGGCGAGGCCGGGACAGACGATGGCGATGCTGCCCTCGGGGTAATGCGGGGCCATGGCCTCTCCGGTGATGCGGACGGCGAAGGCCTGCTCATCCTCCACCACAAAGGCGAGGTGCTGACTCCCATGGTGGGCAGCATGATCCGGTGAGGGAAGGTCGGCAGCCTCATGCATGGCCAGGAGCGGCACGGACCGGGCAGCAAAGACGGGTGCCTCCAGCTGCACGCCGTTGGCGCGTGAGGTGGGAGTCGGGGCCGCCGACTGGGACTGGGGGGCAGAAGCAGGGTGCACCGTTCCGTGATTCGGACGGACGCCCGGTTGCGCGCGGGAGAGATTTTCCAATGCGGCTCCGGCCAGGGCGAAGCCGCGGGACACTGGCTCGACATCGCGGGGTTTGCCATTGATGTCGGAGTTCTGGCGGGCCTCCTGCTCAAGCCGCTCCACCAGCAGCATCACGGGCTTGGAGGGGGGCATGCCGCCCTCGATCTTGGTGATGTACTGCCGCGTGACGCCCAGCCACTGGGCAAGCTGTGGGCGGCTGATGCCCAGACGCGCCCTCAGGGCTTGGAAGCGCCCGGCCGCGTTGGCGGCGTTCATTTTGTCGGAGCGAAGGTGCGGCATGGCGGTGGAGGGAGAGACTTGGATGGGACGAGGGCCGCGGGGGGTCAGCAGGGCCTTGAGAAGATGACGTTGCGGACGCGGGCACAGTTACGGGGACTGAAGCCGGCACCGATGCGGACAGCGGGGCCGGTGTTGCAGCAGCGAACCCGGTGAGGGAGCGCGGAGGCGTCAAGATGGGGGCTCCGGTCACAGGAGGCACCGGCGGGCGATACGGCGGCAGGGAACTGACATCGTGCAGCCCGGAGAGCCCCAGGAGCAGAAAACGGTGGCGCACGCGGGTGAGCTCGGTGTGACCCAGCTTGAGCTCGCGGCAGATCTCGGCGCGATCCCGCCCGGATTCCATCATGAGGATGGCCTTGGCCCGTCTGGAGAGCGTCTCCTCGATCTCGGTCAGGACCGTACCGCCGCTTTCCGACACAGGATCCAGCTTCTCAGCCAGGGCGGCCATGGTCTGGCGTTGGTGGGGCGTGAGCCGGAGGGAGCGAGGAGCAGAGGTCATGACAATGGTATCAGGGCATGAGTCCCGGTGAAGGGGAAAACATAAGGAATCACCTCATTATCCACCGCACCGTACAACGCACCATCTACCCAAATGGATAGTTTTTCTTGTGAATATTGGACAAGAAATGGTGCTAATTCGACCAAAAGTGGACATTTTCGGATCATTGCGACGCATTCTCAGGGTTGGAGCCAGTGCCTTCGGCCCAGTGCGTCAAGGTGTTGGGACTGGAGTTGTGGGGGGGGCGGGCGCGCAGGGCAATTCGTAGCTTCGTTTGTAACAACGCGGTCCGGATTGGTCGGTAGTGACATCGGCTTCCAGCCGGTGCGTGCTATCGGCGTCCCGCCGGTTCAGTCGGAGCGGCCCCCATCCCCTGAACAAATGGGCAGCATCTTCCTACGCTCGCTCGGTCCGGTCGCCCCACCCTGACAGAAGCCTGATCTCAACCAAAGGCCAATCACCATACCAGTGGCAAAAATCCGTGACAAAACGAACCGGCACGCCAGACTCTCACCCACGCCAGATCCACTCCAAGCGTCACTGGCAGCGCGCCGTTTCTGCGCCACATCCGAAGGCCGGGATGAGCCGGGAGTTGATGGCGCGGTTGCTTGATCTGCCAACTTCGAAAGCTCTGCCTATGAATAGACGAGCCCTGTTCCCCCTCCTCTTCACAGTCCCGGCCCTTGCTCATGGGGCCGATGGTGCTCCGGACATTCCCGACGTCGAAGAAGCGCGTCTGGTGAAGCTGGCCCGGCAGGCACCGAAGCTGCACCTGCCCGCACTGAGAGACTACCTCCGCCAGAAGCTGGACACCGCTTATGAGATCGCTTTAGCCTCTGCAGTGGACGCTGAGCACCGAAAGGCCATAGAGTCCGCTCAGAAGCACTGGCTGGAGTTTTATGAGGCCCAGCGAGGTGTCGCTGCCTACAATGCTCACGGCGGCAGTTATGCGGTGCCTGCGGCGATGGAAGAGGGTATCTTCCACCTGCGACAGCGCATCTTTTGCCTGATCACCCCGTTCTTGCAGGGATGGGTCGGGCACCATCCGTTCCCGCGCTGAAGAAGCCGTGATGACAGTCACCGAACCAAAATGGCCGTACCTGAAGGCAGGCGGAAGATTTCCGAACGAGAGCTTTGCTTTGTTGGCATCCATCGCCTGTTAGGCAGAAGAAATCCCCCATGCAGACGCAAACAGAAATGCTCGCGAACATCTTGCGTGAAACCGCTTACCTAATGGCGGAGGACGAAAATCCGCATTGGGCGGAGCGGCTCTACAGTGACGCTAAAAAGCTGGAATCGGGAGATATTGACGGAGCCGAGGATTTCCTTCGCTCATTTGGTGGCATGGGAAGTCTGGACGACATCTATGGACGACCCGGAAAGAACAAGCCGGAAGAAGAAAAGGTCCTCATAGAGTTGATATGCGACCGAATCGATATCGCGCATCGACTTGCGTCGAAACTCACTTGGGAGCTCAGAAATGAGCACAGAGCCTGACAAGGTGACGATTCCGATGCCCATGTTTATCGCCGCTCATCCTTCTGCACGCTCTGTGCCAAACATCGTCATGACTCATCTTTGCTGTTCTAATCAATTGTCGCCATGAAACGACTTGCAAGAGTACTGGCGTTTTTAGCGGTCACCGCCGGCCTTCAAAGCTGCGTGCTTTACAAGCACTATGATCGCGAGGTCAGGGTATGGAACCCCAAGACGTCTCAGGTCTCAAGCGGCGATGAATTTCGATTTTCACACGCTGTTCCAGCTCCCCATTTCCCACGCAATCCAGATCCTGTCAGAGTTCAGCTCGATCCGGATGGCGTGGCGCTGGTTCGCCTCCCAGCGGTGCTGGGATGGGCGGGCACATCCAGGCACGGAACCGCGTTGATCGATGGACCATTGATTCGAGACGGAGGCACCGCCGAGCTGAAGCGTCATGTCAGCAACGACGCTCCAGTTTCCACCGGGTGGAAGATAACCATCAGCAAGCCAGGCGATAACAGCGTGCAGAACGAGCAGATGCAGGCGACTGGCGCTCCTCCGGCAGCTTATACTTATCGTTATCATTAGACCAACTGACAACGACACTCACCATGCGCAGCATCGTTACCTGTTTCTTCGCCCTCATCTTCGGCATGACCTTGCATGCTGAGGATCGTACGCCGTTTGCCCTCTATCCAGTCGCCACGAAAAAGTCCACCGACACCCGGGGTTATGTGTTCATGCAGGCTTTGACGGGGCAGCAGAAGACGGGACTCTACCATGAGCGGCCGGTCGTGACCATCTCTGGGATCGACCGCTTGACCATCACTTACAAGGAGATGGCCGGCGCCCCATTCCCGGCCTTCTCGTTCCGTTTCACGAAGGAGGCTGCCGCCAGCCTCCAACACGCCTTCGGGGCGAGCGGGGCCACAGAGTTTGCCGTCTTCATTGATGGGCATTGTTACTCGACGGTGGATTCATCCACCCTGAAAGGAGTCCTCGCTGGGGATCGTGTGTTAAACATCACAGTGAGGGGGCCTTACGACGATGCCACACGGCACCTGATGGAGTTGGTCGTCGAAAAGCTTGCCCCCAAGCTCCAGAAGCCATAACCCTTTCCGCCGAATCAATGAGGGTAATGCTGCGCTACAGCCAACCCGCAGGGTGCCGATGTCGCTTCAGCAATACATCACTTTTGCCTTCCACACGGGGAGGCTGAACTCTACTGTTCATTCAAAGTATGAAAACCACGTTCATTTACTTCTGTCTGACAGTATCACTCTTCGCGGGAGACGTGCCGGAAGACGTGCGCGCCGCATCTCCAGATGGTGCATTCCAGGTAATTGTCGCCAAAGTGGGAGGCGCGAACACGAGGCGACTGGAAATCAAAGGCAAGGACGGAAAGATCCTTTTCTCCTCGCCACCGAAGATCGACGGAACGGACCTTCATGATTACTATCCTGAGCACCTCCGATGGAGCCCGGACTCGCGCATTCTCGCGATTTCGGCCGGATCTTCAAAGTTGTTCCGGACCTACCTTTTCGCTTGGGACGGCAAAGGCTTTCAGCAGATCCCCATGCCCGAGATTGCTGCAAGTGAGGACAATCCCTGGATCTATCCGATCGCCTGGAAAGCGGACCACACCTTGCACCTGAAGATCAGCGGGCCACACGCGGGCAAAGCCAGTGACCACGGCTATGAGGGAACGGCAGTTGTGCAGGTGGAACTTGCGAAGAAGGCGGCAAAGAAGCTTTCGGAGGAAGTAAAGCGGTACGGGACAAACGAGTGAGCTGCAAGACGAGACCGACACCTATGTCTGATCTTACAGAGTTCGCCCTGTTGATCGCTGTGTGGAGCGGCGCCTACTTCGCCATCGTCACCGTCCACGAACTGGGTCACCTGCGCTACTGGTCAACAGCCTCCGCTCATCTCCTGGAGTTCGAGCCCCGCACAGGCCTCTCGAAAGCGGCGGTTCCCGCGCGCACTCCAAAGATGCTTCGCATCCAGACGGTGCACCTTGCGTGATGTCTCGAAATCGCAAGAGTCTCCGATGTCGCAGGCCTCAATCGCAAGCACGAACAAACAGTCTTTTGCGGTTTTCACCTGCGCGGCGAGATCAGACGCCTGGCAGACCGACACGAAGTTGTGGCGTCCGGATGGACGGGCTTGTATAACACGACAGTACTTGATGACTGGAGCTAACCAGACCTCTACAACGAACACGGCCCGACAGCCGCCGATAACAATTCAAACCAACAAACACCATGGGAGCTTGGGGACACGGAAACACCGAGAACGACACCGCACAGGACATGCTCGCGGATCTGTCTGACGATTACTTTCGTCGCATCATAGATACTTTGCAGAGCGAGAACGGTCATGAGTATGACGAGTATGCCCATGACGAACTTTTTGTACTTAGCGAGATCCTTTTTGCCATGCATGACCGCGGCATGGTCAACTCCTCCCCTGATCCCGAGGAGATTCGCCCCTTGTTTGGCCCTTTCACGGAGCGCTGGGCTGCCTACCATCGCAGCGCGGGAAATGAGCCCCCGGAGGGCCGTAGAACCGTGATGGAGAATACTTTTGAGCGACTCATACAGATTGCAGAAGTCGCCTGCCAAGGAAGCTTCGCCCACAGAATCGGACTCATCACGGACAAAATGTCCAAAGTCGACCCGAATGAATCCTGACAACAAAACGGACATCGCTGAGCAAACCGCTTCAGACAAGCGCCGTTCGGCGGGCGCTAATTCTTGACGTTCGGCGTCGCTCGCGCATCCTGAATCATGGGCTATGTCCTCCAAGCCATTATCAGCACTCAGTCAGTGCTTGAGGCTCATGCTTCCGATTTCGCTGCCGCAGTCGTCGTCCCCCTTAACTCCGGGCTCGCTCTCATCCCCATTACCAACGAGCTACTCGACGAGATTGGTGCCTCCGGCAGGAGCGGCCATTTCTACAGATTCACTTCAGCCGTCCGCGATTGGCTTCGCATCATCTCGTCTTCAGCCCCCGCGGCATACGTCGAAGCAGATTTCTTCGGTGGTGTCGGCGGACAGGGCGCAGTGGTTTGGGCACGCGGCGAGGAGGTTCTCGCGCCCACCCATGATGCGAAGGCCATCAACATCGCATTGCGCCTTCTCGGCGTTTCGCGAGGCACGGCTCACGACGAGTTCGAGGCTGTAGGCTTGCCCCGACACCGAGACACAGATGACTGGCTGGACGATGCAGTTCCCAAGAAACACACCGCCTGACCAAGCGCCACCGCAACCGGCTCTAGGCACCGATAACCGTCTGTCGCCCAATGCAGACTTGACTCTCCATGGGCAAACGCTCGAATCGGGGATCGTCAGAAGGCAACGGACGACACGTAGCGACCAAACCCAGGGCTCTCGGCAACCATTCAATCGAGCCTGGCAAAATCCCGTGACAAGATTGAGCCCATGCGCAAGATTTCAACCGGACCCACTCCTGCATCGCGGACATTGCACCTCTGTCTGCGCAACGCGAAATGGCAGCGGAGGGTGGATACTTATTGATACAATTGCGACCCCGCACGCACCCCGTGTCTCCTCCATCCGTAACAAAACAATTTAGCCAGCTTGTCGCACAAGATCTGATTGCGCTTGGGTTTACTCCGAATGGAACCAAGCAGTTCGGGCGCTTGGTCGGAGACATTTTTCAGGTCGTGTTCCTCCACGTTGAGTCACGCATCCGACGAGAGTTCATGATCGAGTATTGTGCGTTTCTGATAAGCGTGCCGCACACTCACTACAGATTGGAGCATGGCGGACGATTTCCGGTCGGCTCGCGCGGCACATGGTATCGAGCCGACACGCCTGAGAGATTAGAACAATCAATGACGCAGGTTCGCGCCGCCATTCCCGCCCTCTTGGATTGGTTTCGAGCATCTGAGACTCTTCCCGGATTCCTCAGCACTTTCTCCACTCATTGTTCTGCGCAACCTCCCGCTCTCGTCCACAACGGTCACACCGCCATGACTCTCGCTTGCGGCCACGTTTCCGCTGGTGACTTCCGCGCTGCCAGACTTCACGCAATGCGAGCACTTTCTGAGTTCGAGAGCATCCTCGCTTCATTCCGCGCACAGCATCCCACTGCCGACCATTGGGCTCCGGTGTGCATCGAGCGTGCTCAGGCACTCATCGCGGCCATTTATGCTTCCGCTACGGACTCACTTCTTGCAGAGTGGCGAGCACTGACGACGGGAGCACTGAAGATCCGCCGATGAACGACAGCAGGCTCAGTTTTTTGCGTCATGCTGCCACTTCACTTTAAGGCGAATGTTCCATTTTGAAGCCGAGACAAGACGCTTGGGGCATCGCTACGTCGATATTTCGAGAGAACAGAGTATGAAGACAACGAAAAAGGATCTGACAATGCCATGCAGCCTATTCCGGCAGCTTTCATGAATCACTCTCGCGCATGAACCGCTCCCATAGTCCTCCGCTCCAAAATTCACACTTGCAACTCCCTCAGCGGTCGTTGATCCTAGGGATCGTCAGGCCAATTGCCCCTACGCGCCTATGAAACACCTCATCGCCCCGACTTTCCCGTTCGTCATCAGCACGACCCTGACCGGCCTGGGTTGCCATCTGGCAGGCATGTCCCGGCCTGACCTCCTCGTGGCCATCATCTTCGCCGCCGTGGTTTCCGGCGGCGTCGCTTATGGCTCAGCTTGGGCCGGGTACCGCAAGAGTGTGAGGGCTGCGGGCTGAGGCCGGAAGGGCGACGGGGCGACCATTATGTCCCGATTGCAATCTGTATCAGTGCGTCTCGTGGGCCGGGTCTCCCTCAGTCATACGTTTGGCTGGTTCTGTCAAAATACTCTGACACCAGACGAATGAGCGCGTTGCGTTACCATGACTTCCATCTAACCGGCTATGATGTGCGCAAGTCCGGGAGCGAGATCGTGCTGCATCTCCTCTATGACTATCCGTCGTGTCCGCGCGAAGAGTCTCACATACGGTTTCAGAGCGTGGAGCTTTACCACTTTGTCCATACCGGCGGCGCCATCATCCTCGACATCGTTGAGACTCCGTTGTCACAAGTCTTCCAAGAATTTGGAGACCGCATTCAAGTCTGGGCCAACCAGTTTGGAATACAGCACTGGGATTACGCCGATCCTGCCAGCTATCAGCGCAAGCTTGAGTCACAAGGGCTATGTGCCTGGGAGATCAGTTCCTCCATCGGGTTTGCAGGATTCGTCATTGCCAAATCCATCGATGACGTTACTGACCAATTCGCACGACACGCCCACTAGACGCTACAGCCCATGGCTTTGAGCAGGGCTTAGCCCAGAGGCGGCACTGACGCCCGCCCCTCACTGGCACACTCATTCACAACACTCCATGCGCCCCCTCCGCTACACCATCAACATCACCCTGGACGGGTGCTGCGATCATAACGCCGGCGTCGCGCCGGACGAGGAAATGCACCGTCACGCGGTGGCGAACCTCAACCGGGCCGACGCCCTCCTCTTTGGGCGGGTGATTTATGAGATGATGGAGGTCGCGTTTCGACCGGCGTGGACGGGTGCGATGCCCGACTGGATGGAATCCTTCCGCAACACGATCGACTCGGCAAAGAAGTACGTCGTGTCCAGCACCCTGACGCAGGTCGATTGGAACGCGGAGCTCCTGCGCGGCGATTTGGAGCAGGCGGTGCAGCAGCTCAAGCAGCAGCCGGGCAAGGGCCTGCTCGTGGGGGGAGTGAAGCTCCCGCTGGCCTTGGCAGAGCTGGATCTCATCGACGAATACGAGTTCATCGTGCACCCCAAACTGGCAGGCTACGGCCCCACGTTGTTCGCAGGCTTGCCAAAGCCGATCGACTTGAAGCTCGTGGACCGGGTGGAGTTCCGCCCCGGGGCGGTGGCCATGCGGTATGAGCCGAGACGGTAGTGATTGCGCAGGAACAACGACCAACCCGTACGATGATGAAGGATCACCCAAGAAGGTTCCCATGGCTGGCGTTCGCGCTTGTTGTGCTGTTGCTGGCGGTCACGGGAATCGCCCACGCCCAGGCTGAAGAGGATGACACTTACCATCCGCCGAAAGATCCGGCAGGTCGCGAATACGACACATCCGCTGACCAATGGCTGGCCGCCATGGCCGAGCCCTCATTGGTTCCCGCCAAGGGCAATTCAGAGGAGTTTGCGCTCCGGTTCTTCTGGTTGCGATCGTTTCACGATCCCATCTCCATCCGGATCTGGCGCACGGGTTCGAGCTACAAGATGAGGGCCGTGCGCATGAAGAAGCCAATCGAGTACGGACCGGGCCCGATTGCTGAAGACACGACGCGGGATCTCAAGCCCGAAGAATGGACTGAGGTGTCCCGCTTGATGGGAGGAAAGGTATTCTGGACTCCCCTCACTCAGGCAGAGAAGCAGGCCATCCCCTTGGTGAGAGACGGCTCCCAATGGTTCTTCGAGCGTCTGGCCGCAGGGAAACGTGTTTCATTGAACCTGATCTGCGCACCCGATCTGAATTCAATGATCCGGAAGAACGGCATGAGCGTCCCCAACATTCGGGACTTTGATGCGTACAAGAGACTGGGAACCTACCTGCTCAAGATCACCGGACTGACGCCCAAGGAGCAGAGAGAGTTTTATTAGATTTGGGGGCGGCTGGGATGTTGCCACTGGGAGACACTACGTGCTCACCTCCACGTTCACGATTGCGTCCCCCACGCCAACGGCGTGATACAAAACAGTCCCGCAGTA
Source organism: Verrucomicrobium sp. BvORR106 (assembly GCF_000739655.1). Classification (GTDB taxonomy): domain Bacteria; phylum Verrucomicrobiota; class Verrucomicrobiia; order Verrucomicrobiales; family Verrucomicrobiaceae; genus Verrucomicrobium. The sequence continues at coordinate 63,875 of NZ_BATR01000085.1, read as the reverse complement.
GCGGGATCAGACCGCGAAGCGGTCGCCACCCCGGGTATCGATGGGAACGCGCTGGAACTCCAAGGGAGTTCTGGTCCGAATGCCCGTGTACCCAGGGTGGCGGCTCGTGCCTCGCCTGACCCAGGGCTTTTTTGTATGACGCCGTTGGCGTCGAGATGCAAGCGGCAGCTCCGAATCCAAGTGACATCGGCTTCCAGCCGGTGCGTGGTATCGGCGTACCGCCGGTTCCGGCGCAGCCCCTGCGGGCGTTTTGTACTGCACTTTTGCAAACAACCTGTATGTTCGTCCGATAGCCGCCATGTATGCTTTCCACGAGCTTTGTAATGAAACAGGTTACTCATTTTGCTACCTGCTTGGAGTCCTGAAAAAGGTGCCAAAGGAATCCGACCTTCGCCCGGACTTCTTCACTGACGAGTTTGAGTGGCTCCTGAACGTGGAGGAACAATCTGACACCGTCAGGCAGACGCAAAAGCGATGCCCGCTGATCAAACGCTACATTCTGCCTTCCGCGCCTCTCACGATGGCACCTGCATGGGCACCCTTTCCTATAGCGTTTTCTGTTTTGCCCCGATGTGTGCAGCACAAACGGCTGGAAGGTGAATTTCACAACTCGGCCTTTGCGATTTGGCACCCCGAGCTTGCCTCGGTCGGCGAGAATAACCTGATGGATGACACCGGTAAAGTGCTAGCATCCTTCAACCGGCGAATCACAGCGAGTGACATTGAATTTGAGAACATCCACGCCCGTCATTTCTTCTGGCTTCTCCAAATGACCGTCGAGCGGGCCAAGAAGATGAAGCGACATGTCGTCCTGGCCGGGACCCCTGGATTTTCGTACGCCAACGCCGTTAAGCACGATGAGCCCCCCCATAGCAGGATCCGCTTGCTAGAATCAGGCTATTTGTATCCTTCTCGAGTCCCTCATGTGGGGCCAGCTTCGACCACAAACCAATAACGGCTAGGCAGGGTCGATGAGCTTGAAACACTAAACTGGCCAACAAACCATGCCCGCACCCAAAGCAGACGTCGTGAAGCGGTTCCGGAAGGCCACAAGAATGGGCTGGATGGCATCGAAGCACTTTCTCATGACCGAGAGTCCTGAACTGTGCGAGCGCATCTTGGAAGCAGGTGAAAAGCAACCCGGAGCGGACACGCTTCATGACCCAATCGAGGATCATCCCGACTACAAAGAGATGATCGAAGCACTTCGGGAGACGATCGAGAAAGAAGTGAGAGAAGAGTTCGCTCTCGAGAACGAAGAGCGCAGGGCAGCCGGACAGGATACGCACCTGAGAGACTGGCCACTTGGAACCTGTCATCTGATGTGGCGGCACATGAAGGACCGGCTTGCTGCGAAGGGCATCACTTGGTACTCACCGACTGAATTGAATCCGGGGGCCATCTTCGACTAGCAAAACCAACTGAAATGCCGCTAGCATGCGCCCTGCTCTTCATGGGGAGCATGGCATCCAACTCTCCAACTTCAGGCCTCGCCCATTGAATGAAGCATCTCACCGAATCTGAATTCCGCGCGACCTTCGCGGGCCCGATGCAGAAGGTCGCGCTGGATGCTGAACCGCCTGTTCCGTTTTGGGACTACTTCGATGCCATTCCTACGGATCAGTTTGCTGGGCACGATAGCTCTGTGGGCAGCGTCAACCATGCATGGACCGACGCCACAGCACGCTTCCAGCACGTTCTCGTCGACACCGACAACAAGAACGTCTTCATGGTCATCGTTCTCGATCTGCGGGAGCCATCTGTGTTTGGCCACCGTCTGCTTAATCTCAAACATGAATATGGAGTTGAAGTTACCTGATCCAGAGTGGCGGCATTTTGCACCCGTTGGTGGTTGGGCTGCGTTCAGAAGCAGTCCAGCTCTCACAACAGCCCTCTGGCAGCAGTTCCCGGCATCCGATTGGCACTACCTCAACCTCACCGCCGGCAGTTCCGCGTGGGAATCTCGAGAAGACGGCAGCATCGTGATGGTTCACTACGAGGGGGAAGATCTTATTGAGATGGTCGTGGAGATGGGTGCGGCTACCGAGGCGCTTCGTCCTCTCCTCGCAAACTTCCGGCTTATTCCCGTGGATGAGGCCGAATGGTGAACAGCGGAGCGAGTGCTCTCAAGGAGCGGCGGTTTGTGCTTGCACAACCGCCGCTCCTTGGATCTTGGGGTGTCACAATGTTGAATCGGCACCTGGGCGCGTTGGGCTCTCAGCCTGGCGCGTGGGCGCAGTCGCGGGACTATCATGGGTGACGCTCTTGGCGGCGAAACACCCTGCTTGCAACCCGCGTCTCGACCAGTAGGATTACGTTACATCAATCGTTAAACGAACAGCTTCAGCGAAGCCATGGGACAGCGGGCAAACTTGATCATCATCAGAGGTTCGGATGCACGCGTCTACTACGACCACTGGTGCGCAAACCGGCTCGACGTGGAGTTGTTCTGGGGTCCAAACAAGGCAGAGGCTTTCATTCAACAGCTCAGGCCAGTGGGGCCAGAGGGCTGGCTTGACGAGGTTTGGTGTGAGGGAGGTGCGATACTGGACGCGAACACTCGCACGCTGACTTGGTTTGGTGGCGAGGATCTCTGGTACGATATCCCGCTTCGTCGAATGCACCTCGAACTGATGCGAACTCAGTGGGGTGACTGGCAGATCGAGTGGGCTCATGGTGGCATATTGGAGCTGGGGACGAAGGTAGGCGCCCCGGCATCCATGTTCCTGGTGGCAAAAACCCCTGAAGCTTGGTTTGAGTGGAACGACGCTTTCCCGGATGACAACAACGCGCTCATCACCGTCCGGCGGAATGGCATCACCCTGGTGAGTCGGATGTGCGGAGACGAGGAGGCGCTGCAGATGGGAAGTTCCCAATTGCATAGAATCTTCGAGTTCGAGATGACACCGGCGCTCACCTGGACAGGCGAGATGCCCACTTTCGGTGTGCACGTAGACGCCGACGAGAAGAAGCTCGAATTCTGGTCTGCCCGTCCCACTACCGCCGCTGAAGAGCGCGTGGCCAGTGCGTGGCCTGATTGGGAGGTGGTCTGGCTTCGGGATGCCTTCGAACGCCAACTGGAGGCTGCCATGATCGATATCCAGCTTCCTGTGCGTGACACTGCCAGCCTCCGTCGAGCAATCATCGAGCAAGTCCGACACCGTTGTCACCGGGAAGGCCAAAACCCGGCACGTGAACTGGCCAGCAGGTTGAATGCCACCGAGTTAAACCCGATGACGGATGAAGCCCGCGGATCGGTTGGGACCGAAGAGGAGAAGCTCCGAACTTTAGACAAGCTGGCAGGTGAATTTGCACTATGATCCATGCCTGCTACTTTGAGCGCGATGGCGCACGCTCCCACCTGACCTTGGCAGAGTGGCGGGCCGCGGTCGCGGCGGTGCCGGGAGTGCGGTTGGCTCCAGCAGCGCAACACGACTCGGGGGACTGGATGGGTTATTGGGTAAATCCCGCCGGCGGGCCCGGGCAGCAGTTCCACGACCTGCCGGATCGCGTGGAAGACGCCGAAGTGTATCTCCCTGATGAAGGCTGTTGGAGACGCGCCTTTTACTGGCACCAACGACCAGAACCGGATCTTGGCGTCGTCACTTTTGAGAGTGACCCCGAGGCACTGTCAGGCGAGTCCCACCCAGTGTGGGCTGCCGCGCAAGCGCTGGCCCGGCTTCTGCGGGCGGAATTGGTCGGTGAAGACGAGACGGCGTATGAGCCGTAGCGAAGTGCCAACCGGGTGCCACTCCCAACCGCCCCACTTGAAGTTCTCTGAAACAAACACGATGAGCGAAGCCACCACAGTGATCGATGCCATTAAATGGCGGCCCGGGATGTACCTGGGCGTGAAGTCACTGACGGCACTCTACCAATTCCTCAATGGCTATCAAATGGCCTGCGGTCTTCATCAGATTGAGGACGATCGCCTTGGGCTCAGGATTCCACCTGACTTCCACGATTGGGTTGCCTATCGCACGCACTTTCAAGAGTCGACGACAGGCTGGTGCAACATGATTGTCACCACCACCAAATCTGAAGAGGATGCCTTTGACCGCTTCTTTGAGCTGCTGGAGGAGCATGCCCACCGCGTGCCCCGGGTTGTCGCAGAGATCATCGGCCCCAACTCTTGTACCAACAGGGACTGCCTCGTACCGCCACCCGAGAGAGTTCATTTGGTGAAGTTCACAGAGGATCCCGGATTCTTTGCGCTTCACGGCAATAAGGACTGGAGCGATAGTTTTTACCCGTACTTGAGTTGGATGCACGGGCTGTATGGTGGCGAGTGGGTGATCCACGATGAGGCATCCTACAGCGAGATGCTCCGCGAGAATCAGGAGTGGGAACGGAAGCTCGAGGAACGACTAGGCATCAGAGGTGAGGATCCCGCACCGTGATCCACCATCGCGGAAGGGGGTGTGGCAGAACGAAGCGGGCGAATGACTCGCTATTTTGCATCAGGTCCAGTTCCCTGGGAGATCGGGAGGATCTTTGATCCATGCGAGTTTGGGGCCAAAGTGACATCGGCTTCCAGCCGGTGCGTGGTATCGGCGTACCGCCGGTTCAGTAGCGGCTGGGCGGAAAGACATCTCTTCGCACACTCCTTCCGGCGTCCCTCCGGGACGCAAGAACGTTGGGGACACTAAGTCCGGTGGTTGGCACCACCGGCTACCATCCGGAGTCCCTCCGGGACTTGACCTCGACTGAGGTGGAGCGGCGCGGATGGGAGCTTGTAGCTTGTAGCTGCGTTTGTAAAAACGCGGTCAGGGGCGAATTGGGTGGCAGCCACCACCTCCGGGGCACCATGCCGGAGAGGCCCGTACGATTCCCGCCGCCTGCCGATTCGACTCTTGACCCCACCTCGGCGCTCGACTTAATTTGGACAAGCCATCCCCAAAAATGATACTCGACGCCATCATCGCGCTATTGGGATCGATCTTCGGGATGCTCGTCGATGGCATCGCGGCTACTTTCGTCCCACTTCTCAACTTGATTGCCGCCGGGATCGAAGCGGTGGTGGGATTGTTTGTGACCGGATTCAGCCTGGGGCGGATCCAACGCAAGAAACGAGATGGGGCGACGAAAGGATCAGCCGCTGGAGGCATCGTCATCCTGGTCGTCGTTCTGGGTCTGATCGGCGGATTTTGGGCAACCCCCAGAGTGATGAATCGAGAGGTGACCCTGGTGGCGAAGGACGGCCACAGTCTCCCCTTCGCTGCCATGATCATTCATACGCGCGACGGCGACCAGCATGAACGAACTGACCACGCAGGCAAGATTGTGATTCCTCGCTTCTGGACCCATGCGCTCTCCATCAAGGATCCCCGGTATGTTGAGCAGAGGTGGGAGCAGTCCGAGATCCAGCCACATCTGACCGCGAGTCGGACAGTGCTTGGATCTGGCCTTGATTCACTGGCTGAAAGACTCCTCAAACCCGCAAAAGAATGACAGAACAAAGCGGAGTGCCCAACCCCTCACTCGCCAAGCGTTCAGTTCGCGATGACGGTTGAATATTCGATTCACCATTGGACCTGTGTCTTGGGCCGGGTGGAGGAGGGTTTCAACCAACGGATCTCCACTCGCACCTTGCTGCCAGATGGGGCGGCAGATCAGGGCTGTCGCCACGGTCTGTAGAACTCGCTTCGGAGTTCCGGTCCTACTGCCCAAACACCCAGGATGGCGTCGAGATGCAATCGGCTGCTGCGAACCCAAGTGACACCGGCTTCCAGCCGGTGTGTGGTACCGGCGTCCGGCCGACTCCGTTCAGGTTTCGCGCGAGTTCGGACCGCCGCGGGCGCCATCTCCATCCTCCCGATACGAAAAATCCGCTCCACAATAAGGGCACTCGTGAATGGCACGAGATAGCTCGGGCATCCGAAGGCGTCCTTCGTTGGGCAACGCCGAAAGATCCTCCTGACAGACAGGACACTTCTCCTGATACCCCACCAACCGCAAAGCGTGGATCATGACAAACAGCACCAACAGGAAAACCACCGATCTCACTCCAGCCAAAGCCATTCCTACCAAAACCGCTCCAAACAAGAGCAAGATCCCTCCTTGCATGAGGGCATTCCTCTTCCGGATGGCATTCACCTGATCCCGATTGGATCGGTGCGGCGTTGGTTTTTCGATACTCATGACGCGGCTCCGTCAACAGGCTGCATGAGAACGGCGCGCCAGTCACGCTTTTTTGGAGAGGGCCGCCGGTTGCAGCCGGTTCATAAAAACCGACAACGCATAGACGCCACCAGACATCAGCATTAGCGCCAGCGGGATCACGAATGCATAACCTCCCTGACGAAAGCACCACGCTGCCAGCGCTGCCCACCCGGTGACATAAACGCTGGTGAGGACCAACAAGGCGAGATCTACTATGCGTGACGAAGCATCGGAGGTTTTGCCGTCTCGCAAGTATCCTGCCAAGGGAAGAATGAGGCAAAGAACCCCTCCCAAAACACACAGCGACAAACCACGCATGTCGTGCCAGTACTCGCGCCGGAGCCAGTAATCCCAGCCCTCTGGCGGATCATGGGTGAACATTGGAATGGTCGTGACCGGGCCGTACCGGGCCGCATATGCGCCGGTCGCCAGACAAATCGAAGCGACCAGACACAAGGCGAGCATGAGAGGGCCTAGGGCTTTCATTGAGGGGGTGAAAAGAGTTTCTCATGAGGTTCACCGAATCGTCAATGACGAAGGAGCTCGTGAAGCAGGTGGTGACACAGCCGTCCCGGCTGTGCGTGTTACCGGCGTCCCGCTGGTTCAGCAAGAACTGCCACCACCCCACTCACAACACGCCAGCGCCACCGGAACGCCTATCCGTGTTTCCTCTTCCTCAGGTCATCAAGCCAGAAGCCCACCATCATGCCCCAGGATGTTTCCCGCCTGAAGTAGCGCCACAGCCACCACCCCAGCACTCCGGCCGCGGTCACTAAGACCGCCTTCCAACACATTCCAGCCCGGCGCGCTCTGGTCACCCAGATCCGCTCTGGCTCACGGTCTGGCTCAGGCAACGCCACGCCCGCCCTGGAGAACAGGTCCTGAACGTAGCTGGACGTCACCCAATCCTTCAAGTACCTGCCTTCCTCGTTCCGGTAGATCACGTTGCGCCCCGGCCCTTTCAGTCCTGTGTAGAATCCAACGAGGGTCATTTCGAGGGTGGTGTCAAAGATGTCGCTTCGATGGATGGCAATCAACTCTCCGCGCAAGGGTGCCGCCAGACGCAAGGGGGATGAGACAAACGCGTATCGTTTTGCCGGAGCCGCATATGGCATCCACTCATGAACCGGCACGGTGAGCATCGGTTGCAGGTCTTCCCAAGATCTGGGCGGCGTCCCATCGTGACTCCGGCTGTAAGACTCCACCAAGGATGCGATGGCCATCGCAGCACTCTGTTCCGGTGTGACAACAGTGGTGCCATATGACTGGGGGGCCAGCACCGCCAACATGACTGTGGCAGCACCCATCACAGTACAAAGGTAATAACGCAGGACCAGGAACATGGTAAAAATGCCTGCAGGCTGACGACAGCCCCTCCTTACTTCATTCATTCACCTGTGACACCGGACTTCCCCTTCCAGGCCAGTTCGGCCCCGCAGAAAGGGCAGCAGTGGACTTTCCGTGAAAGCTCTGGAAGCCCGAAATGCCTTGCTTGCCCGGGAAGGCACGAGAGATCCTGATCGCAGGACGGGCAGGATTCACGGCGGCGCAAGATCGCAGCCAATGGGATCGCACCTATGGCCAGCCACGGAAACATTGAGGCGGCTGCTATCTTGTCGCTGACGGCCAGCCAGCAGAAAAGCGGGCCAATCACTGCCATCGCCCCCACCAACATCCACCCATTCTGCCTCCGAATTTCATTGATCACGTCCCGGGGTTCTTTGGCTGGCGACGGCGATGGTGAGGCACTCATGGGGAGGGGTTTGTTTTCGCCATCCTTGCACATTTCCAACTTTGACACCAGCTTGGACTGCGTGGCTTTGGGCGGAGCGCAGAGTCCAAACTCGTGACGGCGTCAGTCGTCATGCACTCTGACCGCTTTAAAGCGGAACTCCAACCCGCTTCGTTCCCGCTAAAGGACAGCAAGTGACACAGCCGTCCCGGCTGTGCGTGCTACCGGCGTCCCGACGGTTCAGTGATGTCTCCTGTCTCCCCCGCGCAGCGGGCATCATTGACGCGATCAATACAGCCCGGGGTTTTATCAATTCGCCAGTGAACGGGTCTGGAAGCTACTTGCGCCTCATGAAAGCCAGATCCATCGACACCTCCCCGCCCCCGTCCCGGCCTCAGGTCTCCGACCTCGCGTCTGCGTCCGCCCTCTGGAAACTTCCCGCGTGGCTCCGCTGGGGTTTCACCGCCTTCATGGCGGTGCTGGTGCCCATCTACTGGGTGCACTACGGGCCGGCGAACTTTCTCTACTTCTGTGATGTGGCGCTGTTCCTGGCCCTGGCGGCGGTGTGGACGGAGAAGCCGATCTACGCCTCTGCGGCGGCGGTGGGAGTGCTGGTGCCGCAACTGTTGTGGTGCGTGGATCTGGTGCTGCATCTGGTGGGCTTCGAGTACACGGGGATGACGAACTACATGTTCGACGCGAACAAGCCCCTCTACCTGCGCCTCCTGTCCCTCTTCCACGGCTGGCTGCCGTTTATGTTGCTTTTCATCGTGGCCCGGCTGGGGTATGATCGACGGGCGCTCAAGGCCTGGACGGCAGCAGCCGTGGTCCTCTGCCTGGTGGGCTTCTTCCTCCTGCCCGCCCCGGGCGAAGTGCCAGCCGGAAGCAACGATGCGGTGAATGTGAACTACGTGTATGGCATCTCTGAAACCAAGGCGCAGACCTGGATGGCCCCGGGGCTCTATCTCATCGCCTGGATGGTCACGCTTCTTGTGGTTTGCTACCTGCCCACGCATGCGTGGCTCAGGGCTCGCTACGGGAAAGACACAAGAGTTTAAGACGTGAGGGAAAACTTCAAAAGCCAAACTTCAAACTTCAATGTTCTAGCCTTTGCTGGATGAACTGATTGAAAAAGGACCTCTGCTTACATCGAACCTGGATACAGCTTCCGCAGGCTGAAGACTGTACTCCGTACAACTTCACGCCTATCGCCCACTGGTTTACTGGACTACTGAATTACTGAATTACCGAAATGCCTTTTCTCACACTCCAGTCCGGACGGAAGCTTGCCTATGAAGAATACGGGGACCCGGCGGGAACACCGCTGCTCTACTTTCACGGCTGGCCGGGCTCTCGGCTCCAGGGGGAGTTGTTTCATCCTTCCGGCGTGGAACACGGGCTGCGCATCATCGCGTGTGACCGGCCGGGGCTGGGCAAGTCGGACTTTCAGCCGGGACGGCAGCTGCTGGACTGGCCGCCGGTGATGCGGGAACTGGCGGCACACCTGCAGGCGGACCAGTTTCATGTACTGGGGGTGTCCGGCGGCGGCCCATATGTGCTGGCCATGGCCCATGCGATGCCCGAGCGCCTGCTGAGTGCGGGAGTCATCTGCGGAGCGCCGCCGCTCAAACTGGTGGGGACCCAGGAGCTGATGTGGACCTACAAGCTGGCGCTCTGGGGTCAGCGGCACATGCCGCTGCTGCTGGGACCCGGGCTGGCGGTGGCGGCCCGTTTTCTGGGGCTGCCGCGGGACCACCGTGCCACCCGGTTGTACATGAAGCAGCAGTGCGAGCGGGACCGCGAGGCCATGAGTGATGCCGAGCTCTTCCGCATCATGACCAGCGCCGGCCGGGAGTCCCTGCTTTCTGGTGCCAAGGCCGTAAGCACGGACGGCAACATCTACTCCTCCGACTGGGGCATCGACCTGGAGACCGTGCAATTCCCCGTGCGCTACTGGCACGGGGCCCGGGACAACAACATCCCGCCCGCCCTGGTGGAACGGTTTGTGAAACGTCTTCCCCAGGCCACGCTCACCATCCTGCCTGAGGAGGGGCACTACTCCCTGCCCATGCTATGCGGCGGCCAGATCGTGGCGGAACTGGTTGGAAAAAAGGTGGGAGTGGGCGTCGAAGAGTGATAGTAAGACGTGAAGCACAAAATGTGGAGGTCTTCGCCATGAGTGAACACGACTCTGATGCCAAATCCAACTCCCGGTCTGACGCGGGAGGTTCCGGTTGGCTGCTGATCGTGATCGCCCTACCGATTCTCTACATCCTCAGTCCCGGCCCGCTGGTGGCCGTGTACGGCAGATCCATGCCGCCCTCATGGGCTCTCGTGTATGTCGCTCCGCTAGAATGGGGGTGCAGTCATTTCAAGCCGCTGGAGAAGTTCTACGACAAGTACCTGGACCTATGGCGGCCCCGCTGAAGGTCCCTCCTCCGCCACCGCGGCCCCACCCAGCACCGCCATGAATTCCTCACCTGAAGACTCCCCAGAAGGCCACGGCCCAGACTTGGCCCGCGATTCCGAGTCCTCTACGGCCACGTTCTGGGTGTGCGGCATCCTGGCGGCCTTGATGCTGTATATCCTCAGTCCGGGGGTCCTGGTGTATTACCAGCGTTCCGGCAGCCCGGCACCTCCCCAATGGGTGCGCACGGCACTGTATCCCCTGGAGTGGTGTTACGAAAATATCGGGCCCGTGAAGGTCGCCTACGATGCCTATTTCAGAGCCCTGTCAGGGCATCCCTAGCCTCCTTCTCTCATGTCCGATTCAGACGCTCCCACCTCATCTGCGTCCTCCAGTTCGGGAACGGCCTGGCTGCTGGGCATTGGCGGTTTGTTCATCCTTTACCTCCTGAGCCCGGGCCTCTTCGTCCTGTTTCACCACTTCGGCGCAACCCCTCCTGCTTGGGTGAACTACGCCATAATCCCCATTGCCTGGGCCTGCCAGGAGTTCCCCTTCGTGAGCCGCCTGTACGATCTCTACCTTAGTTTCCTGGGTGCCCCGGTCTAGCGCCCCCCGGACCAAGAGCCGGGACGGCTCTTCTACATTGCACCTGCGCCCGCTCCAACCAAGAACCAAGAACTTCTCTTCCCATTTGCCTCCTTCCCCATTCCGGTCGAACACATCCCCCTCTATGAGCCAGATCTCTGCAAGCATCACCGAAGACATGAAGGCCGCCATGAAGGCCAAGGACACCGTAGCCCTGAACGTGGTCCGCGCCCTGAAGTCCGCGATCAAGTACGCCGCCATTGAAAAACACGGTGCCGATGGCGATCTGGACGACGCCGAGGCCCTGGTGGTGGTCCGCCGCGAGATCAAAAAACGCCAGGACTCCATCTCCCAGTTTGAAACCGCTGGCCGCACCGACCTGGCCGACAACGAGAAGGCCGAAGTGGCGGTGCTGGAAAAATACCTGCCTGCCGCCATGAGCGAGGCCGACCTGATCAAGCTGGTGGAAGACGCAATCGCCGAAACGGGTGCCGCCTCCAAGAAGGACATGGGCAAGGTCATGAAGCTCGTGCAGGAGCGCAGCGAGGGCCGTGCCGACAACAAGCTGATCAGCACCGAGGTGTCGAAGAGGCTGAATTAAGAGTTCTTGGTTCGTGGTTCTCAGTTCTTGGTTGCAACGCGGGTCGCAACCAAGGACTCCTCGAACCTCAAACTGCCCACTGTCCACTGAAATGCCCAGCAGCCCCCTTCCCACTGCGCAGCCCAGAACCACCGCCATCATCGTGGCGGCGGGGAGCAGCCGACGCATGGGGTTCAACAAACTGACGGCGGAGCTGCTGGGGCAGCCGGTGCTGCGGTGGACGCTGGCGGCGTTTGATGCCTGCCCGGACGTGGACGATCTGCTGGTGGTGGTGGGTGACGCCACCCGCCCCTTGGTTACCGCCTGGGTGGCGGAGGGGGCATTCACCAAGCCGGTGACCCTGAGCGAAGGCGGCGCAGAGCGACACCTAAGCGTGCATGAGGGCCTCAGGAAACTACGCGAGGACACTGCGATCGTAGCCGTGCATGACGGCGCCCGGCCGCTCATCAGCCCCACCCAGATCTCCGCCTGCATCGTCCGGGCCCGCGAGGTGCGGGCCGTGGCCTGCGCCCGCCCGGTGGTGGAGACGCTCAAACGCGTGAACGCCCAGGGTGTCATCGAGGGCAGCATCCCCCGCGAGGGAGCCTGGATCATGGAAACGCCCCAGGTGTTCGACCGCGAACTGCTCTGTACCGCCTATGAGCGGGTCATCCTGGACGGCCTGCTGGTCACGGATGAAGTCTCCGCCGTGCAGCATCTGGGCGTGCCCGTGCAGGTGCAGGACAATCCCACGCCAAATCTGAAAATCACCTACCCGGCGGACTTGGCGCTGGCTGGGCAATTGCTGAGCGCCCAAGTGAAAAGTGGTAAGTGAAAAGTAAAAAGTGTTCTTCCCGCCTGCCGCACTCTCTCCTCCTAGCCCACCCCAGCCCCACTGATTTACCGGGCTACTGAATTACTGAATCACCGCTCTACCGAACATGTCTTCTTCTCCGGTTACCGCCCTAGATGCCGCTGCCACCCCGGAGCTGGACGGGGCTGCCAGGCTGCCTGCAGCCAACAGCCGCTCCTTTGCCGCCATGATCGCGGTGCAGGCGCTCAACGCGTTTAATGACAACTTCGTCAAGATCCTGCTGATCGCCTTTGCGCTGTCGGTGGCTCAGGGCACCTACATCGGGGACAACATGCAGCTCCTCCTGGGTGCCATCTTTTCCTTCCCCTACATTTTCTTTGCGCCGGTCGCCGGCTGGCTGAGTGACCGGTACTCCAAACAACAGGTCATCTTCTGGATGCAGATAATGCAGGTGGGCGTCTTTGGCCTGTTCCTCGGCTCCCTGGCCCTGCAGCAGCCTCACCTGAGCCTCGTGCTCTCTCTGGTCTGCTTTTTCTTGCTGGCCACGCAGGCGGCGTTCTTCAGCCCGGCCAAACTCGGCATTGCCAAAGAACTGGTGGGCTCCAAACGACTGGGCTCCGCGAGCGGGATTCTCCAGCTCACGAACTTCGCCGGCATCCTCAGCGGCATGGCCCTCGCGGGCTGGTGGTTTGGCCAGCGGCTGGATGCTGGGCTGGATCCCTGGCAGGCGGTCTGGACGCCGATGGTCTGTGTCTCCGCGCTCGCTGTGGCGCAGGTCTTCGGCTCCATGCTGATCATGCGCACGCCGGTGCATGCAGAGATAAGCTTCCACCGGAGGATCTGGCTGGAACACTTCAGCCACTTGAAGCTGCTCTGGTCTCAGCGCCCCCTCATGCTGGCGGCCATCGGGGTCACCTACTTCTGGTTCATCACCTACACCATCAGCGCCATCCTCGTGATCTGGTGCCATGAGAGCTTTCCGGACAAGGCGGATGCGAGCCGTGCGCTTTCCACCCTCTCCCTCATGCTGGGTGCTGGCGTCATTCCCGGCAGCTTCCTGGCCTCCATCATCTGCCGGCGCCGACTTGAACTGGGGCTGGTGCCCCTGGCAGGATTTGCCATGGCCCTCAGCCTCTTCTGGGGCGGCATGATGCCGTTCAGCCCGTGGCTTCACCTCGCCATGGTGGGCGTGGGCATGGCCGGTGGTGCCTTCATGTCCCCTCTCTACGCCTTCGTCCAGGATCGGGCCAAGCCCGAGGAGCGCGCCCGCATCCTCTCCGCCATGAACCTGATGGACAGCATCGGCGGCGTGGTGGCGAACCTCGTGGTGGTGAACATCATGATCCACCTGGGGCTGAAGGCCGGAGCACAGATCCTGGTGCTGGTGCCGCTGGCCTTGGGGGCCGCCATCTTTATCACCAAGCTGCTCCCCCGCAGCCTGCTCATGATCATCGGCCGCGCCATCGTGATCGCCATGTATCGGCTGCGCTCCCATCATGAGGAGCGCACGCCAGAGAAGGGCTCCCTGCTCCTCCTGCCCAACCACACCAGCTACACAGACGCCCTCATGATCGGCGCGACGTGTGAGCGGAAGTTCCGGTTCGTCATTCTGGAGTCACTCTATGAGATCAAGGCCATCCAGTGGGCGCTCAAGGTCTTCGGCACTGTGCCGATCTCCCCGGTGCGGGCGAAGGATGCCATCCGCACGGTGGCGGATGCCCTGAAGGCGGAGCAGGCGGTGGTGCTCTTCCCCGAAGGCCAGCTCACCCGCAACGGCTACCTGAACCAGATCAACAAGGGCTACGAGCTCATGGCCCGCATGGGCGGCGATGTGAAAGTGCAACCGGTCTGGATCGATGGACTGTGGGGCAGCGTCTTCAGCTTTGACCAGGGCCGCTTCTTCACCAAGCGCCCCCGCACCTTCCGCTACGCGGTGAGCACCTGGTACGGGCACCCCATCCCGGCCCGGGAGGCCACGGTGGAGCGCATGCGGCAGGAAATTCTGGCGCTGGCGGCGGAGGCCTTTGCCGCGCGGGCGATCGTGCAAAAGCGACCGGGCTACACCACGCCGGAAGGCCGGAAGCTGACGGAGCAGGAGGCCCGCATCACCCAGCTCAATACCCTGCGGGTGCTGCATACTGCCCTGATCTGGAAGGATGACAGCCTCCTGTGCCTGCTGCCAGCCACCCACCCGCTCCACGCCACCTTCACCACCGGCCTGCCCGACCACCAGGACGTGACCATCTTCACCCGGGCCGAGGACGTGCAAGTGCAGGAAGGGAAAAAGCTCGTGGTCATTGGCGATACCGCCAGACTCACCGCCTTCACGCCGCCACAGGGCGCCTTTGTGGTGCACGTACTGGAGACGGCGGACTTCCCTGCCGGAGTGAACAACCTCCCTGAGGTGCCCAAGGCGCTCTACGATGCTGCCACCGGGGCCTTGCTGACTCTGAGCACCCCCCACCCCGAGATGCCCGCGGGAGAGGAAGGCCTCCAGGTCGGGCACAAAACCGGCAGCGCCGGCCACTTCCTGCCCAGCCTGGCCATGCGTGCGGAGGGAGGCGACCTCGTCTTCGGAGCCATCCTCCCCGGCAACGCCTCCGAGACCCACGTGGTGCTTCCCGGTGCCAAACTGGACGATATGGGCTTTGTTTTCCCCGGGGCATGAGCAGTGAATTGCAAAAATTCCTTGCCCTCTACCCCACCCTGTGCCAATCTCCCGGCCCTCCGCGTACCCTTTGGAGGTTCTAATTAGTGTTTCCCAGGCTTATGTCATACGCAGTCATCAAAACCGGCGGCAAACAGTACCGCGTCAACGTCGGCGACAAGTTCGACGTCGAAAAGCTCGTGGCCGGTGAAGGCGACGTGGTCACCTTCACGGAAGTGCTCGCAGCCGGCGAAGGCGAAGCGATCAGCTTCGGTGCTCCCTTCATCAGCGGCGCTACCGTCGAAGCCAAAGTGCTCAAGCAGCACCGCGCCGACAAAGTGACTGCGTTCAAGTTCCGCCGCCGCAAGGGCTATCACCGCACCAAGGGTCATCGCCAGCTGATCACCCGCGTGCAGATCACCTCGATCAACGCCTAATCGCGACCGAGCTCACCCCACCCCAGTTTACGAGAGAAAGGAACCGATATGGCTCATAAAAAAGGTCAAGGTAGTGTTAAGAACGGACGCGACAGCCAGAGCAAGCGTCTCGGCATCAAGAAATTTGGTGGTGAAGCCGTCATTGCCGGCAACATCATCTGCCGCCAGCGCGGCACCAAGTGGAAGCCCGGCTTGGGCGTCGGCCTTGGCAAAGACTTCACCATCTTCTCCCTCGTGGACGGTACGGTGCGTTTTGACCAGGATGGCCGCCGCGTGAACGTGGACACCGTTGTGGTTTCCGCCTAAGCGACCTTCGCTTCCCGAAGAAAAGTTTGAACCCTGCGTGCGCTTCTGCCACGCAGGGTTTTTTGTTGTGTGGCACAGCCGTCCCGGCTGCGCGTGCTACCGGCGTCCCGCCGGTTCAGTTCAGTTCATCTAAGTGCCGTCAGGCGGGCAGTCTGGCTGCCTTGATTTGATCCACACCCCATCATTGAACGCCACATCCGTTCTGTGAATCTGAGGAGGGCAGTCTTATGCCACTTCTCCCCTTTCCTCTGACATCGGTTTTGAATTGGTTTCGCCCGTTGGCTTTGGCGGTTCTTCTCCTGTCGCTCACCGCCGAGTTGATGGCGGTTGAGACCGCCAAGTGGAACTGGAGCCCTCAGGTCCCTGCCGCTTACACGGCCAAACCTTCTGCGCGTGCCCATCGGACCGTGGCGGAAGTGGAGGCGTATTTCAAAGCGAACCGGGGCGCGCCAGACATCCAGAAGCTGATAGCCCACTTCGGCCCACCCGAAGGCGTGAGTGGTCAGTTCATGAACTCCCTTACCAAGGGATCTGCCGAGGCTTCAAAGACCGCGTACACCCTGCGCTTTGTGCTTGATGACGGTGGCGAGATGCACCTCTGGGACGGCAAGGGTGATGGCACGAGTACTGGCCTCGTCATCCGGTATGAGAAGGGCGGGAAGGGGCATTTGTTGTGGAAGTAGAGGGGCAGGTGAGTAGGTGACGGGGAAGTTGGATGTTGTGTCCCTCCGCTCCCAACCCGGCTGGGGACAGCCGGACGGCGATCGCCGCTCCCGCCTCGGGGTTGGAGTACCGACTTCAGTCGGCTCAGGACGCGATGGAGGAGCTTCGGCCGACTGAAGTCGGTACTCCAACACTGAGGTCCATCGCGGGAGCGATCCCTCCACCTTCAGCACACCCTATTTCCTAGATCCCCTTATCCCTTACCCCTCTTCCCTTTTCCCTCTCACCCTTCACTGCTCAACCCTCTCAATCTTGCCCACGTCATACCCAAGCTCCCGGGCGCGGTTCACGAGCTGCTCATAAATCACCGGATCCAGCTCAGGTTTGCGACTGAGGATCCAGAGGTATTTCCGGCTGCCCTCCCCCACCATGGCCCACTGGTAATTCTTGTCGTCCAGGGCGAGCACCCAGTAGTTTCCTGACGGCAGGAGGGTGAAGAACTTGACCTTCAGCTTCGCGCCGTTGCTTCCTGCAACCGGGGTGGCCACGCCTTCGATGCTGTCGGGCTTGCCGTCCTTCATGGAGCGGTTCACCACCTTAATGGTGCCATCAGGCTGGGAGAGGTAGTTTGCAGTCACATGGCTGGCCCCTTTCTCAAAAGAGTGCGGGAACCGGGCGATCTCGTACCAAGTGCCGGTGTAGCGCTTCAGATCCACGCCCGACACGGTGGGCGGGGCTGAAGACTTGGAGTTGGTGGCGCAGGCGGCCAGGGCGGCCAGCAGCCCAAGGCTGCCAATCAAGAACGTGGAGGTTTTCATCGGAGAAGGGGGATGCAGGCGAGGGATTTTTTTGGTTCCTCTGTCCCCGATTCGGCCAAGGCGCCCAGCGCGGCCGTCTTGGCGTGCGCCTCAGGGCCGCTCAACTCCCCTCCCTTTCCCGTCACGACGCTCGATGGGTGCCTCAATTTTTTTCCACGTAAAAGTTTTCTTGTGCAACAACGGGCTTATATGCGCAGTTTAGCATATTCAATTCAACTCAAAACCATCCATGTCCAACCAACAACCTCTCCCAAGATTGCTGGCCGCTGCCGGGCTGCTCACCACGGCGAGCGCTCTGAGCCTGCCGCTGGCCGCCCAGACGACTGTCGCCCCAGCCTCGATCCCGGCCCCAGCACCCAGCGCTGCCCAAACCCCCGCTACAGTCAGCACCATCACGGCGGTGCCGGAAGTCACCGTGGTGGGCGAGGCGCTGGCGGATCCTCAGAGCAAGCCGGTGAGCGCCAGCTTCCTCTCCATGGATGATGTGGCGAACTTCCGCGTGCGTGAGCTGCAGGACATCGTGCGACTGACGCCAAACTCCTCTGCCACCGATTCGGGCTCCCGATCGTTTGGCGATGTGTACTCCGTACGCGGTCTGACGAACACGGTCTTCTTCGGTGCCCCGGCCACCACCATCTATGTGGATGACGTGCCGTTTGGCGAGACCTTCACCTACGCCCAGCCGCTCTCTGCGGTGAACAGCGTGGAGGTGCTCCGCGGCCCCCAGCCCACGGTGGTGGGGCGCAACACGTACGGCGGACTCATCAACATCCGCAGCCTGAAGCCCACCAACGAGTTTCAAGGGGACTTCAGCTACGCGTACGGGTCCTATGAATCGCACGACTTCGACGGTTGGCTCATGGGCCCGCTGGTGAAGGACACGCTCTTCTTCCGCGTGGGCGGGCAGTTCGACTCACGGGAAGGTTATCTCTGGAACCCGGATACGAAGGATCATGTGGACGACCAGGAACACTGGGGCGTGAATGCGGGCCTCTTCTGGAAGCCGGCGGAGGGCTGGGAGATCAGCCTGACGGCGGGATATGATGAGTACCACGATGGAGCCCCGCGCCTGACCTCCCTGGACCGGAAGAACTTCTACGAAGTACGCTCCGATGTGGTGGGTGAGCAGCATCGCGTGGTGGACAATCAGGCTCTGCGGGTCGCTTATGAAAACGAGGACTGGAAGTTCCTCAGCGTGACCTCCCGTCGCAACTGGGATCTGGCCCCGTACATCACGGACCTGGACTTCACTCCTGACCCCTTTGGCTCCAGCGTCATCAAGCAGGACCAGGAGATCTGGAGCCAGGAGTTCCGCTTCACCAGCAATGATCCCAAGGACCCCTTCCAATGGAACGTGGGCCTGTACGGCTCCACCGGCACGATCCACGGCTACGGCCTGCGGAACATCTTCACCCAGCAGCAGACGCTGACGGTGACGGACATCAGCAGCGAGATCCCGGTGCCCCTGCCGACACCGGTGAACCTCACTTCCCTGTCGAACTCAGACATCGCCATCCAGCAGATCACGCGGCACACCATCCAGGAAAACGCCTTCGCCTTCTACGCAGGCAGCAGCTGGTCCGGATGGGATCCGGTGACGTTGCACGCCGGCGTGCGCTTCGACTGGGTGCACCGTGAGCTGGACCGCGACAAGGACAGCGAGATCAACGCGAGGACGATCACGACCTTCCAGCCCATCCCCACCATTCAGATCCCGACGCCGTACCCGGGCATCTTCTTCCCGATGGACATTCCCACCCCGGAGCCGCTGTTGACCAAGACGAAGATCAAGGAACGCTCCGCGCACCAGAACTTCGACGACACCTGGGCGCACGTCACGCCCACGGTGGGCATCGATGTGAAGCTGGGTGACCACGCTCTGCTCTATGCCAAGACGACCTACGCCTTCAAGCCCGGCGGCTTCAGCGCCTATGTGGATGATCCGCAGTACGCCGCCTTCGAGGAAGAGCGGGCCTGGTCCACGGAGGCAGGTCTCAAGACCCAGTGGCTGGACGGGAAGGCAACCGCGAACTTTGCGGCCTTCTACAACTCGATCGAAAACTATCAGGTGGAGCGCAGCATCAATGTGACGGACTACGCCGTGTTCAACGCTGATGAGGCGGAGACGTACGGGGTGGAATTCGAGTCCCGCGTGGCCCTGCTGCCCATCCTGGACCTGAGCGGGTCCGTTGGCTGGACGCATGCCCGGCTCACCAGCTACAAGGACCCGGTCACAGGCCGCTCGCTAGATGGGAACACGCCTCCGTTTGTGCCGGAGTTCGACGCCGCGGTGGCGCTGGACTTCCATCTGGAGGCCGGGCTCTTCGCCCGGGTGGAGTACCTCGCCCTGGGGAATACGAAGTACGACGACTTCAACCGGGAGGAGTTCCAGCAGGACAGCTTTGGCCTGCTGAACGCCGCCGTAGGCTGGCGCGCCCGGAACTGGAGCATCAGCCTCTACGGCACGAATCTGGCCGGGGAGGAGTACTACACCACCATGAACACGGACGTCCGCACCGGGGCACCGGGGGCGCCGCGGGAGTTCGGCGTACGGGTGGGCGTGCGGTTCTAGCTCGCGACGGGTGGCCTGGGGAGACGGCGGTTCGAGCCCCTCCCCCGGTGCCTTCACTTGATTTTGGAAATCGTTGTAACCAGCCGTTGCTTCTGGTCAGAGTTCCAAATGCGGAGGCGGGCCTCGGCCTATCCTCCGCCAGTCTGCCAGTGAGTTGAGTCATCTTTCAGTCTGTGAGCCATTCAGTTCGTTGGTCGGTTGGTTGGTTGGTCCGTTAGTTGAATTGCCCTTGGGTTGGGCACTGTGGCCGGTTGCGTCCTGGGTCAGGGACGCAACCGGCCCTTTTCTTTTTTTGTAGGTCTGGCCTGATTTTGTCGTTCCATTCCGGCCAGCCTGTGCCTAGGTGTGCCGCCGTTTTCCTCTCCCAGCTCACTCTTTTCCATGTCCCGGCTTTCCTCCCTCCTGCTCGCCGCCACCCTGCTTCTCACCCTGGCCAGTTGTGCGGACCCCATGATCCAGCAGCAGATGGACGCGCGGAAGCTGCAGATCAACAACGAGCCCCGGGGAGACTATTTCATCGGACGTCGCTTTTACATCGAGCGCACCCAGTTCTGGGGCTACATCCGCCGTCCCGGCCAGAGCTGGGACAGCTCCCGCCTGGTCGTGATCAACGAGAACCAGAAGAGCGCCCCGGACCGCCTGCCGGAAATGCCTGCTGACGGCGGCAACGCCCACGGGTACGACCACAACCGCGAATACCGCATGTGGGGCCGCTTCACCGGACAGACCATCTACGATCCCAACAGCGACCTCTTCCTGCCCGAATTCCAGCTCACGAACTATGAGCTGATCTCCCCCTCCGGTGGCTGGCTCTTCCACCCGAAGGAGAAGTCTGACGGCAAGCGCCTGCTCCGCTTTGAGAAGCAGGAGTATCCGTAAGGCGCCAGTAGGTCAGTGCGTCAGTGGGCAGTGCGTCAGTGCTTCAAGGTTTGGGCCAGGAGGTTCTGGGAGGGCATGCTATGAGCCGGCGTAGGTCCGGGGGATGGGAGTAGGACCTTGGGCGATTGGATGTCGGATTCGTGGATGACCCTGTAGCATGACATCAGGTCCAACCGACGTGGAGGTGTTGATAAAAATGGGCCGATAGCGGGTGCTGTTAGCCTTTTCACCTGATTTATCCTCTGCGGAGGTACCCAGGGTCTCCGTCCACTTCGTGGCCTATGCCCCTTATATGGGCTGGGCTCTGTGGGCCTTTCAGGCCCCAATCCTCTGAGGAGACTTACCGAGGGCTGAGTCAGAGTCGGTTCCTTGGTGACCACCCCAAAACGCGCGCGGTTGGTTTTCTTCTCACGTCGACAGCTACCACCGGTGATGTGAGCGCTCAGGCAGAGGAAATGATCGATCATCCCATGGGTCCGAAGGCACACTGAAGGCGGCTGAAGCCCCTCCTCAGTTCGAAGCAGATCCCAGAATGGGATCTCTACCACAGCCCAATGTTGACGAGCTCTAAGCGAGTCAACGTTGGGTACCTCCGCAGAGGAGGATCAGGTGGGAAGGCCGACAGCATCTGCTTTCTCCCCCACCACCATCAACACCTCCACGTCAGACCGCATTTCGCCACCCCAGGTTCCTTGCCAGGCGCTGACTGAATCGTCTAGACTGGCCTCCGCCTGCAGCTCCAGGACTCGGGCTTTGCATCATGGACCCCAACTGGCAAGCGACCGTTCTCGACCTGCTCAATGGAGGCATCCAGCTCTTGCTGCTTTGCCTCGCCTTCGTCTTTTCCTGGATCGTGCGATGCCGGGCATTGAGGTCGCTCTTCGGCTACCCCATCAACATCCTGTCCTTCCTCTGGTGCATCACACCGTTGTGGCTGGTGAGCAGTTCCCTCAACTCCGCCCATGCCGAGTCACCGGACTTTGCCAAGGGATTCGATATTCTCTTCGAACTCGGACTGCCAGACGTCTCTGGCCCGGACTGGCGGTATGTCCCGTTGAGCGGGCCCGCATTGCAGAGACCCCAATACCTTGATCTCTTTTCCGAGAACGATCCGTTCGACGTTCGCATCGGGCTCGGTGACGTTTTCAAACACGGGTGGGTGCAAACGTCCCCTTCCAACACGGTTGCGACTCCCACAGGCACCGCCGGTTCAGCTCCGCTTCCGGAACCTCACTTTCCAACCGGCACCAGGGTGTTGATCGACGGCTGGCAGCTCCAATCCACCGCCCCGCCCAACGACATCTCAACTCCCCAGCCATGGTCCGTCCCGCCCCCTAAAGATATCCGTCCAGGCGAAGGTGCTGCGGACGAGAAGACGGACGCCCTGCTCCTCGTCCAGTGCCTGCGGCGCGTGGCCAAGAGCAAAGATGAAAACGACAACACCCTCTGGATGGGTGCCGCGGGGGACAGGGATTTCATCGCCACCTGCTTCTTCCGCGCCGCCCAGCATCATCGACGGGGCTTTCGAGACGAAGCGACCGCCGCAGTCCAGGCGCTGCTGAAAATCGTCCCGCTCCAGGAGCGCCTGATGGATATCGCTGTGCAGCGATTGGCCGAGACTCACTATGACCACACCATGAATCAGTTCGGTGCCACAGGGGACTGGCGGGCTCTGCACGCAAGCCTCGCTCATGCCCTGCGCACCTACACTCGAGGCTGGGAGCAACGTCCTCTGGTGGAAAAGCTCTACGCTATGGTCACACAACGCGTCACCACCCCGAACGCTCCTCCACTGGCCCACGCCGACCTGCTCACTCCAGAACAACGGGCCTGGTGGCAGCAGGTGGCGGATGTCCCTCTCGGAGAGAACGCCTCTGCGCCATCATCCGGGACCACCAAAGGAAATGATCCCGACATCGCCGCCATCTTCACCAAGGCCAGACTCGACCAAGTCGGCCCGACATGGCTCTTCGACTTCAAAATGCGAGTTGATCCAGCGAACCTCGAGCTCTGGCGGAAATTCAGCGCCATGGGGCCGGTCTGGGCGCAGACTATCCTTCACCAAGACTGGGACTGGATGACCATTGCTGCTGCCGCGGTGGACGATGAGACACTCATCCCTGTCATCAGCGCAAACAGCCATGTGATGAGCCCCACCGCCTTCGACTTTGACCAAACCCCGCCGGGCATGGATTTGCAGGATCTGGAGAGAAGCTGGCGATACATGTACCGGCCACGCACGCGGGGAGAGATTGCCCGGGATTTTCTTTCACACACGCTGCCCTGGAGTGAGAAGGATTTGCCCGCTGATCCCGCGGAACTGCGTGAGCTGGCCTTGAAAGCCGGTCGCGCGCTAAAGAACAGCACCCCCTCGGCAGCAGCCCGTTATTACCTAACATCCGGCAGTGAGTTTCAAAAAGGCAAGGCCCTCATGGCCCTGATCAACACCGGTGCCGCCGAGGACCTAAAACTTGCGGAAGACTTCCTCATCGAACAATCCAGCATCCGCTTTGACGAAGCCTCCCACCTCGTCCGCACTCGTGGAAAGGCCAGTCGCCCCTTCATTCAGCGGTATCGGAGGGCGATCTTCACGGCCTTTGAGATTGAGGCTTCCGGGGATTCCCCATCGGAAGATCACAAACTGCCTTCCCCTTGGGCTCTGAACCTCGCGACTCTGGAGCATCTTGCCGCCGGTCGCGGCCCCACAGACGTTCTTGCCGCCTACGTCAGGGGAGAGCTCGCGTTTGATACGCTCTCTGCACAGACTCAAGCGCTGTTGACCGATGATTCTCATCGTGAAGGTTTCATGGACCCCATTCTGGATGCCATCCTCCGCATGCCCAAGGGGCAGGGCGAAATCAAAATGGGCCTGCTTACGCTATGCACAAGGTTCGGGAGGAAACTGACTCCATCGCGCAAAGACAAGCTGCGGCAGATCCTGAGGGAAGATCCTGATACGCTGGTCGTCACCCATGACTACACCGTCGTGCCGCTCTCGCACGTCGTGTCCTGGCTGACTTTGCAACTCCCCGACGACAAAGAAGGAGTGCCCAAAAAGATCCATCCCCTTTTCCGCGATCTGGATACCTCTGATATCTGGCCTGTTTGGGTCGCTTTTGGACGCGCCATTCTGGAGGGCACGCCACTGCCACCGCTCCCCTCCGTGACCAACGTCACCACCGACCGTCGTCGCGAGATGATGGAGACGATTCCACAGCGCCTGGAAAAGGGCGAATGGTCTGAGTTCGTGCAGGCCCTCTCGCTCGATGAGAAACTCGCACTGGGCGAGGATCTCGCCACGGTACCGTTCACTCCGATCGGGATTGAAGCCTCCTTGCGCTTTAGGAGGATCGACTCCTATCCCCCAGATCTGGCCGCACGCGTGGGATTGCCCGCCTTCATTGGCCAGAGCGCCAGCGCCTCCAGCTTAGCCAAGCTCGGAGAGATCTGCCGCACCCAGTTGCCTGAGCTGAGGGAAGGCGAGGGCGACGGCCTCTGGATCACTGTGAAGCCCATGCCCCTGCGCCAGGGCCTGCGCATCTTCATCACCACCGGCTCTACCAGCCACAGCACGGACTACGGCAGGACCACCTTCACCTACGCGGGCCATTGGATGAAACAACTTCCTCAGACACCGGCTCTTTCACCTGAACTCCTTGGTTATGGATGGATGGTGTGGAAGATCGCTTCTGAATCGTATCAAAGTGCCGACTGGTATCAGGAAAGAGGCCAGCCCTGGCAACGCTGGCCCCAAGAGGAGCACCCCACTTTCGGCACCTCCCCCATTGGAGACACCAACGTCCCAGCGGATAATCTCCTTCCCGCACTCGAAGTCCGGAGCCTCACCTGGGAAAAGCCGTCTGATATGATCTGGTTTGAGACGGGAGCCAGGAGACCCGGAGGTGTTGTTCGAGAGGTTGAAGATTAGTTTCCTCACCCAGCAAACTTTCACCTTTGGGGCTCCAAAAGAGCCTTCGAGGCAGCGTTTTGACGGATGATCACCAGGCGTGGTGCACTCGTGCAGAGGACTACAAGGTCATTCAACGGATTACCTGCGTCTGGCAAAGGCGGCGCGTCGGCATGAGAGCATTCGTGCACAACCCCTGCTGAGGTGCTACGGCTCGAGTTTGTCATCAAAGCCGCCAAAGCGGTGTCGAGCCACCAGCACTCCAAGACGCTTCGCGACATTGGATGCGCTGGAGCTGTTGGAGGTCAGGTCTCGATTGGCAGTCGGCGCACGAAACGCTGGCGCAGCGCGGTGCGTCTCTGCTACGCTCTGTGGTGAAAGACTCTTGGCACCCCAAATTCACTTGCCGATAAGAGCGCGAGCACCGTTTGTGATCCATGACTTGGCAATGCCCGGACTGTGGAAGGACTCACGACGATCTGCCCGTCTGCTTTGGCATTGAAGCCCCCTGGCGAGCCCTGGTGCCGGAGGACGAGTTCGAGTCGCGGGTGGAACTGACACCAGACCAGTGCGTGGTGGATGAATCTCAGTTCTTTGTTCGAGGGCACATCGAGGTTACTATACATGGGCACGATGAGCCCCTGTCTTTCTCGGTCTGGTCGTCCCTCAGTGAGAAGAGCTTTCTACACATGGGTGATCGCTGGGAGGAGCCGGATCGGGGGCTTGACCCGCCGTACTTTGGCTGGTTGTGCAGCCCTATTCACGTGTATCCCAGCACGCTTCATCTCAAGCTCTCGGTCCAATCACGACCACCGGGACAGACGCCGCTCTTTACGGTGGAGCCCATGGATCATCCGCTTGCGATCGACCAGCATCAGGGCATCACGATTGCACGCTGGCATGAGCTCGCTCACCAGCTTTTGCATGCGGAATAGGACGCGGCAAGTGGGGCGCTCGGGGAGCGCACGCATCTTGCGTGCTGTTTCCGGCATCTTGCCGGGAACGTCAGGCAGCGTGTGGCCTCGTGAGGCGCAACCAAACATTTGTGCGACATCGCATTCGAGTGACATGGAGGCGTTGAAGGTGGTGGGAGGAAAAGCGGATGCTGTCGGCCTTCCCACCTGAGCATCATCGTTGGACGGCACCCAACGCAGACTCGCTGGAAGCTCGCCAACATTGGGCTTGTGGCCGCATCCTCTTCGAGGAAGAACTTCGACTGAGTGTGTGGACGGTGTTGATTCCTTGGCGGCGATCCCAAATCGCACGCGATTGGAATAGGCGGCAAGGAACCGACTCTGGCTCAGCCCTCTCTGTAAGTCCCCTCATAGGATTTGGGCCTGAAAGGCCCACCGAGCCCAGCCCAGGGGCATAGGCCACGAAGTGGACGGAGACCCTGGGTATCTCCGCAGAGGATGATCAGGTGGGAAGGCCGACAGCATCGGCTTCCTCCCCACTGCCATCAACACCTCCACGTCGGTTGGACCAGTTGTCATGCGCTGACTGACATTCGCGGCAAGATGCCGCAAACAGCACGCAGGATGCGTGCGCTCCCCAAGCTTCCCGGGCACAGGCCATTTAAGGCCTGTGAGTCTGTGCCTCTCTACCCAAGTTCCTTGGCAGGCACTAACTTCCCGGCATGCGAGGTTTTCCCGTGATGCCCCACCACTCCGGCCCCGCGATCCACGCTGCCGGAGGGACATCCAAATCGCGCTGAGAATCAACGTTGCTGAACTGCTACGGTTCGAGATTGTCACAAGGGCCGCCAAAGCGGTGTCGAGTCACCAGCACTCCAAGACGCTTCGCGACTTTGGAAACGCTGGAGCGGACGGAAGGCTCTTCGTGGGAGGGCGCCACTCACCGCGATAAGGGGCGACCTTGTTACTGGCCTTTTTCCACAACCTACCGCAAAATAGGACACCCTAGATGAACACGAGTTCAACTCCATCTCCCACCACCCCCTGTCACGTGCGGGGCGGCGCACGCATTGGATTCGTCAACTACACCTGGCCACTTGCCACGCTGGAATGCGATGCGGCACACCTCAGCGTGGCCACCACGATGTTCGGTCTGCTTGAGACGGGCCGACATCGATTCTCCCCGGAGCAGGTTGTTGCCATTGAACCCTACGGAGGCATTCCGGTTCTCGGTGACGGGATTCGCATCCGACATACCTCCACCGAGGCTCCCGAGAAAATCATCTTCTGGTGCAACCCGGCCTCCACGCTCAAGGCCATCGCCAATGCGGGCTTCATTCCTGCTGGAAAAGCCAGCGAATTGTCCTCCGTCGGCAAATCGCGGGGATTTCCGTTGCGCATCGTTCCTATCCTGGTCGCGGTGGCCATCTGGAACGCGCTTTTCATTTTTCAGTTTTTGCAAGCGGACGCCATCACCGCATTTCCTGGTCCGCTCATGCTTGCTGCGGTGGCCTTCCTCTTTGGCATCTCGGCAGCAGCGCTCCGGTTCCCGGGATTTCAGGCACAGTTGCTGAAACCAGGCCGCAGTTTCGAGGAAGTCCGGCCTGTGTTCCTGCTGCTAACGGTCATTTCAGGCTTGATGCTGCTGGTCTTCACCTTGCTCACCGCAGCCAAGATCTTCAGGTAGCCCCGCGCCGCCCAGACCAAGCTCCAGTCACTAGGCACTTAGCACCTCCCCCCTTTACTTCCCCCGGCTCCTGCCTACTTCTTCCCCTCGTACATGAGCACGCAACAGAGTCCATATCATCGCAAAGGAACACCGGGCGGCCCCGGATGCCGGGTCAACCTCCTCCCTGTACAGGGCCCGACGGCCCAGGGAACGACCGCGAACTTCGCCCTGCTGGATGCGGGCAAGGAAGCCTCTGAGGTCGAGTTGCTGCGCACCATCGTGAAAGGTCTGGGCGTGAAGTGGGGCAACGACGACTTCGGCTGGTGGGCGGCAGTGCCGGAGAAGCCGATCAGCGCCTTTGCTGCGGCTCTGTACAAGGCCGCCACGGATCCTGCTGTGGCGAAAAGCCCTCACTCTCTCTATCGCGAGGACGACAACGGAGGACGCTTCCATGTGGGCGATTTCGAGACCCGCCGCGCGGCGGAGGAACGCGCCAAGGAGCTCGCCTCCGGCGGACACAAGCAGTACTTCTTTGTGGAGCCGATTGTGCAGCCTCCGGGCAAGGCGTGACCGATCCCAATAGGATGGCCCGGAGAGGCTTCAAGAATCCTCCGGGCCCATCTCACCTCGCCCCCTGCGATCATCGTGCCCTGCTGCGCCCAGATCACCGGCGAAACACGGCCTTGGGAGAAAATGAATGGAGAAGCTGTGCCCCGAACAGACTTCCCATTACGGATACAAGAAGCGCCATGCAAGACATGACCAGAAACCAGACCTCTGGCGCCTCACCGACCACGTGTTTCACGACAACAAGCCGGGCACCATTCACCTGCCAAGAGTAGCCTTGAAGCTCCTCATATTTCCGGGCCAGGTCTTCATAGGTAGGCAGTTCGCCGATTCGGCGCAAGTTCCCCTCCGCATCCCTCAGCGCGAGAAGGTACTGCTGGTACTCCGCCGCCGCTTCTTTCATCCTAGGCGGATCCAAGTAATCCTCCCGGGGGTCGAGAGCGATCATCCCCGCAGCCATCCCAATGATCTGCACGGAGAATAGGAGAATCATCATGATCAATCCCCCCCACATGGGCCAGTCAGAAAGGGCGAACCGCGTGTGCTTCATGGGCAGAAGGGTTAGGGAAGTGAATTGAGTTTCCTCAATTTTCGCGATGAACCTACCTTACAAAGGTCGGCGGGCCAAAAGCCAGTGAAAAATGTACACAGGAAAGGAAGGCTTGCGCGAGCGCCCGCCGGGTCGTTGGCCACCGTTGCGAGCTGCGCTCGCCCTGTCGTATCGCAATCGCCTATCGAGGAGAGACCTTGAACACGAAGTTGCCATTCGGCATCAGGCTGCGACCGAGCGGCGGATTCTTGTTTAGCTCTTCTTCCATGGCGGCGTATTTGAAAGATGAGGCTACTACAATAGCGTATCGCGCAGCAAGGCGACATCTTCGATGGGAGAGTTCTCCGGAAACGCGATTCCAACGAATCGTTTCCACTCAGCGTGGAGTTGGTCGAAGTTGGTGCAGTTCCAGAGGAAGTCGGCTGGCACGTGATCGTTCGCAACGGAGCCCAGCTTCACCAGCGTGGCCGCCAATGTGGGCACATCGTTGGGGCTGCCATATCCCATTAATGCCAGTATGAGCTGCCCCAATAAAAGGAGCGGAGCCTCACGGTTGGACCACCCATCCGTCTCAAGGCGGGCGAACAAATCTCCGAAGACGGGATAGAGCAATCTTAGCAACTGCTCGTCCCCCAAGGCATGGGCATCTTCCAGGAGACGGATACATGGATAGTTGGCGGCCATCGTGAGAGGGACACCATCTGGTCCGGCACACAGCGCGACTGCCACGGAGTTTGTGAACACGCGGAACCGGCGGAAGCGATCAGGATCCTTTTCGGTTTCCGCGTCGCCCCACATGGTCAATCCAATCGTCTCCGTGATGTCGAAATCTGCGTCCTTGGGCAGTTTTCGAGATTTGAGTATCGCGGTGAACTCTCGGACGTATCCCGGAAACCCTGGATCATTCGGACTGAAATCCCACACGTCACGGGGAGTCACCTTGTCGACAGCATAAGCAAAGAGCTTGTAACAGGCGGGAGTCATTGGGGGGCCGGTGTGGAAAGGATGCCCAAAAATCGCGAAAGGCAAGCGAGGCTGAGTGTGTGGCGATGGAAGTGGACGTGATGGGTATCTTAGAAAGACATGCTTTGAAAGAAAATGAGATTGGCCTCCACACCTGACCGCGAGGCGGGGTGATACCCAACGTAGACTCGCTGGAAGCTCGTCAACGTTGGGCTTGTAGCCCCATCCTCTTCGAGGAAGAACTTCGCCTGAGCAGGGAAGAAGCGTCGTTTCCTTCGGCAGCCTCCCCAGATGCGCGTGGTCGGGGTGGCCGCCAAGGAACCGCCTTGAGGTGCCGTATCAGTTCGCAGTTTATCCCTGAAGGGGATATCTAGCACAGCCCAACGTTGGACGAGCCCTGAGCGAGTCAACGTTGGGGGCCTTCGCAGAGGATTGATCAGGTGGTAAGGCCGACAGCACCCACTTTCTCCCCACCGCCGTCAACGCCTCCAAGTCCGGCGGATGCGATGTCATGTCTGCCCGACGTTCGCGGCAAGATGCCGCGAACAGCACGCAGGGATGCGTGCGCTCCCCAGCTTCCCAGGCACAGACTGCTTTAAGAACTGTCAGACCGCATTTCACCACCCCAGGTTCCTTGGCAGCCAATAACTTCCCGGTAGGTGAAGTTTCTCCGTGGAGCGCCAACTTCATCGAAATCCAATCCAAACACCCATAACAATCATCCCTAGAAGAACCAATGCCGTGATCGGAAGCTGGAATCCCACACGCCGCGAGTCGGCGAGTTTCAGGAGAATCGTCACGACTACGGCAGCGAGGCCAAGTGCGGCCGTCACGAGAGAAAGCTCTACAAGACTGAGCGGCGCAATCATAGGGGCAGTGCTTTGAGTGTTTCCTCCACGGGCGATTTCACCCCGAATAGGCTAGCCATCCAAGATATCAACATGGCGGTACACACCATGACCAAAAACGAGAGCTGGAAATTCGTCAACGTTGGACTGTGCCATAGATCCCCTACAGGGATCAACTTCGGACGGACTGAATCCGGCCAGACTGACTTGGTTTCTTGGTAGCTACATCCGCGGAGCCAGGAAGTGCGGGAGTGCTGGCTGCGGAAGATGGGGATCGGATCGGTGGATAGAACGTACGTCCCTGCGGCGACTGAGCCGGACCGCACGTCCGGACTACGCCCGAAGCGACACTGCGGAGTAGTTCGACGGTCCCCGTCGGCTCAGGAGCGGAGGGTTTGGCGGAAGAAGTGGCGGACGCTCTGGCCACTCATCACGTTCTTCAGCATCGTACCCGGGCTCCTTAACGAGTGCACACAAGATCATTCACCGGACATCGGCCAGAGGTCTTCACGGGGATACGCCAAATAGTCAGCAACCGCTGGCCCCAATCTCAGGCAGATTTCATCAATCAAGGCGTTCTTCAAATGCAGCGGTCCTTCAGGTTTCCCCTGAATTCCCCCCTGCAGTCCTTTGGCAATTGCCCGCTGATTGAGGTATCCGGCATCTTCCAAGAGATGCAGGTGACGATTGAGCGCGAGACTGAGAACCTCCTCGATGATGGCATTGGCCCGGTCGTGGTGATTCATTTCCATTTTCTGGTTATTCGTCGCTGCGTCCAATATATCAGCATTCATTGCCTGCTCCAAGCTGTTCCATACATGACACCTTCGCCATTAGGCTGGGCTCACCTTTCTCCGCGGCATGATCCCCACAGGCGGGCGGGGATGTTCAATCAAACCCAATGCCTTCAGTGAAAAGGATAGTGTGCCGTTTTGCCTTGGCAAGCCCCGGAGTAGCGATGGCGCATCCGCCATCCCGGTGGCAGGAATGCCGCTTCAGAAGGGCCGAAGGTCCGGCTTAATAGCAGCCTTGGGCAACGGCCCAAGGAATAGATGACCAAACAACCCATGAGGGCTGAAGGCCCGGCCTCATCAAGCCTGCCCACGACGAGCATCCCTGAATGACGTCGGGCCTACAGCCCTCAATCTCTTAAATGCCTAACGAACCTTGGGCGTTGCCCAAGGCTGCCATCACACCGGGCTTTCAGCCCTCAGTTCGTTCGCAGAAGGGAGGTCATCGGCCTCGCCGCTATTTCCCTGACGACATTGCAACAAAGCCAGCACTCCTTTCGTGCCCCCTGGTCCATCACCCTCACCCTCATGGATAAACTTTTCATCACCAATAAGCACCAACCGGGAATATTTTCCCTTCCCTTTTGAACGGCATCTGGGTTAAACCAGTCAGCGGAAAAACGAATCTTCATCACCCCCAATGAGTTCGGCCCACCCCTCGTCCTACGGACGCACCATGCCCTTGTGGCGAAATCTTGCTTTCACCGCTGCGCTGGTGGGGCCGGCACCTGTGGTGCTGCCGCTGTTTTTCACCGTGACTCTGCCTGCCCCCCGGGTGCAGGCGGCGGACGTGGACTACGGAAAGGGACTGGAGATCCTCTTTGACCTGGGCCTGCCAGATGTCTCTGGACCCGACTGGCAGTATCTCGCGCTTGAAAGCCTCCGAGGTTCTGAAATGGAGAACCCGTTCGGCGGGAGATCCCGCAGCGGCAAATCCTCAGCGGAGATTGAGGCACTTCAGAAGACGCTGACCCACGGCTGGGTGGAAAAGCCGACCGTCCCGGATTCAGCCCAGCCAAATCTCACGTATCGACGCATCCTCACCGACGGATGGCGGATTCAGGGCACGACCAACGACCAAGCCGCCTCCCGTCTCATGCGTCAGGCGGGGGTGCAGTGGAGCCAATTCGCGCCGACCAAGGAAGAGAAGGCGGCGGACGAGAAGGCAGACGCCAAAGCGTTGGCGCTGGGCATCCAGGAGCTGGCCAATGGAGACGCCAACACCAAGCGTACGCTCTTCTACTCTCCGGATCTCATCGTCACCTATCTCTTCCGCGCTGCGCAATACCATCGGCGCGGACACAAGGAGGAAGCGGCGGCGGCGGCGCAGGCGCTGTTCAGCCTCGTGGAGCGCAAAGACCGCTTAGTAGACCTGGCGGTCGAAAAACTGGCGGGCAACCGCTACGCGGAGGCCATGCAGAGCTTCCGACGCAACCGCGACTGGAAGGAACTCGAAGCTGCACTGGCCAAGCTCCTCGTCACCTACACGCGTGGCTGGACGGAGCGCCCTGTCGTGGAGCGCCTGCACAAGCTCGTGCAGCAACGGCTTGCCGTGCCGCAGGGTCAGGCTCCACCGCTGATCCATGCCGCCAACCTTTCTCCGGAACAGCAGGCATGGTGGCAGCAGCTAGACGTCCCGCCCAAGCGCAAGGGAGCCGCCGGTGCGGCCACCCAGGGTGCCCCGCAGGCAACGGCACAAAACGCCGCCACCGAGGAGGACAAGGAAGAGAGCGAACCGGAAGACGCAGAGGAAGAGCTGGGCGTCGATGAAAGCATGGGCAACCTGGAGCTGTCCAGCTTCGCCCAGATCTGGCTGTACGGCATGAAGATGCAGGCGGATCCGGACAGCCTGGCGATGTGGAAGGAGCAGACCGCATCCGCCCCTGCCTGGATGCGCGCGCCGCTGGAGAATGACTGGGACTGGATCACCGTCATGGCCGCCGGGCTGGGCGATGAGACGC
The DNA here is from genome assembly GCF_000739655.1 of Verrucomicrobium sp. BvORR106. Lineage (GTDB taxonomy): Bacteria > Verrucomicrobiota > Verrucomicrobiia > Verrucomicrobiales > Verrucomicrobiaceae > Verrucomicrobium. Next base: position 31,103 of record NZ_BATR01000085.1, on the reverse strand, counting down.
TGACCGCGATGCCGGGGCGTGGGTACGACCGTTCCTCCAGAAGCTTCGATTTCGAATCGGACTCGCCAGAGCTAACCGAGGAAGAGCTCGCGGAACTGTGGGAAAACCTGCAACGCCCACCTGCTCGCAACGATCTGGCCCGTGAGTTCCTGCAGGTGGTGCTGCCCGTGAACGATGCGGAGGGCGATGAACTCCCCACGGACCCGGATGAACTCCGGCAGGTGGCGCTGGATCTTGCCAAGGCGCTGAAGGGCAAATCCTCACTGGAGATCGCCAAGTTCTACCTGAAGGGCGGCAGCGGAGAACAGAAGAGCCAGGCCATGACTGCCCTCATCCATGCGGGCGGAGAGGCTGACCTCAAGCAGGTGGAATCCCTCATTCTGGAAGAGCCAGGCCAGCGCTTCGAGCAGGCAACCACCCTGATTCGGAAGCAAAAGGGCGCCGCCAAGCCTTTCTTGGAGAAATACCGCAAGGCCCTGCTGGATGAACAGGTGCGCCAGGGCGGCAGCGATCCGGAAGTGGCCAAGGGTGAACTGCCAGCCTATCTCAAAGAACAGGTGACGATGCTCGAAGGCCTGACCTCTGGTCGGGGCCCTGTGGAGCTGCTGGAAGACTATGTGGCCGGCAAGCTCAGTGCGCCCCAGCTCACGCGGCAACTCAGTGCCCTGGGCAACGCCGCGGAAAACCGTGACCAGACGGTGGATGCCATCCTCGCGGCCGTGCCCCGCCTTCCCAAAGGCGATGGCGACCGCAAATGGCGGCTGCTTGCCCAGTGTATGAACTTTGGCCAGGGCATCACCGACGGCCGGAAGGAGGCCCTACGTAAGATCCTGCAGGACGACCCGGATGCGCCAGTGAAGTCCAACTTCGGTGCGACGGATCCTCTCTCCCGCTATGTGTACTGGACGGCCGACTATCTGGCCAACGACGACCTGGAATCCATCCGGCGCAAGGTCATGGGAGTCGTGGATGCTGAGGCGCTCTGGCCGCTGTGGATTGCGCGGGGTCGGGCCACGCTGGAGGGCACGGCCATGCCCCCCACTCCATCTTCAGCCAGTGTGACCTCTGAGCGCCGTCAGGCCATGCTCCAGGCTCTGGACGCCCCTCCAGACAACGACTGGGCGAAGTACTTGCAGTCCCTTACCCTGGATGAAAAACTCGCTCTGGGCGAGGAGATACGGAAGGCGGAGTTCAAGCCCGCCTGGCGCGAGCGTGCGCTGGTGGTGGTGGAAGTGGCGGGCAAGCAAGATGCCCTCTCTGAACTGGACGCGGTGAAGACCTTCACCGGGCAAAAGATCACGCCAGACTCCATCGTGAAACTGGCGGAGGCCTGCCGCAAAGAGCTGGGCAAGCTGGGCGAGGGCAAGGGCATTCGTTGCTTCATTCAGCAGAAACCCTTCTACCAAGGGCTGGCCCTCAATCTGGAGTTGAGCGATGCGGTGGAAGACGGCGAGGAAAACGCCTACGACCGCTCCCTGGTCTCCCAAGGTGCCAAATGGCTGAAGGGACTCCGCTCTGCCAGTCCAGAGCCTGTCGTGGTGAATGGCTACGCTTCCCTGCGCTGGATGCAGGGTCCGCGTGAGGCAGCCATGGCTACCTGGCATCTGGACAAGGACTCCAAGTGGCAGAACTGGGCCTCAGAAGAGCATGAACAACTGGGCCGAGCCCCCGGCTACGGCAACACCATACCCGAAGCAGAAATCACCAAGGTCCTGGAACAACGCATCAACACCTGGAACCCCGCCACCGAGTACTTCTGGGTCGAGGCCGGGGCGGTGAATCCGCCTCCGGCGGAGACTTCAGAGAAGAAAACGCCAGACGTCAGACCTGAATAACCTCGCCGCGGCAGATGGCATGTAAGTCATCGAGCCTTTGAACCTCTTGATGAACTGATACCGACTAAGGTCGGCACTCCAACCCTCTCCGCTGCCCCGCTTGGGGAAAGTCACCCACTGCCATGAATTCTGTCGATCACAGCATCAGCCGCTTGAGGCAGGCCCATGGGCCTGCGCGGCGGATGATGATGATCGCATGGTTCTCTGTCTCTGCCTGCCTCTGTGTTCCGGGGATTGTTCCCTTTATCCCTGACATGGGCGGCACGGCCTGCGCCGCGGCACCGGATTTTGGGAAGGGGTTTGACCTCTTGTTTGAGCTGGGGCTTCAGGAGCTGCCTGTGGACCGTTGGGAGTATCGGGAGATTGAGGGGGTGGGTAGCCGACAGATCCTCCCCAATTCGGGCGAGGATAAGATTCGGGCCGTCGTCACGGAGTTGGAGAAGACTTACACCCGGGGCTGGGCAGACAAGACAACCGGAGAGCCCGGCAAACCAGAGCTGCTGGTGTGGGATGGCTGGCAGATCCATAACAGCACCCAACTGGTGCACTCCTGGGGTGAACCCAAGCGGATCAGCCTGCTGCCAGCAGATGAGAGAGCCGACGCCCAAGCTCTGGCGAAAGGGCTGCAAGCCATCGCGACCTCCAAGCCGGTCAGAGAGAACCTCCTGTACAGTTCGGATACGATTGTTTCCTTCTTCTTCCGGGCCGCCCAATATCACCGACGGGGATACAGGGCCGAGGCAGAAGCGGCCGCACAGGCCTTGTTTGCCATCGTGCCCCGTCAAGACCGGCTCCTTGATCTGGCCGTTCAGACTCTCGCGGGTCAGCAGTACCAGAAGGCATTGGACAAGTTCTCCGGAACCCGGGACTGGCAGGCACTGAATACGGATCTCCAGCGACTTTTGCAAACCTACAGCCGGGGGTGGGCCGTCCGCCCCCTCATAGAGAAACTGCAACAGTCCGTCCAAAAACGCCTGTCCTCGCCACAGGTGCCTGCCCTCGCTCAAGCTTCATTCCTCACACCTGAACAACAGGCGTGGTGGGCATCCGTGACAGAGGGCCAGCCTCCAAAGAAGCAAGGCGCCACGGAGCAGGAACTTGAAGAGTACCCGCAAGGTATGGACTACCTGGGTAAGCAATGGCTGGCCGGAGTGCGAATGGCGGCCAATCCCGAGGGTTTCAGCGATCTCGAAACTCAAAAGGAGTCCCTGCCCACCTGGCAGCGCGCCGTCCTGGATAAAGACTGGGACTGGATCAGCGTGATTGCCGCCGGCCTGGGGGATGACGTCTTGGTGGGACAGCGCCTTCCCTCTTACGATCCGTATGAGGCCGGCTTTGACTTCAGTACCGATCCTCCGGAGCTGACCGAAGAGGAAATCGATGAAAAATGGCCGCACTTTTATCGTCCGCAGACGAGAGGCGAACTGGCACGTGATTTCATCGAATCGATCGTGCCCTTCCGTGAAGAGGAAGGCGGGGAACTACCAACGGATCTGGCGGAACTGCGTGACTTGGCACTGAAGACTGCCAAAGATGTCCACGGCAAGTCTCCAGTGGAGGTTGCCAAGTACTATCTGAAGGTTGTCAACGACGAACAAAAGTCTCACGCCTTGTCAGGCATCATCCGGAATGGGAACAATGCGGATCTTGATTCTGTCGCCAATCTCATGCTGGAAAATCCCCTCCAGTACTTTGAACATTTCACAGAGCTCGTGCAGCGACAAAAGTCAGCCGCCCAACCGGCGCTGGCGCAGTTCCGCAATACCCTGCTTGAACAGCTTGCACCCGCCCTGGACAAAGACCCCAACGTCAAACCAGGAGAGTTGCCTGAGCCCTTCCAGCATCGACTGAAGAACTTGGAGGCCCTGGCCGCAGGACGGACGATAGGTTCGGTGATCGAAGACTATGTCAATCGCAAAATACCCGACCTAAAACTCTCGCAAGAGCTGCGCACCGCGGTCGTCTCAGTGAAAGATAAGGAGTTGCTCCCGGACCTGGGTCTGGAGGCAGTCACCCGTCTCCAGAAAGGCGATGGCACACGTAAGTGGAATCTGATTCAGACTACGATCAAGTATCCGCTTGAACTCACCGATGCCCGACGTCAGGCTCTTCTCCAAATCATCCAGGAGGACGGCAACGCCCCGGTGATCCATGAAAATGGAGGCTCACGTCCGCTCGCGGATCAAATCTACTGGCTGGCGAATCTCTTCGAAGACTATGGGCGGAGAAATTTTGTCGCGGAGGTCTATCGCTTCGATCCCGAAGATCTCTGGCCCTTGTGGATTGAGCACGGCAAGGCCTCTCTCGAAGGCAGGCCCCTGCCCCCTCTCCCTTCTGCCGGGGACGTGCCCGCCCCTCGTCTCCAGGAAATCCTCCAGGCCATCCCAGGCCTGACAGAGCGTGGATGGCCTGAGTACCTGCGCACGCTTTCGCTGGCGGAGAAACTGGCTCTGCAAAAGGAGCTTCGCCAGTCAGGAGTCCCCCCAGAGTGGCGACCCTTGGCGCTCCGCGTCACCAAGGTGACTGGCTCGTCACCCGAGTTGGAGAAGTGGGCGCCACTTCAGTCCGCCTTGGGCAAGCCTCTTGACGGAGCCCTCATGGCCTCCCTGGCAGAGGTCACTCGCACTCGCACCCTTCAACAAGAGGGACAGGAAATCGGCGTCACCCTTCACCTCAGCCCACTGCCACTGCTGCAGGGCTGGCAGATCGAGGTTGAGACCTATTCCCCAACTGATCTGGATAGACCGAACTTGAATCTCCCCCGTACAATGGAGTGGATTCAGAAATTCGAGGGCCAGTTTGGTTCTCCTCCGGGCATCCAGGGCTGCGCCTGGCTTCGTTGGCCTCAAAACCATCGGGATCAAACCCTCTTCCACTGGCATCTGGATGCTGACCGCCGATGGCAGAACTGGACCTCGGCAGAATATCCCGGTCTGGGTGGCCCGGCGCAGGATGGCAACGTAATTCCTGAAACTCAAATGAGTGCCGCTCTCGACGAACGGCTGCGTAACTGGAACCCCACGGAATTGAATTTTTGGATGGAAGCCAGTGCTTTCAAGCCCGCTGCGCGGGAGCCGAAAGACACCAAATCTGAGGAACAGCCCTGACCATGAACACCGCGTCCAGCCTCACTGAGCCGCCTAAAGGCGGAACTCCAACCCTCTCCGCTTCTACTTCTTGGTTGGAGTACCGCCTTTAGGCGGCTCAGGACATCTGCCCGCTGAATCACTGAATCACTGAATTACCGATCAACCTCTTACCGATACGATGAGCGAAACAACCGACGCGGCCTTTGCCGCACAATGGGAACGCGCCAAAGACGCCGCTGCACGGGTGCGCCGTGAACTAGCCCGTGTCATCGTGGGCCAGGAGGAGATCCAGGAGCAGATGCTGGTCTCCCTGCTCTGCCGGGGACACTGTCTGATCGTGGGCGTGCCGGGCCTGGCCAAGACGCTGCTGGTCAGCACGCTGGCGCAGGCACTGGGGCTGAAGTTTCATCGAATCCAGTTCACCCCGGATCTCATGCCCACCGACATCGTGGGCAGTGAGGTGCTGCAGAGCGATGCCGGCGGGGTGCGCAAGTTCGAGTTCACCCCCGGCCCCGTGTTTGCCAATCTGCTGCTGGCAGATGAGATCAACCGCACCCCGCCCAAGACGCAGGCCGCGCTGCTGGAGGCCATGCAGGAGAAGCAGGTCACCGTAGCAGGCGTGACCCGCCGGCTGGAGGAACCCTTCCTCGTGTTCGCCACGCAGAACCCGGTGGAGCATGAGGGCACCTACCCGCTGCCGGAGGCGCAGTTGGACCGCTTTTTCTTCAACCTCAAGATTGGCTACCCCACTCTGGAGCAGGAGGCGGATGTGGTGCGCCGCACCACGGGCCGCAACCAGGACGTCGCCGAGAAGGTGCTGGACGCTGCCGGGGTGTTGGAGCTGCAGAAGGTGGCCGTGGAAGTACCGCTGCCCGACTCCGTGCTCCAAGCCATCCTGAAACTCACGCATAGCACCCGCCCTGAATCCCCTCTGGCCGATGAATATGTGAAGCGCTACGTCGAATGGGGCGCCGGTCCACGTGCCTCCCAGAACCTCGCCCGCGCGGCCCGCGCCCTGGCCCTATTGCGCGGCCAAGCCACGGCCTCCATCGAGGAAGTACGCGAGGTTGCCCTGCCCGTGCTGCGGCATCGCATCATCCCGAACTACCAGGCCACGGGAGATGGGGTGAGCACGGAGGAGATTGTTAAGACTCTGTTGGGGAAGATTTGAGGGGGAAGGATGCAGTGAAAAGTTGAGAGTAAAAAGTGATAAGTGGAATTCCTGCCATTCACGATTCCTCGAACCTTGAAAATCCAAAATCCAAAATCCAAAATCCAAAATCCAAAATCCAAAATCCAAAATCCAAAATCCAAAATCCAAAATCCAATCTCAAGCTTCACCGCCTAAAGGCGGAACTCCAACCCTCTCCGCTCCGACTTCATGGTTGGAGTTCCGCCTTTAGGCGGCTCAGTCTGATCATCCTTAAGCGATCCATTCCTTGAAACTTTCCTCCTCATCCAAATACCTGAGTGCCGAAGACGCCCGTGCTTTGCGTGCGATGGCCTTTGCGCCGCGCATGCTGGTGGAGGGGCATCATTCCGGGAAGCACCGCTCGCGCTGGCGTGGGGCTTCGATGGAGTTTCATGAGTTCCGTCCTTACACTCCGGGGGATGCGCCGCATCTGGTGGACTGGCGGGTGTTCGCACGCACGGACCGGTTTTACCTGAAGACGTTTGAGCAGGAGACGCGACTGGAGTGCCACCTCTTTGTGGACAGCAGCGCGTCCATGGGCTTCCCGGAGGAGCCGGGGGCGGTGACGAAGCTGGACTGGGCCTCGCACCTCGCAGCGTGCCTGGCGTATCTGGTGACCCTGCGGCAGGATCGCGTGTCCCTGACGCTGTTTGATGCCGCCATCCGCCAGCACCTGCCGCCGGGGGCCACGCGGGGCCACCTGCAGCAGATCCTGCACGCGCTGGAACAGAATGCCCCGGGACAGAAGACCTCCCTCTCGGTCGCGCTGGAACGGGCCCTGCCCCTGCTGAAACACAAGGCCACGCTGGTGGTGGTGAGTGATTTCCTCGATGACCCAGCGGCCATCTTTCGCGCCTTGGGTGCCTACTTGCACCGGGGCTTCCGCGTCTTCCTCTTTCAGGTGCTCACCCCGCAGGAACTCCTCCTGCCGGACACCGCTTACCGTCGTTACGTGGACATGGAGACCGCCACCGCCCTTCCCGTGCATCCCTCGGCGGTTCGTGCCGCCTACCAGCGCGAGCTGGAGGAGCACCATCGCCGCCTGTCCCAGCTCAGCGCCCGCCGGGGTGTGGAGTTCGTGCAGGCCCGCACTGACCAGCCCTGGCTGGACCACCTGAGGAGGCTCACACGATGAACTTCAGCATCGGCTGGTTGCAACCCGGACTGCTCTGGCTCGCCGCCTTTGCGGCAGCGCCGGTCATCGTCCATCTCGTCTCCCGCATCCGTCCGCCGGAGCGGCGCTTCCCCACGGTGGAGTTCCTCCGCCGGGCCATGAGCCGCACCTTCCGCTGGCGGCGTCCGCAGGACTGGCTGCTGCTGGCCCTGCGCACCCTGGCCGTAGCAGCCCTGGCGTTGTGCTTTCCTCAACCCGTGCTGGTGGGCGGGCGGAACCTGACCCAGAGCAGCGAGGGCAAACACCTCATGCTGGTGGTGGACCGCTCTGCCTCCATGGCCGCGAGCGGCGACGGGCAGTCCCGCTTTGCCCTGGCCGTGGCCCGCGCGGTGGAGATCCTCCGTTCCGCAGGTCGCGTTGAATCCTTGAACCTCGTGTGGCTGGATGCCCAGCCGGACGCCGTCTTCCCCGACATGGGCCGCAGCCGGGAGCGGCTGGAGGAGGTGCTGCGCGCCGCCACCGTGTCCGGTCAGCGTGGGGACGTGCCGGGGGCTCTGCGGCTGGCGCTGGAACGGTTGGAGAAGCTCCCCGGAGCCAAGGAGATGTATGTGCTCTCCGACCTCCAGGCGACTGCCTGGCGGGAGACCCTGCCCGCGGCGCCGAAGGACGTACAAGTTTTCAAAGTGAAGCTGGGCAACGAGGCGCCCAACCTCGCCCTCAGCGGGCTGGAGACGCAGCCGGTGGAGCCCTTGCCGGGCGAGAACGTGCAGGCCCTGGCACGGGTGAAGAACTTCTCCCCCGAGGCCCGGATTGCCACCGTGGTGTTCTCGCTGGGCGATGCCCGCTCCACCCGCCAGGTGGAGGTGCAGCCCTGGGGTGAGGCCCAGGTGGGCCTGAACCTCCCGATCACTGAGGTGGGCAGTTTTGTCGTAAGGGCCACCTTGCAGGGCTCGGAGGACCGCTTCGCCATGGATGACCATCGCGCCATTGTGCGGCGCGCCCGGGAGGGGCTCAAGGTGGGCGTCCTACCCACGGCCCTGGCTCCAGAGGAGCGCGAGGTCTGGCAGCGTGCCCTGGGCGCCCTGCCGTGGGCCAATGTTCAGCAGGGAGCGGTCGCAGAGCTGGGCAGCACCTGTGAGATCCTGGTGGCGGCAGATTCGGGAGAGGAAACTACCAAAGCTGTGCAGGAGGTGCTGCGTCGCGGCGGCACCGTGTTGTACCGCCCGCTCGCCGCTCCCTGGCAGCTGGGCCCGGTCGGCAGCGGTCAACCCGCCCTCACCGCCTCCCTTGAGAAGACGCCGACGGATGCTCCCTGGCATCTGCGCATTGCCAATGAGAAGGCCGAGGTCTTCCAGCTCTTCAGCACCGGGGAATTCGGTGATCCCGCCCGTGGTCTCTTTCATCAGCGCGCCCGTCTTGCCGGAGGCGCAGACGATCTCAAGGGCTGGGACCTGACCATGGCCTACAGCGACGGCATGCCGGCGCTGGCCCGCAAAAAGGTGGACCAGGGGGCCGTCTGGTGGTGGAATCTTCCCATGGCCCCTGGCGCATCCACTTGGTCAGGCGAGTCCGCCTTCCTCCCCTTCCTGGGCGAGGTGATCCTTCAGAGTCGTCCCGTCACAGCCCTCCCGCCTGGCACCGAGGTCCAGCCCGGCCAGTCCGCCGCATGGTCCCCTGCCCGCCTGCTGGAGGGCGGCAAAGTGCAACTCATGGACCAGACCGATGCCGCGGTGCCGGTGCAGGAAGATCTGCAGACCGGTGGCCAGCGTTACTTCACCGCCCGCCCGCTCGAGCCCGGCCTCTACCGCTGGCTCGTGGTGCAGGAGAATCAGGGCGGCACCGGCCATGTAGTGGCCCATACGGCGGTGAACGTGCCGGAGGAGGAGATGGACCTGCGCACCCTGGCCCCCGAGGCGGTGCCGTTTGGCGAGACCCTTGCCACCGGGAATGCCGCGGCCCTCAGCTTCGCCCAGCTCCGCGATGGCGTGCCCCTCTGGCCCTGGCTGCTGCTCACAGCCACGGCGGCGTTTCTCCTGGAGTCTTTGCTCCTCGCCTGGTGGGGAAGGGGTGGGCGGAAAGACCAAACTTCAAACGACAAACTTCAAAATCCAACAGCTTCGAGCTTCACCGCCTAAAGGCGGAACTCCAACAGCTTCCCTGCCCTACCGCCCTTCCGTCTCACTGAATTACCGGATTACTTAATTACTGTTTTACCGAAATGACGTTCCTTCCGACACTCCCTCTTCCTGTGCTGCTCGTGGGCGGCGTGCTGCTGCTGGCGGCTGCGGCCTGGCTGGCGTGGCGCGGCGCGGGCACGTGCGGTCCACGGGTACGGCTGGGGCTGACCACGTTGCGAATGCTGGGGCTGCTGGTGCTGCTGCTGGTGGCGGCCAATCCGGGTCGATGGCTCACTGAAGGCGAGCAGGAGACGCCGGGCTATGCCTTGTTGCTGGATCGTAGCGCCAGCATGGCGGTGGCGGATGGTCAGGCCGAGCCGAACAGCGGCAAAACCCGCTGGGAGGCGGCGTCCTTGGCAGCGCAGGAGTGGATCAAGGCCTCCAAACATCCGGAGCGGGTGGAGCTGCACCCCTTTGCCCTGGATCTGGAGCCTGCCGTTGACTCCAAAACCCTCGCTGGCCCCAACGCGGCCAAGCCAGACGGCGCAGGTAGCGAGATTGCCCGCTCCCTGGCCCGGCTTCTGGAACGCGCCGCTTCTGAAAACCAACGCTGGGAGGGTGTGGTGCTGCTGTCTGATGGGCGCGAAACCGCAGCGGCGGACACCGCTTATCAGGACGCCGTGGGCCGGGCCCGGGCCCTGGGCATCAAGGTACACACGCTGGCGGTGGGCGGCCCTGTCTTCCGGAAGGATCTGGCCCTGCAGGTGGTGCGTCGCCAGATCGTGGCCTATCCGGGTCAAGTGGCTTCGGTTCAGGTCAATGTCACGAACCGTGGTTTCGGTGCGGTGAAGCCCGTTGTCCGAGTGTTGGACGCCGCCGGGGCGGAAGTGGCCCGCGCCACTGCCACGCTCAAAGCCAATGCCACGGCCGCCCTCACCCTGGCCCTGCCCGAAGCTGCGGCCGAAGGCGAGTACGCCGTGAAGATGGACCTGTGGGAGGGCGATGAGGTTCCCGCCAACAACACCGACCGCTGCCGCCTGCGCCGCCTCACGAGCCGCTCCCGCGTCTTCCTGGTGGAGGGCGCGCCTTACTGGGACACGAAGTTCCTCGCGCAACTCCTGCGTGGCCAGGGCCTCATGGAGGTCGAGGCCGTGTACCGCCTGCGCCCGGATCGATTCTACCGCGTGGTCAGCTCCGATGACCGGAAGCTGGAGGAGACGAGCAAGATCTTCCCCGCCAACCAGGCCGAGCTGGGGCAGTATGATCTGGTGGTCTTTGGCAAGAGCGCGGAGTGCTTCCTCACCCCGCAACGGGTGGAGATGCTACGCGCCTTTGTGCGGGACCAGGGTGGGGCGGTGCTCTTCTCCCGTGGCAAGCCATGGGCGGGCGACTACCAGGACCTTTCCTTCCTCGAACCCGGACGCTGGGGTGAGGAGGCCGGGGCGGAGTATGGCTTCCTGCCCACCCTGGAGGGAGAGGAGGTGGGCCTCTTCGGCGAGCGCCTGCCCCAGCCCAAGGACGAGCTCTGGCAGAAGCTGCCGCCGCTCAATGATGTGCGCTCCCTCAGCGAGCTGAAGCCCTTCACCCGGGTGCTGGCCATGGGCGAACGCCGCGGGGGCGGGAACGGGGTGCCCCTGCTCCTGGCCCGCCGCTACGGGCGCGGCATGGCAGCCACGCTGAATGGCGATGGCCTCTGGCGCTGGTCCTTCCAGCCCGGCAAGCCGGATGCGCCGGAGCGTCAGAAGGAGTTCTGGCTCCAGCTCCTCCAGTGGGCCGCCACCTACTCGGAGTTCCTGCCAGGCGAGGATTATTCCCTGAAACTCAGCTCCTCCTCCGTCGCTGCAGGGGCCACAGTGCGGGCCCGGATCGGCCAGCGCGGTGCAGCAGGCGGCACGCCGCCCCTGCTGGAGGTGGTGGCCGGCAACGAGGTGAAGCACCGCGTGCAGGCGACCAATCTGGGCGGCGATGAGACGGGTGGCGTCCAGTGGGGTGCCCTGGTGGCCATGCGGGATCCAGGAGCCTACACGGTCCGCATCCAGGTGCCTGCCGGGGCTTCCGCCCCCAGTGCGCCGCTCACGGTGCTGGCCCCGCCGCAGGAGTCAGACGAGCTCAGTGCCGATCCCGCCTATCTTCAGAAGCTTTCGTCAGAGACCGGCGGCCAGGCCCTGCCCCTGCCGCAGTGGCGCACGGCGTTGCAGTCTCTGGAGCCCGATCACGTGCCCCTGCAACTGGAGGACGCCCGCTGGGATCCTCTCTGGAGCCGCTGGTGGATCCTCGCCATCGCCGTCGCCCTGCTGGGCACGGAGTGGGCCCTCCGCCGCCGGATGGGCCTTTCGTGATGAATCTTTTGTCTCCTTGAACCTTTTCTCTTTTTCACTCCATGGATGTCCCACAGGAACTTCGCGAGACACTGGCCCACTTCCGGGACCGGGTGCGCGCCCGGCTGCGTCTCCGCGGCACTCTGGCCCTGGCGGCAGCCTGGGTGGCCCTGGCCATCGTCCTGGGTCTGCTGGATGCCTGGCTCGGCTTTGAAAACCAGGGCCGCACGGTGCTCGCCCTGCTGCTGGCAGGCGCGGTCGTGGTGGGGCTGGGCGTGGTCTTCTGGCGCAGCCGCCGGTTCACGATCGGTGAGGCAGCACAACGTCTTGATGCCGTGACGGGTGATCCCCGCGGCCTGGCCAGCATCGGCTCTGATCTGGCAGTCGAAGGCCCAGAGGCGCCCCCCTCACCTCCAGCACCGCCCGCCCTGCCCACGCTGGAGACCTATCTGACGCGTCGGGCCCTGGCCGAATCCCTCGCCCGGCTGCGCGCCCTGCCGGAGGACACCCTCACCTCCCGCATCCATCTGCGTCCGGTGTGGATGCTGCTGGGCGTGGCCCTGGCTGCCGTCATCGGCCTGGCCATCTGGCAACCCCGGGCGACCTCGCTCATCGCGCAGCGCCTGTTCCAGCCCGGTCGCGAGCTGCCGCCCTACAGCCGCTATGTGTTTGACCTCGATCCCTCGCAGCCCCGCGTCATCTATGGCAAGGCGCTCACCCTGGCCGCGGAGATCACCGGAGCACCGGTGGAGGGCGTGGAGGTGCACCTGCTCACCCGCAGTGCGAGAAACGCCCAGGTGGACCGCCTGCCCGTCTTCCGCGAGGCAGGGCAACGATTTGCTCAGAAGCTGGAGGGCGTGACCACTCCGCTGGAGGTGGCCTTTGCCATCGGCCGTGCCCGGTCGGCCTGGGTGCCGGTGGAGATTCTGTGGCAGCCGCAGCTGGAGCGCTCGGAAGTGACAGTCACCCCGCCACGCTACGCGGGCCGCAAGACGGTGCCCGGCACGCTCACCGGGGAGATCCAGGGCCTGCGCGGCTCTGAGGTACACCTGCGCCTGAGCAGCAACCGCCCGCTCTCCGGCGGCCTCCTGGAGGCCAGGGTCGAAGGAAACAACGAAGTGGTGGAGAAGGTGGACGGCACCCCGCTGCGGGGAGATCCCCGCACGGTCGAGTTCCGCTGGACCATCAGCCGCGACTGCCGCTGGACGGTGGATCTGCGGGACATCCGCGGCACCCGCATGGCGGAGCCCGTACGCTTTCTCCAGCGGCTGGTGCCGGACGAGAAGCCCGCCATCGATCTCCTCGCCCCCGGTCCCTTTGCCATGGCCACCCCCTCCAGCGCGGTGAAGCTGCAATGGCAGGTGTCGGATGACATCGGCCTGGACCGCGCCTCCTGGGTGCGCACGGCAGATGGCTTCCGCGACCGCGCCACCGCCCTGCCTGGCGTGGGTGGGGAGCGTTCAGTGGAGGTGCAGCGGGAGATCCAGCTCACGAACCTGGGAGTGAGCCCCGGGCAGACCCTGGAGTTCCTCTTGGAGGCGCGCGACCGCAACCCCAGCCTCATGGGCGTAAGCTCCTCGACCCCGGTGAAGGTGAAGATCATCTCTGAGGAGGAGTACGCCGAGCAGATCCGCGTGCGCACCAGCATCGAGGAATTCGCCGCCCGTTACCAGGTCCTGCGTGATACGCTGGACGCCGCGGCCAAGGCACTGGATGAACTGGCTGAGGCTGCCCGCTCCGGTGACCGCCAGAAGATCGAGGCGGCCCGCCAACGAGCGCTCAACAAGCAGAAGCAGGCCGCACAGTGGTTTGGTGACTTTGCCGATGACTTCCCCGCCTTTGCCACGGACAAGGAATTGTCCGAGCTCTCCGGCGATCTGCAGGAGGAGCTGGAGAAGAATGCCAAGGATCTGGAAGGGCAATCCGGCTGGGAGAATCCCGCCAAGGCCGAAGAGCTGGCCAAGCAAATGCGGGAGCGCCTCCGGGCCGGGTCAGACAAGCTCGATGAGCAGAAGGAGATGGCAGACGAGTTTGCCAAGATCGCCGCTGTGGCGGAGATGGGTGCGGAACTCCAGGCCATCCACCAGGAGCAGCGGGAAGTTTCCGAAACCCTGGCCCGCATCGCGGAAGAGCTGGCCGTGGGCATGACCAACAACCGCCACAAGGTGGGCGAACTGCGGCAGCGGCAACTTCGCAATGAGGAGCGGCTGCGCGAGGTCGAGGAAAAACTTCCCGAGCGTCTGGCTCAGCTCCCGGAATCCGCCGCCAAGCTCAAGGAGGGCGCGGAGAAGGTGCTGGAGGGGCTCAAGAACTTTGACGTGGCCAAGCAGATGGGCGACGCCGTGACCAAGATCGGCAAAGGGGACCTGCTCGGTGCCAGCAATGACTCCCTGCTGGCCCGCGGCAATCTGGACCAGATCCTGGGGCAGCCGGACAATCCCTTCTGCGACATGTGCCAGGGCAACATGCCCGGCGGCATGGGCAGCGGCGGTGCCGGCCAGCAGGAAGCGCTGGCTCAGATGATGGGGGCCCTGAAACGCCGTGCGCAAGGCCAGGGTCAGGGCCAGGGGCCCGACTCCAAAGGCGGCACCGGCGAAGGCGGACAGGGCTTCGGTGCCAAAGGTGGCAGCGGCTCCAGCATGGCGGGCACCCAGCTTCCCGTTCCCCTGATCGGCCCACCTAGACTCCAGCTCAACGGTCCCAAATCACTCGGCAGCACCGGTGACAAATCTGGCGACGGCCGAGCAGGCGGCAGCGCCACAAGCCAGCCAGAAACCGCCTCCAACACCCTCCCCGGTGCCACCGTCCCCAACGCCAAAGGCTCCGGCCCCAGCCTGGATGAAGTGCCCATGAAATACCGGGAGGCGGTGAAGAATTATTTTTCGCGAGAAGGGGAAGCTAAGGCAGACGGCGCGTCAGGGGGGAGCGGGGCTGGAGGGAAGTAAAAAGTTAAGAGTCAAAAGTGAAAAGTGGAATGCAGCCATGACACCTCGAACCTTCAGCTTCAAACATCCACTGAGCCGCCTAAAGGCGGTACTCCAACCCTCTCCGCTCCAACTCCATCGTTGGAGTACCTGCTTCAGTCGGCTCAGTCCGACATCACCCAGCACAACCCTTTCTCCCAGGACCAACCAAGCACTAAGCACCAAGCACTAAGAACCCAATCCCCTGGTCCCATGAAAACTCTCCTATCCATCCTAACCCTCACGCTGACACTGGCTGTTTCCAGTCCCGCCAAAGAAGGCATCGTGCAGTGTGGCAATCTCATCTACGGCGGTGGGAAGACCTCCACGTGTTTCAGCGATGAATTCCTGAGCTCCGTACAGAAGGAGACGAGCATCGCCACGGACCGACGGTTCCGCCCGGTGAAGCTGGCGGGGGATGAGCTCTTTGAGTTCCCGTTTGTTGTCATGACGGGTGAGGGCGACTTCAGCCTGACGCCGAAGGAGCGGGAAAACCTGAAGCGCTTCCTCACCAACGGCGGCTTTTTGCTGGCCTCCGCCGGATGCTCGAACGCGGAGTGGAACGCCTCCTTCCGGCGGGAGATGAAGACCATCTTCGGCAAGGAGGTCTTCACGAAGCTGGAGATGAAGCACCCGGTCTTCAACACGGTGTTTCCTGTAAACGATCTGGGACTGAAGAAGAGCGACGGCCACTCCGCGCTGGAGGGCTTTGAGCACGAGGGCCGCCTCGTGGTGGTGTACTCGCCCGATGGTCTGAACAACACGGCCAATGCGCCCGGTTGCTGCTGCTGCGGCGGCAATGAGATCGCAAACAGCCTTCAGCTCAATGTGAACATCCTCGCCTATGCTCTGCTGCACTGACAGCGTCCGCCCCTCGTGGCCCCCTCTCCTGCTCGCCACCGCGTTGCTGCTGTGGCCGGGCACTGGCGTGACTGCGCCGGTGAAGCCGCCTCCCGCTGGAGCCACCGGAACGGCGACCACCTCCCCCGCTCCCCAGCCCACGGAGGATCTGGACTGGGCCGCCATGGCCCGCGGTCTGGGCAAGATGGAGACCCGCACGACCACGCTGGATGAACTGCGTACCGTGCAGCCCTTTCCTGCTGCCGCTTGGGTCGCTCTGCTGGACCATGCAGATCTCGCCGTAAGACTCGGTGCCCTGGAAGTATTGGAAGATCTGGCTGGCAGTGACCAAGGCTACGATCCCTGGCAAACCGATCCCGCGGAACGAGCCGAGTCCCTCCAGCGTTGGCGCACCTGGGCCGCCACCGGTGCGGGCAAAGGGACAAATGTGGCTGCCGCGGCCAACCTCCAACCGGAACAGTTGCAGGACTATCTGCAGGACATCCTGGGTGGCGATGCGACCAAGGTGGAGCGCGCCATGAGCCGCCTCCACCCCTATGCCCCGCAAGCCATCGGGGCTATTGAGAATTTCCTCACCTCCCAGAAGTCCCTTCAGGAGGGAGCTCGAGGCCGCTTGAAGGAGGCCCAGTACCGCCTGTTGCTGGAAAGCAGCGCCGTGCCTGATGCGCCGCGCCTGGCCCGCATGCTGATCTTTGGAAATCGGGACGAACGGGTGGAAGGTATGGAGGGCATCTCTGGAGCTGGCAAACGGGTGCTACCGATCGTGCGGGAGATGTTGAACGACCGTGAAGCTCTGGTGCGGGAGCGGGCCGTGGATCTCCTGTTCCAGACAAATCACAAGCCCGCCCTGGCCATCATCGAGACGCATCTCAAGACCGAGAAGGATGCCAACGTGATCCATGCCGCCATCCGCGGCTTTGGCAAGGTGGAGTCCGCCATCTCCACCCGGCTGCTCGTAGGTTTCCTGAACCACGAGAACGAGGACCTCGTCTCCGCCGCGCTGCTCTCCCTCAGTCTACAGAGCGGGGCCGCGCGCAATGCCAAGGCTCAGATCGTGGCCTGCCTCAAGCACCCCAGCTGGCGGGTCCGAGCTGCCGCGCTGCAATGCGCCACGAAGGCCAGCCTTGGCAATCTGGGGGACGACGCCATCAATCTGCTCAAGGACAGCGACAGCTTCGTGCGGCAGGCCGCCGTCATCGCCATCGCCGCCAGCGCTCGTGAAAGCGGCAGTGATTCCTTTGGCTCCAGCGGGCTGCTGGGCATGGTGCGCAAGGCCACTGGCGGGGACAAGCGGGATGCGACCACAGCGTTGAGCGAAGCCTTTGCCGCGGATGACGAGCTCAAGGGGGTGGTGCTCAAGGCCTTCGCCACCATGCAAAAGCCGGTGCCGGACAAGATCTTGGAACAGTTTCCCAAACTCTCTCCCGAGCTTCTCGCCTTCGGCCTCACGAGCGTGAACCCGCGTGGAGACAAGGAGATGGAGCTCCTGCTGCGCTACGGACGCGATCCCAACCCCGACATCGCTTGCGCCGCCCTGCGCGTGCTGGCCAAGTACGGGAATGACAGCGCCACCGTGCAGCCGCTGCTCATCGAGGTGCTCAGCGGCACGGACCGGGCTCGTCAGGAGGCGGTGCTGGACCAGCTCAACACGCCCTACAAGGCGCTCACCGCACCCCGCCAGGTGCTGGAAAAACGGCTCAAGGAAATCACGGCCGACGTGATCCTTCCGGTTGCGCCCCCCACCTCATCGACGGCCCCGGGCACCACCGGCGCAACAGCCACTTCTGCGCCTGCTCCAGCAGTCGCACTGGACGCGGTGAGCCGTCTGCATGCGGCCTTCACCGGCAGTGACGCCTCGAACTCCTCTCCCGAGACTGCCCCCACCACGTCTGCACCCGCCCCTGCTTCCCCGGCTCCCGGACCAGGCCAGGAAAATCTGGTGGACCGTCTGCACGCGGCATTCCTGGGTGCTGGCTCAGACACGGCAACGACCGCCCCGGCCCAAGCTCCAGCCAACACGCCCGTTCCCGCCCCTGCGCCGCCTCCAGGTGCGGAGGCAACTGCGCCCGGGCCCGAGGCATCGGCGACTCCTTCCGGGCCGCCCAAATCCACCACTGAGGCGATGGACCGGCTGGCAGCCTCGGCAGACAAACCTTCAGGTGAAACGCCCGACCTGCCCCTGATGGCAGCGTACAAGCTGGTGGAAGGCGGCAGCGGGAAAGGCGCAGCGCACTTCCTCCGCTGGTGGCCTCATCTCAATGTCCAGCACCGGGCGGCCCTGGCGGATCTGCTCAGCCGCAACCCCCAACCGGGATCGCTGGACATCTGGCAGCGCCTCCTACGCGACCCCTCCCGGGAAATCCGCCGCAAGGCTGTGGCAAGCGCCTTCTATGAAGAGAAGGTGCCCGTCCCCATCAAACTGGTTTTCCTAGAACTCATGCGGCGGGATGCCGTGCTGGAGGCAGGGGACGTTTACCAGTCCCGGCTGGAGAGCATGGTCTCAGACCGCGAATCCCGCGGCATGATCTCCGAACAGGCGCGATTGCTGGTCAATGACTCCCGCGTGGACCGCCAGGTGCTGGCGGCCATCATGCTGAGGGAGCGTACCAAGGCTGCCGATACCGAGCTGCTGGAGCGAGCCACCTCCTCCCCTCACTTCTGGGTGCGCCGAGCTGCGGTGCGCAGCCTGGGCCAGGGCGGCAAGCGCACGCTGGAAGCGCGCCTCCCCACCCTCACCAAGGATCCCTCCGCCTGGGTGCGGGAGGCGACCGCCGTCGCCCTTTCCGATGGATCCTGGCCCTGGGAGCACCACTTGGACGACAACACGGTCCTGGAAGACGAAGGCGACAGTTATTTCTCTGACTCCTCCTCCACCCGGAACCGCCTGTCTGAGCCCGGCCTGGCAGCCCTGCGGGAACTGACCAAGGACAAGGAAGAGCGCGTGCGCCTCGCCGCCATGTCCAGCCTGCTGGTGAGCCGGGAGGAGGTGCACCTGCCCACCTACCTGGACCTCTTTGACCGCGCGGCCAACCGCAAAGAACTCGCGAAGATGCTCACCAACTTCGTGGAGAGGAACTACACGAAGCTGGGCAAGGGCCTGGCCCCGCTGCTGGAGCGGATGGACTGGAAACACGTGAATGAAAGCCAGGTGGAGGCCATCCAGAGGCACTTCGGCAGCCTGGGCAAGGACACCCTCACCGAGTTCACCGCGTACGTCGCCGAAGCTGGAAAGGCGGGCACACTCCTCGCGAATGCCGGTCAGCCCCAGTTCGCTCCGGAAAACAGCGACGCCGCGGACGAATCGTCCTCGGTGGATATTGAGAAGGCCCCGGTCACTGTCCTGTTCTTCCACAATCCCGGCTGTCACGAATGTGAGAAGGTGCGCAAGGAGCTCTCCTCCCTGGGCACGCAATACACCGGACTGAAGGTTCAAGAACACAACATCCGCGAGCCGGAGGCCGTCATTCTGTATGAGGCGCTCTCCCAGCGCTTCAACGTGCCCCCGGCCGACCGCCTGAAGACGCCCGCCGTCTTCCTGCAGAGCGGGGTGTTCATCACCGAGCAGATCAACCGCCCCACCCTGGCCAGCGCCATCCGCGATGTGGCGGAAACGGGCGAGACCGACGTGTGGCACCAGACGCAGACTCAGGACCTGACGCTGGCCAAAGAGGAGGTGCAGCAACGTGTGCACACCCTCCAGCCGGCCGTGATCTTCTTTGCCGGGCTGCTGGATGGGGTGAACCCGTGCGCCTTTGCCACAATCATCTTCCTCCTCTCTTATTTGCAAGTGGCCAAGCGCACCTCCCGGGAGATTCTGCTGGTGGGCATGTCCTTCATCTGCGGGGTGTTCATCACGTATTTCGTGCTCGGCCTGGGCCTGGTGGAGGTGGTGAGCCGCCTGACAGCCCTGCAGACCATCGGCACGATTGTGAACTGGATCCTCGCGCTCGGGTGTCTCGTGGTGGCCGTGCTGAGCTGGCGGGATGCCCGCCTCGCCAGCCAGGGCCGACTGCAGGACATGAGCCTGCAGCTCCCCGGATTTTTGAAAGAACGCATCCGCGGCGTCATCCGCACCGGCACCCGCGTAAACCGGTTTGTCATCGCCGCCTTCGGGGCGGGCGTGGTCATCAGCGTGCTGGAGCTGGCCTGCACCGGCCAGGTGTATCTGCCTACGATTGTCTATGCGATGAAGTCGGGAGCCTCCAATGCCACCGGGTTCCTCCTGCTGTACAACCTCGCTTTCATCGTCCCTCTGGCGACCGTGTTCGGCCTCGCCTGGGGCGGCCTGCGCAGTGATGCGCTCATCCGATTCCAGCACCGGCATACCGCCAAAGTGAAGTACGCCCTGGCGCTGCTGTTCGGGCTGTTGTTTGTGGTGCTGGCGACGAGCGGGCGACTATAATTCAGCAACTCAGTAATTCGGTGGGTCAGTGATTCAGAATCGCGATGTGGGAGAGGTTGAAAGCTGATGGGTGATCTGCTCGCGATAGAGGGGCAGCGCCTGGCGGCGAAGCCGCTGTGGAGTGCGGCGTGAAGCGCCGCTTTCGCCAGCGGGTGGAGAGTTCGCCAAACGGTGATACCCCGCCAGCTCCATGAGTCCCATCGCCCTGCTCGACCCATGAGGTTCTAAGAAACACATCGGGTCCGCGAAAGCGGCGCTTCACGCCGCACTCCATAGCCCGCAAGCGGGGCCAAGTGTTGGGGATTGGGAAGTAGCAAGTACGGACCGTCGGCCTGAAATGCCTGGGGGACGTGCGACTGAAGTTCCCGCGCAACCACTACCTTGCAGGCCCCCACTCATAAAACAGCCGACAGTTTTCCACCACTTCCTCCTTCCCATCTCCAGCCACTCTCGTTACCACCTCGAACTGCCAGCCTGTGAACTGAAAAACGGGCTCCCACGCCAGTTTCAAAACATACCTCTTCTGCCCTTCTCCCGACGACGAGATTCCCCAGCCATTCTTTCCACGCTCGATGTGGAACGCCTCGCGGATGGGCTCGAAGCGCTCACCCTTGAGCAGGATCCCGGCGTTCACCAGCTTGATCAGATTGCTCACCTGGCTGGTCTCCAGCGATTCAAAGAGCTCAGCGATCTGCCCGGCAAAGAAGGTCATCGCTTTCTTGTCCTCGAAATGGGACAACTCTCCCAGGAGGTCAAGATACTGCTGCCGGTCTTGTTGCACCGTTCGCGCATAGCTCCGGAGCAGCCAGCGCCGGGATTCATCGGAGGATTTCTCGGGCAACGGTTCTTTGGCTTCTGCCAGCCTCATGGCGGCGGCACCTCCCGTTTCCTTAAACCGAATCACCACCTGATCTGGGAAAGGCGCCTCCGCGACGATCTGCACCACCCAGTCCCCCACCAGGCTGTCCTTGGCGGGCACCAGATACCAAGTACGATCCGTGCCTTCACGCTGGGGTTCTTCGAATCCCATCAGGTGGGTGATGGCGCGCTCACCGGGAGAAGCAAGATCCCGCCGAATCAGCATCGCCAGCTTGCAGGCCAGTTCACACCCCACCGTCTGCTGGCTTTTCCACGCCGTGTACTCGCCCTGTTTCGAGCGGTAGGCAGTCTCCTTTAGAGTCTCCAGCTGGAGCCGACGCTGCTCGCGGAACAACCGGATGCTGGGAAAGATCATAACGCCCCCAACGCTGTCCGCGATGATTTCGGGATCCGGAACCGCGGGCTTCTGGGCGAATGTGGGCGTGACGCTCTGAAGCGCGAAGGTGACCGCGATCAAGAGAAGAAGCGGCCAGGAGTTTGCGCCATGGGGTTTCATCTTGTTGATGTAAATCGAAAAGCAGGCGGGAAGTCAATCCTGCTAGCGCACGCTGCATGGGAGATGGGAAGCCGACAGATGGACTGCTGTTGGTGAGATACTCCACCTGGCGGCGAAGCCGCTGTGGAGTGCGTGCGTGAAGCGCCGCTTTCGCGGACCCGATGTGCTTCGTAGAACCTCATGGGTCGAGCAGAGCGATGGGGCGAATGGGCTGGCGGGGCATCATCGTTTGACGAACGCTTCACCGGCTGGACAAAGCGGCGCTTCACGCGCGCACTCCATAGCCCCGCAAGCGGGGCCAGGTGTTGAGGGCCAGGAGGCAGCAAATACCGACCATCGGCCAGCGATGTCTGGGTGACGCCCGACTGACGTTTCCGGCAGGATGCCGGAAACGGCACGCAGGATGCGTGCGCTCCCCGAGCTTCCCAAGACTCCGGCCAGCGCCAAGATGCTCCCACCACCGTTCCAGCCGCAACACCTTGACCACTGACGCACTGCCCACTGACGCACTGGCTAAGACCTCAGCTTCTTCAGCTTCCCCGCCGCCAGGCCATACAACGCCACGGGCGCGAGTGCACTCAGGGCGATGGCGAGCCCCGGTCGATCATGGCCCAAGTCACCGATGGCGGCGAAGGTGAAGCCCAGGGGCACCGTGCCGCACAGGAGGCTGATCCAGAAGGTGCGCCAGGGCATGCGGGCCAGACCAGCCAGGCAGGCCACGGCCTCGGGCAGCACGGGCATCCAGCGGGAGAGGGCGACGATCCAGCCGCCGTTGTTTCCTTGAAACACCTGCTCCCCTTTCTTCAGCCCATTGTCGCCTGCCAGCCAGAGGGCGGCGCGATGGCCAAAGAGACGGCAGAGCCAGTAGGCCACGACGCCCGACAAGGCGGAGCCGACGACACTGGCGACGCCCCCCCAGAACCAGCCATAGACGAGCCCCAGGGCGGACATGACAACGGTGCCCGGCACGGGCAGGACCAGATCCCCCACCAGAAGCAGGACGCCCCCCACCCAGGCGGCGGGGCCGAGGGACTCCATCCAGCGGCGCGCCCCTTCCAGGGAGAAGGTTTCCTCAAACCACTGGCCCCAGATGCAGAAGGGCAGGATGATCAAGCCGACCACGACCACCGCCAGCAGCCAGAAGCGCGAGCGATGCGGATCGCGGGGAGGCGGTTCACCAGCCATGGGGATGCGCTCTACTCAATGCGATTCAACTCAACAGGGCCCCAACTCAGGCCCCCACCGCCGGCTTCACATGCACGAGCCGCTCCAGATGCTTCGCGAGCATGTCGAACTCCAGGTTGACCCTTGAACCCTCCGCTTTGTCCGGAAGGTGCGTGACCGCGTGCGTGTGCGGAGTGATCCAGAAGGTCATGCGGTCCGGCTGCAGGTCTGCGATGGTGAGGCTGATGCCGTCCACACAGATAGAGCCCTTGTGGACCACGAGGTGGGCCCACTCCAGCGCCAGCCCCACAGTAAACTGGTGATCCATGCCCACTTTCTTCAGGGTCAGGATGGGGGCGGTGGTATCCACATGCCCCTGCACGAAGTGGCCGCTGAGGCGATCCCCCAGGCGCAGGGCGCGCTCCAGGTTCACCAGGCTGCCCTGCTTGAGCTCACCCAGGCTGGTGACCTTCAGCGTCTCGATGAGCAGGTCAAACACCGCCGTCTGGGCCGTGCCGTCAAATTCTGTCACGGTGAGGCAGCAACCGTTCACAGCCACGCTCTCACCCAGGGTCAACTCCGCGGCCATGGGTCCCACGTGAAGCACCAGTCGCGCCCCGCCCTCCCGGAAGACAATGCTCTGCACGGTGCCGACGATTTCAACAATGCCTGTAAACATAAACAAACGAGACTACTACGATGATGAAGAGGAGGAGGAGGAGGAGAGATACGGGGGCGTGATGGCGGAATTTTCTGGCATGCCACTTCCTTTTCAGCCCATGAGCGGACTACGCAGGAACAACAGCGCAAGGATGCATACGACCGTAGGAAAAAGCGCAGCCAGAGCAAGCTTCCCCGGCTGGACATTTCCCGCAAAGTGATGGCCCAAAAGACTCTGCCCGGCCGGATTGGGTGCGTTGGCAATCACGGTCATGCCCCCGGCGGCCACCGCCCCGGCCACCACGGCGTATTTGGCAAAGTCTCCCAGTCCCGGGGCCTGTGCGGCCAGGTAGGTGATGGCGGCGTTGTCGTTGAACATGGTCAACACCGCGGCCCCCAGGAGGAGGCCCCATTCCGGGAGATTCGCGCTGGTCAGCAGCGGCTCGATCCACCAGGACTGGCACCGGCCGTGGACAATGAGCGCCCCGAGGAAGAAACCCACCAGCAACGGGGAGCGCAGGGACACCGGGCTCTGATGATGCCGAGTGGCTTCCACGAACCCGAGGAAGAAGAGGAACCCGCCGATGAAGAGCGCAGGGTAATGATTCGTGAAAACCGTCCAGGCCAGGAAGAACAAGTGCACGGCCGTCACCTCATGAGGCACGGGCTCCTCCACGCGGTCCTCCGCCCGGGCCCGGGAACTGGCCGCGGCGAGACTCCGCAGCTCCTTGCGAAACACGAGGAAATACGCGGCGTTGTTGATGAGGATGGCCACGATCATCTTCCAGCCAATGTTGCCGAAGACGATGGCCGTGTCCCACTTCCATGGGGCCGCGACCATGAGGATGGGAGGCGCGGCGAAATGGGTGAGCGTCCCGCCCACGCTGATGTTGACGAAGAGCAGCCCCAGCGTGCCGTAGGCGAGTGTGCGGCTCGGTGCCAACGCATAGAGACGGCGGGAAAGCAGGAGCGCGGCCAGGGTCATCGCGGCGGGCTCCGTGATGAGGGAGCCCATAAGCGGGGCGACGGTCAGAATCGCCAGCCACCAGGCTGCAGGGGTGCTTTTCCCAAAGGCTGCCACCTGGCCGATGCAGGCCTCGGCGAACTTCACGACCGGTCGAGAGGCGGCGATGGCCATGATCACGATGACGAAGAGCGGCTCTGTGAAGTTCACATCATGCCCGAGGTAGTTCCGCAGATCTGCCCAACCGTGAAAGTACAGGGCAGCCCCGGCGAGGGCGACGATCCAGAGGCCAAAGACCGCCTCCACCTCGCCAAAGAAGTGCAGCGTCACCGCCCAGAAGGAGACCCGCTCCGTGTCGTCGCCATGCTTGGCGAGATGGCGCTTTTCAAGATCGTGAGCCCACTCGCGGAAGATCCCCGCCACGAAGGTGTGCAGGACGGCCAGGACGAAGATGATGGTGGCGGCCACGTTGAACGGTTCCTGCGCCGCCCGCTCCTTGATCATCTGCCATGCACCCGCTCCTTCCGCATGTTCGTACAGGGGGAGCGGCTTGGGAAAGTGGGAGAACTGGGAGTGCCCCTCATAAGCAGGCACGCCCTCTTCCGCGCCCCATCCAGTAGCCAGAAATGTGAAAAAGAGCAGGAGGACGCTGGCAAGGGGTCCGAGCCTCCGCACCAGAGAGAGGGATGGGTTTCTCATGGAATAACAGGAGCGCCCCGCCCTCACACCGTCAACCAAAGTCGGCCCGGAAGGGTGCGAAACCCGTTGCACCCCTTCACCCCTGCGCTAGGTAGAATCGTATCCTATTGCCCACCATGGAAAACGTCATCATCATCGGCACCGGCTGCGCTGGCTATACCGCAGCCATCTACACCGCACGCGCCAACCTGACCCCCCTGCTCCTCTCCGGCAGCCAGCCCGGTGGCCAGCTCACGACCACGACTGACGTGGAAAATTTCCCCGGCTTCCCAGAAGGCATCATGGGCCCGGATCTGATGATGAAGATGCAGGCCCAGGCTGAGAAGTTCGGCGCCCGCATTGAGTACTCCCAGGTGGAGAACGTGCAGAAGACCCCTGAGGGTCATTTCGACCTCACCATGGCGGACGGCAAGGTCATCCAATCCAAGACGGTGATCGTGGCCACCGGCGCCTCTCCGCGTCACTTGGGCCTGCCCAATGAGAAGTCCCTCATCGGCCGCGGTCTGACGAGCTGTGCCACCTGTGACGGCGCCTTCTACCGCAACGTCCCGGTCGCCGTGATCGGCGGCGGCGACTCTGCCGCGGAGGAAGCCAACTTCCTGACCCGCTTCGCCAGCACGGTGTACCTCATTCACCGCCGCGAGGAGCTGCGTGCCTCCAAGATCATGGCCGACCGCGTACTGGCCAACCCGAAGGTGAAGCCGATCTGGAACAGCACCGTCAGCGAGTACCTCACCGATGAAAAGGGTGAAATGCGCGCCGTGACGCTGAAGAACCTCGTCACCGGCGAGGAGAACGAGCTGGAACTGAAGTGCGTGTTCGTAGCGATCGGCCACGTGCCCAACACCCAGTTCCTCAACGGCAGCGTCACCACCGACGAGAACGGCTACATCGTCCAGACGGAAGGCACCCGCACCAACATCCCCGGCCTCTTCGCCGCGGGCGACGTGGCGGACCACGTGTACCGCCAGGCCATCACCGCCGCCGGCCAGGGTTGCGCCGCAGCGCTCGAAGCGGAGCGCTACCTGGCCCATTGATCCGGCCGCGCCGCAGGCAAAAGCCTGGAAGGCGGAAGACCAAAGACTTGAGAAGCGCAGGGGCGAAAGGCTCCTGCGCTTTTTTTATGGCTCGCTTGATTGGAAAATTGCGTGTGATGCAATCCGCCTGGCCACAAGGAGCGCAAATACACAGCTCCATGCCGCCAACTCCTGGGCAAGGGGCGAATCAAGATGGGCATCGTCACCGATGCCTCCCTATTTCGTTCTCCAGCCCCCTACCCCCTTTCCCTCCCGTTCTGCCTCATGCCCCACTCGATGCGACAGTCAAAGTGGGATGCCTGGTGGGTGGATGTGCTGATGGCGGTGGCAATCTTCGCCTCGTCACAATGCCTCATCATCGCGGGAGGGCATGGTATGGGCATCCTCGGCATGTTTCTGCTCGATGGTCCCGCTGCCTTGCTGTCCCCCTTCTGGAGCGGGCATGCCTACACGGCACTGGTGCTGCTTGCAGGCGCCTTTGCGCCGTTTGCAATCAAGCGCTGGGTTCGGTTCGTCAGCGTGCTGGGCGGCTTCTCCTACACCGTGTTTTTGATCACCCTATCAGAATGGAAGGAGGCGACTGCCATCAGTGCGGCCCCGGTGATTCTGATGCTCCTGGTCCTGATCTGGGTGTCCTGCGGCGCGGAGATGGCGCACATGAATCGACGGGCAAGGCGGAGCAGCAGCGGCATCCGCAAGCGAGTGGGGACTGAGCAGAGAGTTGGTTCGATGTAGTTTCACAGAACCCCAAAGGGGGGCCAGCGGAAGATCGGTGGTGGTTCAAGCTTGAGGTTGCGTCAGGGGAACCACGATCCGGCGTCCCTCCGGGACGCAAGGTGAAGAGAACGAGAGATCCGGTGGTTGTCACCACCGGCTACTGTCCGACGTCCCTCCGGGACTGAAGGCAAGCCGAGGCGGCCTCCCTGGGGTGGAGTTGCGCTTGCAGGAGCGAGGCAGGGAAAACTGTTTGTTCAAACTTTAGTTTGCCTCAAGCTAGTTGTTTCCTTGTCGCCTGAAGCGGGGAACGCTCCTTCGCAGGCAGCTCCGAGCTTCCAGCCCCAAGCCACCCCTGACTCAAGTCTTACGTCTTGTGTCTTGAAGTCTTGTGTCTCCCCGCTTCGCGGGGCTACGGCACCACCGGCGGACGCTCGAGGATTTTTTCCTCGTTCTCGCCTTCAAACACGACGCGGACGCTGCTGATTTTCTCGCGGTACTCGGGGTGGGATTCCACGATCCACTTTTGCACAAACTGCTCGATGTCTTTGCGGGCCGTTTCCTTCACCACTGGGACGTGCTGCTTGGCACGGCGCTCCAGTTCAGGGGTGAGGTTCTTTTCCAGTTCCGCGAGAAGCTGGGCTCCATCGAAACGGAACCAGCCGTCTTCAGATCGCTTCTCCACACCGGCGGTGTCGAACGCGACGGGGAGGCTGGGATAGATGGCAGCCACTCTCACGACCAGCACCTTGTCCTTGATTTGGGTGCCCTTCAGCTCGGAAAGCTTGATGTGGAACCGGTAGGAGGCCGGCACCTTGATCTCGCTTGTGGAGGTGCCGAGGTAAACCTTGCCCCAGGCGGCGAAGCGGGCGTCGCTCTTGCTGAAAAGCTCCATCGTCTTCAACGGCGAGGCGACTTCCAAAACGTCGCCATGGGTGCGGCCGATGTCGATCAGGACGCTGCTGGCCTTCACCGTGGTCACGCGGCTCACGAAACCACCCGACCACTTGTCCACCAGATCCCGCGCGGCGCCCCCGACGACGAAGACGAGGATCAAGCCCGTCACCACGATCGTCATGAAGATGATCAACAACGCCTTGAGGCAGCCCGGCATGGACTGCGAGGAGGGAGAAGAGCGCCGGGAGCGGCTGGTGGCGTAGTTGCTCATGACCGATGAATCACTACATGGTCACGGCGGCCTTCTTTTCAGTCAAGCAGAAGGAAGGGAGGTGTGTGGAGCAACGGACGCGGCCCCCCACAGACACAAAAAATCCTGCCGGAGGGGTGGTCGCAGCCAGCATCCTCAGGCAGGAGTTCATCAGGAAATAATCCAATGGGTCAGCGAAGCTGGCGCCCGCTGCCGTTGCCGCGGAACCAGTCATCCCGCTGACGGCGCAGTTCTTCCAGCCGGGAGGCCACGAGGTCTTTGTCGCGGCCAGCCTGCTGCACGAAGTGATTGTTGGTGCCGTAGGCGCGCCAGGGGCCGTTGGGCACCTCGTCCACCTCCACAAAACGCCAGTCGATCTTGGTGTTGGTCTTGAAGCCGAGGTAGTCCCGGACCGCCGGGGAGACGTCGATACCGGCTCCGTTGTTCTTGGGATTGGTCGGGCGGCCATCACCGAAGACGTAGTCCACGTCATCCGTCAGGAAGGGGCCGCAATCGCTCCACTGAGCGTAGCAGACCCGGTCGCCAGCACGGACGGCGATCCAGCGGTCCCGGCAGACGGACTTTCCGGACTCCCGGAACTTCTCTTTGAACCAGGGGATCAGCTTGGCGGCTGTGGCCTTGGTCGTTTTGTAGTCAATACAGTCGTTATAGGGCAGCGCCA
Organism: Verrucomicrobium sp. BvORR106; assembly: GCF_000739655.1. Lineage (GTDB taxonomy): Bacteria > Verrucomicrobiota > Verrucomicrobiia > Verrucomicrobiales > Verrucomicrobiaceae > Verrucomicrobium. The sequence goes on along the minus strand of NZ_BATR01000085.1, from coordinate 2,770 downwards.
CGTAGAACGGGTTCTGCTTGGGCACGAATCCAGCGGGACGGTAGTCCGGGGCCCGGCGGGCGGGATCGGGATCGTCATACCCCCCGAAGTTGGCGGTCCACTGGGTGTCCCAGGAGCTGGCCGTATTGGGCGTCGGGTTGTTCTCTGTGGGAAGCTCCCCCACCCAGAACACCGTGGCCACAATGTCCGTCTTCCAGGGATAACGGGTGTAGGTGGTGCGGGGCAGCGTGGGCGCGAACACCCGCGGCAAGGGGGCGAAAGTGGCTGAGCCTGACTGAGATTCAAGGGTTTGACGCGACACCGAAAGCGCGCCAAGGGAGGCACTCTCACTGGTGATGTTGGCGGCTACCGGCGTCAGTGTCTGCGTTTGGGCAAACACGGAGGACGCGGCTAGGGCCACCAGCGAACAAATCAACGGTTGGGTCAACTGTTTGCTAATCATGATTTCCGCAGGGGGTCGGGCGTAAAGGTGATTTTACCATGAGCCGACTTGAGGGTGCAATCCCTGAAGCCAGATTTGTTATAAAATTTCCAGAACTCACCCAAATGACCGGGCAATGGATAAAACGTCCACCACCCCCTGCTGGTTGTAATTTATTTTACGCAGACAGCTCTTTCGCTCTCTGCAGGCCGCGAAGCATGCCTCTCGCTTTATTCAAGGTCTCTTGATATTCATAGGTGGGATCAGAGTCTGCCACCACACCGGCACCCGCCTGGACATAGGCCTTGCCATCCTTCAAGACACAGGTGCGCAGCGCAATGCAGCTGTCCAGAGTTCCATCGAACCCGAAGTAGCCCACGGCACCGGCATACGCGCAGCGCTTGCTCTTCTCCACCTCGTTGATGATCTCCATGGCGCGTACTTTCGGCGAACCACTCACAGTGCCCGCCGGGAAGGTGGCGCGCATGACGTCATAGGCACTGCGCTCCGGGGAGAGCGTGCCCTCCACGTTGGACACGATGTGCATGACGTGGGAGTAGCGCTCGATCACCATCAGTTCGTTTACTCGAACCGTGCCGTACTCGGAGACACGGCCCACGTCGTTGCGGGCGAGGTCCACCAGCATGATGTGCTCCGCACGCTCCTTGGGGTCGGCCAGCAGCTCTGCCGCCAGCGCGTCATCCTCTGCGGGCGTGGCACCCCTCCAGCGTGTGCCGGCGATGGGACGGATCTCGATCTTGCCGCCGATGCACTTCACGTGCACCTCCGGAGAGCTGCCCACGAGGGAGAAGCCGTCCGGGAAGTTGAGGCAGAACATGTACGGCGAGGGGTTCACATGCCGCAGGGCCCGGTACAGATCCACCGGACTGCCGGTGTATTCGGTCTCGAACCGCTGTGAAGGCACGAACTGGAAGATGTCTCCGGCCTTGATGTACTCCTTGCCCGCCAGGACCATGGCCTCATACTCGGCCTGGGTGGTGTTGCCGCTCGGAGCGGGCACGTTGTTTCCTCCTTCCGGCGCAAAGGCCTGGAGGGTGCGCACCTGAAGCGGGGCCTCAAGCTTGGCCACCACCTCATGGATGCGGGTGTTGGCCCACGCATAGGCGGCTTCGGGCGTCTCGTGGTCGGGCATGAACACGTTGGCCACGACGGTGAGCTTGCGATGCTTGTGATCGAAGATGATCACGGTGTCCGCAATCATAAACACCATGTCCGGTACGCCCAGCTCATCCTTGGGTGGCGGCGGCAGGGTGGGTTCGAAGAAACGCACCATGTCGTAGCTGAGGTACCCCACGGCCCCGCCGTGGAACACCGGGGAGGGCGGCGGCATGGCGGGCTTGAACACAGCCATGATGTCCTCCAGCTCCTTCAGGGGGTCGCCCTCGGCGGTGTAGGTGCGGGTGGCGCCTTTTTCCTCGATGGTGATCTCCCGCCCGCGAGCGGTGAAGACCAGACGCGGATCACTGCCCAGCAGCGAGTAGCGGCCGGAATGCTGCGTCAGCTCGGCCGACTCCAGCAGGAAGGCGTGACGCCCGTCATGAATGCGCTGGAACGCCGAGAGCGGCGTCTCATAGTCGGCGGCCAGCTCCACCCAGACCGGCACGAGATTGCCATGAGCGGCACGTGCCTTGAAAGTCGCGAGATCGGGTTGGAGATACGGGGTGAGCATAAGAGCGAGGTTTGAGCGCGAACGCAGAGGGCCGGTATTGTGCACCCGGCTGGGGGGGCGTGCAAGTTTCAGTGGGCAGTAGGCAGTTGGCAGTGCGTCAGTGGGTGAGGCGTTGGGGGTGTTGGAAGCGAAATGGAGGTGAAGCGGCCTGGGGGCTTGTGGGAGGTTGGGTGAAGCTGTTTGTAGTACAAACTTTAGTTTGCTCAGGGGTGCGGCGGATCGGTCCGGCGTCCCTCCGGGACGCGAGGATGGAGGGGATGAGGGACCCGGTGGTTGCCACCACCGGCTACTGTCCGACGTCCCTCCGGGACTGGCAGCAAGTGACACCGGCTTCCAGCCGGTGGGTGGTACCGGCGTCCCGCCGGTTCAGTGGGCGACGCGGCCTCCGGAATGTGTGAAGCATTCCGCCGATCCTTAATCCCCTGTCTCACTTCCAACCCCAACTCACCCATCGCCTCAGGTCTTCTGTCTTGTGTCTTCCAGTCTGGTGTCGCCCGGACAGCGAGTGCGACGCGCTGGGCGACGGTGTCCTGACCGCCTAAAGGCCAATGCCATCAGGGAAAAGGAATATGCCCCGAGCGCGAATGAGAGAAGCTGCGGCGCATCCACTTCACAGTCGGCTGATTGTGCAGGCTCATGAGGGCCGAAGGTCCGGCTTG
>NZ_BATR01000086.1 GCF_000739655.1 Verrucomicrobium sp. BvORR106 | reverse complement strand
CTGCTCGCGCGCGCCGCCGCTGAGGACATCGAAGCCCAGGGCACCGCTTTGGCGGTCTGGGCGGACGATCTCCAGCCCCTCGAACTTGTTGTCCCCTCCCAGGCGCACCTGCACCTTTGTCTCCGGGCCGAAGAGGCACTGGAGGTAGCCGGAGACCTTGTCGGCGAGCGGCTGGGTGAACTGCTCGGTGAGGGCCCCCTGCTCCTGCAGGAAGAGCTCATGCAGGAGCTGCACGGCCTGGCCGCGCCGCTGGGCGTGCTCGCGCTGGCGGCGGGCCTCCGTGAGCCGGGCATCGGCCACAGCCATGGCGGCATGGGGATCCAGGGTGCCCTCACTGCGGAGGATCTGAAGGCTGGTGCCTTGAGCGATGGCCGCCTCACTGACAGCCTCATCCTTGAGCTTGATGGATCGCTTGAGCCGCTGCTCATCTCCGGCGAGCAACTCGGGCTGGAGGGCGGTGAGCTCCCGCTGGGTGGCCGCAAGCTGCTCCTCGGACTCGCGCCGATGCGTGAGGGCCTCCTGGAGCCGTGCGGTGCGCTCGGCGTCATCGCCGTGCATCTTCACCATCTGGGCGAGCTGGGCCTCGCGGCTGGTGAGTTGATCCTTCTCTGCCTGATGGGCCTGGTGCTGCCGCTCATGCTGGGTGGCGGCCTCGCGCGCGGCGCGGCTGGCGGCATCCAGCACGCCCTTGAGAGTGGTTTCCTGAATCTCCAGCTCGCGAAGGCTGGCCCCGACGGTCTCGGTCAAGGCCCGGGCTCCAGTCAGATCGGTGGCGGGGCTGACATCGGTACACGCGGCGCGGCGACGCTCCAGCTCGGCGAGCACACGGGCCTCCTCCTGCTCCGCGGCGGCCAGCTCGCGGCCGATCCTGCCAGAGCCGAGACCGTCCAGTTGAGCTTTGAGCGCGCCGATCTCGCCCTCCTTCAACTGGCGCAAGGTGGCGACCTCCACTGCTGCCTGCACGGAATCCAGGCCGGATTGATCGAGATCATCCTGCAGAACCGCGCGGGCCTTCTCCGTCCGCTGCTGGGCCTGCACCAGGGAGCTGCCCCCGCCGGGATGGATGCGCAGCTTCACGCCGGAGCCGATGGCCAGCTCCGCGTCTGAGGAAACAACTCGTGTCTCGCCCGGGGCGAGCGGGATGCCGCCGAGATGGATGACCTGGTCACTGGCCAGCACCTCGATGCCCGTGGCCATGGCCTGGAGCGCGGCATCGGCCTGTATCCAGTCCGTCTCCATCTTGCGCAGGGACTTGAGCTTCGCGGCATCCACCTGCGGGAGGCGGGCCAGGGCCTGCTCCTCTTCCTTCTGCCGGGCGGCGAGGGCCTTCACCTGCTCCACCCGCTGGCGCAGGACGTCGAGCGCCTGGGACTTCTCCAACCACTCCACCTGGGTGCGGACGGCCTCGACACGGAGGCGGGCCTCGCGCAGGGCGGCATCCAGCTTCTGGCGCTCGCCCTCGCGGTCCTGCACGAGTTTCTGAGTTTCCTCGACCCGTGCCTTCAGTGTCGCCAGGGCCTGCTCACGTGGGGCGATGGCCTCGCGGAGCTGTGCCACCTGGGTGCGAAGCTGCTCGATCTCGCTCTCACCCTTTTGCAGGTTGTCGTGGGTGTTCACCGCAAGCTGCACCGCTGTCTGCTGGGTCGCCTGCAGGTGCCGCAGCTTCTCCACCTGGCTGAGCCGCTGGGTCACCGTCTGCAGTTCGTTGCGGAGCCGCTCCAGCTCCGGCTTTGCGCTGGCCAGCACCGTCTCTGCCTGCTGGTGCTGCTGCGCGGCCTCCTCCAGCTTGCGCAACTGGGCGGCGGCCTGCACGGCCGTATCTTCCGCCTGCTTCACGGCGATATCCGCGCGGCCCCAGTCCGATGCCACGCGGGGCTCGCCGTTTTTCGTGAACCATTCGTCCACCAGATCGCGGAAGCGCCCCGCCACCGCGGCGTCCGACTCCGACTGCATGACGGCCGCACCCCCGAGGGACTGCAGACGGGTGAACAACTGGTCCCGCTGGGCATTCGCATACTCCACGGGCGAGCTGCCGGAGCGGCCTTGGCTGACGAGGAGGTGCGCCCATTGCTGCTCCACCTTCTCACCCGCGCCGCGCCCGCTGATGATCTCCACGCCCAGGAGTTCGCTGAGTTTTTCCTCGGCCTCCTCCGCCTGCCAGGTGCTGCCACCGGCCTGGGTGAGCACCGCCGTGCCATTGGCCCCGCTGAAGCGCTTGGCCAGGCGATAGCCCGTGCCCGCGATCTCAAACTCGATCTCCACCTCCGGTGGCCCCTGCGGGTTGAAGGAGAGCATGCTCTTCTGCGTTTCTCCGCCGCCCTTGGCCTTGAGGAAGAGAGCATAACGCGCCGCCTCCAGCAGTGTGCTCTTCCCCGCCTCATTGGGACCGCCGATCACGTTTAGCATCGGGTCCAGAGGCACCGTCACCTCCCGGTGGACCCGGTAGTTGCGGACGGTGATGGACTTGAAGCGCATGAGGTGAGATGGGTTTCAGGAAAGTGTTTGCGACGGACCCGCGAGGTTCGCGTGAAGCTCTCGCAGAGCGACGCGGGCCACAGCGGCCGCGTTTTCATCCGCACCCCGGGTCAGGGCCACCAGCCGGGTCGCCACACGGGAGATGAGCGGATCGGTCGTGCGGCGGGTCAGCGCCTCCACCTCGGCGTCGGAAGGCGCAAGGCGGGTGTCATTGGCCAGCTTCAGCCGCAGCAGGCGAGATTGCCAGAGCTCCAGCAGGGTCTCCAGCCGGGTCATGGCGTCCATGCCGAGACGGCCGCTGAGTTCGAGCCTCAACAGATCCGCGCCCGAGCGTCCGGCAAGAAGCTCCTCCACGCGGGTGGCGCAAGCTTCGACATCGGCGTCGTCTTGGAAGTCCTGGGCGATATGATGCCAGCCAAAGCGGGCCGTGACCACCGGCTCCACGACCGGGGCGGCTCCGCGCTCCACGGTGACGCACAAGACGTGGCCGGGGAGATTGCCCTCCCCTTTGGGGAAACGATCGCGCTCCGGGGTGCCCGCGTACCAGGCGCTGGGCGTGATTTCCTTCATCCCATGCCAGTCGCCCAGCGCGAGGTAGTCGTACGCGCTGGCAGACAGGCGGGTGAGATCGAGGAAATTGGCGATGTTGGTGGGCGCGCCGTTGCCGCCACCGCTGGAATCGTCATCGTCTTCCTGGGAGCCAAAGCCCTGGATGCTGCCGTGGGCGAGGACGATGCGCGGCTTGTCGGCGGGCAGGGCCGCGGTGACTTCAGGATCGCGCAGCCACGCGGTGGGATCGGTGACCTCATGCCGCCGCAACAACGGGCATGGGAGGAGGATGGCGGAGTCCAGCTCAATGGGCTTGGGCTCCAGAAGGAGGTGCAGATTCGGCGCGAGCTGTTGCCGCGTCAGTTCAAAGAACGGCTGCGTCCACACACTGCCCACCCCGCCGTGATCGTGATTGCCCGGGATCGCATACACCGGCACGCCGATTTCTTTGATCGCGCTGCACGCCGCTGCGACGGTGGACTTGGAGGGCGTGGTGGAGTCAAAGAGATCGCCCGCCACGAGGACGAACGCCGCCTTGCGCTCCCGCGCCAGGGTACCGATGCGACGAAGCACCTCGATGCGCTCCTGCTGGAGCAGGGCCCGCTTGCTCTCCTCCTCCACCCGGGCAAAGGGCTTGCCCAGTTGCCAGTCGGCAGTGTGGAGGAAGGTTGGCATCGGGTCGGTAAGAGGTAAGAGGTGGGTCGGTGAGCGGTGGGGAGGTCAGCGGTAAAAGGTAAGTGGTAGGTGGGTAAGGGGTGGGTCGCAAGTGGGAGTTGGGCCCGCGAGGCGGGAGATGGAAGACTTGAGGTCTGGGGATGTCTCCTGAATTCTACACCGGGTATTGACCACGGTGGGAGGTCAGTGGAGTCTTGGGGCGCACAATATTTTGATGTATGGAGTTCACCATTCGAATAGCGCGCCCCGAGGATGCGGAGCTACTGCATGACCACATTCGCAGGTTGCTGGAGGAGCCAGACATCCAGATACCGCTTCACCCGGACGAGTTTACCCTCACCGCAGACCAGCAACGGCAGATCCTGGCGGACGCACCAAGCCCTGCTTGTGCGATCTGTTTTGTAGGTGAGGCGGACGGTCAGATCATTGGTGAGATCAACTTCAAACGCGGGACGCGGCGGGCATTTTGTCATGTCGCGACCCTCGGCATGTCGGTGGGCGCAGCATGGCGCAACCAAGGGGTGGGCAGCCGATTGATGACGGAGGCCATGGCTTGGGCGAAGTCCACGGAGGCCGTCACCCGCATTGAGCTGTTTGTGTACGCCAGCAACCACGCGGCGATCCGTCTGTATGAGAGATTCGGGTTCGAGATCGAGGGCCGCCGACGCCAGGCCGTGCGACATCACGGGGAACTCGTGGATGATTTGATCATGGCACGGTTGGTGTGAGGTGATCAGGTTTGGGGGTGGGAGTGTAAATGAGGAGCAGAGGGGCTAAGTGAACCTGCTATCTGAAAGCGATCGCACCGGGGTTGGAGTACCGACTTTAGTCGGCGTACTGGGAGCGGTGGTGTTTGCGACGCTTTCAGGCTATTCGACTGAGCCGACTAAAGTCGGTACTCCAACCACGGTGCGGAAGTTGGGTGGGGGCTTGAGGAGGCGATCGCGCTGGTGGTGGCTTGGGGGATGTCAGGGGCAGATGGAGGCAGGTCGGCGTGGAGACGTTGTAGAAGCTTCAGTTAGTGCCTCCTCATGTCGACAACTACGAATGCTTTGGGGGTGACGAGGCAGAGGGGATGAGGGAGAGGCTTGAGGAAGATTCGGGAGGCTGATCTGGGAGCGTGAGTGGAGGCGACAGCGGTCAGGTTGACTCTGGGCCGGTGGCGGGGGAAGCTTGGCCTTCTGCCGTGATGCGAACAACACCGGTTGTAGTTGTCGACGTGAGGAGGCACTAACTGAAGCTTCTGCGGGGTTGCTTTCTGGGAGCAAGGACAAGTGTGCCTGGCGGTAGAGAGAAAACGTGAACAACGTGATGACGTGTCTCTGCTGCCTTATAAAGATCGCGCCGGGGTTGGAGTACCGACTTTAGTCGGCGTATTGGCAGCGGCGGTGTTTGCTGCGTGTTCAGGCATCTCGACTGAGCCGTCCCGCATGCGGGACGGAGCTCCAACCGCGGCGCGAACCACGTTTGCCCACTTGAATGTTGCGGCGCGTTGTTCAAGTTTTGCCCTGCCAACATTCCACTGGCAGGGCGGTTGGCTGTGCCTGAGATTGGCGCACTCCATGATCTCCCGCACGAAGCGTCGTCTCGTTTTGTTCATCATCCTCCCGGTGGTGCTGGTGGGTGTGATGCTGTTTCTTTGGATTGAGCCGTCGCTGTGGGCCAAGGAGTTTGCGGTTGAACCGGGGATGAATCGTCACCTTGCGGCCTTCAGCGAGCTTACGGTTGAGGATGCGGTGTATGAAGCCATCCACTGGGACGCGCCGCGGGAAGACCTGACGCCGCGGGACCGCGTGGAGATTTCGGCGAGGCAGTCGGGAAGTGGAGGCTATGTGGCCCGCGTCATGCAGTCACCCCAGGATGACAGCTACGAACGGTTCTTCTATGAGTTGACGCTGGAACATACGCAGGGGACCTGGAAGGTTGTCAGGATGAAGAGGTGCTGGAGGGGACGCGGATTGTGGGGGTGGAGCACCGGAACTCCCTCGTGAAATTTGACGGGCGACGCGCAAACCGCGACCGGCATCCAGGCAATGATTGAGTTTGGCTCAATGAAGCCTTAGGTTTTGACCTCCTCAATCCCATCCCCTCCCCCATGCCTGATCCTTCCCTGCTGCTCCGGGCCATTGCTGGCGAGACTGTTTTCGGGCTTGATGTGGATTCCCGGATTCGTTACGCCTCCAACAGCATGACGGCCCGGCTTCTGGTGGAGCTTTTTCAGCGCTGCGATGACACGCAGGCCGACTGGGTGCAACGGTTCACGGAGTCACTCGATGAATGCACGGTGGGAGGACCCGATTTGTTGATGGGGCTCGATGATGACCGGGCGGGTCATGAGGAGGCTCTGGATGAAAACGACGGGAGCCTTGATGATCCGAGTGAAGCAGAGGGGTTCCCTTGCTATCTGAAGCTGGTCTTCACCAACGCGGAGGCTGCATACTACCAGTTTCCGTTGTTCCCCGCGTTGAACGAGCCCTTCGTGTTGGGCGCAGCGCGTATGCGGGAATCGGAGTTTCAACATCTCCGCGTGGATCTACGTCGGCGGGAAGATCTTCAGCGGTTTATCGAGGGACTGCGAGTGAACCCCCATCTCGTGGCTGTAGAGGAGTCCTCGGAGGAGGTGTTTGGGAAAGCGCCGTCGCATGCGGTGTGAGGTTTGAAAGCCGAGCAACTGTTGTAGAATTCGCACCATGAAGCTTGAGATCCCTGGGCAGCTACGCGGTAGTGACACACGAGTTGTGATGAGAGTCCTCATACAACTGAGGCGAGAATGGGAAGGCACACTTGCTTCGCTTGAATGCAACGCTATCCACCTTATCTCGCCCATCGCCCGGGTCGGAGGAATACTTGGAACATTTGGTCCCGATGGATTAGAAAACATAAAAGTCGAATCCGGGGAAGCGGAGTGTGATGTTGTGATCGCACCTCGAGACTGGAACTCGATGACTGAAGAGGAGGTGACCTCAGTTGTTCGGCCAATGCTACTCGAAGCGATTGCCGCCCTGCTTGCGAAGGCGGGCTGCCACGAACTTCCGATCAAATAGTGAGCAGCGAGATTGCGCATTCGCAGCGGCCAAGATGGGACGCACCGGGGTTGGAGTACCGACTCCATTCGGCGTATGGGGAGCGGCACGTGCAGAGGTGACCTGATACAGTTCCTGCGACTGACCCGCCTAAAGGCGGAGCTCCAACCACGGTGCGAAGGTATCAAGTGGGATTGGGAGTTGGGCCGCGCAGTTCGGGGTGTATTGGATGGACACGAGCAGCGGGATTGATGCCGCAAGTGATAGCGAGATGTTCGCAGCAGGGTTGGAGTTCCGCCTTTAGGCGGGGTATTGGCGGCGATGGTGTTTGCGACGCGTTCTGACTATTCGACTGAGCCGACTAAAGTCGGTACTCCAACCCTGCCGCGAACGTTATGAGAGGGTTAGATGAGGCTATCGCTCTGGTAGCGCTGTGAGGCACCCAGGAGTGAACGCCGGTAGATACGTAGCAAAAAATTTCCCGACATCGCTGTTGACCGTGTTCAACCGTCCGCTGACAGTTTGGGAATCAACCCTCCCCCTGTATGTCCTGGAATCTTCTCATCCATTCAGACGGCAATGCGCTCGGAGAGATCTCCGATGTCACAGCAAAATTCAACGAGGCCTTTCCCGGATTGCACTGGGAGGCCCCGGCTGAAGCTGTTTTGCCCGAAGAGGGATTTAGGATGGACCTGAATCTGGAGGAAGGGTTCGTTCAAGACATCTACACTCATGGTGGATTCCCCCTCGTCCCGCAGTTGGCCGTGCTCTGTCGGCAGGAGGGATGGCAAATTGCGGACGCCCAGGAAGGCGAGAACATCGACCTGGACAATCCGCTGCAATGGTTTGAGGAGCGCATGGGTTAGCTGGTTGTTTACGGCCAGGGAACTCGGCGTATTGGGAGCTTGGGCTGGATGTGACGCGATGAGGTTCCTCGACTGACCCGCCTAAAGGCGGAACTCCAACCTCGGCGCGGAGGTCTCAAGTGCAGTTGGAAGTTGAGCCACGCTGTTCGAGGTGTTTTGAATGGGCACGAGCAGCGAGATTGTGTCCTCAAAGGATAGCGAGATGTTCGTGGCAAGGTTGGAGTTCCGCCTTTAGGCGGGGTATTGGCGGCGATGGTGTTTGCGACGTGTTCAGGCTATGCGGCTGAGCCGCCTAAAGGCGGAACTCCAACCACGGCGCGGACGTCTTGCGGTCGTGAGGGTCGGCATGTCCCCTGCTCCACCCTACCGCCGCCCGGCCAGGCTGAAGCCCGGCACTACTTTCACCGCCCCAGCGGCACGGCCATCCAGAGTGCGACGCTGGGGGCCTCGACGGTGAAGACGGCTTCCCGCACGGCGCTGTTAGCCGGGGGAGTGCAGCGATATTTCTGAGCACCGTCTCCCGTGAGCGACAGCGTCCATCCGAGAGGACCTTGCAGGGTGCCTGCACCCTTCCCCGTCACCGTCACTTCCACGGTGCGGCTCTCGCGATCCACCAACTTCCCGTCCAGAGTCACGGCACTCGGTTCCAGCTTCGCAGGCAGCGAATCCTCGCCGCCATCATACAAGACCAGCACGGGATCTTCGGACACACTCAAGCTCAACGCCCCGCTCGCAGGCTCGTAATGCCTCCGCACGCCATCAATCCGCACGACCTCCACCGCGCTCCCCGCCTTCACGCCTTTCAGCGGCAACACCACATCGGCGCGGCCTTTGTCTTTCCAGAGCACTTGCAGGCTCTTCCCGTCCCGGTCCCGGAAGAGCACGGTGCGGACACCGCCTTCGTACACCTGCTCGGCGACGAACTTCTTGATCGCGATGGCGTTGACAGCGTTGTAATACGCGATGGCGTCCAGTCTGGGGGCGTAGTGTTTGTAGCGGGAGTCGAAGACGTTGTGCGAATCCCCGGAGCTGCCGGAGGACTTGCCATCGGGATCAGGGTATAACAGACCAAACCACGAGACGTTCTCCCCGCCGGCGGCGAAGAAGGTGGCGAACTTCTTATATAGTTCCCCGGCGACGACGCGGCGGGTCTGGCCCTGGCTGTTGAGCCCCAGCTCGGTGGACCAGATGGGCTTCACGCAGTCGTACTTCTTCATGAGGTCGCGATACTGCCCGATGGTGCGGCGGACGTTCTCAGCGGACTCATAAATGTGGAAGTCGAAGGCGTCGCAATACTGGCCGTAGCCGAGCTTGAAGTACTCCTCATTGGGCTCCACGGAGGTGGCGACGACGGGGATCTCCGGGGCGATGCGCTTGACCTCCTCATACACGGCCTTGTAGCCAGCGACATTGCGCTTCACCTTCTCGCCGGTGCCGTGGGGTTCGTTGCCCAGGTTGATGATGAGGGGCCGCACGTTGCCGTACTGGGTGATGAGGTTGCGCACACCTTCCTTGAGCGAGGTCTCGTTGTGATCGTACTTGCCGTCCTCGATGAACTTCACCGGCGTGGTGGTGAGCCAGCCCATGCCGAGCTCCTTGCACAGGTCGAGCCCCGGGGCTTCGGCCTTATAGGGTGGCTTGCTGGACCAGCCGCCCCAGAGACCGCAGATGCGCACGCCCAGGCGATCCGCCAGGCGGATGTACTCGGGAGGGCGGTTGTCCCAGTTGCGGCTAGTGAAGGGCACCTCCTCCGGCTTGTATTTCCTCGTTAACGCTTCGGGCAGGATGGCCAGGGAGGTGTGATTGGTGAAGGGTTCCTGCACATCATCCAGGGCGATGGTGGCCTGCAGCTCATAGTAGCGCCCGGTCTCCAGTTTGAGCGGGGCGAGGTCCACGCGGGCGGGATAGACCAGCTTGCCATCCTTCTTGACGGGCTCGCCCAAGACGGCTTCCAACGCAGGGCCCTGCTCGGCACCCCAGTAGTCGCGCACCTGCACCTCGCACACGAGGCGCTCCTTGCCCTTGGTCAGGGGCCTGGTGGCCTCCACGCTGAGGTCCACGGTGCGGGGATCTTCAGGAAACAACAGATTCCCCAACTGCGCGGTGGTGAAGAGCACACGCGAGATGCGGTCGTCCTTCTGCACGGAGGGGGCGAGGTAGGCGGCGCTCAGCCCGGCCAGATGCACGGTGCCGTACGTCTTCCTGAGAGAGATCTCAAACTGGGCCTGCTTGGTCCCCGGTGGGAAGTTCACAGTGGGAGTAAACGAACGCCACTCGTGGTTGCCGTAGAGATCCGCGATGGTGAAAGACTCCAGCGTCTGCCCTTTCGCGTCGAGGGACAACAGGTGCAGCACCACGCTGTAGGAGTTGTCCGGTGAATAGAGGGCGGTCTGCAACTCGGCCCCGATCTTCCAGCGCCCAGGAGTGGCGGGGAAGACCGGGCCTTTGGCAAAGACCGATTTGCCGACCTCCTGCATGGTCCGACCAATCCGCAGCGCAGGTTTCCCCGCCTCTTGATCCGCCTTCACATCCCCTGCCGTCATCCAGCCCTCCGGCAGCTTGGGACCGCGGAAGTCACTCTTGAACGCCGGGGGCCGGGCGAAGACCTTTTGAAGGGCCTCGACTCGGATGTCTGCCAGGAGGATCTCCGGCTGCTTGTTCTGGGCATCCGACCGATCCGTGACGGAGAGCACCAGTTGTTTCAACGGTCCGTGCCAGCGTCCATCGTTGGCGCCGCCCCAGTGCTCGCCGCCGGCGTACTTGGCGGGCTCGATCTCGATCTCCTGCCACTGGCCGTCTGCCACGAGCTTGTTGCCCTTGCGCTGATGCGTCTGCCCCGAGCCATCCACGAGCTGCATGCCGAACGTGGTGGCGTTGGCGGTTTTCACCTTGAACTTGAGCACCGGGGTGTCGCGCGCGTCCATCTCCTTGAGACTGCGCACGGCGGCCACATAGGCCCCGCCGCCGGTGAAGTTCCCGGCGAGCTTCAGTTCCTTGCCATCCACCACGGTGAGCGCGCCGGTGGCTCCTTTGAATTCCGGGCCGTTCGTGAAATGCCAGCCCAGCCCTTCTGCGCCCTCCTCCATGAGGCTCACGGTCTGGCGAACCTCCACACCCTGCGCAGCGGCGGCTGGCGGGGTGATCTGCACGTCATTGAGCCAGAGGGTGCGCACCTTGGCCTCCGTACGCTCTGAGACGAGGAAATAAATAGCGGTGGCCGGTCCATGCCACTTGCCGTCCTTCGCGCCGCCCCAGGATTCATAGCGGGTGATGGAGGTGACCGCGTCTGACTGGCCGCGCTTGGCAAAAAAGCGATCCAGCGGCAGGACGACCTGCTGCCAGTCCGACTGGGGCTCCAGCTTCACATCGAGCTGATGCGTCTGCCCACTGCCGTCGTTGATCCGCATCGTGAACCGCTCGCCCTCCGGACTCTTCACCCAAAGGCTGAGCTCCTGGATGTCCACCTTGCCGATCTTGCGCCCGGTGACGACGTACTTGCCGCCCTTGGTAAAATCCCCCACCAGCTTCAAGCTAGGCTTCCCATCCCGCCCGCTCTCCTCATCCACACTGAGCGAACCCTTCGCCCCCGGAAACTCCTGCCCGTTGGCAAACGTCCATCCCGCCTCCGGTTGGTTCACGGAAATCAAGGAGACGGGTTCCTGAGCGGAGAGAGAGCCTAGCGCGAGGAAGAGGCCCAGGGGGAGGAGGATGCGGGTAGGCGAGAACATGCGAAATGGTAAAACTTCAAAATTCAAACGACAAACTTCAAATCCGGACCGGGGAGGCAGGACGCTTTCCGGACTCAGACATTCCTAATTCATCATTCCTAATTCCTAATTTTTGCCTCACCAGTCACGGACCTTCTGATTCTGTTTCAGATCCTTGAACTGGCCCTCGCTTTTGTCGGCGGCACGGATCTCGCTGAAGCTCAAGACGGGCTTCATGGGGGTGAGGTTGCTGGCCTGTTGGGCGGGCTGCTCGGCGGGTTCGCCGGGCATGGGCTCGCCAGCGACCTGGGCGGGCTCACCGGGGCCGGGCTTCTGGCCGGGGCCTTGATTCTGTTTCTGGTCCAAGGCGGCGCGCAAGGCGTCCAGTTGATCCAGCGCCTGCTGCTGCAGGGTCTGGGCTTCGTTCTCACCGGGGCGCAGGGCATCGGCCTGGGCGAAGTTCTGCGCGGCCTTCTCCAGGTGGCCGATGTTCTCCCGCATCTCTGAGGCGGTGGGTTCGGCCGGGGTGCCGGGGGCGGCAGCGGGTTCAGGCGCGTTCGGCTTATTTCCTTTACCCTTCTGCGGGGGCTTTTCGCCTGAGGCCTGGGCCATCTCCTTCTTTCCGGATTCCGTGAGTGCCTTGGCCAGGGCGGACTCGGACTGGGCGAGCTTCTCCTTGGCCCCGGCGTTCTCGGGGTTGATCTCGAGGGCCTTCTGGTAGTTCTGCACGGCCTCAGTGAAGTTCCCCGCCGCGCTTTCCGGCTGGGTCTGCGCCTGCTTGTCGCCGTTGGCCTTGGCCATGTCTGCGTACTCCATGTGGGCGGCCTCGAGTTGTTTCATCACCTCCGCCTTGAGCTTCTGGGCGCGCTGGTTGTCCTCTTCGAACGCGAGCGCCTTGTCCACCTTCGTGAGGGCGTCATTGAGGGTGTTCTGGCGCTTCTTGATCTCTCCCTGATTGGGCCCCTTCTCCGGCTTGGCAGGCGGCTGCATGGCCTGCTGCACCTTGGCCTCGGCCTTGTCCGTGAGGGCATTGGCCACCTGGTTGCGGAAGGCGTCGTGCTCCTGGGCCAGCTCCTTGTCATTCGGGGCCTGCTCGCGGGCCTGCTCATAGCGCTCGTTCGCGGCGGTGTTGAGCTTCTCCTGCTCGCGGCCTTCTTTGTCTTTCTCCGGGTTCACCTGCTCCGCCTTGGCGCGCAGCTCGCGGGCTTGATCGCGCAGTTGCTCGGCCAGCTTCCGCCGGGTGTCCTCCAGCTTCTGCTCCGCGTCCTTGTTCTTGGGATTGATCTGCGTGACACGCTCCAGGGAGGAGACAGCCTTGGTCAGCTCATTGATCTTGGACTCCGTGGACTTGGACTTCTCCGCACTGGAGATGAAGGAGTCCGCCAGATTCATGAGCACGCTCTCCAGCCGCTCCCGCGCCACCTGCAGGTTGTGCTCCGTGGTGCTGGTGGACTTGACCGCCAGGGCGCTCTCATAGGTCTCCACCGAGCGCTCCCACGCGACGGAGGCCCCCATGCGGTTGCCGGTCTTCAAGAGGGTCTTGCCGAGCTGATACTGCGCATTCCCCATCTGCACCAGGGCCTGGGCGCGCACCCGTTTCTCCGGGCTGGAGGTCGCCTCGGCAAAGGCGTCCACGGCATCCTGCCACTGGCCGGCGGCATAGGAGGCGATGCCGAGATTGTACACCACATAGTAGTCGTTGGGGTCCTTCTGCGCGGCGGCGCGGAGCAGCTCCGCGGCCTCGGTGGCCTTCCCCTGCGCGATCAACTCCCCGCTCTGGGTGACGAGCCGGACCAGGGCGGACTCGGCAGCGTGCAGGCCGGGGTTCGAGCCGCCAACGAGCAGTCCGGCGATGAGGAGGGTGAGGGCGGCCTTGCGCCGGCGGACGTTGCGGTTGGGCTTCCTGGACATGGCGGTGGCGGGTGGGGCGGCAGCGGGCTCTGGCAGGGTCACAATGGAACGGGCTTTCTCCGGGTGTTTCTTGCGGGTGCTGAGCATCATTTCCCAGAGGAGGAGGGCGATCACGAGGGCGAGCGGGATCTGGTAGAGATCGTCGTACTGCTTGAGGTTGAACGTCTCCGTGCGGCGGGCCAGGGTGGCCAGGGCCTGGGAATAGAGGCTGTCCCACGTTTCGCCGTCCGGGGTGAAGTGGAAGTACCGCCCCCCGCCCATGGCGGCGATGGCCCGGAGGGAGCGCTCATCCAGGCGGCTGTGCGCGGTGACGCCGTAGTCATCCCGCACGAAGGCCTTGGGCGGCTTGGTGAAGTCCGGCTTGGGGTCCTTCTCCGGCACCTTGCCGCCTTCCAGCGTGCCCACGCCCATGGTGAAGAAGGTGATCTTGTGCTGCTGCGCGGCCTCGGTGACGGCGGCGGCGACTTCGCCCTCCAGGTTCTCGCCATCGCTCACGAGCACCACCACCTTGCGCTTCACCTCGCCGGCATCGAGAGCCTTTACCGCCACCTGCACGGCCATGGGGATGTTCGTCCCACCTTTGGAAATCGACGTAGGCCCGGTCTGGGAGAGCACCTCTCTCAAGGCGGTGTAGTCATTGGTGAGCGGGGCCTGCACAAAGGCGTCCCCTGCCATGACGATGAGGCCGATGCGGTCGCCGTGGCGCGTCTTGAGCCAGTCCGCCAGCTCGGCCTTCACGGCCTCCAGCCGGTTGGGCGTGACATCGCGAACCAGCATGCTCTTGGACACATCCAGCACGATGAAGAACTCTGAGCCGGTCTGGTCTGCCGCATCTGGCCGTGGGCCCCACACGGGCCGGGCCACGGTGACGGCCAGCAGGCACAACGCGGCGGCAAAGAGCACCGCCTTTCGCCGACGCGCCGCGGGATCCAGCGAGCGCAGGATGCTGCCCTGCCGGTTGAGCGGGCCGAAGAGCGCCATCTTCTGCTGCGCCCGGCGCCGGGCATGACGCCAGAGGAGGATGCTGGAAACTACCAGCAGCGGCACCAGCAGGAGGACAAGGGGGTGGGCAAATCTCATGGGGTGCGCAGCCAGAAGGTGTTCCCCGCCACCCACTCCAGCAGCAGGAGCAGCGCGCCGGGCAGGATGAACCAGAGGAAGAGTTCGTTAAAGAGCATGTGACGGCGGTCGTCGATCTCGCGCTTCTCCATGCGGTCGATCTGGCGGTAGATCTGCAGGAGGGAGCCGGTGTCAGAGGCCTGGAAGTATTGGCCGCCCGTGATGGTGGCCACCTGGCTGAGGGGGCTCTTCAGCGCGGCCTGGGCGCGGATGTTGCGCAGGTTCATGATCTCCAGCGCGTAGATGCGCACGCCTTTCTTCTTTGCGTACTCGGCAGCCACCAGCGGGTTTGTGCCCGTGTTGTTCTGCCCGTCGGTGACCAGCACCATGACCTTGGACCGGCCGGAGTTTTCCTCCAGCTTGTTCACCCCGCTGATGATGCCGTCGCCAATGGCGGTGCCGTCCTTGAGCTGGACGAACTTGAACACGTCCTTGATCCAGTTCGCGTCCGTGGTGAGGGGGCTGAGGGTGTAGGTGTTGGACGCGAAGCCGACCATGCCAAACCGGTCGGTCTTCCGCGCATCCACGAACTCGGAGATGGCTCGCACCAGCGCCTCCCGGCGGGAGATCTTCTGGTTCCCCACCATGAAGTCCTTCTCATCCATGGAGCCGGAAACATCGCAGGTGAGCATGATGTCGATGCCCTTGGTCGGATCATCCTGCTCACCCTGCGGCACGCGGGGCCGGGCGAGGGCGAGGATGAGGCAAAGCAGTGCGAGCAGACGCATGAGCCAGAGCAGACGCCCCGGCTGGCTGAGCCGCGGGCGGCCCAGGCTCACGAGCAGGCTGGTGGAGGAGTGCGTGACGGCGGCGCTGAGCCCGGGCCGCCCCAGACGCCAGGCCCAGTAGCCCAGCAGGGGCAGCAGCAGCAGCCACCAGGGCTGGCCGAAGCTGAAGGTGAGAGGTGAGGGCAGGACGGCGACGCTCATGCAGCGGGGGTGGCGGAGGGGCCGGGGGCGTTTTCTTCAAGTTGTTTCCTCTCCTCCGGAGTGGAGGGGCGGGCGACCGTGGCGGTGGCATCGATAAAGGTCTCCGCCGTGGTGTGCAGCACCTCCATGCGGGGTGGCTGGAGGTGGGCCAGGGCGAACTTCACGCGATCGCACTGCTGAAGAAAGTCCGCCAGGCTCTCGCGCCAGCGCGGGTCCAGGTGGGAGCCGCGTTCTGCCTCGAAGAGGAACTCCTCTGTGGAGAGGCTGGGAGCCTTGAGGCCAAAGCGGGCCTCGATGTACTCCCGCAGGATCGAGGAAACCTCCACCACGAACTCCTGGTGCCGCCCCTCCTCAATGAGGTGGCGGATGGCCGCGAGGCGCTGGCGGGCCACCACATCTGGCGGCACCACCGGGTGCTGAAAGGGCAGCTTGCGCGCGCGGTAGAGCCGCCACAGGATCCAGCCCAGCGCCACAGCGACGGCGAGTGCGCCCACAGTGGGCCAGACCCAGACCCAGGCCCAGGGCTGGGGCGGGAGGAGGAGGGTGATGTCCTCGATGATTTCGGGTCCCGGTTCGTTCATGGCCATGGAGATCAGGCGTAGGAGCTGCGCGCCAGGATGCGGCGCTCGAAGAAGTTCTGGAGTTCGATGAGATAGGGCTGGTCCGTGGCGGCCTCGATGAGGTCCAGCCCGGCCCGCTGGAGCATGCGGCGGCGATTTTCCTTCTGCGCCAGGGCGGCCTCGCGGTAGCGGGACTGCACGGCGGGGTCGCTGGTGTTCACCTCGATGACCTCGCCCGTCTCTGCATCCTCCATGGTGACCCAGCCGGCATCCGGCAGGGTGGTCTCGCTGGGGTCGGAGATCTGCACCGCGATCACGTCGTGCCGCTGGTTCGTGATCTTGAGCGCCTTTTCATAGCCCTGGTCGATGAAGTCAGAGATGAGGAAGACGATGGCGCGGCGGGGGAACACGTGGTTCACAAAGTGCAACGCCTGCTGGCAGGAGGTGCGGGTGCCCTCCGGCTCATAAAAGAGGATTTCATGGATGAGGCGGAAGACATGGGCCCTTCCCTTCCGCGCCGGGATGAACTGCTCCACCTCATCCGTGAAAAGTCCCAGGCCCACGCGGTCGCTGTTGCGCATGGCGCTGAAGGCAAGCACGGAGGCGATCTCCGCGGCGAGGTCCCGCTTGGACTGCACGCCGGTGCCGATGACGCCGGAGGCGCTCACATCCACCAGGATGACCATGGTGAGCTCACGCTCTTCCCGGTATTTCTTGATGTGCGTGACCCCGGTGCGCGCGGAGACGTTCCAGTCGATGGTGCGCACGTCATCGCCGATCTGGTACTCGCGCACCTCCTCGAAGTCCATGCCCCGCCCCTTGAAGGCGGAGTGGTAGGCACCGGCCAGCATCTCCTGGGCGAGGCGGTTGGTCCGCACCTCGATCTGGCGGATCTTGCGTAGGTATTCCCTGGGGATCATGGGCGAGGAAATAATGACATCGGTCTGCTGCGGGCTCGATCAGGGCACCTGCACCTTCTCCAGGATCCAGTTCACGAGCTGGGCGCTGGTAACTTCCTCGGCCTCGGCCTCGTAAGTGCGGAGAATGCGGTGGCGCAGCACGTCCATGGCCACGCTGCGGACGTCCAGCGGGGTGACATAGGCGCGGCCGTTGATGAAGGCATGTGCGCGGGAGGCGAGGGTGAGATTGATGGTGGCACGTGGGGAGGCGCCGTAGCGGATGAGGCCGTCCAGCTTGGGGTCCACGGACTTCGCATCCCGCGTGGCGAGCACGAGGCGCACGATGTAGTTCTTGATCTTGGGATCGAGGTAAACACGGTTGGCCAGCGCGCGGAGCTGCACGATGGTGTCCAGGTCCACCACGGGCGAGACCGTGGGCTTGGCCCCGGTGGTGCCCATGATCTCCAGGATGCGGGTCTCATCCTCCAGGGTGCCGTAGTCCACCTCCACCTTCAGCATGAAGCGGTCCACCTGCGCCTCAGGCAGCGGGTAGGTGCCCTCCTGCTCCACGGGGTTCTGCGTGGCCAGCACGAGGAAGGGCTCCGGCAGCGGGTGGGTCTCATCGCCCAGGGTCACTTGGTGCTCCTGCATGGCCTCCAGCAGGGCGCTCTGCACCTTGGCCGGGGCGCGGTTGATCTCATCCGCGAGGATCAGGTTGGCAAAGATCGGGCCCTTCCGCGTGGTGTACGCCTGTGTCTGCGGATTGAAGATGAGCGTGCCGATGATGTCGGACGGCAGCAGGTCCGGCGTGAACTGGATGCGGCGAAAGGCGCCCTGGATGCTGCTGGCCAATGCCTTGATGACGGTGGTCTTGGCCAGGCCGGGCACGCCCTCCAGCAGCACGTGACCGTCTGAGAGCAGGCCGATGAGGAGGCGCTCCACCACATAGCGCTGGCCCACCACCACCTTGCCGATCTCCTCCATGATGGCCGGGATCCAGCGTGAGGCCTCGGCGATCTGCTCGCCCAGAGCCTGGAGTTCGGCCTCGGTGGTGATGCCGGGTTGGAGGTCGGGAGTGTAGTCAGGCGCGGAGGTCATTGAAATTAGGAATTTTGAATTAGGAATTAGGAATGAGGAATGCCTGAGGCCAGGGGTCGGAGGAAGTTGGAAGCTGTTGGAGTTCCGCCTTTAGGCGGTCAGGAGAACTGGAGGCTGGCAGCTGGGCTTGAAGTTTGATCCTTGAATTTTGAAGTTTGAAGTTTGGCTTTTGAAACCTGTCTTTCACTCGAACGCACGACCCCCTGGTATTTTCTTGCCGCTCTTCCCAAAATCCCTCTTTCGGGTGATCCTGTAGAAACGCCCTTCCGGGTTACGTTTTCCCCTGCTCGTTCGGTCCCCTGCCCTCCCCTCCTCTCCTCCCTTGTTCCTGCGGCTTCCCATTTCCCCGGCCTCTGTATCTGTGTTCCTGGTGGCGTTTGCCCTCCTGGCTGGGGCGGCACTGCCCGCGCCTGGGGCTGAGCCCAAGGAAAAGGAGAAAGTAAAGGAGGTGAAGCCGGTGCCGCCGATCTCAAAAGTGAGCCAGATGCGCCTGCTCACGCGGGAGGAGGCGGCGCGACGCCAGCCGGTGAAACTGCGCGGGGTGGTGATGTGGCAGAGCGCGCGGGATGACTCTTTTGTCCTGCACGATGGCTGGGCGGGGGTGCTGGTGCAGCTCACGGATGATCGCGGACGCCGCATCTGGGAGGGGCCGCCGCCGGTCAAGAGCGACACGGAACCGGGCGCGGTGATCGAGCTGGAGGGGGCGACGGATGTGGGCGGCTACTCGCCCAACGTGCTGGCGCGCACCTACACGCGGGTGGGCACGGGGAACATCCCCAAGGGTCGCGCCACGGAGCTGACGGAGCTTTTTGCCGGGATCAAGGACTCCCAGCGGGTGCTGATCTCCGGCGTGGTTCAAGGAATCCACCCGCCCACGGCCACGGCCAGCGGCACGCTCATGCTCTCCCGCATGGGGCACGTCATCCCCGTGCAGGTGGAGGACTGGGACGGGATCGAGGCGGCCGCGCTGGTGGATGCCAAGGTGCGGGTGGAGGGCATCTTCTCCCCGCCCTCCAACCTCCGCGCGGAGATGCTGGACCTGCGCATCAAGATCATGGGGCGGCAGGACATCGAGGTGCAGACCCCGCCGCCCGCGGACCCCTTTGCCCGGCCGAAAGTTCCCTTGAACCGCCTCCAGCTCTTCACGGCCAAGGGCAATGAGATCAACCGCAAGATCACGAGCGGCATCGTGAACTTCTGCGCGCCGGGGCAGTTCTTCTTCATGCAGGAGGGGAACACGGGGGTGAAGGTGCAGTGGGCCGGGGAGCCACCCGCGGTGGGCACGCGGGTGGAGGTGGCGGCCTTTGTGGACATGAGCCGCCTGGTGGCCTCCATGAGCGGGGCGGTGGTGCGCCCGCTGGATCGCGCGGCGCTGCCGGATCCGCCAGAGGTGACAGCGGGTGAGATCTTGAACCCGCCCCGCCGTTCCCGCCCGCAGGAGGTGGCCAGTGACTATGATGGTCGCGAAGTGCGCCTGCGCGGAGTGCTGCGCCGGGTGGAGGCATCGCCGGTGTCGGCGGCTGCCCTGGTGAGCGGCGAACCGGGAACCTGGCAGCTGGAGGTGGAGTCCGGAAGGCGACACTTCCCCGCGACGCTTCTGGTGACGCGTGGTGGATCGCAGGCCCTGCCGGGGAACTGGGTGGAGGGTGCGCAGGTGCAGCTCACGGGGGTGTGCGAGCTGAACTTCGAGCGCAAGGCGGGGTTTGAGGCACCGGTTATTTCCACGTTCCGCCTCTGGCTGCGGGATGTGGATGATGTGCAGGTGCTGAGCACGCCGTCCTGGTGGACCTCGACGCGCCTGACCGCCGCGCTCATTTCCGCCCTGGTGGTGCTTCTGCTCGCGGCGGCCTGGATTTCTGCTCTGCGTCGCGCCGTGCGGCGGCGTACAGAGAAGCTGGAAGAAATGATGCGCCTGCATCGCAACTCTGAGCTGGAGTACGAAGCGGCGCTGAAGGAGCGCCAGCGCCTGGCGGCGGACCTGCACGACGGACTGCAGCAGATGATCGCCGGGGCGGCCTTCCGCCTGGAGGCGGCCGTGGATCAGCTCTCGGACATCAGCGAGGACGCGAGCGAGGAGCTCACCGCCGCGCGCCGGGCCATTCTGCACACCCAATCGGGACTGCGGGACTTTCTCTGGGGTCTGCGCCACGTGGAGGACGGGCCGCACGATTTCGCGGGTCTGCTGCGCCACGCGGTGAACTCCATGGAGCATCTGCCGGGTGCCCAGGTGGCGGTGCAGAGCAGCGGCACGCCGGTGGAGCTCTCCCGCGATGTGATGGGCAATCTGCTGCTGCTCATGCAGGAGGCGGTGGCCAATGCCTTCCACCACGGCCAGGCCACCCAGGTGGAGGTGACGCTGGACTACTGCAGCGATTTCCTTGAACTGCGCATCATGGACAACGGCCGCGGTTTCGATGTGGCCACGGTGCCCGGAACGCGGGAGGGACACTTCGGCCTGGTGGGCATGAAGGAACGCATGCAGCGGCTGGGCGGCACGCTGCATCTGTACAGCACCCCGGGCAGCGGCACCTGCGTGACGGTGCGGCTGCCGTTGGGCCGGGCGCGGGCGACGGTCACTGCGTCCCCGACGGTGGTTGAGGCTGCCGCCACTTCCATTTCCGCGGAAGAGCCCTCCCCTGCTCCGCTCCTGCTACCCAAGCCGGCCAACGGTTGATCTGTTTTTTCATGAACCCTCTTCTCTCCTCCAGCACCAACGCTGATTCCGTACGCCTCCTCATTGTGGATGATCACGCCGTGGTGCGGGAGGGGCTGGAGGCGATGCTGCGTCGCGACCCCCTCTTTGAGAACATCACCACCGCGGCCTCGGGGAGAGAGGCGCTGCAACTCTGTGCGGCAGAGGGTCCGCAAGTGGTGCTGCTGGATGTGCGCATGCCGGAGCAGGACGGGTTCACCGTGCTGGAGGTCTTGCAGCGGGAGCATCCGCAGGTGCGCGTGGTCATGCT
>NZ_BATR01000087.1 GCF_000739655.1 Verrucomicrobium sp. BvORR106 | reverse complement strand
CACCCGTGCGACTACGCCCGTCGTCGTCGCACCGCCGTCCCCGGGCTCAGCGTCAGCATCACCGCCCGCCTCCGCCCCAGCAGCGCCGCCAGTTCCATCACCAGCAGCTGCCCCCTCGCTATCACTATCATCGGCACCGCCATCGGCTCCTGCCGCACCACCTGCAACGCCCGCCGCTCCTGCCGCAGCCAGCCCATCCGCCGCCTTGCCACCTGCTCCTGCAGGGGCCCGGCTGCCCCGCCATGGCATGATCTCTACCGACACCATGGTGGTGAAGGTGGTCTCCCCTCTGCCCCGTCAAGACGAGCCCGAACCTGAGCCCCTGACTCCCGCCCCCCAGGAGAGCGGCAACGCAACAGCCCCTGTCACCGCCCTCGCCGCCTCGTCCCTGTCCCCTTCTACGGCCCCAACTGCGACTACGGCCGAGTCCCCGACCTTGAGCAGCGCCAAAGAGGAGTACGCCGCTCTGGAGACCTCGCTCGCCCAGAAGCAGCAGGCCATGAAAGAAGCCGTCGCGCTGGAGAGATCCCTCAGGCAGGGAGTGGAGGTGCTCAACTCCGAGCTTCAGTCCACCCGCAAGCGGCTGGATGAAGAGAATGCCCTGGCCAAGGAGTCCAGCGCCAAACTGGCCACCCAGAAAGCGGAACTGGAGAAATCCATCCGCGACCTCCAGACCGAGGAAAAACGGATTGAGGAGAAACTGAGCACCCTGCGCTCCAAGGAGGAGGGGGCCGATCAGCGCCTGACCGAGCTGGCCGAAAATGAATCCAAGCTGGCTGCCGCGGCCAAGTCGCTCGAGGAAACCACCGCCCGGCGTTCCAAGGAGGAAACGCAGATTCTGGAGTTGAACGGCCAGCGGGAGACCAAGGAGATCGTGCTCAAGGCCCTGCTGGAGCGGGGCACCGCCCAGCACACGCTGGTGCAGACCCTTACGCGCCAGCAGGCCAGCCTGGAGGAGAACATCGAACTCCTCCAGATCACCCAGGAGGAGGCCCGCAAAAAGAATGAGGAGCTGGAAGCTTCCGCCAAGGAACAGCAACAACGCTTCACCGATCGGCAGGCTGAGCACGAGAAACTCTCCCACGAGCTTGAGCAGAAGCGCATCGCCGCCGACGCCGTCGTGAAGGAACTGCTGGCGAAGACCGCCCAGCTGGAGATCCACCTCGCCGAGCACAAGGAGGCGGAGGCCCGCCTGGCCGAGACCCGGAAGAGCCTGGAGGAGGCCGAGCTGAAGAAGAGCGAGGCCGAAAAGGCGACGACCGCCCTGCACGAAAACCTGGCCACGAAGCATCTGGAGCACGCCACCTTGAGCGAGCAGACCCAGGTCCTCGGGAAAGCGCTGGAAGAAGTGACCGGACGTCACGGGACGCTGGCAGAAGCCCTGGCCCGCCTCACGGAGGAGGAGTCCGCCCAGTCGAAGCGACTGGAGAGCCTCCATCTGGAGACGGAGTCAGCCTCCCTGGTGCTCGGCACCCGGAAGAATGAGGCGGCCGAGCTCGATTCCCGCCTGGCAGATCTGCAACGGAACGCCGCCGCCCTGGAGGCGCAGCTCGCTGAGCAGGCTGACACGGAACAGAAGCTGGCCACGGTGCGCGAAGCCCTGGAATCCCTGACACAGAAGACCTCTGAGGAGCAGAGCCTGCTGGCCCAGCTCCTCTCTGACAAGGAGTCCGCCGAGTCATCCACCACCCAGCTCAAGGCTGACCTGGAGGCAGATCGCCTTCAGTTCGAGACCACACGCGCCGGCCTGGAGACCGCCACCCGGGAGCTGCAGCGCACCCGCACAGAGCGCGCCCAGCTGGACGCAAAGACCGTGGACGTCCGCAGTGAGATCCAGATGCTCTCCACCTCCCTGGCGGTGAAGAAGAGTGAGATCGGCAGTGCCGAGCGCACACTGGAGAGCCTGTACGGACGCGTCGCCGCGGCCAACGAGCGCCTGGCCGAGCTGGAGAAGATCGAAGAACGCCTCCAGCAGGCCCTGGCCTCCCTGAAAGCCGCAGAAAAACAGCGCGACGCGGAGGAGAAGAAGCTGGTGGAACTGGAGATGCAGCGTGAGACCCTGCGCCGGGAGGTCATCACGCTGACGGAGCAGGAAAAGCTGGCCCGCTCCCGCACGGATGATCAGAACCGGCGACTGGACAAGGGTGAGGCCCAGTACCAGGACGTGCAGGCAAAAGCGGACGCACTCACCACCCAGATCAACACCCAGGAGGCAGAGCTGGTGCAGCTGGAGCGCAAGCTGCAGGCCACCATCGATGAAGAGAAGGCCATCCGCGCCGGCATGCCCGAGCTCAATGCGGAGATGACCGCCGCACAGACCACGCTGCAGGCCCTGCTGGGCCAGCGCAGTGAGGCCGAAAGCCTTGCGCTCAACCTCGCCAAAGACGCTGCGAACACCCAGAAGAAGCTGTCAGACCTGGAACAGCAGGTGGCCGCCGCGGAGGAGGAGAAAAGCCGCCGTGAGGGCGAGCTCGCCGACCTGCAGCGCGCCATCGAGAGCCAGGAGCAGAGCATTCAAAAGGTGCTGGACGCCGGGGCGACCGCCGGCCACCATCTCACCGAGCTGCAGACCAGCATTCAGGAGCACGAGCGGCTCCTCGTCGCCGCCTCGGAGAAACACGAGCTCTACGTCAAACAGCTGCGCGAGGAGGAGTCCGGGCTCAACTCCGGCATCGAGGCCCTCAGGAAACAACACTCCGGGCATGAGTCGGAGGTGCTGGAGGCACAGTCCCGCCTGCTGGAGACCGAGAACCGCGTGCAGTCCCTGACCCAGAGCAGTGACCGCATCCTCTCCCTTCAGGAGGCCACCTCACAGGCCGAGGCCCGCCGTCGCGATGCGGAGGCCCGCCTGAGCCAGTTCTCCGAGCTGGAGCTCTCCCTGCAAGTCCGGCTGAACAGCCTGCAGGAGACGGTGAAGAAGGAGAACCAGCGCCTGGATCAGCTGCGCCATGAGCGCGAGGAGGTGGAGTCTGAGGTGCAGAAGAGCCTCGACAAGGCCAGCCGCGATGCCGAGGACGTCAAAAAGAAACTCTCCGACGAGATCCGTGCGGAGGAGTCCCTGCTCGTGGCGCGCATGAAGGAGCGCAACCGGGAACTGCTGGAGAAGCATGAAGAGCTCAAGACCGGGCTCTCCGCCAGCACCGAGGAGCAGACGGTCATCTTCTTCGCCGGAGATGTCATCAAGCGCCTGGACCTCCTGGACAACCTCATTCAGCGTTATGAGCGCGAACCCGCCTCCGCCGGGGTCGCCCAGCAGCTGCGCACCCTGCGCGCCTCCTTTGAGGATGTGCTCGCCCAGCACGGCGTCGCCGAGTTCCGCGTCCGACCGGACACGGAGGTGGACATTGCCCTGCGCCAGCGCATCAACGTGGTGGAAAACCTCGGCGGCACCGGCAAGACCCGCGTGGTGGAAAGCTACCGGCCCGGATACCTCTACACCCCGGGGGACGGTCGAGAGATCGTGCTCCGCAAGGTGGAGGTGAAAACCACCAGCGAATAGCTCCGGCAGGGCGGCCCTCCCTCCGCCCGTGCCTTTCCTCCCGGCCCTCTCTCCCCTTTCTTCTCATCCTCCTCCGCGCGCGCAGCCCCATGGCAGAATTCGTTGGCATAGACCTCGGCACCACCCTTTCGGGTCTGGCCTACCTGCGCCCGGACGGCCAGGCTGAAATCGTCCCCAACGGGGACGGTGAGCGCCTCACGCCCTCCGTCGTGTACTTCGACCGGCATGAGGAAATCACCCTGGTGGGCAGCGCCGCCCGGGACGGTGGGGATCCGGAGCGCACCGTGTACCAGATCAAGCGGCACATGGATGACCCGGACCACTATGTGGAGGTGGACGGCCGCCGCTGGACTCCGGCAGAGATCTCCGCACTCATCCTCTCCAAGCTCAAACGGGAGTGCTCCCGGCTCATCGGGGACTTCACCGAGGCGGTCATCACCGTCCCGGCTAATTTCAACGAA
Organism: Verrucomicrobium sp. BvORR106; assembly: GCF_000739655.1. Lineage (GTDB taxonomy): Bacteria > Verrucomicrobiota > Verrucomicrobiia > Verrucomicrobiales > Verrucomicrobiaceae > Verrucomicrobium. The sequence continues at coordinate 71,315 of NZ_BATR01000087.1, read as the reverse complement.
CTCGCGCGGAAGAGCACCATCGCCGCCGCGGAGATGGCGGAGATCAAGGTCAGCCGCCTGGTCAACGAGCCCACGGCCGCCGCCGTGTACTACGCCCACACCCAGGACGTCGATGGCCGCATCCTCGTCTTTGACCTGGGCGGCGGCACCCTGGACGTGACCATCCTGGAGGTGCAGAACGAGGAAATACAGATCCTCACCTCGGAGGGGGCCCGGCACCTCGGCGGATCGAACATCGACGAGACGCTGCTGGAGCTCTATGCCGACCAGTACCGGGAGCAGGTGAATGCCGAGCTCTTCACGGATGAGCGCCAGCGCCGTCGCGCCCTGCAGGCCGCGGAGGATGCCAAGAAGATGCTCAGCAAGCTGCAACGCTACACGGACACCATCGGGAACGACACCAACGGCATCGCCCGCATCGAGGTCCGCAGAGAGGCGTTTGAGAAGGCGGTTTCGAAGCTGCTCACGCGCTCCATCATGCTGGTGGAGCAGGCTCTGGATGGCGTCTCCCTGAAGCCCTCTGAGATCGATCACGTGGTGCTCGTAGGCGGCAGCACCCGCATCCCGAAGGTGAAGTCTGCGCTGGAGAAGTTCTTTGGCAAGGCGCCCAAATCCTGCAGCAATGTGGATGAGGCCGTGGCCCTGGGGGCTGCCGTCTTCGCCCAGCGGGCCGCCCATGTGCGTGAGGTGTGCAACCAGAGCTACGGCACCCTGGCCATGCTGGTGAATGCCGCCACGGGCGAGGAGGCCGTGCGCAACTCCATCGTCATCGCCAAGAACACCCCGATCCCCTGCTCCAAGACGCAGATCTACATGACCTCAGAGCCCAACGAGCGGTTCATCGAGGTCGACATCACCCAGGGCGAGGATGACGATCCGCGGTTCGTCGATGTCATCGGCAAGATCTCCCTGGAAGTGCCCCCTGACCGACCGGCCGGGTGCGAGGTGGCAGTGACCTACAGCTATGATGAGAACCAGCGGGTCCGCGCCCTCGTGGTGGACAAGCAGAGCGGTCGCTCGCAGGAGGTCGCCGTGACCTACCGCGGAGCCGGCATCCTTTCGGAAGAGGAGCTTCAGAAGCGCGGTCGCGCTCTCCGCCAGCTCCGCATCGAGTAAGGCGCAGGTTGTTTCCCGCAATCCCCCCTTCCCACCGTCCACATCCTCCGACCTGCCCGCATGTTTAACAACGTCTTCAAATCCCTCAAGGCCATCAAGGACAGCTTCACGGCTGACGCCATCCGTCGTGCCGAGAGAAGGGCCACCGCCGCCGCCGCGGCTGACGATGAGCTCCCCGAGGGCGACGGCGTCTTCAAGCCGCAGCGCATCTCCCGGCTCATCGACATCATCCAGCCCACCGCCCAGGCCGGCCCGACCGCCGAGGAGATCTGTGGCATCGCCTCCCGCATGCCCAAGGATGAGATCCGCCGGCGGCTGGCCCTGCTCTACCGTCGCTACAACCGGGCGGCCAGCAGCCTGGACCCCAAGCTCCGCCACGAGGCCGAGCGCATGCTGGATGCAATCGTGACCGTGCGGGAGAATGTGTTTGGTCCGATTTGAGGGATAGAGGAAGTAAAAAGTTAAGAGTGAAAAGTGACAGATGGGGAGCGGCGGGTGTGCCCTTGCGACAATCCGCCACAAGACTGCTGGTTGACGGGATGCTCCGTGCATGATCTAACTAGGCTCCTTGTGAAGCGTTGGTTCACCACCGTCATCTGCATCCTGGCTGCTCTGCATCTGGCAGGCGGGCCATGGGGGATTTTGCAGGTGGTCGCATGGACTCAAATGCTTGCGGACTACTCCCGTGATAAAGGGCTCGTGCAGGCGGTCGTGGAAACCTTCGACGGGGAGCATCCCTGCACCATGTGCCTCCGACTGGACGAGAAGCGGCAGAATGAGGAAAAGGGCGATCCGCTGCGACAGTACCAACTGGAAAAGTCATTCCAGATGGTGGCGGCGGCGACCATCACCGACGTCCCCAACAACTTCCCGACGACGGAGATCCTGACTCCAAACTACGGAGTCCGTCCTGGCAGCGAAACCCAGTGGATGACGCGCCCGCCTACCCCTCCTCCGCGAGCCCAAATGGCTGCGCTCATTCCGGCTTGATCTCAAGTCATCATCCACTTCCCAACGGGTAGCGATCCTGTTTCGCGACCTTCCGTCCTGCATGGGACGCGTGCGTCTGCCATTCGTTTGCCAACTAGGCATTGGCCGGACCGCATCTTGGGCATCTGTGGCCATTCGCCTATTGCCTACTGGGCCAGCACTGCTGGTCCCTCGCATCCACACCCCTCCATCTCATTCTCAGCTCGTGAAAAGTTCCAAATCACTCATTGCCAACATCGTAACGGCATCCGCCATCATTGCTGGTGCCAGCTCGCAAACCGCCCTGGCTCAAGCCCCCGCAGAGACCACCACCCAGTTGCCCACGGTGGAAGTTTCCGCCTCCAGCGTAGACCAAGGCTACGCGCCTGTAGAAGCCAGCTCTGCCACCAAGACCGACACCCCTCTGAAAGACCTGCCGGCCTCCGTGCAACTGGTGCCCAAGGAGCTCCTTCAGGATCGAGGAGTTACCCGTGTCTCCCAGATGGTGGAGAACGTGAGCGGCGTTCACGCTGAGTCCAGCTACGGTGGGAACGGCGCGACCTTCTTTAACATCCGCGGCTTCACCACCAGCAACTCCCTGCGGGATGGATTTCGCAACTACGGCTACTTCACCTATCGGGACGTCCAGGCGATTGAGCGAGTGGAGGTGCTGAAAGGCCCGGCGGGCGCACTGTATGGCGGTGTCGGGTCGGTAGGCGGGTACGTCAACACGGTGTCCAAGCGCCCCTTCGACTTCCAGGCTGGCGAGTTCAGCATCACCTCCGGCAGCTACGGCCTGCTGCGCCCCACTTTGGACTGGAATCAACCGCTGGGTGACGACGTGAGCTTACGGCTCAACAGCGCGTACGAGAACCATGACGGCTACCGCGACCGCTCCGGCTACGATGCCTTTTCCATCGCCCCCGCCATCAAATGGGACATCACGGAAGACACCACCCTGCTGGTGCTTCTGGAGTACAACCGTCTGGAGCGGGATGCCTTCGACTTCGGCGTGCCCAACCTTCCCGGCTACTCCAGCTTCCCGCGCAAGGGCTACTATGGTCTGCCTCATGACTACGGCGTGAACGAGACTTACTCTGCATCGCTGATTCTTGAACATGAGTTCAACGACAACTGGAAGCTGCGCCTGGGCGGCCACTACACTTACGGCACCCAGGAATCCACCCAAACCTTCCCAGACAACTACCTGTATGCGGGAGGAGACATTCTCCCCTTCACGTCCTATCTGGACATCAGCGAGGAAGCGACGGACTTCTCGGTGCAGGCAGAACTTTTGGGCTCATTTCAGACCGGCCCCATCAAGCACAGCCTGCTGGTGGGCACTGAGTACAGTTATCTCAACGACGGCGGCAGCCCCAATGACCGCTACACCTTCAACATGAGCTTGAGCCAGCCTGGCCGCATCAGCGACTATGGCTACTCCAGCACCAGTGGTGGCGTGAGGAGAGCCCAGGCCCAGACCTTTGGTCTCTACCTGTCAGATCTGATTGAGCTGACGCCTCAATGGAAAATCCTCCTCGGTGCCCGCGAAGACTGGTTCTTCAATGAGACCCAGACCTGGGAAAAAAAGACCGTGCAGGAAGCAGACGAAGCCCGCTTCTCCAGCCGGGCAGGTCTGGTCTGGCAGCCGGTCGAAGCGACTTCGCTCTACTTCTCATACGGCAAAAGCTACATCCCGAACATCAACCACAGTTCCAGCAACACCATCTATGATGCTGAGAAGGGAGAACAGTTTGAAGTGGGCATCAAACAGGAGCTCATCAAGGACCGTCTCAGTGCCAACTTGGCGGTCTTTGATCTTACCCGTGAAGGCGTTCTGGTGTCTGACCCCACCAACCCGGAGAATCTGATTCAAACTGGCGAACGCCGCAGCCGGGGCATTGAGCTGGATCTGGCTGGAGAACTCGCTCCCGGCTGGAAGATCATTACCAGTTATGCCTACACCGATACGGAGGTTATCAGCGACACGGTTCTTCCGGTAGGCCAACCACTGTCCAACGTGCCCCTCCACAGCGGCAGCATTTGGTCCACCTATCAGTTCCAGAATGGCGCGTTGAAAGGCTTTGGTTTCGGTGCCGGGCTGTATTATGTGGGTGATCGCGAAGCGAACCTCCCCAACACCTACGAGCTGCCCGCCTACTGGCGGACAGACGCCACGGTGTTCTACGAGCGGGACAACTGGAAGTTCCAGGTCAACCTGCTGAACGTGTTTGACCGCGACTACTACACCGGAGGTGAAGCCGGGGCCTTCAACTACACGCTCGACCCCAGCCAGCCCTTCAGCGTGCAGGCCACCATCACCTACAAGTTCTAGGAACCCATGAAAAAGACCGTGGCATCGCCAGACCAGTCCACGCTCCACCGCTGGATCTGGCGGTGGCATGGCTATGCGGGTTTGTTCGTCATTCCCTTCCTGTTCTTCATGTCACTCACAGGGCTTCCCTATGTGTGGCAGCATGAGCTGGAGGACTGGCTGCACCCGGAGTACCGCGCCCTGGAACCCAAGGCCCTCCGTATCTCCTTTGAGCAGCAACTGGCCACCGCCCTCGCGGCCTGCCCGGCCAAGCCTCTGGGCTCTGTGAGAGTCGACGGCAATCCTCACCATGCCACCCAGTTCTGGTTTGGGGAATGGAGCAATCCGACCTCAGTGTTTGTGAACCCCTACACGGGTGAAGTTATCACAAGGATCGATGAGTGGACCCGCCTGAGCTTCGCCGCGATCTCCTTACACGGTCTCACGTTTGCCGAGCCTTACGGGAGCTGGTTGCTCGAGTTTCTGGCGTGCTGGGGCATCATCCTCTGCTTCACAGGGGTGTACCTGTGGTGGCCGCGGGGTCGTCAATGGAGCATCTGGGGCACCTTTCTCCCTCGTCTCAGCGGCCAGGGACGCCAGCGCTGGCGGGATCTGCATGCGGTGGGAGGGTTCTATCTCTCCGCCATCCTCGCACTGTACCTCTTCACCGGCCTGCCATGGACGGCCTTCTGGGGTGGCAAGCTGTTCACCCGGGTTCAGGAGGCAACGGGACAGGAGTACCCCCACTGCATGCTGGACGACGCGGGTCATCAAAGCCTGCCCCCCACGCCAGATGCCCACCCCTTGCCTCTGGATGCTTTTGTCCAGTTTGGCCTGGCGCAGCACCTGCCCGGTCCGCTGGAGATCAGCCTGCCCCGCAGCCCCTCTGGCAACGTACACGTGCGCAACCGCAACGGGGACACCGCTCTGGAGACTCACTACCAGCTCAACATCTACACCGCTGAAGTGGTGGCGCAGGTGGGATGGAGCGACATGCCCACGACTCAGAAAGCCGTCTCCATGGGCATCGACATGCATGAGGGCAAGCTCTTGGGTCGGCCCAACCAGATTTTGTCCACCGCTCTGGCACTCTTGTTCATGCTCATCTCTGGTGCCGCAGGGGTGATGTGGTGGAGGCGACGTCCACAAGGAAAGAGAGACTGGCCTCAGTATGTGCGGACTCCTCGTCTGCCGTTGGGACTCAAGCTAGGGTTGGGAGTGGCCGCGCTTTTCCTGCCCCTCTTTGGCCTGAGTGCCCTCGTGTTCGTCGCAGGAGAACGTTTGTTTTTCAACCGCGGAAAGAGGACAGCAGGATAGCCCTGGGTTCCCAATTCTGGCACCCCTTCAGGGTGCGGGAAATAACTCACACTTCCAGGGGCGGAGCTCGTTTAACTCGCCCGGCCCCTGGCTACCTTCTGTTATGCCTTCGGCATGGGGACTGGACGTCACCCGCTTCGATTTACCATCGGCGGTTGTGCCTCAGCCCCCCCGCTCATTGGGCTCCTTGGCCTCCATGGGCATTTTAATCAAACCTCCGCTCGCCCTGGATATCTGCCAACCGCTCTCAACGCGCCTTCGGCATGGGGACAGGTCGCGTTGCCTAGAGCCCCGGGACCTCTCCTCCCCTGACGCCTGCAACGCGATGCCGGAGGCATCACAGCCATTAGCCGGATGGTTGAAGGAGCGGAGCGACTGATACCTCCGGAATTTCAGAGTGGTTTTTTGCATCCCGAAGCGGATGCCAGCGACGTCCCTTTGCCCCCCTCCCGAATCGTCTCCCTCTAAAACGCCTTGATGCCTTGCAACGAAGCAAAGCTGACCCGCCTCATGATCTGCTGGAAGTCTGACATCCACGCGACCTTGGCCAGGGAATCTGTGGTGGCGGCGTAGAGCGCGCTTTGCAGGCCGTTCTTGCCAATGGGCCGGGCCACGACGTACTCACGATCCAGGAAGGGCTGGATGGCCCAGCGGGGCATGGCGGCGATGCCCCGCCGGCTGGCCACCAATTGCAAGATCGCCACTGTGAGCTCTGTGGCGCGGCGCTTCGCGGGATCGATGCGGGCGGGGATCAAGACCTCACGCATGACGTCGATGCGATCATCCGGAATAGGATAGGTCACGAGCGTCTCTTTGGAGAAATCCTTGGCGGTCAAAAACGGCTTTCTGGTCAGCGGATGATCCTTGGCCAGCAGCGCAGAGACCTCATAGCGGAACAGAGGGTGAAAGGTGGTGTGAGGCCGCTTGAGCGCGTGGGAGACGATCACCAGATCCGCCCGGTCCTCATGCAAAAGCCCGATGGGATCCGCGTGAAATCCTGAAACCAGGTCCTGCTCCACCTCCGGCCAGCGTTCGCGGAAAGCATCCATCGAGGGCATGAGCCAGTCGAAGCACGAATGGCACTCCACGGCGATGCGCAACTGTCCGGTGTTCCCACCCGCGATGCGGGCCAGATCCCGCTCCGCATCCGCCATCTGCTGCTCCATGCCGCGCGCCAGTTCCAGCAGACGCTGCCCGGCAGGCGTGAGCTTGATGGGCATGGTCTTGCGCTCAAAGAGCGGCAGCCCGCAGAGCTCCTCCATCACCCTCACCTGGTGGGAGACGGCAGGCTGGCTCAGGTGGAGCCGCTCCGCCGCCTTTGAGAGGCTGTGGGTGTCCACAATGGCAGAGATCGTCCGCAGATGGCGGAACTCCAGGGCGGATGAGGGCGCGGAGATCATAAACGGGATGAATGTGAAGCCTCAATACAATGAATTGGATGAAATGACAAGAACGATGGAGGTTTTCGGTCCATGAGTGAGATCAAGACACATAACCTCGGCTACCCGCGCATCGGGGAGCAACGTGAACTGAAGAAGGCCACTGAGGCCTACTGGAAAGGCAAGCTCTCCCAGGCAGAGCTCCTCGCCACCGGCAAGAAGCTGCGCGAGACCAACTGGAAGAAGCAGCAGGCGGCAGGAATCGACCTGATTCCGGTGAACGACTTCTCCTTCTATGACCAGACGCTGGACATGAGCTGTCTCCTGGGAAATGTGCCACCGCGCTTCCAGTGGCAGGGCGGCCAGACGGATGTGAACACTGTCTTCACGATCGCCCGCGGCACGCAGGATGGAGCCTCTCCCGTGGCTCAAGGCCATGCACACGGCACCGATTGTGGCTGCGGCAGCAAGGGCGTGTCCACCTACGCCAGCGAGATGACCAAGTGGTTCGACACGAACTACCACTACATCGTGCCCGAGTTCCAGGCGGACACCAAGTTCGCCCTGAGCAGCACCAAGGTGTTTGAGGAGTTTGCGGAAGCAAAAGCGCTGGGGCTGAATGCCAAACCGGTGCTCATCGGTCCGGTGACCTACCTGAGTCTGGGCAAGGTTCAAGATGCCAACCATCCGGACTTCGACCAGTTCTCCCTGCTTGGCGATCTGCTCAGCGTGTATGAGCAGATTCTCGGCAAACTCGTTGCGGCCGGTGCAGAGTGGATTCAGATCGATGAGCCGGTCCTCGCGCTCGACCTGAACGGCAAGCAGCGTGAAGCGCTCATCGTTGCCTACGATCGTCTCAGCAAGGCCAAAGGCTCCGCCAAGCTCTTGGTGACGACCTACTTCGGCGGCCTGCGTGACAACCTCAGCGCCTACCTCACCCTCCCGGTGGATGCCCTGCACTTCGACTTCGTGCGTGGCGCAGAGGACATCGACGCCGTGCTGGCCAAGTTCCCACAGGACAAGATCCTCTCCGTGGGCATCGTGGAAGGCCGCAACATCTGGAAAAACCACTACGACGCCTCCCTGGAGGTGCTTGAAAAAGCCCGAGCCGCGGTGGGTGCGGACCGGCTGTGGGTGGCCCCGTCCTGCTCGCTCATGCACTCCCCCGTGACGCTGGCGAACGAGCCCAAGCTGGATGATGAACTGAAGAACTGGCTGGCCTTTGCTGATCAGAAGCTCGCGGAAGTGGTGGACCTCCGCCAACTCCTGGACGGCACCGGCGCGATCGACAAGCTGGTGGCCAACCAGGCCGCCGCCGCCGCCCGCAAGTCCAGCAAGCGCATCCACAATGATGCCGTGAAGTCCCGCCTCAGCGCTGTGGCCGCCCGCGACTATGAGCGTGAGTCCAGCTTCCCCGTCCGCCAGGAAAAGCAGGCTGCCAAGCTGAACCTGCCGGAGTTTCCTACCACCACGATCGGCTCCTTCCCCCAGACCGCCGAGGTGCGCAAGGCGCGCGCCCAGTGGAAGAAAGGCGAGCTGAGCGATGCCGCTTACGACCAGTTCCTCAAGGAAGAGACCGCCAAGTGTGTGGCCTGGCAGGATGAAATCGGCATCGACATGCCGGTGCATGGCGAGTTCGAGCGCAATGACATGGTGGAGTACTTCGGGGAGAATCTCGAGGGCTTTGCCTTCACCAGCAATGGCTGGGTGCAGAGCTACGGCAGCCGCTATGTGAAGCCTCCCATCATCTTCGGTGATGTGAGCCGCCCCAAGGCGATGACCACCTACTGGTCTGAGTACGCACAGTCCCTCACCAAGCGCCCGATGAAGGGCATGCTCACCGGCCCGGTGACCATCCTGCAGTGGAGCTTCGTGCGCGATGACCAGCCGCGCTCCGTGACCACGCACCAGATCGGCCTCGCCATCCGGGATGAAGTGGTGGACCTCGAGAAAGTCGGCATCGCTGCCATCCAGATCGATGAACCCGCCATCCGCGAAGGTCTCCCGCTGCGCCGCAACGACTGGGAGCACTACCTGGACTGGGCGGTGAAGGGCTTCCGCCTGAGCGCCAGTGGCGTGAAGGATGACACCCAGATCCACACGCACATGTGCTACTCGGAGTTCAATGACATCATCAAGGCCATCGCCGACATGGATGCGGATGTCATCACCATCGAGACTTCTCGTTCCAACATGGAGCTGCTGGACGCGTTCGTTGGTTTCCAGTATCCCAACGAGATCGGACCCGGTGTGTATGACATCCACTCGCCCCGCGTGCCGACGGAAGAGGAGATGGTGCGCCTCATGAGCAAGGCCGAGGCCGTGCTGCCCCGTCGCAATCTCTGGGTAAACCCGGATTGCGGCCTGAAGACCCGCGGGTGGGAGGAAGTGAGGCCTTCCCTCATCCACATGGTGGCCGCCGCGAAGACGCTGCGCGCGGCCCAGCCTGCAGCTGTCTAAGCCTGCCCCCTCTGCAGACCGTGGAGGGGAAGTCAACTCCCCCTCCACGGTCTCATCGCGTCCCTCCTCTTCCTCATTCCTGCTGGCGGCCCGTTCTCCACTGCATCTCTCACCACCCTGTCTATCATGCACATTCGCGACATCCTTCAGCCGTCCAAGTCCACACTCTCCTTTGAGTTCTTCCCTCCCAACACCACGGAGGGGCGGGACCGCCTGCACGACACCCTTTCCCAGCTAGCCGCCTGTCGGCCGGACTTCGTCAGCATCACCTACGGCGCCGGTGGCTCCACCCGGCATGCCACCACGCAGCTCGTAGAGCACGTGAAGGGCACCACCTCCCTGGACCCGGTGCCGCACTTCACCTGCGTGAACCACCAGCGGGATGAGATCGACTCCCTGCTGGCGCACTACGCCGCCCACGGCGTGAGTAATATCCTCGCACTACGGGGCGATCCCCCGCGTCACCTGCCCAACCACGACCACCGCCAGGACTACTGCCTGCGCTGTGAGGACCTGGTCCGCCACATCAAGGCCTTCAACGAAAGCGGGGTCCACCCGGACAAGCGCGGCTTCGGCATCGGCGTGGCCGGTTTCCCGGAGGGCCACCCCGCCACACCCAACCGCCTGCTGGAGATGGACCATCTCAAGGCCAAGGTGGATGCAGGAGCCGACTACATCTGCACCCAGCTCTTCTTCGACAACCGGGACTTCCATGACTTTCGCGAGCGCTGTGAGCTCGCAGGCATCCGCGTGCCCATCCTGGCCGGTATCCTGCCCGTGACCAGCCTCAGCGGCCTGAAGCGCATGGCCGAGCTGGCAGGTGGAGCCCGGGTCCCGGCGAGACTGCACCGCGCCCTGCTCCAGGTGAAAGACGATCCCGCCGCCGTCCTGGAGGTGGGCCTGCACCACGCCACCGAGCAGTGCTCCGAGCTCCTCCATCAAGGCGTCTCCGGCATTCACCTCTACACGCTGAATCAGGCGGCACCGATCTTGGAGATCCTCAAGCGGCTCGGGCGACTGCGGGCGTGATCTTCTGCAGGTACGTCACCTTGATGCTTGTTCCTAGGCACAGGAAGCGGGGGTTCCTAGCCCCGCTCAGTCGCACGCCTTCTGATGTGAACCACGATGGGCACGCACAAGCCAGCGCCAGCACTCAGGTCTGGCGTCTTGTGTCTTCTAGTCTGGTGTCTCCCGCGCAGCGGGTCGGGGTTCCCAACCCCGCTCACGCATCAAACGTCCCTTGGCCATCTTTCCCGCTCCGCCCACCCCACAGACCGCGGGGCCGGAGACCCCGCCTCCTTTACCCCGCGGCCATTTCACCTTGAAGTTTGATCGTTGGAGTTTGAAGTTTGGAGTTTGGCCTTTGAAGCCTTCCCCCCACCAGCTCCTAGAACCGATACGTCACTCTCAACCGAAACGTCCTCGGCTCCGTGGGGTGCAGGTGCACATCATCATACCCTGCCGACCGCTCGTTCTGGAGACGGCTGGTGTAGTAGTACTCGATGTCGTTGTCATCGCGGTCAAAGAGGTTCAGACACTCCACCGCGGCCTCCCAGTTGGCCTTGCGATAGCCCACCCCGGCATTCACCAGGAAGCTGGACTTGCCTTTCACGCTGTTGTCCTCAATGAGGGGGCGACGGTCAAAGGCGCGTGCCCGCAGAGTGGCAAAGAAGCCCTCATCTCCTCCATGCGCACCGAGGGTCATCCCGCCGCTGAACATGAAGGGAATGCTCCCCGGGATGTAGTCCTCATTACCGGAGTCCGTGAACCGCGCGTGGGTGATCGCGAACTCTGCGTCCAGGCTGAACCAATGCACCGGACGCCAGTAGTTGGCGAACTCAATGCCGTACCGCCGGGAGCCGGGACCAGCTTCATTGGCACCGGCATCGCCGATGTACACGAGCTCACTGTCACTCTCCAGCCAGAAAAGGGCCAGCGTGCTGGTGAGATGCGGCACCACCTGGGTGCGCACGCCGATCTCACCGCCCATCGTGCGGACCAGCGGGTCCACCTTGTCCACGCGATCACCGCTGTTGGGATCCACAAAGGTGTTCACGCCACGGGCATCATTGCTGTGGAAGCCCATCCCATAGTTGAGGTAGAACTCCGTTTCCTTCCACGGGCCAAAGACAGCACTGAACTTCGGGCTGACAATGCCATCCCACTCAGAGCCCTCATTGGCGGCAAGGGTGCTCTGTGAGGTGTCAAAGTAGAACACATCCCCACGCACGCCGATGTTCGTTCGGAACCAATCCGTCCAACGGACCGTGCTGTCTGCGTACACACTGTAGCTACTCTCATACACCTCGTCCTCACGCACGGTGGCGAAGCGACGACGCGCCTCCGTGCGGTAGAGACCGATCGGGTCGATCAGATCATGACGGGTCTGAAAGCCGAAGGTATAGTCCGCCGGAGTGCCGAAGAACTCCTGGTTCCTCCACGTGCGGGCCAGATTGCCCCCGATGACCCAGCGCTCCTCCTTTTGCTGGAACTGATCACCGTGATCCGGATAGTCGAGGAAATAAGTGAAGCTTGAGTAAAGGTCGAGGTCGTAGCGGATTCCGTACACGTTCCCCGTGGTGACGACGTCACCGTCCGTCGTCTGGAAGGCCAGGTTCAAGCTGTAGCGTTGGGAGTGGCCACCCGTCGTGGGATCCACGGTGCCAAACCGGTCAATTCGGCCATCCTTGACAGCCCGCTCTGGAATCTGGTCGCTGGAGTTCCACTCACCATGGTAGCCCATGAGCGTGGCGGTGAACCAGTTGTCTTCATCACCCTTGAAATAGCGCAGCAGGCCATTCCAGCGCTCAAAGTCCTCCGGCAGCACCCAGGGGCCGTCGTAGGTGTTGTATTCCAGCGCATAAGTGAGGCTCTCGGTCACGCCGGGGTCCACAGGAGCCACCGGCTGGACGTTTTTGCCTGTGTTTTTGGCGCTGATCACCACGCCATCGGCGGGGGCCACGGGGGAATCCAGTCGGATGGATCCGGCGATGAGGCCGCGGTAATAGTTGTCCTCCCCGATCTCAAACGTAGCCTGATTTCGCTCCAGATGTTTGAAGAGGAGGAAGTTGGCACTGCCCGCAGTGGAGAGATCTCCGTTGGCGGCGGTGTAAGTGCCCTTCACATAGTCCAGACGCTCCACCAGCTCCGGGATCACACCATTGAGGTCAGTGTAACCCTGGCCGTGAGCGTGGGTTCGCATGTTCAACGGCATCCCATCCAGGCTGGTGGCGAAGTCGGTGCCGTGGTCGAGATTGTAGCCGCGAAGGAAGTACTGGTTGGCCTTGCCGCCACCAGCATGCTGCGTGATGATGACCCCGGGGATGGTTTCCAGGATCTCGCCCCGGCGCAGGATCGGGCGGCTCAACAGATCTTCTGAACTGGCATGACCTTCGGAAGCCGCAGGCGCGGTGCCCAAGAGGTCATCCGCCTTCCCGACCACCGTAACGGCGTCGAGTTCTGTGGCAGTTTCTTGCGCTGCTAGAGGAGCGGCAACAGCCGTCGCGAAGGATGAAACGATAGCAAGCTGGGAGCGTTTTGAAAGTCGCATGGAGAAATAGGTAGAATTCGTTCTGTCATGGGGGCGTCCGCCTTCACAGAGGCGGATGTGACCTGGGCACGAGGATCCAGTTCACCGTCAGACTGCAGGATGCTTTGCCGGGGGGGACGTGGAACCTGCCCGTTAGTTCATCAGGGCAGGGCGCAGTCACGCACCATTCTGCCTCCTCCACCGTGGGAGACGGCATTCAGCAAAAAAGCACCGGATGCCGAAGGCTTACCGGTAGGAGCTCACACGCTTCGTGGCGGTGGCCGGGGCGGCGCATGAGGCCAGGCTGAGGTCAGAGTTCGCACCCAGAGATGCGGACCTTCGCAGAGAACGAGTTGTTCTGCGGGAAGGGTGACCCCCTGCCACACTAAGCCGATCAGCTTGCCGCTGGGATCTTTGACCACTGGCACCGGATCTTTCTGGCCAGCGGAAGAGTGTCCGCAGCTGGCTCCGCTCAGGGCAGAGGCCACTTTCTGCCATTCCTCGCTCTGGCTGGCCTTCACCACCCCGACCTTCAAGCCATGCTCCGCAGCCTGGTGGACCACCATCCGGCTGAAGAAAACGACGGCCAGAATCACCAGCGGCCCGCCCACGAGCTGAAACAGCGCGAGCAGATAAAGATGCCGGATGCTGGGACGAAGGGGGGCCATGAAACGTACCTTGAAGGTGAGCGGTGCCAGCCGCCCATCTGGCGGGCGGATTTTCCTCCATCCAGCTTCAGAGTGCAATCTCAATTTGCCGCCGGGGGGCTGCCCACGTTACATTACCGGTCCATCCATGTCCTTTTCCCGCGAGAAACCCGACCTCAATGCCAGGCTGCATGACGTGCCCCACCAACCGGGGATCTATGTCATGCGTGACCGCTTGAACCGGGTGATCTATGTGGGCAAGGCGCGCGACCTGCGCAAGCGCCTGAGCAGCTACTTCATGCCCTCCCGGGCGCGGAAGGCGGATCTCAAGACGCGGGCGCTCATCGACAGCATCTGGGATTTCGAAACCCAGCTGGTGCGGAACGAGCCGGAGGCCCTCCTTCTCGAAGGCCGCCTCATCAAGGACTTCCGGCCCAAGTACAACATCAGCTTCCGCGACGACAAGCGCTTCCTGCTGGTGAAGGTGCAGATGGCAGAGCCCTTCCCCCGCTTCACCCTCACCCGGTTGAAGAAGGACGACGGTGCCCGGTACTTTGGCCCCTTTGCCCACTCCGGCGCGCTGCGCACCACGTTGAACTGGATGAACCGGGAGTTCGGCCTGCGTGTCTGCCGCCCGCTGCATCCGGATGAAGACGACTACAAGCACTGCAACAACGACATCATCAAGAAGTGCTCCGCCCCGTGCATCGGCCGGGTGACGCAGGAGGAGTACCGCGCCCGCATCGATCGCGCGTGTGAATTCCTCGAAGGCAAATCGAGGGACCTCGTCACCGCGCTGGAGGAGGAGATGAAGAAGGCCGCGGCCAGACTGGACTTCGAGAAAGCCGCCGAACTGCGCGACATGATCGAGGACTTCAAGAAGACGCTGCGCCCCACCCGCACCTTCGAGCGTGGCGCCCGCGCCCGCATCTCCAGCACCATCGATCCCATGAGCGATGTGGCGGAGTTGCAGGAGTACCTGGGTCTGGAAGATCCGCCGCTGGTGATGGAGTGCTTTGACATCGCCAACATCGGCACCGCCCACTGCGTGGCCAGCATGGTGAGGTTCAAGAACGGCACCCCGGACAACGCCAACTACCGGCGCTACCGCATCCGCATCGTCAGCGGGCAGAACGACTTCGCCGCCATGAGCGAGGTCGTGCGCCGTCGCTACTCCCGCATTCTGCTGGAGGGCCGGGCCGCGCTGGGCGAAGAGGCCGCCGATGCCTCCCAGGAAAATCCGCTGGAAGCCATGCGCCGGCTCGAGGAAGAAAAGCCCAAGGGCGTGGGTCCGAAATTTGTCACCCTGCCCAACCTCATCATCGTGGACGGCGGCAAGGGCCAGCTCTCCTCCGCCACCAAGGAACTGCAGCGCCTGGGCCTGCATGAAGTGCCCATCATCGGTCTGGCCAAGGAAAACGAGGAAGTCTATCGCCCCGATGTGGAGCAGCCCCTGCTGATCCCGCATGATCGCGGTGCCCTGAAGCTGCTGCAGCGCATTCGCGACGAAGCCCACCGCTGGGCCAACGGCTACCACCAGCTGCTGCTCGGCCGCCGGGTCGAGGAAAGCATCCTGGATGACTGCCCCGGTGTGAGCCAGACGAGGAAGGCCAATTTGTTGAGGCACTTCGGCTCGGTGACGAGATTGCGGAAGGCGACCGTGGAAGAGATCGCCAAGGTTCAAGGAATCGGCAAGGGACTGGCCGAGGAGATCGAGCGGTTCCTGAGGGAGCGCGGGTGAGTGTGCGGGGAGGAGATTCGCGGATAGAGATATCCCATGCCGAAGGCATGATAGAAGGTAGCCAGGGATTGGGCGAGTTTAGCGAGCCCCATCCCTGGTAAAGATGGCTCTTTCATTGCACCCTGAAGGGGCGCCAGAAGGCGCTCTCTCCGCCTGCAACGTGTTCTTGCACCCCTTCAGGGTGCCTCTGATGGTCATGCTATCCAGGGGTATCGCTACGCTCAACCCCTGGCTACCCTCTGAAATGCCTTCGGCATAGAGGAAACGCACACGACCACATCCGCTATCTCGTGAGTTGTCAACCTCTCCAAATCATCATTCACCCCCGATGGTAACATTACCGCTCCCCATGCCGAAGGCATGATAGAAGGTAGCCAGGGATTGGGCGAGTTTAGCGAGCCCCATCCCTGGTAAAGATGGCTGTTTCATTGCACCCTGAAGGGGTGCCAGAAGGCGTTCTCTCCGCCTGCAACGTGTTCTTGCACCCCTTCAGGGTGCCTCTGATGGTCATGCTATCCAGGGGTATCGCTACGCTCAACCCCTGGCTACCCTCTGAAATGCCTTCGGCATAGAGGAAACGCACACGACACCAACAGGGGCGCTGACAACCTCTGCGCACCAGTCTGCCCCCCCACCAACAAAAAACCCCGGTTTCTCAACCGGGGTTTCCTGAAACTTCTCCTGAGCTGAATACTTCCTACAGCTTCCGCTCCGCGATCTCTTCCTGAAGACCGGTCACGAACTCGCCCAGCGCCTTCACGCCGAGGTCGCCCTTCTTGGAGTGACGCACGGCCACGGCACCGCTGTTGGCTTCCTTCTCACCGATCACGAGCATGTACGGGATCTTGTCGATCTGCGAGTTGCGGATCTTGGCCCCGATCTTGTCAGAGGACTGGTCCAGCACCACGCGGACGCCTTTGGCCTTGAGTTCGTTGAGCACCTCGTTGGCGAAGGCATCGCTCTTCTCGCTCACGGTCAGCACGCGCACCTGCTCAGGGGCGAGCCACACGGGGAAGTGGCCGGCGAAGTGCTCGATGAGCACGCCGGTGAAGCGCTCCATGCTGCCGAACGGCGCACGGTGGATCATCACCGGGCGATGCGCGGCGTTGTCCGCACCGATGTAGGTAAGATCAAAACGAACGGGGTTGTTGTAGTCCACCTGCACGGTGCCGAGCTGCCACTCGCGGCCGATCACATCCTTGACCACGAAGTCGATCTTCGGGCCGTAGAAGGCGGCTTCGCCGGGCTCCTCGGTGAAGGGCACGCCGAGGGTGCTTGCTGCCTTGCGGCAGGAGGCTTCGGCCTTGTCCCAGCTCTCTGAGGTGCCGGTGTACTTGTTGCTGTCGGGGTCACGCAGGCCCACGCGCACGCGGTAGTCAGACATGCCCAGGGTGGTGAGCACGGTCTTCACGAGGCTGAGGCAGCCCATGATCTCCTGCTCCACCTGGTCTTCCGTGCAGAAGAGGTGCGCATCGTCCTGGGTAAATCCACGAACCCGGGTGAGGCCACCCAGCTCACCGCTCTGCTCCCAGCGATACACGGTGCCGAACTCTGCCAGACGCACCGGCAGATCGCGGTAGCTCTTCGGGCTCTGCGCGTAGATGCGGATGTGATGCGGGCAGTTCATGGGTTTCAGGAGGAAACCGTCCATGAGATCTTCATCCGGCACCACGCGGTCCGCAGTGATGGTGTCCTGACCGGTGCGGGAGTTGATCTCCTCGCGCAGCTTCTTGGACACACCTTCCAGGCGGGCCATGACCTCGGCGCAGGAGCAGCCGCAATCGGCCGCCTTGGCGAGTTCATCGTTCTCCACCACGGGGCTGAACTGGCTCTCCTTGTAGTAGGGGAAGTGACCGCTGGTCTTGTACAGCTCCAGCTTGCCGATGTGCGGGGTGAAGACCTGCTGGTAGCCCTGCTTGCGCAGCTCCTCGCCGATGAAGTTCTGCAACTCCTGGCGGATGATCGCGCCCTTGGGCAGCCAGAGGATGAGCCCCTGGCCTACTTTCTCGTCGATCGCAAAGAGCTGGAGCTCGCGGCCCAGCTTGCGGTGGTCGCGCTTCTTCGCTTCTTCCAGCTGCTCCAGGTGCTTCGCCAGTTCCTCACTGGAGGGGAAAGCGGTGCCATAGAGACGCTGAAGCTGAGGCTTCGACTCATCGCCCATGTAGTAGGCGCTGGCGATGGACATGAGCTTCACGTTCTTGCACTTGGAGGTGTAGTTCACGTGAGGCCCGGCGCACAGGTCCAGGAATTCCCCGTTCTGATAACAGGAAATTTCCTCGCCCTCAGGGATCTTGGCGATGAGGTCCAGCTTGAACTGGGAGGCATTGCCCGGGCGCTCACTGAGCCCGCCCAGACGGCCGCTCTCCGCCAGAGCGATGGCTTCCTCACGGGAGAGCACGCGCTTTTCGAACTTCTGGTTCTCCTTCGCGATCTTCTTCATCTCCGCTTCGATCTTCTCGAAGTCGTCCGGAGTGATGCGATGCTTCAGGGAAAAGTCATAGTAGAACCCGCTCTCCACCGGCGGACCATAGGCGAACTGCGCATCGGGCCAGATCCGCAGGATGGCCGTCGCCATGATGTGAGCGCAGGAGTGACGCAGGCGCTCCAGGTCGGACATCTGGGCGCGTTCTTCGAGGGTCTTGCGTTCGGCTGACATAAATTTGAGGTAGTCTGCCAGTCTCGCGCATCGCGGGGAATCAGCAAGCTGGAGCGCCAGAATTGTGCGTCACAGACTGTCTCCCAGGAAACGCCCGGCATCGCCGTCGGCCCTCAGTATCGATTGCGCATGCGCCCTTTTTTTGCTTAAGGACCCTATGGATTGGCATTATGAAAAGGATGGCAGCTCGGCAGGTCCCGTGAGCGAGGCGCAACTGCAGGCGATGAGGGCAAGTGGGGAAATCAATGGCCACACCCGGGTCTGGAAGGCTGGCTGGCCCGACTGGCAACAGGCGTCCCAAGTATGGCCCGACGAGCAACTGGCCACGGCACAGGGGCCGGTCGCTCCCTGTGCGGAGTGCAACCGGTTCTACCCGGCTTCTGAGCTGATCCGAATCGACAACATGAACGTGTGCCTCTCCTGCAAGCCCACCGTGGTGGACAAACTTCGCCAAGGCGTCACGCTGGGGGCGGGGCCCTGGCAGGACGGGAAGCAGATGGTGATCCTCAAAGACTCCCCACTTCCGGACAAGTGCTTCAAATGCGGCGCCCCACCGGTGAAGGTGCTCAAGAAGACGCTCACCTGGCACAACCCCTTGGTCTACTTGGTCATCCTGGCAAATGTGATCATCTACATCATCGTCGCCCTCTGCGTGCGGAAGACCGCCAAGGTGGGCATCCCCCTGTGCCGGGACTGCAGTCGCTCGCGGACCCGCAAGATCGCGCTGACCTGGCTGGGATCACTATCCGGCCTGGGTCTGATTTTCTGGGGCATCGCCCACGGGCAGACCGATCCCAGCCTGACAGGCATTTTCGCCATCTCAGGTGCCATCCTCCTCCTGGCCAGCCTCTTCTGGGTGGCTCTGGCCCAGACCGTGGTGCCCAAGAAGATCGACAAGACCCACGCCTGGCTCTCCAAAGGGGCCCGATCTCTGGTCGAAAGCCTGCCCCAGTGGCGCGGCTAGGACGCTGGCGGGAGTTTCGGCAGAGAATCTTGCGTTAATTCAGTCTAACACTTGACGTTGGAGAGTTTTCGTCGAAACTCCGCCCTCACCTTTTCGGGGCGTAGCTTAGCCTGGTAGAGCGCGTGGTTTGGGACCACGAGGCCGGAGGTTCGAATCCTCTCGCCCCGACCATCTCCTTGAGATGAGATGCCAGATTTTTTCGGCAGGGTTGAGTCTCCCCTGCCAGATCTGTCCGTAGTCATTGCCATGTCCGCCCTCCACGCCACTGTCCTGACCGCATTCAAGAATAAAGGCTGGGCCTACCGGGAAGTTTCCGAGATGGAAGTGGTGGAGTCCAACTTCGAGGCCTACCACACCAAGGTCCCCGTACATGTGCAGAGCTACGGTGAGATGCACGTGCTGGGCGTGGTGGCCACCGCCTCCATCACCGTGCCGCACACGCACAAGAGCCGCGCCGCAGAGCTGCTCATGCGGGTGAACCGCGATCTGAATCTGGGCAACTTCGAGCTCGACTGGGACCAGGGCACGGTCGTCTTCCGCCAGGGGCAGGTTTTCTCCAAGCACCGCTATGATGAGAGCATCATCGTCAATCTGGTGCACAACGCCATTGCAGAGATGGACCGCCTGACCCCCTACCTGGCCGAGCTTTGCAAATCCACGGCGGCCATGCTCCCCCTGCTGGACTTGCAACAGCTTCTCCGCCGGGAGGACCTGCTTCCCGTGGTGCCAGAAGACGATGAGGATGAGGAGCAGCCTTTGCGGGCTTGATTTTAGGGCTTAAAAAAGGCTAATGGTTGCTCCACCCAACCTGCCATGAGCCTGCCCCGCTACTTCCTCCCAGACCACCCGGCGCTGACGGAGGTCTATAGCAAGGCGGACCTGCGGGCCATGCTCCAGAGCGGCGAACTCAGCCGCAGCGAGATCGTGGTGGATGATGAGACTGGCTTCGGCCACCTGCTGGGGGACCTGCTCGCCGCCCCCTACCCAGATGCCACCGGGACCCCCACGCAGACCACCTCCGGCTCCCGGCCCCGCCCTCCCCTGAAACAGGAGTTCCGCGCAGACACACCCCTCTCCCGCCCCCTGCCTCCCCAGAATACGCGAATCCGCAAGGACGCGGATGAACGGGATGAGGAGGAAGATGAGGACGAGGCCCTCGACGATGAACCTTCCGGCGATGACCGCGACGAAGCGCTCGATGAGGAGGAGGATGAAGACCTGAATGAGCGGGATCTCTTCTCCCGCCCGGTCAGCCGGGCGGGCCAGCCCCCGCCTCAGCCTGCACGCCCGCCTGATCCCGATGATGAGCCGGAGGATGCATTCCTCGTACCGCGACTCCCTGCCCCGGCCTCCGCGTCATCCGTCCCGCCTGCCCTGTCCACCCAGCCCTCATTTCAGACGGAGGAGTTCCTTCCTCCCGCTGGCCCCACCCTGCCCTCCCGCGGCGGGGAGGAGATTCTCTTTCTGGGGCACCCCAGCTGGTTTGCCTACCCCAAGTCCCTGGCGGTGACGTTCGCCTGCCTGGGTGGAGCCAGCTTCTGCTTCACCCAGCAGTACGGCCTGGAGTGGATCGTTCTGCTCGGCTCCATCGCAGCCCTCATCCTCGTGTTCGTCTCACTGGACCGCACCACCACCACCTACTTCGTCACCACCCGCCGGGTGGAGATGGAGTTCGGACTGGTGGGCAGGAATTCCAAGGAGGTGCGCATCGCGGACATCCGCGCCATTGATGTGCGGCAAAAAAGTTACGCGGCCCTCCTTGGCATCGGGAATGTGGACTTCGACTCTTCTGCCAGTCCCGGTGCAGAAGTACGCTTCAAGGACGTGCGCCGTCCGCATGACATCAAGCAGCTCGTCCGCCAGCTCCAGGGCTAGCGCGTCACTTCACGCACTCTGCGCCCGCGGCTCCCCTCTGGAGACCGCGAAAAGAATGTTTTCGTTATTTTCCAAGATCCGGTCCGCCCTGCCGTCATGCCCCCTGAACATCTCATGAGCCAACGTGACCCTGATCATGCGTTCCTCCTCGCCGCGCTCGAACGTTACGAGCGCCCCGTCATTCGCTATGCGTTTGGCATCGTGGGAGAGATCAACCAGGCTCGCGACATCGCCCAGGATGTCTTTATCAAGCTGAGCCAGTCGCTGGCCACGCTGGATCGCGAGCGACTGGCCCCGTGGCTCTTCACGGTCTGCCGCAACCGCGCCCTGGACCACCAGCGCAAACATCAACGTCTCGTTCCCATGGACCTCGAAGTTCTCGACCAGGAATCCTCCAACACTCCAATGCCCTCTGCAGAGCTGGAGCAGAAGGAGCTGGCGCAGCAGTTGCGCCAGTGGCTCCACCAGCTGCCCGAGAAGCAACGGGAGGCCGTCCGGCTCAAATTTGAAGCAGACCTCAGCTACAAGGAGATCAGCGAGGCTCTCAAGACCAGTGTCGGAAACGTCGGCACCCTCATCCACCTCGGAGTGGCCAATCTCCGTGAACGCTGGCTCGCCCTGAATGCCTGAGGCGCCCACCCCCACACCTTTTCCAGCCATGAACGAAAAACTCACTGCCTACGCGCTCAATGAACTGCCCCCGCATGAACGGGCAGCTCTGGAGCAGCAGATGACCACAGACCCCGCCCTGCGTGAGGAAGCCGAAGCCATGAAACTCTTCTGCGGCCTCCTCAAGGAGCAGGTGGGGGAACACCCCGGTCAATCCGCACCCGAGCACGAAGAGCTGACCGGCGATCAACGCAGCCAGGTGCTCAAGGCCTTCCTCAACACGCCTCGCAAAGTGGTGCGCCCCCCCTTCTGGAAGCGGGCCGAGTTCATCTCCACTGCCATCGCTGCAGGACTGGCCCTGACACTGCTCGTACCCAGCGGCGTGCTCATTGAGCGCAAGCAGGACATGCCTGAGGCGGCTGCCCGGTCCAATGCGTCCGAGGAAATTACGGTGACGCGTGCCGAGCCGGCCCTGAAGGACCTGGAGTCAGCCGTGAAGCAGAAGAACCGCACCCTCCCAGCGGAGGTTGGCTCATCCAGTGTCGCCGACAAGATCGAGCTTCAGGATGAGTCCAGGGGTACTGCCGATGAGCGGGCCGCAGGCAAGAAGTCTCTCTTGGGCAATGTCCCAGCAGCCCCGTTGGCGCTGCCCACTCCGCTTCCCGCCCCCATCTCCGCCCCTCAGCCCGCCACAGGCGGCAGCGGTGGAGGCATTGGCAGAGGCTTGGGAGCGGTCGAAAGCAAGAAAGAGCAGGCTGAAAAAGGAGGGCGGAAGTCCAATGCCGTGCCTGCCCCTGAATCTGCTGGCTCCGTGGCCCCGAACTCGCCGCCCGCAGGCGTTTCAGGCTACATGCTGGATGCCCAGGCACCGCAGCGGACGTTCATGGAGAAAGAGTCGCGGCTCACTGAAGTACCGGTGGACACGATGGATCGCGCCAGGCTGGCCCCCGCAGATGACCCCACCACACCGGCCACGCCAGCACCCACCACGGCGAGACCAGCCCCCGCGTCCACCCTCCAGCTGCCCGCCAAACCTATGGCGAAGGCCAAGGCGGCTCCAGCCGCCCGCACCAGTGGCGGCATGCCCGCGGTGGGTGCTGAAGCGACGGCTCCCGCAGCCGCGGCTGCCCCTGCGCCGTCCAATCCAGAGCCCGCCGCAGCTGGAGCGCCAGCCCATCCAGAGTTCGGCGCAGCCGCTGCGCCAGCAGCCGTCATGAAAGCGGAGCCTCAGGTCAAGATGCAGGCAGATGGCGCTTCCCGGGGAGCCAGCCAGCCAGCCCAACCCAATGCAGGAGCACAGACGCAATCAGGCGTGACCATCACGGCTGGCACAAGCTTCTACATGGAGACAGACCTCTCGAAGGCAGACAAGAACAAACCCGCCGGGGCCTTTGCAGGCTCGTACTCGGAGGCACCGGATAAGGATGGCACGGAGGCCCTTCGTCGGAGAGAAACTACTGCAGCAGGCGAAACCTACACGCCTATCTACGAGAACCCCTTCATGGCGGTAGCCCAGGAGCCGCTCTCCACCTTCTCCATCGATGTGGACACAGCCTCCTACGCCAATGTCCGCCGCTTTCTCAACAGCGGTCAGCGCCCGCCGGCCGACGCCGTGCGCCTGGAGGAGCTCATCAATTATTTCCCCTATGCCTATGAAGGCCCGTCGGATGACAAGCCCTTCGCGGTGCAGGTGGATCTGGCCGAAGCCCCCTGGAAACCCGAGCACCGTCTGGCTCGCATCGCCATCAAAGGCCGCGTGAACCAGCAGGAGCGCGCCCCGGCCAACTTCGTCTTCCTGGTGGATGTGTCCGGTTCGATGGACGAACCGGACAAGCTCCCCCTGGTGAAGCAGTCCCTGCGCATGCTTACGGAGCGCCTTTCCACAAAGGACCGCGTGGCCATCGTCACCTACGCTGGCTCCACCGCCGTCACCCTCCCTTCCACGGCGGGCACGGAGAAGTCGAAGATCATCGAGGCCATCGATGGCCTGGGTGCGGGCGGCTCCACCAACGGAGCCGGCGGCATCCGCCTGGCCTATGAACAGGCGCAACAACACTTCCAGAAAGAAGGGGTGAACCGCGTGATCCTGTGCACCGATGGCGACTTCAACGTCGGCATCAGCAGCCCCGAGGAGCTGCAGAAGCTCATCGAGGAGAAGGCCAATTCCCGGGTGTTCCTCAGCGTGCTGGGCTTCGGCACCGGCAACCTGAAGGACCGCACCATGGAAACGCTGGCCGACAAGGGTAATGGAAACTACGCCTACATCGACAGCCTCAGCGAAGCCCGCAAGGTGCTCGTGGAGCAGATGAACGCCACCCTGGTGACCATCGCCAAGGACGTGAAGATCCAGGTGGAGTTCAACCCCGCCCAGGTGCAGGCCTATCGTCTGCTCGGCTATGAGAACCGCGTGCTGGCCAAGCAGGACTTCAACAACGACCGCAAGGACGCTGGCGAGATCGGCGAAGGCCACACCGTCACCGCCCTGTATGAGATCGTTCCCGCCAACGTGAAGTTCCCCGACGGACGCCCGGTGGTGGACAACCTCAAGTATGCCAACAATCCTGCCGTACCTGCAGCGGCACCTGCCGAGGCGGCGAAGGCAGGGCCCGCCAGCAACGAGACGATGACCGTGAAGCTCCGCTACAAGCAGCCCTTGGCCGATACCAGCGTGCTTATGGAAGTGCCCGTGACGGACAAGGAGAAGAAAATGGCCGACGCGCCCGGAGACTTCAAGTTCGCCGCCTCTGTGGCTGGCTTTGGCATGATGCTGAGGAACTCCCAACACGCCGGAGAGCTCAGCTGGGAACAGATTCGACAGCTTGCCCTCGCCGGCAAAGGCTCCGATGACCTGGGCTACCGCGGTGAATTCCTGCAACTCATCGACAAGGCCCGCGGCATTGTCACCGACCGGCCGCAGTAGGACGAGCGGCCGCCAAAAAAAGAATCAAAAGACCCCACCCTAAATAAACAACCCCAGACCGGGGCGTCTTCTGAATGAAGGTGCCCCGGTTTTTTTTATCGCGGCAAGAAGCGGAATCAGGCTTCGCCGTATTTCTCCACTTACCTCTTATCGCCCCTACGCTCCCACGGGCTCTGGCCCGTTCTCCTGACGCTCCCGGGCTCTTTCCGCACGACGCGCTTTCCTTCCCTCATTGAACCACGCGGCCAGGAGGCACACGCTGAGCAGGCCGACGAAGACAAGGGCCACGCTGGGGATCGACAGCGTCTGACCGATCTTGCGATCCCAGGTCATCCCGCCGCCGGCCGGGAAGGAGTGCAAGAGGATGATGTGCAGCATGTACATCAGGAGCGACTCGCGCCCGGCGAGTTGAAGCCAGGCGGGGGCGGCGAAGCGGGAGACCGCTTTCACGACCAGGATCAGCCCCAGCAGCCAGCCCAAGCGCTCTACGAAGAACAAGGGATCGGTATTGGAGAACGGCCCAGAGGCCAGTTCATACCCGCCCCAGGCCATGGCCACAGCGAGCACGGGCCAGAACCAGCCATCGAGCTTCCAGCGGCTTGCCAGACTGCCCGCGGCAACAAATCCCAGCCAGGGGAAGAGCGGGAACAAAGAGCCTTCGGTGCGGTTCAGCCAACCATCCACCATGGGCCAACCTGTGTGCCAACCCCTCGCCAGCGGGGCCGCCAGGACGAAGAATCCCAACAGGGCGACGGATACCGCATCAAACCAGCGGGGTCGAAGTTGCCCTGCCAGCAGCAGGATGCCCAGGCTCACGCCCAGGCAGGAGAGGACATCGATCTGGAAAAAGTGCTTCCAGCTGGCCAGCCCAAAGTCCCCCACGCCCCAAAAATGCCAGGGAATGTGTAATAGGAAGCTCAGCGCAGTCACGAACCCCAGGCGGCGCCACCGGGCGGCCGTGGCCACCGGGCGTCCCAGCTCGTGGCTCCGCCGGATGGAGCGCCCTTGAATGTAGCCAGCGATCCAGAGGAAAGCGGGGGCGACCAAGCCATTGAAAAAGCTCAGTTGCGAACGCCACCCGGCGGAATCGAACCCGGAATTCAGGAAGACATTCACCACGTGGGTCTCTATCATGCCCACCACCGCCAGTCCACGGAGGAGGTCAATCCAGGCGAGACGATTGGCGGCAGAACGGTCGGACATGAGGGATGGCGGCCTGATCTATCGCCTTTTTTCGGGGGTAGGACAACGGTTTTCAGGGGCAGATGAGCGCGAGAGGGCGGCCATGGGGTGGTGGGGCGCTTGGAAGACAGGGGCTTCGGAGTCCAGTGCGTCAGTGCGTCAGAGGGTGGTGACTTGGGAGTGGTGGGGCGGGGAGACGCTGGGGGTTGGGCCAGGGCTGTTGGAAGCTCTGTTCGTCGTATGGACGCGAGCAACCCAGGGGGCACTGTCGTGATGTAGGCCTCGGTTAGTTTTCGGAAGGAACTCCCTTGGTGGCAGCTGCATCCAACCCAAAGTAGCGACGACTTGGCGTGCCGAAGACAAATCGATAACTGACCAACGCAAAAAGGGGCACCAAGACAAACATTCCATAGATGGCCTGCACATACTCAGGCTCTCCCTGGCCTGATTGGAGCACTCCCCAACCATAGGATGCGCTTTGAAAACCCCGCGCTGTCAGCAACATGGAGATGATTGAAACCCCATAATAGGTTAGAATGCTGCGCCCGCCAAAACAGAGCAGCACAAAGGCAAATGCCGCCGCCACCAAAAAAGCACTCATTACAGGCAAGCGCCATAAGTTGCCGTCCTTGAGGAAGATGGCGATCAGAGGAAGTGCCTGGAGTCCGAAGCACACCATCGCCCATCGATGAGAGGCGGGGCGCGGAGGAAGGACGTCACTCATGAGCTTTTGATTTCGTTGGCGTTTGGGAGAAGCAATCTCTTAAGATCTTCGTGTTGCCCCTGTAGTCAAACGACACATCCTGGACAAACGAAGGCTTGAGAAACGATGCTCGTCAGGAGACGCACGACTGAGCGGGGCTGGGAACCCCCGCCTCCTTTAGCTTCGGCGTGATGGGTGTCAGTCGTGATGAAGATGCAACACCGGCAAGATGCCGGCAGCACGCACAGGCGGGACGCCTGTGTCACCCGCCAAGGGAACACCCGCGATGTGCGAAACGCCTCAGTAGAAACTCGATGCCGAAGGCATCACAGAAGGTAGCCGGGGCGTTGAGGGAGCGTAGCGACTGATACCCCCGGTGGATGAAGAGAGGGATCCCATCCTGAAGGGATGGCAGAAGGCGTCAGCTCCATTATTGACTCCTTCAAGTCTTACGCCTTGTGTCTTCTAGTCTTGTGTCTCCTCAAAGCGGCCTAGCAAACACTGCACTGGTTCCACAAGGAGGTGCAACGTGGCAGGAATCAGAATGTAAAGGAGGGACCAAGGATCTGGCGGCAGCTTCGCCATCCAAGGAGAGGCCTGGGATGACAGGATGGCGATAACATCCACCAAGACGATGGCACACACGACGATCTGGTAAAACGGAATGACGCGAATCACCAGCCAGATCCACAAGACGACGCCGACATTGAACGTGATCCTGGAAAACCACCATGCCGTAGCACAGAGCCGATCATTCGCGTCCGGAATCATCACCCATGCAGCCAGTACGGCAAGCGCATAAACCACGGCCCAAACTTGGGCCGTGTGGATTTGGTGCTTCGCAAATTGGCGTCGGTTCATCCACCAAACCCAGAAGACTGGGAACACCACGATGCCGAGCCAGAAGAAGATCTTGCCACGAAGAGTCTCAAGGTCCCGGTTCATAGGGAGGACGGGGGGCGCGGGCAGGTTAGTAAATGGAAAAATCGATTTACCCTTTGAGGGTACCTGATAGACACACGGGTTGGCGACATTCTTTTGTGCCTTGTCGGGCGGCCTTGACAGCTGCGACTGAGCCGGGCTTGGAACCTCGACTCCTTTGTTTTCAAGCGGGCGTCGGTCGCGATGCGAACGCCTCAACCGGCAAGATGCCGGAAGCACACACAGGCGGGACACCTGTGTCACCCGCCACGGGAACACCCGCGATGTGCGAAACACCTCAGTAGAAGCTCGATGCCGAAGGCATCACAGAAGGTAGCCGGGGTGTTGAAGGAGCATAGCGACTGATACCCCCGGTGGATGAAGAGAGGGATCCCATCCTGAAGGGATGGCAGAAGGCGCGGCCTTCTCTTTTGATCCTATTCAACCCAGGCTTCAGGTCTAGGGTCTGGCGGCCTGACGAGTGGAACCTCGAACCGGCTCGACCAGCAGATGCATCACCGCGGGGATCAAGATGAAGATCATCGCTGCCGGATGCGGGGCCTGTTTCATCACCCATGGCAGCATGAGCGACGACGTGATGGCGATGATGTCTATGCTCACGAGGAAGAACACAACAAACGTCCAGAACGGCATGGTGCGCAGGAACAACCAGATCCACAGCACCAGACCAACTTGGAAAGAGATCTGGGAAAAGCTCCAAAGGAACGTGTGGAGGCGGTCATTGCAGGCCGGAACCAACAACAAAGCCAGACCATAAACAACAGCCCAAATGCGAGACCCATCCATTTGCCGGCTGGTGAACTGACGCGGGCTCATCCACAACACCCAGAACAAGGGAAACACTACGACGCCAAGCCAGAAGAAGAACTTGCCACGGAGGGTTTGAAGATCGCGGGTCATAGGACTTTGGCAGGCTCGAGGTTTTAATTCGATTCAACGTCATTGTGCCCTGTAGTGTGATCCGCTGGCAAGGCTGAAATGAACGGGAACGGAGCCGCGCAGGCTGCTCACCAAGCTCCTACTCGACTGGCACAGCCTAATGACAACCACCGCTCCGCAGCAAGGTTGGAGTACCGCTTTTAAGCGGAATCACGCCTCGCAGGTCCCATGAGGTGGCTTCACTCCAGGACGCCCGAGCCCACCTGGGGCAAGATCACGGGACATTCGCATCCTGATTCCGCTTAAAAGCGGTACTCCAACCCCGGCGCGAACCTTCGTCAAGCAGATGGGACGCACAGCGCCCTGCTGAAGTCTTACCAGCCCTTCGAGCCTTTGTGCCTTCGTGTGAGAAAAAAAGCATTTGCCCCTCCAGCATGATGCCGGCATCACCTTCACTCCTCGAACCTGCAAGATCTGAATCAAGGTACCGGGATCGACTGCACCTGAATCATCTCCCGGTCCTTGGGCGTGAACTGGAGTCTCGTCTTGGCTTTGATCAACCAGGCCCAGCGTGACTTCGGGCGCAAGGCCCGGCCCTCGTCCGCGATGAAGACAATGCGACAGGCCTGGCTATCCAGCGGAGGCCGGAGAGGGAGATAACGTACGATGTCTCCATCAAAGTGGGGCTGCACATAGGACAGGGTCGCCTCGAACTCGTTGCCGAGAAATCGCAACGGCACCTCGCAGACGTAGGTCTGCAGATACCAATCTGGCGGCGGGATAGCGAGACCGTACCATTTCTTGGCCCGATAGATGCGCGCTCCAACAGTGATGAAAGGTTCAACCTTTGACGAGGCAATCTGCTTGGGCGGCTCAAATACGGGAACGAGGATCTTGACGAGCGTGTCCTTTGAAATTTTCTCTCCGGTGCTCGTGGCATCCAGCTTGAATCGGTAGATGCCTTTCACCTGCGACTTCCCTGCTCCAACGGAAATCGTGACATCCTCGTGGATCATGGTCGAGGACAGCTTGCCGTCGTCATACACCATGGGGTTGGCCGTGGCTTGGACGGTCAGGAGGCAAAGGGCTAGCAGAGTGAGGATGCAATGGCTCATAAGGCGCTACCAGGATTGTACGCTGTACCGACGCTGATGTCTCACGACGAAGAAGATGGCGATGCCAGCGCCAACGGCTGCGAAAGGCCATGCGGATCCGCTAGCACGGATGGTGATGAGCAACGGCAGAAGGAAGATCCACCATAGATCCGTGCCACTGCCTTCACCTCTCAAGAACACCAGCACTTTCCAACCAAAGACGACAACGAGAGGCACGGCGACGAATCCCCACCAACCGCTGAACATGGCCGTGAAAAACAGGTAGATGGGAAAGAACAGCGCCTGCCAACCGATGGCCGCAAAGGACTCGAGGCCATGTGCAAGCAGGAGGGGCGTGAAAGCCCCCAGGGTGCCAACACCCCATGCAAGCAACAAACGTACCGGCAGGGAGGCGACGGTGGAGGCAAAGACTTCAGCAGGATCGATACGCATGACAACCAAAGGGGGATTTGACCATCTGTCGATCAAACATTCCATGCTGAATGGCGTGGGGTCAATGATGTGACTCCGGGAATTCCGCGAGATGCGATGGGGCAACCGCGCCTGCACTCCTCAACCCACGCCCCCTCACAGCGTATCCGGCCCCTCACCGTACTTGCCCAGCCACTGATTGAGTTCCCGCTCCGCCCCTTTGGCAAACCAGTCGAGGTATTCCCTGCTTCCCGAAGCGGTCTTGATGGAGATCCGCATGCCGACACGATCCCTCATGAGGTCGCCCCCTGCGGCGAGATAGGCCTGAAGCCAGAGCCTCTGCAACGTCTTGTCTTTGGGCTGGGGCCCGGCTTTCTCCATCGGATCGATCGAGGTGACGGCCATCAGGTAGTGCGCCAGCGCGGCTTCCGTCAGGCGGGCTATTTCCTCGGGAGTAATAGACTGGACTTTCCCCTTTTTGACTCTGCTCAGATGCTCGCGGGTGGGCGTGAGGTTGAAGCCAGCGCCATTTCTGGTGACAGTGAAACCGAAAGCGACGGCACCAGTGCAGGAGCAGTCCGCCTGACACAGCACCGACAAAGAGAGCCATTCACCAGCAAGGTCCTTCTTCAGGGAAGCGACTCCTGTCCGATCTGTGGTAGGACTGGCGCTGGCTTTGGCATCCTCGGCAACGAGGGCGGGAGCGAACGCAAGCCCCAGCGATGCAAGGAGACACTTCAGGGTCGTGAAGGACTGCGGGCTCATGGGGAAATTGTTTCAGACTCTAGAGAGGAAGGCAAGAGTTTGTCCATGCCGGCGACGAATCTTGTGATGTGAGAGGTCGATGCCATCCGGATCAGGCATCTCCCCGGCCAACAAAGCCAAACCAAAGCCCTCGCGCCGCAGCAGGGTTGGAGTGCCGCTTTTAAGCGGAATCACATTCCGCACGTCCCACGACGTGAATCCTGTCCAAGACTCCGAGTCATCGCCAGTTGATTGGACACTTTCCACCGAGGGCAACATCAAGGGCTATTCGCACCCTGATTCCGCTTAAAAGCGGCACTCCAACCCCGGCGCGAATCTCCATCGCGGGAAAGCGACATGCACCACTCTGCTGGCGGTTTATTGAAACGAACAAACAACCTCACTTGATCATCCCCAAGTAGAACGCAACAAACCCGACCATGCTCAGCACAAACAGGACCCAGCTCACAGTTTTCAACACCCGCACGCGAGGCCACAGGCTGACAGCAAGTGCCACTCCAAAGTAGGTTAGCCATAGAGTCATCATTGCAACCACGGACCAACTGGCGTGAGCTCTATGCAGGGTGTCCACAAGCGGCCATGCGGCGAGCAATAGAATGCCAGCGGCCAGCGAGTAGATAAGGAGGGAGTAGCGTGATGACATCGCGGCAGAAATTCTTGCGAACTCGGGATTCTCCCCGCGAAGCAAGTGGCGGGCAATCATTTTCTCCATGAGCCCTTGTGGCAGCACATTCGGCCGCGCTTCGTCAGCAGACGTGCGACTGAGCGGGGCTGGGAACCCCCGCTTCCTTTATCTTCGGCGAGGTGGGCGTTGGGGGGTGATGCGGAGGACTCAACCGGCAGGATGCCGGTAGCACCCACAGGCGGGACGCCTGTGTCACCTGCGCTCCGGCGAAACACTTCGGTGCGCGCAGCGTCTCAGAAACAGCTCGATGCCGAAGGCATCGCAGAAGGTAGCCGGGGCGTTGAAGGAGCGTAGCGATTGATACCCCAGGTAGCCGAAAAAGAAGCTCTATCCTGAAGGGATGGCAGAAGGCGGTGTCTCCTAATTTGATTCGTACCGATGGCCTCCAAATCCAGGCTTACCAGTTGATGACGATTCGGAGGAGGAATTGGAAGAGCAACTGCAGGGCGAACTTCACCTCCAGCCAGAAGAAGCCCATCAGGAAGCCGATGGGGAAAGCACCCATGGCGAAAACAACGCCGAGCCCCACCCAGATCTGGCTACCGATACCGCCGGCGGTGCTGGCAAAGAACAGGGCGAATAGCAAGCCCAGGAACGCCCGCATGCCAGTTTCCATGGTATCCCCCGCGGCCTCCACACGGGACCAGAAGGACTTGCCCTTGGGGCGAGGTTCATTGGGAGTCTCGGGCGGGGTTGCCATAACAGGTCGGGTGTTCTTGACGTGAGCTTAAGGTGTCAGGGGTGGATTGGACAGTCCAAAGACGCAAATGCTGAACAGGCGGGTGCCTTTGGAAGCGGTTCGTAGTACAAACAGAGGCCAGCGGCTTGTGGGCGGATGGGGACGGAGTTCGTCAGGAGACGTACGACTGAGCGGGGCTGGGAACCCCCGCCTCCTTTATTTCCTCGAGGCTGTCGATGGGAAAAAGAGCGCGTTTCCGGCAGGTGGCTCCTCAATGAGCAACTCTTCGTGCCTTTGTGCCTTCGTGTGAGAACACTCATTCTCCGCTCCGGCCAACTGATGCCGATTGCCAATCTGCGCTACTCAGTTCTCCTCAACCAGTCCCGCATGCGGGACGTCTCAACCAACGCAGTGTCTCAACGGGCCGCTTGCGGCCCCCTCAACTAGCCGCCGCCCCGGCGGCAGCGTCTCAACGAGCGCAGCTCACTGCGGTACATGAATCCTGTCCCCGGGCTGGGCCTGGGTGGCGGCTTCGGCGCCATCGGCGCGGCGGAGGTCGAGCTCGCGGGTCTGGCCGCCGCGGGTGAACTTCACTTTTTTCATGCCGGCAAATTCGGTGGGACCGCCGGCGCTGGTGATGGCGTCGTGGATGGTCATGCCGGGGGTGAGGCCAATGCGGCCGGGGGCGCGCACTTCACCGCTCACATAGATGACCTGGGTGGCCGCTTCGCGGTTGGGGGTGACCTGGATGGTGGGGTGCGTGAAGATCTCGGCGTGCTTGTAGGCGGACTCGATGTTCTTCTGCAGGGTGGAGGGACGCACGCCAGCGGCTTTGATCTCGCCGATGTACGGGAGGTTGATGGAGCCGTTGTCGGCGATGTCGTAGCTGTTGGAAACCACGGAGATCTCCTCTGCGGGCACGCCGGAGAGTTTGATCACGATACTGTCTCCGGTACGCAGAACGGACTCGGTCGCCTGCTGGGCCATGGCATGCCCCAGCATCAGGCTGCCAAAGAGGCCGATGAGGAGGGCTCGAAAGAAGAGGGTGCTCATGCGCGGGATTCCTTTCAGAAGGTGGGCATTGGCCTTGGGTTAGAACACATCATCGCCGCCGGCGGTGCCGCGCTGGCTCCGGGGCTCGGGAGCATCCTTCGCCTTGCGTTGTTTCCTTGAAGAGGTCTGGCGGGTGCCCTTGGGGGCGTCCTCCTGCTGAGGAGTGTTGTGGTAGTAGCCGTAGTAGGTGGTCTGGTAGCTGTAGTTGCTGTCGCTGCGGATATCCACGCGGTTGAGCGCCACGCCGACGATGGAGCCACCGACCTGCTCAATGGCCTGCTTCACGCGGCCGAGGATGTGACGTGGGATCTTGCGATGCTGCACGACGATAAGGGTCATGTCGGCCTCGGCGGAGAGCACGCTGGCATCGCTGACGCCCAGGATGGGCGGCGAGTCGATGAGCACGAGGTCAAAGCGGCTCTTCATGTCCGCGATAAGATCGGTGAACTTTTGGGAGTTCAGCAAGCTGGCGCAGTCGGCGGGCATGATGCCGCTGGGCAGGAGGTAGAGATTGTCCACCTGGGTCTGCACCACCACCTCCTCCAAGGGCACGTTGCCGGTGAGGTAGTTGCTGAGGCCAAAGTTGTGCGGCACATCGAAGAAGGTGTGCTGACGCGGACGGCGCATGTCCGCGTCGATGATCAGGGTGGTGTAGCCAGCCTGGGCGCAGACGGTGGCGAGGTTTACCATGGTGGTGCTCTTCCCCTCCCCTGGACTGCCGCTGACCACGCTGATGCAGTTGGCGCTCATGTCCTTGCGGTTGAACTCAATGTTCGTGCGCAGGATGCGGTAGGCCTCGGCATCAGGTGTGACGCCGCTGGAGCGGTGCAGGACGCCGACGCCCTTCGGGATGACGGCGAGCACGGGCACGCCCATGATGGACTCCACCTCGTCCATGCTCTTCACACTGGTATCCAGATACTCCAGGAAGAAGGCCAGGCCGAGACCGCAGAGGAGGCCGACCACGGCACCGAGCATGAGGTGCAGGCGCACGTTGGGCTTCACCGGGGCGGCACCGGGCTCAGCGGCCTGGTACACGGTGACCGGGGTCTTGGTCATCTGCTGATCAATCTGCTTCTGGGAGAGCGTGTCCTTCAGGCGGGTGGCGTCCTGGCGGAGGATCTCCCACTCGCGCTGGGCGGCGAGGAACTCCTGGTGATCTGTCTGGGCCTGGATGGACGTGTCCTTCTGATTGTCCCGCATGCGCTCTGCCTCGGTGAGCTGCTTCTGAGCGGTCTCCACGCGGAAGGAGAGGTTCTTGCGATAATCCTCCGCCGCTTCCAGCAGCATGCCCCGGGTCTGCAGGATGGAGTCGGCAATGCCCTTCATGGTGGGGTGCTTGGGTCCGAGACCTGCATTGCCCAAATTCTTCTGCGAGATCAAGAGATCCTGGTAGGTGGGGCCGAGTTTCTTGATGGTCTCGTTCTCCACACGCAGTTCACCCGCCTGACGGATGAGGTCATCCCCGTGCACGGAGCGGAGCTGCTCGATCTGCGCGGTCATGTCGCGGATCTCGCGCTGGATCCTGCTGACGTCCTTGATGGTGTCCACCAGGGAGCTGCTTTCCGGAGTGGAGACGTCATCCTGGTTGGCCGCGCGACCTACGGAGCCGGGCATCTCCACGATGCCGAGACGCTTCTTGATATCGAGCACCTTGGCGAGCGCCTGGGTGGCCTGTTCTTCCTTGGCGGTGATCTGGGCGGTGATCTGGGCCAGCGCCTTGTCCGTGCGCTCATTGTCCAGTGCCAGCCGGGTTTCCTTGTAACTCTCCGCGATGGTGTTGGCGATGTCTGCGGCCAGCTTGGCGTCCTCGTCGAAGTATTCCAGGGTGATGAAGTCGCTCTTCATGCTGCTCTGGGGCTCCAGATTCCCCATGAGCTTGCCGGCGGCAGCCGCCTTGTTCGGCGCGTTCCAGCGGGTGACGAGGTCGAGCTTGTCCACCACGCGGTCGAGGGTCTTGCGCTTGGAGAGGATCTCGAACTGGGTCTTGAGGAAGCTGTCGGAGGAGACGGCGAGGGAATCCCCCATGTGCCCGATGACGCGAGCATCGCTCTGGACGCGCTCGATCACCATCTCCACCCGGCCCACGTACTTGCGCGGCATGATGTAGGTGATGATGGCAGCAACGCTGAAGACGAGGAGGAAGGCCAGGAAGATCAACCCCATGCGGTTGCGAACGATCTGCCAGTAGTCCTGGGCGTGGCGCTGGATCTCAAGACGGTTGGGCGTCGTGCTCATGGCAGGGGGTCAAGATGAGAAAACTCCGGTGCTGGCTCTGGGGACGGCGGCACCGAGGTACGGCAGCACACCATACCTCATACCTGCCGGGGTGGCTCCACCTTTCCGCTGAGTGCGGGGGAGGCTCTGCCCGGATGCGGCGTTCATGGGCGGGAGAGACTCAGAACACGGCGTTCAGGCCGACGCTCACACGGTGCCGGTCATACTCGCGGAAGGAGGAGTCCGACGAGATCGTGGTGTAGCTGTAGTTCGCGTCCAGGCTCAGGTTGTTCCAGAAGTTGTAGCTGAAGCCGAGGCTGGCGTTGATCTCATCCTCTGCGGAGGATTCCACCTCACGGCTGCCCTCGAAATCGCTGTGCACATAGTGCAGCCCCAAGTTGCCGCTCAGGCTCTGGGTGAACTGATAGCCTGCCACGACGCCGGTGCGGTAGGAGTAGCGGGAATCATAGAGGGAGAGCTCGGAGGCGTCATACCCCATCTGGGCGTACCAGCGCAGATTGCTGCGGCGGGTGAGGGCGTAGTTGATGGCTCCTTCCACGTAGGGTGCCATCTCGTCAGAGCGGTCGCTCTGGTACATTTCCACCCCGGCGCGGAAGCTGCCGGAGGAGCGCTCACTCCAGGCCTTGTCCACCCCCACGAGGATGTAGTGGCTCATGTAGTCTGGGCTGGGCACGTCCTCTTCCAAGTCTGAGGCGGGGGTGTGGGCGAAGCTGGTGTAGCGGAAGCGGTACTCGGCCGTGAGCTTGGTGGTGCGGTCCAGGGCATAACTCACCTGCTGGCTGATGAGGTGGCTGAGGCGGTCTTCAAAGTCCGCCACCGTGTCGTCATCGGTGTAGATGATGCCGTCAATGGTGTAGCCGGTGGTGGTGGCCACGCGCTCACTCCAGGCGTAGGCCACGGAGGTGTTGTTGTACCCGTAGAGGTACTGGCCGGCCCGGCGGCCGGTGGTCACGCCGATGCCGTAATTCGGCTCCGTCTCATAGGTGACGTACAGGTTGTTGCTCACTTGGAGGCGGCGGCTCACCTGGTGCGAGATGTTAAACGCGACGCGGGCGGTGTAGTCGTACTCTTCTCCGCGGGTGGTGTCATCGAGGTAATAAATCGTGCCCAGGTCCACGCCCACGTTCCACTTGGTTGGCGCAGTGCTGTTGGCATAGGTGAGACCGATGCCCGCCTGGACGAAAGCGGACTCCTCGTTTTCCAGCCCCATCGAGTCGTACTCGGTCCGGTCATATCCCACACTGGTCCCGACGTTGAAGGTCAGCGGTATTTCGTCCAGATAGTCTGTGGAGCGCCCGATACCCAGCAAACCCTGCCCCGGCAGGGCGGGCGCCAGTGACAGCAATGCTGCCAGGGGGAGCAGGGCGAGTGTGAACTTCATGGGAAGCTGAGGGTGCGGGCTCGAGATGCCTGATGCGTAATGTGCGGAACTAAATAATCGGGGAGACAGACTCTTGGCGGCTGGCCGGGCTTTGCGCCCCCGGGGAGAGACTTTTTGCCTACTTACTTGTGCTTGGCCTTCGACGGAGAGAGCGGATTGTTCTTGGGCGGCGGGGTGCGCTTCGGATTATCCTGCGTGATGACCACCCCACCTGCTGCAGGCTGGATGAGATAGATGCCCCGAATGTCTGCGGGGGCCGTCCGGTAGTCAGATTCCGGCTGCACCTCAGGCTGCACCGCGATCACCTGCTTCACTTCCTTGCCACCGGCGCGCTGGGCCACCATGGCATTCGCACACTCCGCAATAAGGGAGGAGCGGTTGGGGGCCACATTGGTGGCGGTGAGCATAATCTGCTTCACGAGCTCATCCGTGGCATGGGAGGCGAGGATGGCGGCCTTCACAATCTCACATGCGCAGGCCTCATTCTTAACCATGGCATCCTCCACAATTAGGAGAACTTTCGCAGGTTCGACTTCCACTTCTGATCGAACCTTGTCAGCAATGCGATCACATTCCGTGAGGTCGCCGGCGAGGATAACGGGGCAAAACGCCGCAGCGAGGGCCGTGGTGAAGAACAGGTGAAGCTTCATAACTTGCTGATTCTGAGCGTTTTAAACAGATGGAAAGTGGAGCGGGCAACGGGAATCGAACCCGTCTTGCTAGCTTGGAAGGCTAGCGCATTACCACTATGCTATGCCCGCGTATCTGATAACCAACACCCTAATCACAATAATTTCAAGATAATTTTTAGAATACTTTGAAATTATTAAAAAATCAGATGTCGTTACTTTCCGTTTCAGCAAGGATCTTCATCCAGTAAATGATACTGGCTGGCTTATAAAAACATCAGGTTCGCAGATTTGCAAGGCGCGATTGTGGTAAGGCCAAAATTTTAGGTTTTTTTCGTTCTCATCCAGTTATTCGCAGCATCAGCGTCTCTGGATGAAGGTTTTCCTTTTCGATGCGTGGTCGGTCTGATAATTTTTTTTCAACAGCATTCTCCCTGACCATGACTTCGCGAACCATTGTCAATATCTGCGTCGGTGCCTTGTTCGTTCTGGCAGTTCTATATGTAATGGGAAAGTGGAATACCCCTGACTGGCAGGACAATCCCATGTACCCCCTGATTTCCATCATCACTTTGGCGATTGTGGGGGGTGTGTTCTTCGTGACGGTTCTCCTCCCCAAGTTCGGCGATGCAGTGGGCACGGTGATGTACTCCTCCGGCGAGGAAGTCGAGCAGGACGAGAGCATGAAGGCCGTGGCCTTGGTGGCCAAGGGCGACTACCACGGAGCGATCAAGGAGTACGAGAAGATGATGGCCAACAAGCCCGAGGATCCGTTCCCGGTCTCTGAGATCGCCAAGATCTACACGGAAAAGCTCCACGCGCCGGACCAGGCGCTGGTGGTCCTTCAGGAAAACCTGGAAGGACGCGACTGGACCGAGGAGAACGCCGCTTTCCTGATGTTCCGACTTTCCGACCTGCACATGGCATCTCACAACTATGATGCCGCCAAGGACATCCTGGAGCAGGTGGCAGGCAATTTCCCCGGCACCCGCCACAGCGGCAACGCCCGCCACAAGATCAACGAGCTGGAGCAACTCCAATATAAGGAGATCGCAGCGCAGCGGGCGAAACTGAGTAGCCAATCGTAATTCAATACGCAAAGCGGTTAGGGCGTGCTGGGTGGCTGGGGATTGGTCCCTTCGGAGCCCAGTGTGTCAGTGGGCAGTGCGTCAGTGCGTCAGGGTCGGGGGTGGATGAGTGCGGGTGGGCGGTTTTGGCGCGCTGGGTGGTCGGGGATCAGTCCCTTCGGAGCCCAGTGCGTCAGTGGGCAGTATGTCAGTGCGTCAGATTGAGGTGGTTTGGGAGTGGCAGGGCATGGCGAACGCGTTTTGAGATCCCCAGCAAGGGCAGTGGGGATCCTTCCTGGTGAGTGGAGGTCCGCGCCGGGGTTGGAGTACCGCTTTCAAGCGGAATCAGGATGCGCGTGATCCTCGATGTAGCTCTGTGAGGGAGCGTCCAACTGACTGGCGGAGGCTTGGGGCTTTTTATCCGTGTTGGCGTCATGGGACGCGCGGGGCGGACCGGGACAGGAATGTCCCTCGCTCCTTTTACTGAGCTCCGCCCACATCACTCCATCACTCCATCACTCCATCACTCCATCACTCCATCACTCCATCACTCCATCACTCCCCTGCTCCCATAAATTTGCACCTTGGCGTTTGCAGGACATCTCACTGGATCCAATCTTCCTGACTCACTCCGCTCCCGCCACCTCACCCCGTTCTCTGCTTGTTCAATCCCCTGCCTTACCTTGCAAGACGCCCGCTGGTCACGCTGGCGCTGGCGGCGGTGGTGGGGATTCTCATCGGAGGGGTGCTGCCGGCGGGGTGGTTCACTCTCGCGGCCGCAGGTGGACTGGCGGTGGTCGCGCTTATTGTGACGGCGATCCGGCTCTGCGCTGGCCTTCCCGCGTTGGCCCTCACCACGGCGCTGGTGTTTGCCACGCTGCATCTCGTGACCCGGCAGACGACGGAGATTCACCCGCTGCGTACTTTCCTTGAACATCGGGATCCGATGGCGGGCCTGACAGTAACGGCCGCGGGCCGGGTGGAGAAGGCGCTGCGACGGGATCTGCCGGGGAATGTGACACGGGAGGAGTACTTCGTGGCGACGGAGATCACCTCCCCCACCCTGGGCCGGCAATGGACGGGGCCGACGGTGTTGCGACTGGTGACGGGAGGAAAGGAGAACCTGCCTCCGGGGAAGTATCAGGTCACGGGGTTCATCCGGCTGCCCCCGTTGGCGGACAATCCGGGCCAGTTCAACGAGCGCGTGTATGATCTGCGGCTGGGTCTGGTGGCGGAGTTGCGCGGGATTGAGATCCACCCCCTGGCGTTGGATCGCTGGAACCTGGATGCGTGGCTGGTCTCCGCGGCGGAGCGCTGTCGCGCCTGGGTGGAGCAGGCTTTGAAGATCGATCTGGAAAACGCGCCGGAAGAGTATGCGGTGATCGTGGCCATGGCGCTGGGCACAGTGCAAAGTGACGCGGCCGATCTGCAGACGCCGTTCCGCAACAGCGGCACGCTGCACATCTTCTCCGTAAGCGGGCTGCATGTGGCCATCGTGGGCTTCATTCTGTGGAAGCTGCTGAAGGCCTTTGGCCTGAGGCGGGGTGCGCTGCTGGCGGTGCTCATTCCCGTGTTGTTCGGGTACGCGTTCATCACCGGCCTCCGCCCCTCAGCGGTGCGTGCGGCGGTGATGGCCTCGGTCTTTCTCTGCGGGGCGTTGTTTCATCGAAAGGGCGACCTCATGAACAGCCTGGGAGGCTCGGCGGTGCTGTTGCTGGCGTATGACACCCAGCAGCTGTACGCGCCGGGGTTTCAGCTCTCCTTTGCGGTGCTGGGGGCGATCGCCCTGCTGGCGGGTCCGTTCACGCGCCCCTTCCTGCGCTGGGTGAATCCGGATCCCTTTATTCCCCAGGTGCTGCTCACTCCGTCCCAACAATGGGCCTGGGAGATGCGCAAGCAATTGGTGGGCCTCTTCACCGTCTCCGGCGCGGCCTGGGTGGGGAGTCTGCCGCTCACGCTGGGCCACTTCCAACTGGCCACGCCCGTGGCCCTGCTGGCGAACGTGGTGCTGGTGCCGCTCTCGTTCTGCGTGCTCTTTGCCGCAGTGCTCACGCTGCTGAGCGCCGCGGCGCACCTCACGGCGGTGCAGGCACTCTTCAGCAATGCCAACTGGCTGATGGCCTGGCTGACGATGAAGTCGGCAGTGTTCTTTGCCTCCCTGCCCGGAGGTAATTTCCACATCGCCGCGCCTTGGTTCGAGGAGACAGCACCTGCGGAGCTGGTGGTCCTGCGTATGCCAGAGAGCGCGGCCGTGCAGCACCTGAGGGCGGGGAGCTCCCAGTGGCTGCTGGACACGGGCAGCGCCAAGGACCTGCGCTACCTGCTCCAGCCTTATCTGGCCTACCGCGGAGTGGACCGGCTGGACGGGGTGATGCTGAGTCACAATGACATCCAGCATGCCGGGGCGGCCAGCCAGCTCTGGCAGAGCCACCGGCCGCCGCTCTACCACCACGCGGCGACCGAGCCCTGGCGATGGGATGCCTCCAACACCGCCTTCAAAAAACTGCGATCCTCCACCTGGCCGGGTCAGGCCCTGCAAAGGGGGGACAAACTGACGCTGGGAGGGAGCGAGGGTGTGGAGGTGACGGCAGAGGTGCTCTACCCGCCCGCACAGCTGTGGTCCCGCCGTGCGGACGACCGAGCCCTGGTGATCCGCCTCTGCCTGGGGCCGCACCGTGTGCTCTGGTGCGGAGACAGCGGGTTCCTGGCGGAGAAGGCGCTGCTGGAAAACTTCACCCCGGACCAACTCAAATCGGACGTCCTGATCCGGAACCAGCACGCCAGCGATACCGTGTTCCTGCCGGAGTTCGTGGCAGCGGTGGCACCCAAGATCGTCATCTCCTCCAGTCAAAATTTTCCGGCGGGTCAACTGCTGCCAGAACACGTCCGCCAGACCTGCCGAGAGCAGGGCATCCTCCTTTTGGATCAGTCCCGGACCGGGGCGGTGCGGCTGAAAGCATGGGCTGAGAAACTAGAGATTACACCTTATCTTATTCCTGCTGAGATGGTTACCCTCTTCCCCACCTCCGGAGGTTGAGCCATTGAGGCGCAAGTCGGGTCGCAGTTCAGGAACCGCCTGGAGGTTTGACTTCCTTAAATAGCTAAGCTATCGTCACTCTGTGAGTGAAAAAAACAAATCCCTGAAGACGGCTCCACCGAGCGGTCATCCATCGATTTGCTTGCAGCCCTCCGCAACCGACTATCAGACCTTCATGGAGACGACAGCAAGAGCGCTGGGTCTCAAAGGAGTGAAGTCATCCGATCTCAAGCCGAGTCCGCGTGTGCTTTCGCTGCTGAGGTTGGATGCCTGATTGAAGACAGTCAGACGTTTTGGGAGCTCAGGGAACAGTTTCCCGAACTCTATATTGGTGCGGAACACTTGATTACTCAAGTGCCAGGAGAAGGGTTGGTAGGCAAATTCACCAAACCCCCTGCTTTTGGACTCGTGCCCATCGTGAAGCGGCTGGAAATTGTGGATTTGCGCTCTGAGAGTGCAGAAAAGCGATTCCGGGAGAGCATCGAGTTCGACCACGCCACTCCCTTGGAGTACCTGAACAGGTGGTCAGATGCCAACGATGTGTTCGGCGATGATGTACGGCTGAGGGCAGTGATTAGGTGGCGGGACGGCCAAATCTCGTTTGCGATTACACAGCCTCAGTACCATGGGGTGCCCGCTACGGCTTCCGAGCTGGAGAAGCACTTCCTGGCTTCTGGTTGGGAACGAGTGAGCAACGTGCAGGGCTATCCTGTCTTTTGGAACTACCTGTACCAGGTGCTGGCCTTCGATACCGCCACCCGCAATTGCTACATTTCTGAGAATGGGTTGCAGCCGTTTGACGTGATCCTGTACCGGCCGTCACCGGAAATGGAGAGATTCCTGAATCTCTGGGGGTAAACCGCCGCCTTTTCCGGTCGGTCGAGCCACAAGCAATCCCGAAATGCGACGCTCCGGCGAGCAAATTTGCAATCCGCCACAATTGTTCCCTGCAACTTGCCTTCCTGATCGGCTCCTGCTTAGGTGGTGCCTCTTTCGCATGCTCAAATCGCGGTGGGTCATCTTTGGAATTCCCTTGTCGCTGGCCCTGTTGACCGTTTGGTCGGCGGATCAGTCGGCGAAAAGCCAGCGCTTACGCGGGGGCAATCTGGTGGTGGCCTCAGCCGAGGGGCTGGAGCCGACGCTGAATCCCTACCAGCCGCTGAGCGAGGTGGACCGGCAGGTGGCCACGCTGACGCACGCGCCGCTCCTCCGGATCGGCAAAGATGGACGCCTGGAGGGCGCACTGGCCAAGTCCTGGACCTGGTCCCAGCAGACGAGTTTCTGGTTTGCCAATGACAACTACGCCCAGCAGGCTGCGAAAAAGGTGCGAGCCCTGGGCCCGGCGGCCTCGATGCGGCTGCACCTGAGCTCTGCGGAAGCGATGGGCAATGAACTGCTGGTGCGCTTTTCCGATGCGGGCAGCGCAGGTGGCGCGGCCGTGCATCAGGCCATCGCGGAATTCGGTCCCCTGCCCGTGGAGACCATCCGCGTGGAAATGAATGAGCCGGCGTGGTCTCACCACGAGTACTTCGTGCAGCACGCGGTGGAGAAGGCGCAGGTGAAGGAGGTGTGGTTCGATGGACCGAAGGCCTACGAACTGCGCGTGAGCGGGGAGTCGCTGCGCTTCTTTGAGGAACTGGCGCTCTATTACCAGAATCTGCCTGCCCTGGGGGCCAAGATGCGGATCGTGGCCAAGACGCCCATGCTGGAGCGCCCGCTGCTGGAAATGCCGTTGAAGCCGGGCGTGACCTTCCACGATGGCACGCCGGTGACCTCTGCCGATGTGGAGCGCACGGTGAAGCTGGTGCTGGCGCAGCCCTGGCCGGTGCCGGGGCGGGACATCCTGCGGATGATCCATCTCTGGGACTCCAGTGACCCCACCCAGGTCCGGGTGAGCTTCCGCGAAACGTACGGCCCGGCGCTGACGGCGTTTGTGGGGCTGCCCGTCCTCCCGGCCAAGTGGATCGAACGCCAGGGGAATGAACTGGCGGCGGTGCGGAAGCCTTTCCTAACGGACGCGCCCCCCGGGGCGGGCCCCTTCAAGCTGGCCCGAGTGACGGACAAGCAGCTCTTCCTCCAGCGCCAGGGGGCAGTCGCCGGGGACGAGGAGCCCGCGGGCATCGAGTTTCGCCTGGGGCAGTCGGCGTCCAACATCCGGCTCGGCTTTGCGATGAAACGCGTGGGCCTGTTCTGGCCAGACAGCAGCAGCATCAAGAGCATGGTGGAGGATCCTGAGGTGGCGGTGCGCTCCAGCAGCCCGCGGAATCGCCTGCAGGTGATGTGGAACTGCCGCAAGGCTCCCCTTAATGACGTGCGCATCCGCGCCATCCTGGGTCAGGCGGTGGATCGCAAGGCGATGGTGAACGACTTCCTGCAAGGGCAGGGCGAGATCTGTGAAGGCATCTTCCAGCCGGGGCTGTGGTACACGCCGGAACTGCCTGCGGTGGCGTATGATCCGCTGCGGGGCCGGCAGGCGCTCTATGAGATGGGCTGGATCAAGAATGCCGACGGCAAGGTGGTGAAGGACGGACAGGTCTTCACGATCGAGCTTCTGACGGTGGCGGGCAGCCCGGAACGCACGCGACTGGCGAAGCGCCTGGCGGACTCTTGGGCAACGCTGGGGATCGACACGCAGGTGGTGGAAGTGCCGTGGCAGGAGCTCATCGGCCAGCGGCTGCAGGGGCGGCGCTTCGATGCGGCGCTGCTGGGTCTGGACTTTGAGCTGGCCTGGGATCAGTGGCCATACTGGCACTCCAGCCAGGCGGCTCGCGGGCTGAACTTCTCCGGCGTGACCGATGCCGGGTTGGACGCGTTGCTCTCAGCGCTGCGCTCGGAATTTGAACCCGCCCGCGTGCCGGCCCTGGCTCAGGCGGTGGAGGAGCGGCTCCTCGAACTCAAGCCCTTCCTGCCCCTGTTCGCGGGCGGGAATCCCGTGGCGGTGCGGCGGGATGCGCTGCCGAGCTTCCAGCGGGAGCAGGCGGCCCTGTTCCAGGACCTGCGCCAGAGCATGGAAACCGTGCCTGCCCCGACCACGGCCCCCTAAGCTCGTGTTCCCTTATCCCTCTTTCTTCCCTTATCCCTCTTCCCTCTCCGGCCTAACCGATGGACCGCCTCCGC
Organism: Verrucomicrobium sp. BvORR106; assembly: GCF_000739655.1. Classification (GTDB taxonomy): domain Bacteria; phylum Verrucomicrobiota; class Verrucomicrobiia; order Verrucomicrobiales; family Verrucomicrobiaceae; genus Verrucomicrobium. The sequence goes on along the minus strand of NZ_BATR01000087.1, from coordinate 26,936 downwards.
TCTGCCCCTTCCTACCTCCCGGTCCGCGCCTTTCTGGTCTGCGCCATCCTCGCGCTGGGGCTGCTGCAATGGAGCGGTGCCACTCTGGGCGACTCGTTTGAGTTCCTCATCGGTGTGCTGCCGGTGGGGCTGAACGCGGAGTCCCTGGTGATGGTGCTGGTGCAGCGGGCGCTGCCCTCCTTCCTCCTGATCACCCTGGCGCTGACCATGGGGCTGAGTTCTGCCCTGGCACTCTCCGTGGTCATCTCCGGAGCCGGGGGCCGAGTGGCCCGCACGGTGGGCTGGCTGGGCCGGGCCATGGTGGGGGTGCCGCCGATGTTGTGGGCCTTTGGCCTGGTGTACCTGCTGGTGAGCGTGTGGCGGCTGCCCGTGGAGACGTTGTTCCCCTACGATCCGCCTGCGGGCATGGAGCCTGCGACGGTGCGGCTGGGCCGGGCGCTGTGGGCCTGGATCGTGCCCGCGCTGGTGCTGGCCGCGCCAGTGTTCGGCATGGCACTGTTCTCCATCACCCACCGCTTGAGCGTGCTGCTGAAGGATCCCATGCTGGGCCCGCTCAAGTCGCGCGGTCTCTCGCGCGCGACGATCAAGTACCGCCACCTGATGCCGGAACTGCGCGTGCACCTGGTGCGCCTGGCCCGCCCTGCGGCGGCCCTGCTGCTGGCCTTTGCCATCCCCGTGGAGCACATTTTCATGGTGGAGGGCTGGGGAGCCTTTGCGGCGGATGCGCTGAAGTTCCAGCACCCGCTGCAGCTCGCGGCCACGGTGTACCTGGCGGGCATCATGCTGGCGGCCTGGTATGTGCTGCTGGATCTGGCGGATAAACGCAGCCTCCCGCCGGCGATGGAGCATGTGGAAGATGTGGAGCAGACCCAGAACCGCGTGTGCGCGGTGGCGGGCGGCCTGCTGGCGGTGGCGCTGATCACGGCCCTCTGGTGGACTCCGGCGGGGTCCGCGTGGCAGTCTGCCTGGAAGCTGATGTGGCGTGAGGCGGGCGGCAGTCTGGCCGCCTCGGTGCTGGCCACCCTGCTGGTGGTGTTGAGCGGCCTGACCATCTCCCCTGCCCGCTGGCCCCGTTTGTTTCCCAAAACCGGGCTGGCCGCCACCCTGGCGGCGATGCCGCTGCTGCTGCTCTGGATGGCGTACTCCGCCCTGCCCGGGGTGTCCACAGTGACCGTCTGGGGCCTGCTGGTGCTGGTGACGGCGATCCCCGGCATGGCGGCGTTTCATGCCACCTACCGGGAGAACAATTTCCATCTGCTGGCGGAGACCTCCTTCTCCCTGGGGCGCAGCCACTGGGGCTACTGGTGGGATCACTTGTTTCTGAATGCGCTGCCCAGCCTGCTGAACTGGCTGCTGCGCACCGCCTCCAGCGTCCTGATCTGGAAGGGCGTCTATGACTTCATCTGCGCCTCCCGCCCGGACGCAGGCCTCACCACGCCCACCTGGGGCCGGATGATGGCCCAGAATGCGGCGCGATTTTTAGATGAACCGTTGGAGGTTGCGGCACCCGCCCTGCTTATGGCACTCTGGGCCTTGAGTTTTCGGCTTCTCAGCCGAGCCTTCCGCACCGATACCCCCGTCGCTCGAATTTCACCCTTTGCCTCGTGATGGACACCTCCGCTGCCCCCGCCGCCAGTACTGACTTGTTGAAGATCCGGGACCTGAAGATCACGTTCCACAAGCAGCACGGCGAGCCGTTTCAGGCGGTGAAGGGCATCGATCTGGAACTGAAGTCCGGCGAGAGCATGGCCATCGTGGGCGAGAGCGGCAGCGGCAAGAGCGTGACCGCCCTCTCCCTGGCCCGCCTGCTGCCGGAGCCCCCTGCTCGCATTGAGGCCAGCACGTTCCAGCTCGGCGGGCGGGATGTGTTGAAACTCTCCGAGGCCGAGCTGCGCAAGATTCGCGGCAAGGAGATCGCTTATGTGTTTCAGGAGCCCAGTACTTCCTTGAACCCGGTGCTGACCATCCGCACCCAGATGGCGGAGGCGCTGCAGCTGCACCGACCGGATGTGAAAGACCTGGACGCGGAGATCGTGAAGTGGCTCTACCAGGTGGGCATTGTGGAGCCGGAGAAGCGCCTCCGCGCGTACCCGCATGAGCTGAGCGGCGGCATGCAACAGCGTGTGATGATCGCCATGGCGCTGTGCTGCCAGCCCCGGCTGCTCATTGCCGATGAGCCCACCACCGCGCTGGATGTGACCATTCAGAAGCAGATCATCGACCTCCTGGCCGAGCTCAAAGCGAGTCTGAACATGAGCGTGATCCTGATCACCCACAACTTCGCCATCATCCGCGGCATCGCGGACAAAGTGGCCGTGATGTTCCGCGGCCAGATCGTGGAAAGCGGCACCACCGAGGAGGTGTTGGGGAATCCGCAGCATCCGTATACCAAGGCGTTGTTGGAATGCGTGCCGCGGTTGGGCGTGAAGCAGGCGCGGTTGAAGGCGATCGATTACGCGGCAGTTGAAGCGGCGTTGTAGGGCGGGGGGGGCGAAGCGGGAGTTGGAAGGTGGGAAGGTCGGCGGGGTGGGTTGGATGTGTTGGGACGTTTGATGACGTCGGGCCTTCAGCCCTCTGAATTCTTTTTGGATGCGTCAACCCAGGGCGTTGCCCTGGGGTGGTATAACACCGGGCCTTTGGCCCTCAATGCATGCGACCGATGCATGCCCAGCTACCGCAATCCGGTCATGAGGGCCAACGGCCCGGATTCATACCAGCCTGGGGCAGCGCCCCAGGTTACGGGGTAAGATGAAATTTTGAGGGCTGAAGGCCCGGCGTCATTCAGGCGGATTCATCGCCCGGGGCGGTTGATGACACCGGGCCATTGGCCTTCAATGCATGCGACCGATGCAGGCCTAGCCACCGCAACCCGGTCATGAGGGCCAACGGCCCGGCCTCATACCAGCCTGGGGCAACGCCCCAGGTTTGATGTAACAAGCAGCTCTGAGGGCTGAAAGCCCGGCGTCATTCAGGCTTCCTTGTGGTTATCGCCCTTAATCCCACACGTACGCCTCGTTGTACTCCACCCCGTACTTCCGCAAAAACGCGCGGTATTCGTCTTGAAACGTCCGCGTCCGATGATGGTCCTCCTGGTTGTCGATGTACGCCACCACCGCGTCGACATCGGCCGGGGCGACGGAAAAAGCACCGTATCCCCGTTGCCAGGAGCAGCCGCCTAGTTCGGGCTGTTGTTTCTTCATCCACTTTGAAGACCCTGTCTTGAGCTTCTCCACAAACTCGGAGATGGAGACGGTGCGAGACAATCGCACTGCCAGATGGACGTGATCTGACACCCCACCCACGCGGTAGCAATCGCAATTCAGGTCTCGTGCAATCTCAGCCAGGTACGCGTGCAATCCCGGTCGGACGGATGGGCCGATGCACGGGAATCGATCGTGGGTGCTGAAGATGAAATGGACGACGACGAGGCTCAAGGACTGAGGCATGACACGTGGAGTAAAGATCAAGCCCGTGATTTGGATAGAGGAAAGAGAAACGAAGCGAGGGGTGGGCGGAGAAGAGGGTGGAAGGAACGGTCGACTGAATGACGCCGGGCCTTCAGCCCTCTGAGTTCTTTTTGGAGACGTAAACCCAGGGCGTTGCCCTGGGCTGGTATGACCCCGGGCCTTCAGCCCTCTGAGTTCTTTTTTGGAGACGTCAACCCAGGGCGTTGCCCTGGGCTGGTATGACGCCGGGCCCTTGGCCCTCAATGCAGGATGGATTGGCAGCATTGGGACAAAGACATGTCAGGAGCCGGAGAGAGTCGGGGGGCATTGATGCACCTGCCACGCGGTTTCCCATGGCGGAAGCCCTATATCGACAGTCCTGCCCTCACAAAGCATGCGAACGATTCATGCCCGACCACCGCATTCCGGTCATGAGGGCCAACGGCCCGGCCTCATACCAGCCTGGGGCAACGCCCCAGGTTCTGGGATAACTAGAAGCTTTGAGGGCTGAAGGCCCGGCGTCATTCAGGCGGTTCGTCGCCCATCCAATCAAATCCCCACCGCGCTGCTCTGATTTCCCGGCTTTAATTCCCCCAAATGGGCCGCAAAAGCGGCGCTTCACGCACGCACTCCACAGCGATTGCGTCGCCAGGTGATGGCTACATTGAGGCCCAAGGACACGCCTCAGACTTCAACATCTCCACACCCATACAACTCATCATCAACGCATTACAAACACAACCCTCCATCACTCCATCACTCCCCCACTCCAATTCCCCACCAACCCCATAGGAATACATGCACATTTATTTCAATTCCTACTTGCGCTATGTAGATTGGAACTTTATAGATTGCGCATGCACCTCACCAAAAAAGGCGAATATGCCCTCCGAACCCTTATCCGATTGGGCATTGCTCAGCGGCAGGGCAAGGATGTCGTGTCCGTCTCCAATTTGGCTGAGGGCGAGAACCTGCCGTTCAAGTTCATTGAAAACATTCTTCAAGAACTGCGACTGGCTGGTTATGTGGAAAGCAAGAGAGGCAAGGAGGGCGGATGCCGCCTGGCCAAGCCCCAAGTGGAGATTACGATCGGTGAAGTGGTTCGTCTTATCGACGGCCGGCTGGCCCCGATCGGATGTGCGAGTGAGACAGACTACGAACGATGTACGTGTCCCGACGAGCACCACTGCGGTCTCCGGATGCTGATGATTGATGTGCGCAATGCCATCGCCCAGATCCTCGACCGATACACACTGGCGGATGTCGTCTCCGTCACCCTCCGCAAGATGGAGCGAGACGGCGTGCAACTGCCCTTCGAAGCCGAACCTGAAAAGCCTGCCAAGAGTAAAACCACCCAACGAGTTACCAAACCCAGCCGCGTGCGACATGCGGATCCTCTCGACGGTTTTCTCACGCTTCTCACCAAACCTCAGAACCCTCTCTAATCCTCCCCATGAGCTACTCCGTTGAAAATGACCTCGCCACTGAAGCGTGGGTTGAAATCGTCCGCCGCAAGGTGGATGCCATGCGTTTTGGATCCGTCCAGATCGTCGTCCATGAAGGCCGCGTCACCCAGGTGGAAAGCACCGAGAAGACGCGCCTCCCCGACGCCGTGAACGGCGGTCAGGCCTCCATCAAAAAGCGAGCCTGATCCCGCCATGCCCGATCCTTCTCAAGACAGCCAGTTGACCGTTTGTTGATTCATAATTAGCGCGGCAAAAATACTTAGCCCGCGCACCAAGGGACTGACCGGAATACCGGAGGTTTCAAGGAAACAAACAGTGCCTGCCGAAGCGTCCCACGACGCCTGTGTGTTCACTGTTACCTCCACTCCCAGACAGTAAGTTCAGACCTTGACGTCCTTGCCGACCGCATCCCCGGAGGCATCAACCAGAGCCAGTACGCGCTTGTGTGCCACCGGAACCCCGGAGCCGCCGCATCCCTCAAGTTAATCAGCACAACAACAACCGCATGAAATTCCGCAACACCATCAAGAGCCAGGCGCTGCTGGCGCTCACCGTGACCTCCCTCACGGTCGGAGCCCAGGCCGGCGAAGTCGTCACCTCCTCCGGCAAGGGGAGCGCCCCCGTCCAGAAGGAAGAGAAGGAAGAATCCCTCTATGACAAGATCTGGGGACTCGCCACGCTCTACAAGAACAAGGACAACCCGATCATCCAGGAGTTCAAGCTCCGCGGCCGTTACCAGGGCCAGTATCATTGGGTGGATTCCGACCAGGGCGATGAAGACGGTTGGGAAGACCGCCGCTCCCGCTTCGGTTTCGACGCCAAGCTCTTCAACCAGTTTGACGTTCGTTTGGATGCGCAGAGCTCCGATGGCTTTGACCCCTTCTACAACGGCCTGGTGGACGCTTACATCAAGTGGCGCCCCTCGAAGGAGTTCAACCTGACGGTGGGCCGCCAGAAGCCCCAGATCGGTTACTACGACTTCCTCCAGTCCACGAACAACCAGCCGACCTTTGAGCGCTCCCAGATCTTCAACCAACTGCGCGTGGACCGCGTGGTGGGTGCGATCGCAGACGGCAAGGTGGGTAACTTCACCTACCAGGCGGGCATCTACTCCAATGACATCGATGAGGAGTTCGGTCAGTTCGATGGCGGCATCGCCTTTGGTGCCGGCTTCGGCTACGACTTCAAGGAAGCCCTCGGCGTGAAGAAGGCTGACTGGCGTTTCGACTGGCTGCACAGCGAGATCGAAGCTGGCAGCACCATCCTGAACCGCTATGAAGACCTGTTCTCCAGCACCTTCTGGGTGCAGGACGGCCGCATCGGTCTCGTGGTGGAAGGCTTCGCCGGCACCGGCCAGGCCGATGACGCATGGGGCTTCTTCATCCAGCCGACGTTCGACCTTGTCCCCGACAAGCTTCAGCTCGTGGGCCGCTATTCCTTCGCGGATGGCGATGGTCCGGACGCTGTGTATGCCCAGAGCCGCTATGAGCGCAACGCCCCCAACCTGACCGGTGGCGGACGTGGCGATCGTTACAACGCAGCCTATCTCGGCTTCCAGTACTTCATCTACGGTGACAAGCTGAAGGTGCTCGGCGGTGCTGAGTACGCGGATGTGGACGGCGGCGGCAACGGTGGCGACTACAGCGGCTGGACCTACCTCACGGGTGTCCGCTTCTCCTTCTAAGCTTCTCAGCAGAGTCTGAACCGCTTTGCCGGAGCAATCCGGCCCCCAGAAAAAAGACCCCGCCTTTTCCCCCTTCAAAAAAATCAAAGTCAAAACACAACACCTCCAGAACATGAACAAGAAATTCTTCCTCAAATCCGTGCTCGCCCTGACGGCGACCGGCGTGCTGGGCTCCTCGCTCTTCGCAGAAGGCCTGTTGAATGTTTCCTATGACCCGACCCGTGAGCTCTATGTCGAGTTCAACAAGGCGTTTGCGAAGCACTGGAAGGACACGACCGGCAAGGACGTCACGATTGACCAGTCCCACGGTGGTTCCGGCAAGCAGGCCCGTGCGGTCATCGACGGCCTCGAAGCCGACGTGGTGACGCTGGCCCTGGCCAACGACGTGAACGCGATCGCCGACAAGGCCGGCCTCCTGCCCACCGACTGGCAGAAGCGCCTCCCGAACAACTCCGCCCCCTACACCAGCACGATCGTCTTCATCGTCCGTGCCGGCAACCCCAAGGGCATCAAGGACTGGGATGACCTCATCAAGGACGGCGTGTCCGTGATCACCCCGAACCCGAAGACCTCCGGTGGCGCCCAGTGGAACTACCTGGCCGCCTGGGAGTTCGCCAAGCGCAAGTTCGGCAGCGACGACAAGGCCAAGGAGTTCGTGAAGAAGCTCTACAAGAACGTGCCGGTGCTCGACTCCGGTGCCCGCGCCTCCACGAACACCTTCGTGCAGCGTGAACTGGGTGACGTCTTCATCTCCTGGGAAAACGAGGCTTTCCTCGTGCAGAAGGAGTTCGGCGCCACCAAGTACCAGACGATCGTCCCCTCCCTGAGCATCCTCGCTGAGCCCTCCGTGGCCGTGGTGGACAAAATCGTGGACAAGAAGGGCACTCGCGCCGTGGCCGAAGCCTACCTCAAGTACCTCTACTCTGACGAAGGCCAGGACATCGCCGGCAAGAACTTCTACCGCCCCCGCTCCGAGAAAGCCGCTGCCAAGTACGGCGCGACCTTCCCGAAGCTGAACCTCTTCACCATCGACGAAGCTTTCGGTGGCTGGGTGAAAGCGGCCAAGACCCACTTTGCTGACGGCGGCACGTTCGACGAGATCTACACGCCCGCCAAGTAAGCAAGTCTTCAAGGGAGCATTGCTCCGCATTCAGTTTTTTCAGTAGTGCCGTGTGAGAGTTGGTTGGTTGGAAAAAGGGGCCGCCGGGGGACCGGCGGCCCCGAACCACCAAAAAGAACCCGGCCTGATCCCCACTCAATCAACCTTAGGAAATAAACTTCCCATGTCCTTCTACCCCAGCATCGTTGACACCGTAGGCCGCACCCCCCTGGTCAAACTGAACCGCATCTCTGCCGGGCTGCCTGCCACGATCGCGCTCAAAGGGGAGTTCAAGAATCCGCTGGGCAGTGTGAAGGACCGCATCGGCCGCGCCATGATCGAGGCCGCCGAGCTCTCGGGCGAACTCAAGCCCGGAGCCACCATCATCGAGCCCACCTCGGGCAACACGGGCATCGCCCTGGCCTTTGTGGCCGCGGCCAAGGGCTATCCCATCATTTTGACGATGCCAGAAAGCATGAGCCTGGAGCGCCGTACGCTGCTGGCCCTGCTGGGCGCCACGCTGGTGCTGACGCCGGCCAAAGACGGCATGAAAGGCGCGATCCGCCGCGCTGAGGAGCTGGCTGCCGAGACGCCTGGCTCCTGGGTGCCGCAACAGTTCAACAACCCCGCCAACCCGGAAGTGCACCGCCGCACGACGGCGGAAGAGATCTGGGCCGACACAGACGGCGAGATCGACATCTTCGTGTCCGCCGTGGGCACGGGTGGCACGCTCACGGGCGTGGGTGAGGTGATCAAGGGGCGCAAGCCTGAGTTCCGCGCCATCGCCGTGGAGCCGAATGACTCCCCCGTTATTTCCCAGACGCTGAAGGGTGAGCCCATCGTGCCCGGCCCGCACAAGATCCAGGGCACCGGCGCCGGCTTCGTGCCGAAGAATCTGAACACCAACATCATCGATGAAGTGGTGCGCGTGACCAATGAGGACGCGATTGAAACGGCCCGCCGCCTGGCCATTGAGGAAGGCATCCTGGTGGGGATCTCCACCGGCGCCAATGTGTGGGCCGCATTGCAAGTGGCCGCGAGGCCGGAGAACAAGAACAAGCTCATCGTGACGGTGGGGTGTAGCACGGGCGAACGCTATCTCTCCACCGCCCTGGCCGAAGAGGCCCGAAACAAAGTTGCTGCATAAAGACCATGTCCGCCCTGAAACTCGCCACCTACGAAGAACGTTACATCAGCCGCCTGAGCACCCGTACTCTGGCGGCAGCACAGCCCTCTTTCATCCCCAAGCTGGTCTGCAAGCCCTCGCGCGGGCAGGACACGCTGAAGGTGGGCATCTTTGCCGGTCTTCATGGTGACGAGCAGGCGGGCATCAATGCCGCTTATGAACTCCTCCGCTGGGCGTGGAACGACCCGGAGGAGTTGCAGGATTACGAGTTGCACCTCTACCCGATCTGCAACCCTTCCGGCCACCGTCTGCAGACGCGCCACTCCTGGCGGGACCTGGATCTGAACCGCGAATTTTGGAGCGGTTCCCAGGAGCCTGAGGTGGTGTATCTGGAGAACGAGCTGCGCCGTGAGAAGTACGACGCCATCATCGCCCTCCACACGGATGACGAGCAGGATGGTGTGTACGGCTTCGTGAGCGGCACGCTCCTGAGCGAGGAAGTGCTGCAGCCCGCGCTGCAGGCGGCCAGCAAGATCCTGCCGCTGAACAATCACCACCTCATCGATGGCTTCCTGGCCAAGGCCGGCATCATCAAGGAGGGGTACCAGGGCGTGCTCAGCGCCCCACCGGAACAACGCCCGAAGGCGATGGAGATCGTCTTTGAGACCCCTGGTCTCGCCCCGCTGGAGAAGCAGGTGGCGGCCACCGTGGTGGCGGTGAAGACCATCCTCGCCGAGTTCCGCCTTCTGCACGCTTACGCTCCCAATCTCTAAAGAACACACATGCCCCGCACTCGACACGTCCTTCCCGGTTTCAGACTCTCACTGGGATACACCATCACCTATCTCAGCATCATCGTCCTGGCGCCGTTTGCGGCCCTGGCCTGGAAGTCCTCCAAGGGAGGTGTGGAGATCTTCACCTCCACGCTCACGGACAAGCGGGTGCTGGCCTCTCTGGAGCTGAGCTTCACCACCTCCTTCTACGCGGCCCTGGTGTGCGGCTTCTTTGGCGTGCTCACGGCTTGGGCCCTGGAGCGCTACTCCTTCCCCGGCCGTCGCATCCTGGACGCGATGGTGGACCTGCCCTTTGCCCTGCCCACCGCCGTGGCGGGCATCGCCCTGTGCACTCTATACGCGCCGAATGGCTGGCTGGGCAAGATCCTGAGCCCCGGCGGGCTGAAGAACCTCTATGTGAGCTGGGTGGAGACGCCCAACCAGTGGCTGGTGAATCTCCTCGAACCCATTGGGTTCAAGGCGGCCTACAGTTCCACGGGCATCACCATCGCCCTCATCTTCATCGGCTTCCCCTTCGTGGTGCGCACGGTGCAGCCAATCATCCAGGGCCTCTCCCTGGAGGTGGAGGAGGCGGCGGCCTGCCTGGGGGCGAACCGCTGGCAGACCTTCTGGCGCGTGATCTTCCCCACCATCCTGCCCGGCACGCTGGCCGGCATGACCCTGGCCTTCGGCCGCGCCGTGGGTGAGTACGGCTCCGTGGTCTTCATCTCCGGGAACATGCCGTTCAAGACGGAAATCGCCCCGCTCCTCATCGTCTCCCGCCTGGAGCAGTACAACTACAACGGAGCGGCCGCCCTCGGCTTCATCCTGCTAGTTATTTCCTTCCTGATCCTCCTGTTCTCCAACCTGCTCCAGGCCTGGAACAACAAGCGCACCGCGCGCTGAGGTTGATCTGACTCCGCTTCCGTTTTCGCACTTTTCCCTTCCGACTCCGACTCCCTTTTTTCATGGCTGGCATTGCCCAACTCAATCTTCCCAGTGGTGAGGACGCGACGCGCGCCCGCATCATTGCCCGCAATCAACTCGCCCGCCGCGCGACCAGCGACCCCTTCTGGATGAAGGCGATCGTGCTCACGCTCTCCCTGGGTTTCCTCTTCGTCTTCTTCGTCCTGCCGCTGGCCCTAGTCTTCCAGGAAGCCTTCCGCAAGGGCTGGGAGGCGTATCTCAAGGTCTTTGATGATCGCGCCACGACGCACTCCATCTGGCTGACGCTGCAGGTGGCGCTGATCGCGGTGCCGCTGAACACGGTCTTCGGCCTGGCCGCGGCCTGGTGCGTGGCGCACTTCCGCTTCCGCGGGAAGCAACTGCTGAGCGTGCTCATCGAGCTGCCCCTCTGGGTGTCTCCGGTGGTGGCGGGTCTCATTTATGTGCTGCTCTTTGGCCGCCAGGGTCTGCTGGGCCCGTGGCTGTTTGAGAAGGACATCAAGATCATCTTCGCCCTGCCGGGCATCGTGCTGAGCACGGTCTTCGTCACCTTCCCCTTCGTGGCCCGCGTGGTGACGCCACAGCTTCAGGCTCTGGGCCGTGCAGAAGAAGAGGCCGCTCTCACCCTAGGGGCGAATGGCTGGAGCACCTTCTGGCGCGTGACCGTGCCAAAGATCAAGTGGAGCCTCATCTACGGCATCATCCTGTGCAATGCGCGCGCCATGGGCGAGTTCGGCGCAGTGTCGGTGGTTTCCGGTCACATCCGGAATCAGACGAACACGATGCCCCTCCACATCGAAGTACTGTATAACGAGTATCAGTTCGTCCCCGCCTTTGCAGTTGCCTCCCTTCTGGCCCTCCTGGCCCTGCTGACGCTGGTCATCAAGTCCGCCACCACCTGGTTCGCAGACCGTGCGCTGCGCAATGCCGCCCTGTAGTCCAGCCCACTTTTTTCCCTTCCATTTTTCATGAGCATCAAGATCGACCACATCAGCAAGGACTTCGGCAAGACCAACGTGCTGAAGAACATCAGTCTGCAGGTGGAGACCGGGGAACTGGTCGCCCTCCTCGGCCCCAGCGGCTCAGGCAAGACCACCCTGCTGCGCATCATCGCTGGCCTGGAATTCCCGAACGAGGGCGAAGGTGCCATCACCTTCCACGGCAGCGAGGTCACCTTCCAGTCCGCCTATGCCCGGAAAGCGGGCTTTGTGTTCCAGCACTACGCGCTCTTCAATCACATGACGGTGGCGGACAACATCGCCTTTGGCCTGAAGGTCATGCCGCGCCGCTCCCGCCCGTCTTCCGCACGGCAGAAGCAGATCGTGCAGGAGCTGCTGGAGAAGATCCAGCTGCCGGAGTACGGCCGCCGGTTCCCCACCCAGCTCTCCGGCGGTCAGCGCCAGCGTGTGGCCCTGGCCCGCGCCCTGGCGGTGAATCCGCAGGTGCTCCTGCTGGACGAACCCTTTGGCGCGCTGGACGCGAAGGTGCGCAAGGAACTGCGCCGCTGGCTGCGTGAGTTTCATGACTCGATCAAGCTCACGACCCTCTTCGTGACCCACGACCAGGACGAAGCCTTTGAACTGGCCGACCGTGTGGTCATCCTGGGCGACGGCGAGATCCAGCAGATCGGCAAGCCGGATGAGCTCCGGGACAAGCCGGTGAACGAGTTCGTGGCCGATTTCATTGAAGTTGAATAGTTTCCCCTAACCACTTCGCCCCGGCCGCTCCGGGGATCCCCTTTCGTCATTGCCATCCCAGCGTTCAGGACCGCCCCGTGCGGTACCTGCCGCCCTCACCATGCCATAACACCATGAGCAACACCTCCCCCGCCTCCCGCTCCCTCTTCCGTCGTGACTTCGTCCGGCGCACCCTGCTGGCCTCCACCTTGCTGCTGAGCGCCAGTCTGGCCCATGCCGAGGAACCCAAACTGCTGAACAGCTCCTACGATGTGACGCGGGAGTTCTACAAGCAGGTGAACGATCTCTTCGTCCCCTTCTGGAAGGCCAAGGGCGGTGCCACCGTGCAGGTGGACCAGTCGCACGGCGGTTCCAGCAAACAAGCCCGCGCCGTGCTGGACGGGCTGGAGGCCGATGTGGTGACCTTCAACCAGAGCACGGATGTGGACCTGCTCGTGCCCGCCGGCCTGGTGGCCGCTGACTGGCGCACGAAGTTCCCCCACAATGCCTCGCCTTACACCTCGACGATCCTGTTCCTGGTGCGCAAGGGCAACCCCAAGGGCATCAAGGACTGGCCGGATCTGGTGAAGTCCGGCGCGCAGGTGATCATCCCGAACCCGAAGACCTCCGGCAACGGCCGCTACAGCTATGTGGGTGCCTGGGCCTGGTCGATCAAGAACGAGGGCGGCGATGAAGCCAAGGCCAAGGACTTCGTGAAGAAGCTCTTCGCCAACGTGCCCGTGCTCGACACCGGCGGTCGTGGTGCGACGAATTCATTTGCACAGAACGGCATCGGCGATGTGCTGCTGACCTTTGAGAACGAGGTGCACCTGACCATCCGCGAACTGGGCGCTGACAAGTTCGACGTCGTCGTGCCGCCTCAGAGCATTCTGGCCGATGCGCCGATTGCCATCGTGGAACCCGTGGCCAAGAAACACGGCACCACCGACCTGGCGAAGGCGTACCTCGACTACCTCTTCACCGATGAAGTGCAGGAAGTGGCGGCCAAGAACTACTTCCGCCCTGCGAACCCCGAGATCCTGAAGAAACACGCCGCGAGCTTCCCCGAGATCAAACTGGTGACGATCGATGAAATTCTGGGCGGCTGGAAGAAGGCACTGGAAGTGCACTTCAAGGACGGCGGAGTGTTTGACCAGATCTACGCCAGGTAAAAATTATGAATGAGGAATGATGAATTAGGAATGGAGCTTCTCATGACCGCTGCGTTCCATTCCGCATTCCGCATTCCCTGAACCCGGAGGGTTCGCCATGAATAGCCATGGGTCGGCCGAGGTGATGAGGCCTACCCATGGAGACAATGGCAAAGATCCTGCTACTGCGGAGCGGTAGAAGCACCGGCCCAGGTGTCCATGGGTTGCGGGAGGGAAGTGCAAACTTCAAAATTCAAACGCCAAACTTCAACCCTGAGCCCCGCCTGCGAGGCTTTGTTTGCAGTTCAAACTTTAGTTTGCTCAGGACGCCTTACTCCTGATCGACTGAGCAAACTAAAGTTTGTACTGCGAACAGCTTCAAACTGATCCAGGCACCTCATCATTCAGTTCCTCATCCTGCATTCATTAGCGTCGAGTCAGCGTCCGTCAGCGGTTCCCTTCTCTCCATCACTCCAACACTCCGCCACTCCATTTCCCCTGCATTCATCAGTGTCCATCAGTGGTTCCCATTCCCCTCCCTCTTCCCTTCTCCCTTACCCCTCTTCCCTCTCTTTCCCCACTGCCCCACTGTAGATTACAACTCTACATATTGATTTCTTTGGAAAAACTTGGCTCTCTCCGCTTCCCGTCAATCTTGCGCACCCTTGATATAACTATTGTCCCATGAGCGACACCAATCAACTCACCCTGAGCGCCCGGGCGGCGCGCAACCTCGCCACCGCCACCGTCACCCCGCCGCAATGGCAGGAGATCACGCCGCGTTGGCTCCTTAAACTCCTTCCCTATGTGGATGTGGACGGCGGTGTCTATCGCGTGAACCGCGTGCTCCAGCGCCAGGACGGCCCCACCGTGGACCTCCTGACGGTGGAAACCGGCGAGCCGAAGCTGCCCTCGACGTTTGTGGATTATGAAGATGATCCGCATGAGTACCACCTGAACACCATCCAGACGGTGCTGCACACGCACACCCGGGTGACGGATCTCTACAGCAACAAGATCGACCAGCTTCGCGAGCAGGTGCGTCTGACGGTGGAAGCGGTGAAGGAGCGTGAGGAGTGGGAACTGCTTAACCACGCCAATGTGGGCCTGCTCAATGTGGTGGCGCCGCAGCAGCGCATCGTGACCCGCAAGGGCACCGTGACGCCGGATGACCTGGACGAACTGATCAGCCTCGTCTGGAAGAAGCCCGCCTTCTTCCTCGCGCACCCCAAGGCCGTGGCCGCCTTTGGCCGTGAAGCCACCCGCCGTGGTGTGCCGCCACCGACTGTGACGCTCTTTGGCTCGCCCTTCATCACCTGGCGCGGCCTGCCGCTCATCCCGAGCAGCAAGATCCCGATCAGCGAAGAAGGCAAGACCAGTGTGCTGCTCCTGCGCGTGGGTGAGAACCACCGCGGCGTCGTGGGCCTGCAGAAGGCGGGCGTGACGGGCGAGATCGAGCCCGGCCTTTCCGTGCGCTACATGGGCACGAACGAGAACTCCATCGCCTCCCACCTGGTGACCCGCTACTTCTCCGCCGCTGTGCTGGGTGAAGACGCAATCGCCCGCCTGGATGATGTGGCCGTGAACCGCTATCACGAGTATGACGCAGCCAAGGCCTGACCTCGATCTTCCTCTGCCTGACGGCCTCTTTGGCGCCGTGGGCAGGGACGGGGTGGACACGGACCTCATCTCGCGCCTCGTCAGTGAGGCTTTTCGCGATGGAGGCCCCGTGAAGGCTGCTCCGCAAGCAAATGCACCCGCCTCCCTGCCGCAGACTGTGGCGGGGTCCGGGGCGCATTTGCCCTGGCTGCCGTCGGATCCCTTCGGGGCCGCGGCGGCACCGGTTCAGGAGTCAAAACCTACTTCTGAACCCAAGTCGGCCAACGGGCTGAACGGCGGATTCCCCTCTGCCTCCTCCTCCAGCGCGCCGCCGCCCGTGCACCCCACGGTGGTGGCGGCGGAGCCAAACTCGCACCAGGCCTCCAACGAGCTGGACTCGGGCGGGCATGAGGCGGGTGAGGATGACTCGTATGAGTTTGGCGAACCCCGCAATCAGGGCACGTCTTTCTCACCCCGCATCACGGGGAACAGCGACGGCTCGCCCAATCGCGTGCTGACCCGCTCGGGTGGCGATCACGCCACACCGCGGGATGAAGCGCCGACGGAGAGCGGTCTTCCAGGCCTTTATTTCCTAGAAGGACTGCGTGGCTCTGACTCCCCGTTGGTGGCCTCCGGCCTGCCGAAGGTGACCGCCCCGCCGCTCTCGAAGGAGTTCGACGTGACGAGCGTGCGCCGGGATTTCCCCGCGCTGCACCAGCGGGTGAACGGGCATCCGCTCATCTGGCTGGACAACGCGGCCACGACGCACAAGCCGCAGAGCGTGATCGATGCCACCTCGTCCTTCTACGGGCGGGACAACTCCAACATCCACCGGGCGGCTCATGCCCTGGCAGAACGTTCCACGAAGCTCTTCGAAGCCAGCCGTGAGAAGGTGCGCCAGTTCCTGGGCGCGGCGGACAAGAAGGAGATCGTCTTTGTCCGGGGCACGACGGAGGGCATCAACCTCGTGGCGCAGAGCTACGGGCGGCAGAACATCGGGGCCGGGGATGAGATCCTCGTGTCTGAGATGGAGCACCACGCGAACATCGTGCCCTGGCAGCTCCTGGCCCGCCAGGTGGGGGCGAACCTGCGCGTCATTCCCATGAATGACCGCGGTGAGCTGCTGCTGGAAGAGGTGCCGCGGCTCATCAACAGCAAGACCAAGATCGTCTCCATCACCCAGGTATCGAACGCGCTGGGCACGATCAACCCGGTCGAGGAAATTATCGCCATCGCCCACAGCCGGGGAGTCCCGGTGCTGGTGGACGGGGCGCAGTCCACCCCGCACCTGCCGGTGAACGTGCAGGCGCTGGACGCGGACTTCCTTGTCTTCTCAGGGCACAAGGTCTTCGGCCCCACGGGCATCGGCGCGCTCTATGGCAAGTCGCATCTGCTGGAGGCCATGCCGCCTTGGCAGGGAGGCGGGCACATGATCCAGGACGTCACGTTTGAGAAGACGGTGTACAACCACGCCCCGGAGAAGTTCGAGGCAGGTACACCGGACATCGCAGGTGTGGTGGGTCTTGGTGCAGCGGTGGACTACCTCATGCGCACCGGCATCCCCGGCATCGCCGCTTATGAACACTCGCTTCTGGAGTACGCCACGGAGGCCCTGGCCACCGTGCCCGGCGTGCGCCCCATCGGCACGGCGTTCAACAAGGCCAGCGTCTTTGGCTTCGTCATCCCGGGCGTTCCCATCAAGCGGATCGCCGATCACCTGGACCAGCGCGGCATCGCAGTCCGGGCAGGTCATCATTGCGCCCTGCCTGCCTTGCGCCATTTTGGCGTGGAAGGCACGGTGCGGCCGTCGGTGGCCTTCTACAACACGTTTGCCGAAATCGACTACCTCATCGAAGCCCTGCACGATCTGCCCCGAAACTGAGCCGCAGTTTCGTATCCCTTCCATCATGAAAAGCATTTCTCCCGCTGAACTGAACCAACGCCTCACGGCTGATCCCGCGCTGGCGGTGATCGATGTGCGGACGCCCCCAGAGTACAACACGGTGCATGTGGCCCAGGCCCGCAACCTCCCGCTGGATGGTCTTGATCCCAAGGCCCTGGTGGAAGGCGGCACGCTGCCCAAGGACCAGCCGGTGTATGTGCTCTGCCAGTCAGGCGGACGTGCCACGCGTGCGGCGGAGAAGTTCGCCAGCCAGGGCTATGAAAATGCCATCGTGGTGGAAGGGGGTACCCAGGGCTGGGTCAATGCCGGCCTGCCGGTGACCCGTGGTCAGTCCGGCGTGATCAGTCTGGAGCGGCAGGTCCGCATCGGGGCGGGCTCGCTCGTGCTCACGGGCGTGGTGCTGGGCTGGTTTGTGCATCCAGGATTTTTCGGTCTGTCGGCCTTTGTCGGCGCAGGCCTGGTGTTTGCCGGCATCACGGACTGGTGCGGCATGGGTCTGCTGCTGGCGAAGGCCCCGTGGAACAAGTGACGCGTGCATGAGTGCCCCGGCCCCGAACACCCACCCGACTGTGCAGCCGCCCCGCCCTGATGTGCCCGCGCTCCCGTACAGTGAGCACGTGCCCAATCTGCTGGCGTCCTATGAGAAATTCGGCGGACTGAACAACAGCGACTCTCACAACATGCCCTCCAAGCGGGCGGTGGGTGAGATCTGCGAGGGGCTGCTGCAGCTCCTCTTTCCCGGCTTTCATGATGAAGACGTGGTGCACCACGGCACGCTGGCTGAGGTAACGGCCAGCCGTATGGCGGATGTGATGCTGCGGCTGGAGGACCAGGTGCGCAAGAGCGTGCGCGTGGGCAATCCCAAGAAACCCACAGGCAAGACGCCGCCGATCCTGCAGAAGTTCTGCAAGGCCCTGCACATCGTGCGCGAGATCCTGCAGACGGACATCGAGGAGGCGTACAACAACGACCCCTCCGCGCGCAGTCACGAGGAAATTATCCTCTCCTACCCCTTCATTGAGGCCATCTCCATCCAGCGTCTGGCGCATCGTCTCTACCGCCTGGGCGCGCCCATGATCCCGCGCATGATGACGGAGTGGGCCCACAGTCGCACAGGCATCGACATCCACCCGGGGGCGAGCATCGGCGGGCATTTCTTCATCGACCACGGCACGGGCATCGTCATTGGCGAGACCTGCCGCATCGGCAACAACGTGCGCATCTACCACGGCGTCACGCTGGGTGCGCGCACGTTTATCAAGGACGAGGAAGGCCATGTGGTGAAGGGCCTCAAGCGCCACCCGGATGTGGAGGACAACGTCACCATCTACCCCAACTCCACCATCCTGGGCGGGGAAACGGTCATCGGCGCAAACTCCACCATTGGCGCGAACGTGTTCCTCATGAACAGTGTGCCGGCGGATTCGCTCGTGATCTACGAGGAGAAGCAGCTTAAGATCCTCGACAAGAGCGTGCGGAAGAACCCCGCTCCGGCCTGGTCCATCTAGGTCGTCTATTTTCTCATCCCTTTCCCCTACCCTCCTCTACTCTCACTCGAATGAGCAAACCAACCTACTACGGCGTGGATCATCATGTGGGCCAGACTCCGCTGCTGAGACTGAAGAAACTCTCAGAGCTGACAGGGTGTGAGATCCTGGGGAAGGCAGAGTTCATGAACCCCGGCGGGTCCGTGAAGGATCGCGCCGCCTGGGGCATCATCACGGATGCCGAGGCCTCCGGTGCGCTGAAGCCCGGCGCGACCATTGTGGAAGGCACCGCGGGGAACACCGGCATCGGCCTCACCGTCATCGGGCAGTCACGCGGGTACAAGTCTGTCATTGTGATTCCTGATACCCAGGCCCCGGAGAAGATCACCCTGCTGCGCACCCTGGGGGCCGAGGTCCGCCCCGTACCAGCCAAGCCGTACAAAGATCCCGGAAACTACAATCACATCGCCCGCCGCCTGGCCGAGGAGAACGGCTGGTTCTGGGCCAACCAGTTCGACAACACCGCGAACCGCGATGCCCACTACCGCACGACCGGCCCGGAGATCTGGGAACAGACGGGAGGTACCGTGACCGCGTTTGTGGCGTCGGTCGGGACGGGCGGCACGCTCGCGGGTACGTCCAACTATTTGAAGGAACGCAACCCCGCGGTGCAAACCGTGTGCGCCGATCCCTACGGCGCCGCCATGTGGTCCTGGTTCACGAACGGCAACACGGATACCGATGACGGCGACTCCATCGCCGAAGGCATCGGCCAGGGCCGCGTGACCAAGAACCTCGAAGGCCTGAAGGTGGACAACGCGTTTCGTATTCCCGATCAGGAGGCACTGGACATCGTGTACCAGTTGCTGAGTGAAGAAGGTATCTTCGTGGGACTTTCCAGCGGGATCAATGTGGCCGGTGCTGTAAGACAAGCGCTGGCGGGCGGGCCCGGGCAGACGATTGTGACGGTGTTGTGCGACTCTGGGCACAAGTACCAGTCGAAGTTGTTTAATGCGGAGTGGTTGAGGGGCGAAGGGTTTTTAGTTCCTGGTGCTTAGTGCTTAGTGCTTAGTGCTTAGTACTTGGTTCTTGGTTCTTGGTTGGGCGCTGGGTGGGAAATAACGTGGTTCGTTGAAAGCACGTTATTCCGGAACAGCTTCGACTGAGCCGACTGAAGTCGGTACTCCAACCACGGCGCGGATGTGCTGTGGGAAGATGGGCGTCCGACGCGCTGCTTGAGTTTTGACTTCAACAGGGCGAAACTTTTCTGAGTTTCTTGAGAAGGTTCGCACCGGGGTTGGAGTACCGACTTCAGTCGGCTCAGTGGAAGCTGAGGGCCAAAGGCCCGGTGTCATACCAGCCTGGGGTAACGCCCCAGCTCATCGCGTGCAAAGAGTGTTTGAGGGCTGAAAGCCCGGCGTCATTCAGAGGTGCAGGAGGATATCATGGGCACATTGTCTATTGACCCGCCTAAAGGCGGAACTCCAACCCTGGTGCGTACCTCGATAGAAAGCAGAAGACTCTTCACCCCTGTTGAAGTGCAATCGTGAGCAGCGAGATGGACATCAAAAGTCCCATCGATATTCGCGCCGTGGTTGGAGTTCCGCCTTTAGGCGGTCACTCAGCATCATGCCCACGACGGCCCCCCGTCACCCTCGATGCTCCACCGCTTACCTCTCACCATTCACCACTTACCGCCCCCACCCACCGCCGCTCTCATTCTGCAATTTCCCCGCTTTTCCGCTTGCTGCCCAGCCTCAATCCATTAATCTACACTAATTCGATGTGAATTGAAGCTGACCGTACAAACGGAGGTGGCTCTTCATGCATCCACGCATTCAGCCCGGATGGCTGGCGGTCTTGTCTTTTGCACACCACCGCACCACCCCATGAGGGAAACCACCCGGGCCCACTCAAACCCGACCACCACCCTACGCCCCCTTTCAATCATCATGAGCCTTGCATTCAGAGAGGTCATCCAGGCCAACGACCACTACGCCAGCGACTTTGGAGACCGCAGCCGTCTGCATCTGCCCCCTTCCCGAAAGTTCGCGGTATTAACATGCATGGACGCCCGGATCGACCCGGCCAAGCTGGCGGGGCTGTCTGAGGGCGATGCGCATGTCATCCGCAATGCCGGGGGCCGTGCCAGCGATGATGCGCTGCGCTCGCTCGTGATCAGCTACAAGCTGCTGGGCACGAAGGAATTCTTTGTCATCCATCACACGAACTGCGGCATGGCGCTGTTTACGGACGAGGTCATCCGTGACCTGCTGGCCTCCAGCCTGGACCAGGCGGAGCTGGATGCGGACGGCTGGAAGGACCTGGGGCTCACCCCCGGCAGCAAGGCGGCGCAGTTCACGAACTTCCTCACCTTCAAAGACGAGACCCAGAGTGTGGTGGATGACGTGCTGCGCATCCGCCAGCATCCGCTCATCCCTCCGTACATTCCGGTTTACGGCTTTGTGTATGATGTGAAGACGGGCCGCCTCATTGAGGTGGAGGAGGCTACCCGGGCAGGCGCGCGGCTTGACATTCCGCCGGATCTCTAGCGGAATGGCGGGCTGTGCATAAAAATTAATGCTCCTTCTTCACTATCTATGAAACTTGAAACCCTCTGCCTTCACGGCGGCCATGAGCCGGATCCCACCACGCTGGCCCGCGCGGTGCCGATCTACCGGACGAGCTCATACGTCTTCAAATCCTCCGAGCACGCGGCGAATCTCTTCGCGCTGAAGGAGCTGGGCAATATCTACACCCGGCTCATGAATCCCACCACGGATGTGCTGGAGAAGCGCGTGGCCCTGCTGGAGGGCTCACACCCGCTCAGCGGTCTGGGCGTGGCCTCGGGCACCAGTGCGGTGTTCTACGCCATCATCAACCTCGCCCAGGCGGGCGACAACATCATCAGCGCGCGGAACCTGTACGGCGGGACTTACACGCAGTTCAGCAACATCCTGCCCGCGCTGGGCATCCAGGTGAAGTTTGTGGACTCCAACAAGGTGGAGGAGATCGCCGCGGCGGTTGACTCCAAAACCCGTGCGGTCTTTGTGGAATCCGTCTCCAACCCCGCGCTGGAGATCACCGATCTGGAGAAGGTGGCAGAAGTGGCCCATCAACATGGGTTGCCGTTAATTGTGGACGCCACCTTCTCCACCCCTTACCTCACGCAGCCGCTCGCTCACGGGGCAGACATCGTGGTGCACTCGCTGACGAAGTGGTTCGGCGGGCACGGCACGGGCATCGGCGGCATCATCGTGGACAGCGGCCGCTTCAAGTGGAACACCGGCAAACACCCGCTCTATGATGAGCCGGACACCAGCTACCACGGCCTGCGCTGGGGTCATGATCTGCCGGAGCCACTGGCGCCGCTGGCCTTCATCCTGCGCGCCCGCACGGTGCCGCTGCGGAACCTGGGCGCGGCCATCTCCCCGGACAACTCGTGGTTCTTCCTTCAGGGCATCGAGACGCTGCCGCTGCGCATGGAGCGCCACTGCCAGAACTCGCTCTCCGTGGCGGAGCACTTGAAGTCCCACCCGAAGGTGGAGTGGGTACGCTTCCCCGGGCTGCATGATGATCCGCACTTCGAGCTCAACCAGAAGTACCTGCGCGGCAAGGGCGGCTCCATCGTCGTCTTTGGCATCCGCGGCGGACGCGCGGCGGGCCAAAAGTTCGTGGAAAGTCTGAAGCTCTTCTCCCACCTGGCGAATGTGGGCGATGCCAAAAGCCTGGCCATTCACCCGGCCTCCACCACGCACTCCCAGCTCAATGAGGAGCAGCAGCGCGCGGGCGGCATCACGCCGGATCTGGTGCGGCTCTCCGTGGGCATCGAGCACATCGACGACATCCTGGCCGACATCGACCAGGCACTGGACGCGGCGTGAGCCCTCTCTGCTACAGATCCTCTGATTAGACCCCTTCTCGCAACCAATACGAGATAGCCAAACAAACAAACCAAACCAAGCGGCCAGTGTCACGTCCCGGTCTGACCGGCGTGCACTGGCCGCCCTGGTCTGGGGCATTTCACATCGAACTCCAGCGCATTAGCAAACACCCCTCAGTCATGATCGACATCGACATTCCCGGATTCAAACACCTCAAGATTCACCACCTCGTGCTGGACTACAACGGCACCCTCGCCATCGACGGCCTGCTGCTGGACGGCGTGGCCCGGCGCTTGCGCACGTTCTCACAGAAGATCCAGGTGCACATCATCACCGCCGACACCTTCGGCCTCGTGAAAGCGCAGATCGAGGACCTGCCTGTGAAGGTCACGATTTTGCCGTCTGAAGGACTGGTGGAGGCCAAGCGGGACTACGTCTTCAAACTCGGCCTGGAGTCCGTGGTGGCAATCGGCAACGGCCGCAATGACGTCGGCATGCTCAAAGACGCCGCCCTGGGTATTGCGGTGATCCAGCGAGAAGGCGCGGCCGTGGAGACGCTGCTGTCAGCCGATCTGGTGGTGAATCACATCCTGGATGCGCTGGATTTCCTGAACCAGCCGAACCGGTTGATTGCGTCGCTCAGAGCGTAGGGGAAACCACTGATTGACACTTATGAAACGCTAATGAATGCAGGGGGAATGGAGGATTGGAGGATTGGAGGGATGGGGAGAGGGAAGGTTGGAACCGCTGACGGACGCTAACGGTTGAGGAGGCTTGGGCTGTTGGAAGCTGTTCGTAGTACAAACTTTAGTTTGCCTCAGGGCGTCTGTCGTAGTGCAGGCAAACTAAAGTTTGTACCACGAACAGAGCCTCGCAGGCGGAGGTCTGAGGGAGCGCGATGGGGCTCAGGCTTGAAGTTTGAATTTTGAACTTTGAAGTTTCCCAATTTCATCCAAGGATTCCCGCTCTCGCCTACCCCCTCCCTCCCCCCATGCCCTCCACCGCCACCCGCCTTTCTGTTTTCACCGAGTCCGTCATTCGCGGGACCACCCGGCTGGCGAATCAACATGGGGCGATCAATCTTTCCCAGGGGTTCCCGGACTTCGACCCGCCGGAGGAGCTGCTGACGGCGCTGGAGAAGGCGACGCGGGGGCCGTACCACCAGTACGCGGTGACCTGGGGCGCGCCGCGGTTCCGCGAGGCGCTGGCGCGGAAGATTCAGCGGTTCTCCGGGCTCCCCATTGATCCCGACCGACATCTGGTGACCACCTGCGGCAGCACGGAGGCCATGATGGTGGCGATGATGACGGCGTGCAATCCGGGCGACAAGGTGGTGGTGTTCTCCCCGTTCTATGAGAACTACGCGGCCGATGCCATCCTCTCCGGCGCGGAGCCTATCTATGTGCCGCTGCATCCACCGGACTTCGGCTTTGTGCTGGAGGATCTGGTGAAGGCCTTTGAGCAGAAGCCCAAAGCGATCATTGTGTGCAATCCCTCGAACCCCACGGGCAAGGTCTTCACGCGCGAGGAACTGCTCACCATCCTGCGTCTGGCCGAGGAGCATGATGCCTTTGTCATCACGGATGAACCGTATGAGCACATCGTGTACGCCCCGCATGAGCATGTGCACTTTGCCGCGCTGCCGGGCGCCTTTGAGCGGACCATCACCTGCAATTCGCTTTCCAAGACGTATTCCATCACCGGCTGGCGTCTGGGCTATGTGCAGGCCGCGCCGGAGGTGATCGCCCAGGCGCGGAAGGTGCATGATTTCCTCACCGTCGGTGCCGCGGCTCCGCTGCAGGAAGCCGCCGTGGCCGGACTGGAGCTGCCGGATTCGTATTACCACGAACTCACGGCGCTCTATGCCCGGAAGAAGGAGGTGTTCCTGCAACATCTCCGCGCCACCGGCCTGCCCTTCACCGAGCCCCAGGGGGCGTATTACGTGATGCTGGACATCTCCCCCCTCGGCTTCAAGAACGACACCGAGGCCTCCGAGCGGTTCATCAAGGAGGCAGGCGTCGCCGGCGTGGCGGGGTCAAGCTTCTTCCGCGAGCCCGTGCATCATTTGATACGGTTTCATTTTGCGAAAAAGGAAGAGACGCTGCACGCGGCGGGGGAACGGCTGCGTAGTTTCTGCAAGGCGGGGGCGTAGGTCGGTAAGTGGTGAATGGTGAGGGGTAAGTGGTGGAGCTTCTACTGAGCCGACTGAAGTCGGTACTCCAACCACGGCGCGGATGATGTGGGTGGTTTGGGCGTGTGAGCGCCATGCTCGCGGTTTCCTAAAACTTGAGCAGCGGGATGGGATGTTTTAACTCTGTTGGAGGTCCGTGCCGGGGTTGTAGTACCGACTTTAGTCGGCGTATTGGAAACTGAGGGCCAAAGGCCCGGGGTCGTTCAGGGGCGCAAGAGGGTGTCATGGGCACGATGTCGAGTGACCCGCCTAAAGGCGGAACTCCAACCACGGTGCGAATGTTGAGGGTGATTTGAAAGCGTGAGCGTCCTGCTCACGGTTTCCTGAAACTTGAGCAGCGAGATAGATTGCCAAACCTTCGTTGGATGTTCGTAGCAGGGTTGGAGTTCCGCCTTTAGGCGGTCAGGGCAGCTCAAGACCAACTGAGGCAGTCCCGCATGCGGGACTGGACTCCGTACAGCTTCCAATACGCCGACTAAAAGCCGGTACTCCAACCCTGCTGCAGATGTCTCCATGCTGCTTGATTGCATTTTCACCACTTACCTCTAACCACTTACCACTCACCGAGCCACCGGCTCCAGCACCAACACCCGCCCCGGGGTCCCGATCCCTGCCGCCAGATTCGTGCCGCGGCAGTACTCCGCGATCAACAACCGGTGCCCGGGGAGTTTCAACACATCAATGGGCCTGCCCAACGGGGCGAGGAGGCGTTTCAAACTGGTGGTACCAGCTTCAAAATCCGGGCGCATCTGGAGGACGTCGTATCCGGAGTCGGCCTTGATGAGATTTCCAAACCTGGCGGCGAGGAAACTACCTCCCAGGGGAGCGGGCCAATCCTTGCCGAGCCAGACGATGCCGCTGGGGCAGGAGTGGGGGTCAAAAGTGGAGATGCTCTTCCCCTTCTCCGCGCTGCCGCCGGCGTCGGGGCCAATATTGCGGAGGGGTTTCTTCACGACGATCCCGGCGGGGAGGTCGGGGGTGTGGGGATAGGCCTTCTCGGTCCAGTCGGCGAACTGATACGGGAAGCCGTAGTGCTTGCCGGGTTCGATGACATTAAGCTCTTCCGGGGCCTCGGCGTCGGGGCCGTTCTCGGTGGCGATCATGCGGCCCTCGTCATCCCAGCAGAAGCCGAAGCTGTTGCGCAGGCCGCGGGCGATCACCTCCACCTGCGGCTTGTCTTGGGCGGGGTCCACGCGCCACATGCAGGCGGTCAGTTCGTTCTCGCCGCCCGTGTCGTAGTTGGGCTGCTTCCCGGGCTCGCCGCCATCGGTGCGAGCGCCGCTGTTGATGTACATCATGCCGTCCGGCCCCTGGGCGATGTGGGACACGCCGTGGTTGTAGGGTCCGATGCCAAAGGGATACGTGACGCGCAGCCAGGACTCAGGCTTGGTCCAACCGCCGCCCTTCTCTGCAGCCCACGCCCCCGTGCGGAAGACGGTGACCTCATTGGCCACGGGGGTCTTCTTCTTGTTGCACTGGTTGCTGGTGACGTAGAGGCGCCCCTCCTTGTCCACCGTCAGGCCGAGCGCGAGGACGTCGCCCAGGGCGAGGTCAAAATACGTGTCCCGAGGAAACAACAGCTTCTGCTCCTGCGTGCCCACCTTCCACTGCCAGATGTCGCCATTCTGGGCGAGGATGAGGACGTGCTCGCCGTCCGGGTGCGTGGCGAGGCGCACGGGGGAGAAGCTGAACTCCGCGGCGACCTTGAGCGTCCAGCCCTGCGGTGCGGTGGGGAGCTGGCTGCTCACCATGGAGGCCACGAGGGCCTCATACGTGGGGTACTTGCTCTGGCTGCGCAGGGTCTTGATCTCCTCCACCTTGGGGGCAGCGCCCTTGTTCCCCCAGGAGCCATAGACATGGGCGAAGACGGAGGCGATCTGCTCGTCCCTCAGAATCACGGGAGGCATGCCCCCCTGGTACTCGCGACCGTTCACGGTGATCTTGCCAAAGAGGCCCTCCAGCGGGGCCTTGAGCGCGCGCTCGCGTTGATGCTCCAGGAAGTCGGAGCCTGCGAGCGGCGGGAAGACGCCAGGAATGCCCTGCCCCTCCGCACCGTGGCAGATGGCGCAGTGCTGCCGGTAGAGCTCGCCTCCATCAGGAGCGGTGCCGGAGGCCAGCAGCGGTCCGGTCAGGAATGCGGTAAGTGCGAGGCAGGACAGCGGGCGGGGGAAGTTCATTCGGCGGGGGCAGGATAGAGCACAGCCACCCCGGCCGACAAGCAGGACTTACCTATCCCTATGTCGAGGTTGACTCAATGGGTGCCAGTGACACCCAACCGCCCTTCGCCGGCTCAGAAAGGCGGAACTCCCGGGCGCCGAGGCTGGCGTAGTCGGCCGGGTGACAGGTGAGCACGATAACCTGGAGCCCGCGCGTGGCGGCGAGATCCAGCATGCGGGGCAGGAGGCGGACGCGGTCCGGGTCCGAGTAGGCAAAGGCGTCGTCGAAGACCAGCGGCAGGCACTTGTCGGGCTGCCCGGCGGCGAGGACCTCTGCCATGGCCAGACGG
>NZ_BATR01000088.1 GCF_000739655.1 Verrucomicrobium sp. BvORR106 | reverse complement strand
AGTTTATTCCGCCTCCGCCCACACCGGCGTTTTTCCAGATCGGCACCGTGGTCTTGATCTCCTTGAGGTACCAGCGGCAGATCTCGAAGGCCTCCGCGCTGTGCTTGGTCTGCACGCGGATGAGGATGCTGGGCTCACGGTCGGCGACAAAGCCGAGCCGGTGCTGGATGAAGACGCGGTGGGGCGGCTGCTCGGTCTGGCCACGCTGGCAGAGGCGTTCCAGCTCCTTTTCCGCCATGGTGCGGTACACGCTGTAGTCGATGCCCGTGATGACCCGCCCCTCCTCCTGGCCCCGCACGGTGCCGAGGAACTGGACCTCCGCCCCCTCTTCTGCGGCAAAGACCGCCGCCTCCGGCGCGATGGGGTCGGCGGTCAACTGGAAGGTGTAAGCGGAGGCGCTGGCGGGCGGCGAGTCGGGCATGGGCAGGGGTGACCAATGCGACACCGCCGGGGAAACATCAAGCGCAAGTGGCTGGAGTCCCCCGCCCCGACCGGTCGCGGCAACCGGGGGCAAATCCCGTGTTCCACCCGGGCTGGCTCATGGTCCCCATGAATAATTTCCCGTTTGCGATTTGCCTCAGGGAGGTTAACTCCCTCCCCGCCCAATTCCGGGCGTCGGGCGTCTCAACACACCGCCAACCACCTACACCCTACCATGTCAAAAAGCGACTTCGGACTCATCGGCTTGGCCGTGATGGGCCAGAACCTTGTCCTTAACGTGGAAAGCCGCGGCTTCCAGGTTTCCGTTTTCAACCGCACGACCGCCACGACGGACGAGTTCATCGCGAAGCATCCGGGTAAGAAACTGGTGGGCGCGAAGACTCTGGAAGAGTTCGTGCAGAGCCTGGCCACTCCCCGGAAGATCCAGATCATGGTGAAGTCCACCGCAGTGAAGGACAGCGACCGTGACGCCGTGGACGCGGTGATCGAGCAACTCATCCCCCTCCTGGACAAGGGCGACATCGTCATCGACGGCGGCAACAGCTTCTACCAGACCACCGAGCGCCGTGACGCCTACCTCAGCGAAAAAGGCCTCCGCTTCATCGGCGCTGGCGTTTCCGGCGGTGAAGAAGGCGCCCGCAAAGGCCCCTCCATCATGCCCGGCGGCCCTGCCAGCACCTGGGAGGTGATGAAGCCCATCTTTGAAAGCATCTCCGCCAAGGTGGACGGTGAGCCCTGCGTCATCCACATCGGCCCCGGCGGCGCCGGCCACTATGTGAAGATGATCCACAACGGCATCGAGTACGGCGACATGCAGCTCATCTGCGAAGCCTACAACATCTTCAAGCACGCTGGCTTCACGACCGCTGAGATCGCTGCGATCTTCAACGAGTGGAACGAAGGCGACCTCCAGAGCTACCTCATCCAGATCACCGGCAAGGCCCTCGAGCAGGTGGACGCCGAGACCGGCAAGTCCGTCGTCGAGCTCATCGTGGACAAGGCCGGCCAGAAAGGCACCGGCCAGTGGACGCTCCTCAACGCCGCGGAGAACGCGGTGGTGATCAGCACCATCAACGCCGCTGTGGAGGCCCGCATCCTCTCCAGCCAGAAGAAGCAGCGTGTGGCAGCCAGCAAGGAGCTGACCGGCCCGACCGCCAACATCACGACCGACAAGGCTGAGCTGGTGAAGAAGGTGCACGACGCCCTCTACGCCTCCAAGATCATCTCCTACGCACAGGGTCTGGACCTCATCAAGACCATGGGCGAGAAGAAGAGCTGGGGTCTCGACCTCGGCCGCATCGCCGCCATCTGGCGTGGCGGTTGCATCATCCGTGCGCGCTTCCTCAACCGCATCACGGACGCCTACCGCACCAACTCCAGCCTGGTGAACCTGATGCTCGACCCCTTCTTCAAGGGCGTGCTCAGCCAGACCCAGCAGAACTGGCGTGAAGTGGTGGCCCTCGCCACCCTGAACGGCATCCCCGCTCCGGCCTTCTCCGCCTCCCTGGGCTACTACGACAGCTACCGCGCCGAGCGCCTGCCGGCGAACCTGCTGCAGGCCCAGCGCGACTTCTTCGGTGCTCACACCTATGAGCGCCTGGACAAGCCCGAAGGCGAGTTCTTCCACACCGAGTGGCCTGAGGTGATTGGGTGATTTGGGTGGCAGGCAATGCCTGACTGATTGATTGTTAATTGAGAGCGGGAGATGGCGTTGGCCGTCTCCCGCTTTTTTGTTGGGGGGGAGGCGTTAGAGGTTAGGAGTTATGGGTTAGATGCTCTGGGCCGGAGTTTGGAAGCTGTTTGTAGTGCAAACTTTAATTTGCTCAGGACGCACACCCCAAATCGACTGAGGCAAACTGAAGTTTGAACTACGAACCGCTTCATGATCGGGTTGTTTCCTTATTGCCCTCGCCGGACGGGGTCGCACCTCTGACCTTGCCACCAGGGTCGCGCCTGAGGTATTCTCCACGCTGCCATGAAACCCCTGCTCATCGCGTTGTTCATCCTGACCGCTCTGCCCGGTGCATCACAGGCCGTTTCGCCACCCGTGTCCAGGGAGGCGAAGGAGTGCTTCGAATGGTTTGAGACGCTTGGGTATCCAGACACCACTCATGCCAGATGGGCGGAGATTCGGACGGGAGGCATGATTCAGTACGCCGGTGAGGACATGAGGCCCAATACGGTGCTGGGTTTTGTGCTGCAGGACGACGGCGTTCAATGCAAGGTCCTGTTTCCTGACCTGCTCACTGCAACCCTGGCATCCAAGCAGACGGCAACCAAAGAATGCATCTATCAAGTGCGGCCGTTTCACGAATACGCCCGTCGCTATCTGACGGAGCGCCATGAGCCTTATTGGGACAGAGTGGCCATCTCCATGCGTCGTCGCTGGATGCTTGAAAAGAAGGCACGGGTTTTCTTTCTGGCTCACGTGGCCTTCAAGCGGGGGCAGACGGAAATGGCTCAAGCGCTGTTTGATGAGGCGGCCAGGCTCCCCAGTCCAGACGCCACCTCCGACTCACCCAACGCTTCCAGCATGCGAAGGGATCTTGAACGGGAACTCGGGAAAGCGGCCCTGTTCCGGGTCATCTTGGATTTGGCTGGCGGCGATGATGAGGTCCTCTCTGGGAACAATCCGTTGCAACCCCGCAACGAGCTCATCTCGGCCCTGAAGCAGATGGCAAGGGACTACCCGGCATCCGACCATGTGGATGAAGCCCGCAGTCTGTGCACCCGTCTGGAAAGGATGAATGCTGAAGAGGCCGGGCGCCCCTGGCCCACCACTGCTGAGATGCGCAAGCTTCCCATCGATGACCAGGTGCGGGAGCACATCTTCCGGCTGCGATTTCAAAACAAGGATTCCTATCAGCCGGAGAATCTTCCCCCTACCGGCCCGGACGATGGGCTCCCGCCAGAGAAATCCCTGATTGCACTGGGCATCCACGCGGTGCCGCTGCTCATCGAGTCATTGGGGGATCCCACTCCGACCCGGACCCTCTACTTCGGGCAACGCCACCCTTTCACCTACACGATCATGACCGTCGGTGACCTGTGCGAATCCGTTATCAGGAACCTCAGTCTAACCGACTTTACTGACGCTGATAAAAGGATGCTGTTTATCGAAGAGCCCGCCCGGATCGAGATGGTGCGGAGGAACGCCCTGTCGTGGTGGGTGGAGTTTCAAAAAAAGGGCGAAGAAGCGATGCTCGTTGAGGCAATCTCCTCCGGCACGCGGCCATCCGGAGCACAGATCGCACGACTGACCAAAATTAACCCGCTCGCGGTTGACCGCGCCATCCTCGTGGGCGCATTGAAGGCAGAGGCCGCCGGCCGTGCCAGCGACTACCTCGGCGAGGTCGGGCAGATCTCCTCTGACGACGCCACACGCTTTTTGCTGCGCCAGATGGAGCAAGATACCAACCGCTACCTCCGAGTCGATGCCATCCGCACCCTGTGGAACCGCGGGCATCCCGCCGCCCTGCCAACCGCGATCAAGCTGTGGCAGGCTCTGCCCTTGCGACTGAAACCATCGCACAACGACGAGTTTGATGCCCTGCTCCGCATCCTCGCCGCGACCAAGGATCAGCAGGCACTGGCGCTGATTCTGGACCAGTGGGACCAGCGTCCTGCGAATCGCAGGCTTCGCATCATCGATGTGCTGAGAGACAAGTACCGGGCGTCTCTGAGCGGCAAGGCAGACGACGGCATGATCATCAAACAAGCCCCTCGAGAGGTGCACCAAACAGTGATCAGATTCCTGGTGGATGCGCTTGATGACACCGACGGAAGCGCCGGATACCGCGGGAGCACCATGCAATACACCCACACAAATCCCCGAGTCTGCGACTTCGCGCTCATGGCATTGCATGAAATAGCTCCGGAAGAGTATGCCTATGCCAATCGCAGTGATCGAAGCCATCGTGACAGGGCGATCCTTCAGGCGAAGAACCACTGGCGAAGATCCCAGGGACAGCCCGAGCCCGCCACACCCGAAGCTTCTCCGCCACTACCCACTGAAAAGGCGATGCAGATTTCCCAGGTGAACTGTCACTTCGGCGATCATCCGGATCTGAAGAGCCTGCAAAAGCACGTCCTGTCGTGGAAGGGCAGGAACTTCACACCCGACCTGCTGGTCGAAATCGCGCTCGACTACGCCGGTTCATCAGCGGTTAAGACATCGAACTTGTCCGTTGAAGCCGTTCGAAGTCGTGATCTGAGCGGCGTGGCGCTGAACCTGCAGTTGCGACCCAGCATGCCTCTGATCGGCACAGAGCTTCAGCGGGTGTTTAGCATTGAGGTTGATGGCAGGGGGACGTTGATGGACGACAACTCCGTCGCATTGGGGAACGCCGTGGACCGGGAGTATTGGACCCGATTTGAAGAGCACTTTCAGAAGGTCGTCACCGCTGCACCAGAAGCCGATTTTGTTTTGCGAATCTGCTTGGGGCCGATGGAGTCCGACTTGTAGATTGCGTGCGGGTACCACCGTTTTCCGGCGTCCATTCAAGACCATAGGGCCTGCAAGCAAACGCAAGGGATTTCGAGCTGCGGAATGCGGGTTTACCATTCCATCGAACCCGGAGGGTTCACCATGCATAGCCACGGGTCGACCGAGTGTAGCGAGGGCTACCCGTGGATTGACGTCCAGACCTGCTACCACGGAGTGGTAAGCCCATCGCGTCGCCCACTGCTGGTTGCTTCCCTCGAATTCACCTCCATCCGAGTTTGGACCATCAGGCCTACCGCTCCGCGGTAGAAATTGCCCGTTCGATTTCCATGGGTTGTACTCGCTACGCTCGTTCCACCCATGGCTACTCATAGTGAACCCTCCGGGTTCTAGAAAGAACTCTTCATCTTTGACAGCCGGATTGGTTCTTCAATTCCTGAATGAAGCCTGTACTCCCTACAGCTTCCAACAGCACACTGCTTCCTGAAAGAGCATCCGAGCAGCTCAATCCTTTGTGCCTTTGTACCTTCATGTGAGGATAAACGTTTCCCGCTTCGGCGGGCAGGGCCGATTGCCAATCGGCGGCACAGCAGAATAACAATCTGCGCTACCATGCTGTGGTGCGTTTGCTGGCACTTGGCTCTCGTCCCGGAGGGACGTTGGACAGTAGCCGGTGGTGCCAACCACCGGACTACCACGCCCTCCCCTCTCGCGTCCCGGAGGGACGCCGGATCGCTGCCGCGCCCTCCCCCATTTGCCGCTTGCCAGAATCCGGCCCGTTCCGCATGATTCCATGCCATGATCGCTGCAATTCGTCCTGCCGTGCGCTGCTGGGTAGTCGCCATCGTGGCGATGTCATGCGGGCTGGGCGTGCCCACCCGCAGCCCTGCGGAGACGTTCAACACCTTTGACACGCTGCGCATCGATGGCGCAGCATTTTCAACCAAGGACGAAATGGTGATCGAAGGGTTCATCGTCAAAACCAACCCCTACAGAAGTTCCGCTGAGGTGGCGATCACTGCCGCACGTATCAATGGCAGGGGCAATACCGATGAGCTTTGTTTTCACCTCATTGGCAGCCCTACTGAAAGCGAGAGCAAGAAACTCAAGAAGGGGGACTGGCTTTCGGTCAAGGGGCGCTGGGGGCAATGCCTGAAGGCGGGGCCATCACTGAACATCGGCTTCAACGTCACGGAGTTTCAACGCATTCCCGCGGCCCCGCATCGGTTCAAGGACTTTGCGGACCGGGACTGCGAGATGACCGGCACCGCGGTGGCCGGGGGCCGGCTCAGGTGCCAGGAGGAACAGGCAGCGATCGACGGGCTCACCGAATGGCCACCCCACTTGCTCAACAGGGAGGTCGTCGTCCGGGGACGGTTGCACCCCGCTGGCACCGGATGGCAGTGGCAAGGTGCCCAGTGGCATGCCGCCTCGCTCGCTGAAAGGATCGGCCAGGAGGTGGTGCTCACCGGGCGCCTGCGAAGCATGAACGGCGTCTGGTGGTTTGAGCGCAAAGGAGATGAAGAACGGATCTGCCTCACCTCGGCAGGGGGCCGCGTGCTCACGTTCAACTCGGACCACCATGGCGGGAGTGCGCGGGTCACAGGTCGGCTCGTCCGCGAGTTGCGGCCAGCGCTGGACCAAATCACCTCCAAGGTGGATCGCGACTTGGTGCTTCAATACACGGTGCGGGCCGCGAAGGTGCAGCCTCTCGATACCAGACCAAAAGGCTGGAACTACCACTGGATCTCCGGCAGGCCTGTGCCCATGCGGGACGGACTGCCCGTGCTGGAGGCCAGAGAGGCGGTCTTCAACGGCTACCTGGGAGGCGAGACCAGGGCCCTGCTGATGTGTTCTCACAACGCTCAGGTGATCGAGTTTCTGCAGCGGGATGAATCCGCAAAGAGGTCAGACTTCCTGGCTGTGCAGATGGAGGCAGAGGGGATCGATCCCACGCTCAAGCTGGTGTATGCGGGAATGCTGGCCGCCCGCAACGACGAACGAGGACGAGAAGTGCTCAGACAGGCCGTTGCCGATCCCGCCTCGCCCCTTTTCCCTGATGCAGTGCACTGTCTCTTCACCTTCCCGTTCCTGCCCGTGGCCGACAAACCCGCGAAACCCGAGGTGGCCTGGGCGGAGGATATTTTCCTGAACCTGTTGAGTCAGGATAAGAAGAAGCTGGTCTCGGGCTGGGCGCTATCTACCGATCCCGCTCACGATCGCGCATTCACTCCTGCATCGGCGGTGCTGTTCTATTCCCCCGCGCTGCAGTGGCTGCCCATCATGCCCTCGGCACGGGTTCGCCAGGCCCTGGTAAAGTTTTCGATGGCCCCCTCGAAAGCAGAGGATTCGGAATTCGATGGACCGAAGCCGCAATTCGAAGTGATCGGTGCTCTGTGCGCTGACCCAGCCCCTCTCGCCCCCGAGGTGCTTCAAGATTGGGCCAATCTCCTCAGACGGGAGAGATACTACATCTTGATACCGTTGGTTTCCCGACTCCTTCAAGAAGGTGACACCGAGAGTATTTTGGATCTGGGGAAGCCCGGCATTGAAGCTCTGTCTAGCATTGGCTGGAGGGAAGATGATCTGACGGCGACCCAGGTGGAAGGCCTCAAGAAGCTGCTGCCCGATCTTTTGCCAGAAGCTGAGCGGAAGTTGCAGCTGCAGCTCATCCGGCGTGGCCCTGAGCCAGCTCCGAAGCTGCTCCGCCTGCTGGACGACCCCGATTGGGAGGATAAGTCCAGCATCCTCTTCGCGCTCCGGGACACGAAGGATCCGCGGATCATCAAACCGCTGCTCAATTTCCTGGCCACCGTGAAGGACGGGGCGCTGCCCCAAGAAGATGATCTGGCGACATGCTCCGCGCTCAAGCACAGCTTCGCGGCCATTGCCTCCGTCGGCAATGATGAGGCCCTGCGGGCTCTCGCCGGCATGTTGCGCATGGATTTCGGCCGCGTGGAGGACGACTACATGAACAACGACGGATTGCATCGCCTCATCGCTGCGGAGCTGATCGACCTGACGGGCGAGTCTTTTGGCACCGATGGAGACGCGTGGACGAAGTGGATCGAGTCGCGGCCGAAGTGAGGGGGCAGGCAGCGGGAAACTGTTTGTAGTTCAAACTTTAGTTTGCTCAGGACGCGCCACTCCTGATCGACTGAGGCAAACTAAAGTTTGAACTACGAACAGCTTCCAAAAGCTTCGCAATCTGTTTGTTTCCTAGATTCACCACACCACAACAAACGCAAGGGGATTTTGAGCTGCGGAATGCGGGTCCACCATTGCACCGAACCCTCCGGGTTCTAGGTAGAGAGCACTATCGGCAGACAGCTTGATCCTGCAGTCTCTGAATGAGGTCAATACATACCATGCATCCCTTCCCGAAAGGGAAAACGGGATCGCGGGACCTCCCCACCCCGACACAACGCACTTGCATCGCCGACAGGACCCGGAGTATTCTCCAAACAGGTATGAAATCCCCTGTTCTTTACCTGTCGTTGATTTTGCCTCTCCTGGCTGGCCTGGCCCTCTCCCCGCTGGAAGCCCAAACCCCAGCCCTCTCGCCGAAGGCAAAGGAGTGCTTCGAGTGGTATCAGTCCCTCAAGTACCCCGACCCCAAAGAGGCGATTTGGGCGGAGGTCTGGACGGGATCTTATACGGACGATGGGTACACGGGCCAGACCCCAGTCACCAACCGGCTCTTTGTCACAGAGCATGATGACACTTCCTTTGTCGCATTGCATCTCCCGCAAACGACGGCCCGCCTCCAGACGTCATCCCCGCCGGATCGTTCGTATGCCCGGGTCGGATTCACTCCACGCTCTCTGGAGAAGGACATGGATGAGCTGCTGACCAGCATCCAGCAGGGGGCAAATCCGCCCTTCCACACCGCCTACCTTTTCCCACAGCCCTCCCGCCGTGCCCAGACGGCCCTGCTTGCCTACGCCTGCTGGCGAAAGGGCGACTACGCCAGAGCGCAGGCGCTGTTTGAGGCGGCAGACTCCCTTCCGGACCGGCAGGGACATGAGAAGACCGATCTGCCAGGGCTGCGCCATGACCTGGAGCGGGAGTTGGGCGAGCTGGCCATGTGGCGCACCATCCTGCAGGCGGGAGGCATTGAGCAAATTGTCAGAGAAGAAGTTCCGCTGGTTCCGCGGACGACCTTGCTCTCCTCGTTCCAGGAGATTGCGGCAAAGTTTCCCAACAGTCGCCACGCCGGACGGGCAACGGAACTGGCGACTGTCCTGCAGGGTATGATCGCCGAAGACGCCACCCATGTCAGCGTGAACGATGTCGAACTCTCAAAGCTCCCTGTTGAAAAGCAGGTGGAGGAATACCTCTTCCGCTTGCGGGACCTAAACGGATTTCAGATGGGCCAGCCGGGAAGTTGCGACATCTTCGCCACCCGCGGGGAACGCACTCATGAAACAACTGCTCACCGACTGGTGAAACTCGGGCATGAAGCCGTACCGCAACTCATCGCCGCCCTCGCCGACCAGCGCCTGACGCGTTCCGTGCAGTACGGTCGGGATTTTCGATTCTCCCACTACATCCTGACCAATGCAGACTGTGCCGCGATCATCTTGCGCCGCATCTCTGGAAACTCCATCATCCTGCGCCGATCCAGTCCAGAACGATCCTCCACACCGGAGGACATTGCCACAGTCCGCAAGGAAGCCGAGGACTGGTGGCAGGTCATCCAAAAGAAAGGCGAAAAACAAGCGCTGGCGGATGAAATCGCTTCAGGAAAGAACTGGCCGGGGGAACTGGTCCGGAAGCTCAAGGAGAAGTACCCCGACGCAGTGGATGCCGCCGTCCTGGCCGGGGCCAAGGTGGCGGAACAGAGGGGGATCACCGAGAGCTATGCCGAACACTTGAAGACGAATCCCTCCGCAGAAGCCACGCAACTGCTGCTCAAGTTCCTGGGGAGCGGAGAAGAAATGGACCTGCGCATCGTCGCAGCGCGGGTGCTCTGGGAGAGGAAGCACCCGGAGGCGCTGCGCGCCATGATGGAAATGTGGCAGGCCGTGGAGGGCTATCCGCCCTATTCGGAAAAATCCAATCGTCTCTGCACACTCGGTTCACTCCTCATTGCCACCGGAGAGCAGCGCGCCTTTGAGCTTCTCTCCAGCAACTGGAACCTCCGGAATGCACGGGAGAAATCACATCTTGTTCGCGAAATGGCCCATCTTCTTCCCGCAAACCCCAGGTATTCCTCGTTCGTCGCCAAACCAGTGCGACCATCGCCAGAGGCCAGCGCGAAGGCGACCGAACTGCTGATTCTAGCCCTGAGCGACAGAGCGGTGGACGAAGGCCTCTCAGGATCCTACCGGGACTTTGCATTCATCGATCCGCGCATTTGTGATCTGGCATCCTGGGCACTCCATCAAATTGATCCCGGAACTCACCCCTTCACCGCCAGCGCAGATAGGAAACAACGCGAACAAGAGCGACTTGCCTCCATCAACCGCTGGCGCACCCAGCAGGGCCAGCCTGTGCTCCCCGGGCCTGATGCAAGACTGCCTGTGTTGCCCGCGGCGAAGTCCCTGCAAATCTCCCAGGTGAATGTGGAACTGGGCGCTCAAGCCTCGGCGGGCGGGGCCCAGGAAAGGGCAACCGCCCGCTTCACACAGCACCTGCAGAATCTCAAGGGAACCTCATTCGCCCCTGAAACCCTGACTGCCCTTTCCAGGCATCTGTTGACTCATGATACCCAGGGCATCGGCGGCATGGTGGTGGAGGTCATCCGGAACCGCGACCTCACCGGGGTGGTTCTGCACGTGGTGCTCGCCCCCGGGGATCTCTCCCAGACGGACCAGGTGACCTTTGGAGCATCCCTGCAGTCGGGCGACCAGGTGCGAGGGCTCTCACGGGATAGCTGCATGCCTGCCGATGCCATCGAACCCGCGAAGTGGACCCGGCTGGAAAAGGAACTGCAAGTTGTACCCACGCTGCCCGCTGAAAGAGATTTCCTGATCCGTTTCCATCTCCGGGGCAAATAGAGACGATTGCCAATCGCGGCACAGCAAATTAAGAATCTGCGCCGCCACGTTGATGCGAGGCTGGCGGCGTTTGGGTCTCGTCCCGAAGGGATGCCGGATCGGGAACTGCCCCATTCTCTCCCCTTGCCTCCTCCGCCGCGCACGGGGTATTCTCCACGCTGCTATGAAACCCCTCCTCATCGCCTCGTTCTTGTTCGCGCTGGCCCTTGCCGCGCGTGCGGCGGCCCCTCTCTCTCCGGAGGCCAGGGCGGATTTTGCGTGGTTCAGCTCGTTGGGTTATCCGGAGCTCAAGGAGGCGAAATGGGCAGAGGTGTGGGTGGGTGAAGGATCGAAGACAGGCAACCGCCCGGTCGAATATCGTACCGTGCAGGGTTTCGTGACCCGCCAAGAAGGGGAACAATTTCACGTACTGACCGCTGACCTGATTCTGCGAGAAATGACGGCGCAGCTCCATCCGGCAAATCCGATAGGCCGGGTCACTTTCGAGCCCCGTGAATTTGAAAGGGCCGCCCGGCAGTATCTCGACCTCCTCAAAAAGTTTGCTCTCACGCCGGCGATGTGGAGCATCAAGGACTCCAAGCTGGGGCATCGATCCCAGATCTTCTTCATGGCGTACGCGGCGTGGCAGCGGGGGCACACGGAGTTGGCCCAGGGGCTCTATGACCAGGCATCTCACCTACCGACACGTCAGGGCGGGAAGGCTCCGCCGGAAGGACTGAAGTTTCAAGATCTGCTGGAGCAGGAGATGGGGCGCGCCGCGATGTGGCAGGCAGCCCGACTTTTCACCAGCAATGGAAAGCCCTGGCCAGAGAATCGCGTCCTGCCCACGAGGACGGAAGTCCTTGCCGCGTTCATGGAAGTAGTCCGCCGCTTTCCTTACTGCCACGAAGCGCCTCAGGCAGAAAGAACCGCAAAGTTCCTGGAACAGATGATCGCCGAGGACAAGAGCCATCCCGTGATATCTGAGGAGGAAATGGCCAAGCTGCCCATGGAGGAACAGGTGCGCGAGTTGGTGTTCCGGTTGCGGGATCAGAGGGCGTATCAATCCGCCTATCCGTTTGCCCCGGACATATTTGATTCTCTTTCAAGCAGGGACGAATCACCGGCGAACCGGCTTGCTGCGACAGGTGTCCCGGCCGTGCCACAACTCATCGCGGCACTGAGTGACACGCGCTTCACACGCGCAAGTTACTCGAACCGCGAGCTCATCCTCACCAAACATACACTCACGATCGGCGATTGCGCGACGCTCATCCTGGAACGAATTGCTGGGAGGAGTTTTCGCCCATTTGTGTGGGGCACCTTTGAAGAGAGCCCTGCCAAAATTGACCACAAGCTGCTCGACGCCTGGTGGCAGGAGGTCCAGGCGAAAGGCGAGGAACAAACGCTGGTGGAAGCGCTCTCGTCCGGCACCGTCCCACCTTTCGGCTTGGCGCGGGTGCTGGAAGCCAAGTACCCGAAGGCGCTGGAACCCGCCTTGATTGCCGGGCTCCGCAACGCCCGTGATCGAAGCATTCTTGACGACATGGTGAGCGAGTTTCGCGCCGTGAACAGCACCTCATTGGATGCGACACTGCTAGCCATGCTGCACACACCGCCCAATCCCGAGGCGAGGCTCCTGGCCATTCAGAAACTCTGGGACCGGCAGCATCCCGAGGCCCTGCCCACGGCGCTCGTGGAGTTTGAGAAACTACCTGGGTCTCACGCCGGTGCGCGTTCGCATCCCGAGATGAGTTCCTACGCGAGCTTCCTTGCCGATTGCGGAGATTCCCGAGCGCTGCGTGCGTTGCAGGGGCGATGGGATGATCTGCCGGCTCGCACGCGTATTGCTGTGGTGGACGCTCTGCCCAAGATGCTGGCGGCAGAGAATCATAAAGCGTTTGGTTCTGGTGAACCTTCTCTTGTGCATCGGGATGATGGCAGCAGGGAGGCGGCGTTGCAGCTTTTGATCACCGCCTTGAATGACCCATCGCCGATCAACGGCATGGTTTCTACCGGATGGCCAAAATCACCCCGCGTCTGCGATGTGGCCCTCTCGGCCCTGCACAAGATCGAGCCGGAGGTTTTCCCATTTACGCCCAAGGCCGGGGCAACGCAGTGGGATGAGGAGAAGGCGGCGGGGTTGAAGAAGTGGGCTGAGAGGCGGACGGGGAAGAGATGAACGGGACTGGGGGAACCGATCACCTCGGTTGCCGCCATACTCTGCCTCTGATCTCCACGGTGCGATTGCGTAGCATCAATTTTCCTGGTTACCTTTCATGAAAAAATGAAATCCCCATTTGTCTTTCTGCTGTCCCTGCTGGGCGCAAGCATCTGCGCGATGGCTGCTCCGGCACCACTTTCATCAGAGGCCAGAACGTCCTTCGAGTGGTTTGACACCCTGGGATTTCCTGACCTCAAAAATGCGGTATGGGCGGAGATCCGCCGAGCCAATGCGGAAGGCGCAGTTACCACCCCTTCGAGACTGACATTTGTCCTGCAACAGAGAGACGAAACCCTCACGATCCTGGACGCCTACCTGTGCCCCGTAGAGAGGCCAAGGAGGGAAACGGCCACTTCACCTCGCTATGACGAGCTGAATTTCGTCGCGTGCCCCTTCGACCAATTCTGCCGCTCCTACCTTTCAAGTCTGGCCTCAGCGCCCCAATCGCCGCCTAAAATTCGTTTTGGGACGGAGTTAACTCCGAAGTCTG
Organism: Verrucomicrobium sp. BvORR106; assembly: GCF_000739655.1. Lineage (GTDB taxonomy): Bacteria > Verrucomicrobiota > Verrucomicrobiia > Verrucomicrobiales > Verrucomicrobiaceae > Verrucomicrobium. The sequence goes on along the minus strand of NZ_BATR01000088.1, from coordinate 32,615 downwards.
AAGCCTTTTATCTTGCCCACGCTTGTTGGCGTCGAGGCGATGCCGTGATGGCTCAGAGCCTCTATGCGGCGGCCGGCCTCATCCGTGACAACCGCGCCCAGCCAGCCAAAAGCATGCGAGAGTATCTGGAGCGTGAGTTTGTGGAGTTGGCGATGTGGCAGGCATTCCTTCTGGCTGGAGGAATTGACGAATACGTTCCGAGCAGAACAGCGCTGCCATCAAGACAGGAAGTACTCGCCGCCTTTCAGCGGGCAAGCCAGTTCCCCAACAGCCCTCACGCCCCGAGAGCGGCCAAACTTGCGACCCTCTTGAAAGAAATGATAGCAGAGGATGCAACCCATGACTTCGTGAAAGACGATGTCCTCGCAACAAAGTCAGTAGAAGACCAGGTTCAGGAATACATCTTCCGGTTGAGGAATCAGAATGGCTACCAGATCGTCCAACCGGGTACCTGTGACATCTTCATCGGGAAAAATTGGCCAAGTCTCAAGCCGAACGATTCACCTGCGGATCGTCTCGTAAAGATTGGCAGACCTGCGGTTCCCATGCTCATCGAGGCGCTCGCAGACAAACGACCGACCCGTTCCGTCAACTTCAGCCGCACCTCCTGGTTTTCCCATCGCATGCTTACTGTGGGGGACTGTGCCGCAATCATCCTCTCAAAGATTGCTGGCCAGAACTTTCGATTTCATCATCCGGATCATCTTGAGGAACTGCCGCCCGGTGAATATGATCGCGTCCGCCATGCGGTCCAGAGCTGGTGGGAGAAGTCCCAGTGACGTGTTCGATGCCGGGGTCCGGCGTCCCTCCGGGACGCAAATGCTTCTGCGTTCGATATCCGGTGGTTGGCACCACCGGCTACAGTCCGGTGTCCCTCCGGGACAGGGTGCGGAGGGGGCTGTTTGCAGTTCGAACTTCAGATTGCCTCAGTCGATCAGGGGTGGTGCGCCATGAGCAAACTGCAGTTTGAACTACGAACAGTTTCGAACCGCGTGCGGATGGAAGGGACTCTGCATGCGCAGGGGTGCGGTGACTGAGCGGGGCTGGGACCCCCCGCCTCCTTTAGGAGCATCCGAGCAATTCAGTCCTTCGTGCCTTTGTGCCTTCGTGTGAGAATAAGCGCTTTTGCTTCGGCGAACCGGGACGATTGCCAATCGGCGGCACAGCAGATTGCCAATCTGCGCTACAAAAAAAGAACCGCTGACCAACACCTCGAACCCTCAGGTTTTCACCATGAGCGTTCGTTAGCGTCAGTCAGCGGTTCCTCGTATTTCCTATTTACTTACCTGCTTACCTCACCTCACCGCACCTTCCGGGGCGGGTTCGTATCCTGATGGGGTCATGGAGTACGAGGCGCGGCCTTTTGACAGGCTGCGGATGGCACCGGCGTAGCCGAACATCTCTGCGAGGGGGACCTCGGCAGTGACGATGGCCAGGGCCTGGGCATCGGTCCCGGCTTCCATGCCCGTGATGCGGGCACGGCGGCGGTTGAGGTCACCCAGGATGTCGCCTTGATGCTGTTCCGGCACGGTCACCTGCACCCGCATGACGGGTTCGAGGAGCACGGGCCGGGCGGCACGCAGGGCTTCGCGGAAGGCCTCCCCGGCAGCGAGGCGGAACGCCTGCTCGTTGGAGTCCTTCACATGCGCGGCACCGTCCAGGATCCGCACCTGCACATCCACCACGGGGCTGCCGTTGAGGACGCCGTTGCGGGCGGCCTCGGCGATACCACGATGGACGGCCGTGAGGAACTTGCTCGGGATGGTACCGCCGGAGACCGCGTCTTCCACCGACAACCCAGCACCGCGCTCCACCGGCTGGACAGCCAGTTTGACGCGGGCATACATGCCGGAGCCGCCATTTTGCTTTTTGAGCTCATGATCGGCCACAGCGGTCTGCTGGATCGTCTCGCGACACGCAATCTCGGGAGCGCCCGCGCGGGTTTCCACGTGGTGCTCACGGGACAGTTTCTCCCGGATGATCTCAAGGTGCAGCTCACCCATGCCGGCAATGAGACATTGGCCGGTTTCTTCATGAGTGCGAACCTGGAAAGTAGGATCTTCATCGCTAAGTCGGGCCAGCGCGGTGGCCAGCCGGGTTTGATCGTTGGAATGGGCTGCCTCGATGGCCATGCTGACCACCGGTTCAGGAAATTGCGGGGGCTCGAGAAGGATCTCGCGACCGGCACCGGGCAGGCAAAGGGTGTCCCCCGTGCCCACGCTCTGCAGGCCTACCACCGCACAGATGTCTCCCGCGCCCACGGCATCCAGTTCATCACGACGGTCGGCGAACAAACGCAGCAACCGGCCGAGACGTTCTGTCTTGCGGGTACGGGGATTGTAGAGCTCCATGCCCTTGTGCAGACTGCCGGAGTACACGCGAACGTACACGAGGCGGCCTGCCTGGGGATGACGGACGACCTTGAAAGCCAGCGCCGCCACCGGCACCTCTGCAGGCACCGGACGCAACGCGGCCATGTCCACCGGGGAGGGCAGATAGTCCACCACTGCGTTCAGCAAGGAAGTGACCCCCACATGACGATAGGCACTGCCACCGAGCACGGGCAGGAAGCGACCGGCAAGGGTCTGCCGACGCACCGCCTGCTGCAGGACGAGAGAGGGCACCTCGTGACCTTCCAGCCACAAGGCCGCCACCTCATCATCCAGACTCGCGAGAGCCTCGACGAGATTCGCACGAGCGATCCGCACGCGTTCTTGTTGGGCTTCCGTGAGCGCTTCCACCGATTGAGATGGAGGCGATCCGGGTTGCGAGACAAGGGCACGTTGATGGATCACATCGAGCTGACCTCGAAGTTCGGACTCGCTGCCGTCGGGCAGGACGATGGGCCAGGCGTTGGCTCCGAGCTTCTCGCGAAGCTCCTGCACCACGCGCTCGAAGCTGGCTCCGGCGCGGTCCATCTTGTTGATGAACGCGAGACGGGGCACGCCGTAGCGGTCGGCCTGTCGCCACACGGTTTCACTCTGGGGTTGCACGCCACCCACGCTGCAGAAGACGGCGATCATGCCGTCCAGCACACGCAGGGAGCGCTCCACCTCCGCGGTGAAGTCCACATGGCCCGGGGTGTCGATGACATTGAGACGATGACGCTCACCCGCATGAAGCGGGGTCACTCCACCCTCCGCGAGCGGCGTCCAGTGAACGGGCACTGCCGCAGAGGAAATGGTGATACCCTTGTCGCGTTCGATGTCGGAGAAGTCGGTCGTCGTGTTGCCATCATGCACCTCGCCGGCCGAATGGATCGCGCCGGAGTGAAGGAGGATGCGCTCAGTCAGCGTGGTCTTGCCGGCATCGATGTGCGCGGCAATGCCGATGTTGCGCAGCTTCTCCAGCGCCTGGGCCTGGTTGGCGGTGGCGTTGGTGCTTCGGGTTTGGTTTTGGCCTTGGGCACTAAGTTGATCGTTGAAACGGGCACTCATAACTGAGGAGAGTTCACTGACAGTTGGCGCTGCTCCCCCGGCAGGATCCATCTCACGGGATCCTGAAAGCACGGTGTGGATGTGTCTTGAAGACAAAAAGGCCCTGGCGCGTCTTGCGGCAGGGCTCCCGGGGGTAAGCAACCAAATCTGACAGTGTCCGAATTCTCTCTCAGGAGAATGACCACGTCATCCCGAGCCCTTGCCGAAGCAGGGCTGACTGAATTATTTTCAGGACACGGGGTTTCATACGTGGATGGGAATGGATAACATGAAATGCGAAGTTGTCAATGATGGTGGAGATTCATAAGGAGGAACCACTTATGAACACTAACGGAACACTGATGGGATGAATCTGAAGTTGGGTGGGGAGCGTATAGGGATGAAGACGCCAGACTTCCAGATAGTAGACAGAAGACCTGAGGCGTGTGGGTGGATGGTGGCGTGATGGAGGAGAGGGCCTTGCTGCCATCCCTCCGGGATGGGATGCGCTTGGGGAGATTTCCGGAGGTATCAATCGCTACGCTCCTTCAACCATCCGGCTAATGGCTGTGATGCCTCCGGCATCGAGTTGCGAGCTGCTGGGCGCAAGTTGCGGGTTGCGATCAAGGTTCGCGACAGCGCACAGGCTATGGCGATGACAACGGCTGGATGAGCGAGTCCCTCTGCCGGAACGGGGGCAGAGGCGGTTGTGGTTGTCGACGTGAGGAGAACGGACCAATCGCGCGCGTTTGGGATAGACGCCAAGGAACCGACTCTGGCTCAGCCCTCAGTAAGTGCCCTCAGAGGGTTTGGGCCAGAAAGGCCCACAGAGCCCAGCCCAGGGGCAAAGGCCACGAAGTGGACGGAGACCCTGGGTACCTCCAATGAGGATGATCAGGTGGGAAGGCCGACAGCATCCTCTATCGGCCCATTTATATCAACACCTCCACGTCGATTGGACCTGATGTCATGCGCTGGTTGACGTTCGCGGCAAGATGCCGCAAACAGCACGCAGGATGCGTGCGCTCCCCGAGCTGCTGAGTTGGAAGTCAGGGACTCTTGTGAAGGGCTGGGTTATAGGGTATCACAAGGAGCGCGAAAGCGGCGGTTCCCGCGCGCACTCCAAAGATGCTTCGCATCCAGGTGGTGGGGGCGATTGGGTGTAGGGCGCGTCTGGGGGCTTGCGATGTCGGAGGGTTGGGGAGTCTCACTACGAACAGCTTCTACTGAGCCGACTGAAGCCGGTACTCCAACCCGGCTGCGGGCTCGCATGCCGATTCAGGAGTCAACACCTTGACGCACTGACGCACGGGTGGCCCCGCCCTCCAAGTCACAATCGGCCGAGAGCACAACCTCTTTCGCACCAGGGTGGGCGACGAGCCAGCGGGCGATGGGGGTGACGATGAGTTCTTCCAGGCGGCGTTGAAGGGGACGGGCGCCGTAGATGGGGTCGAAGCCTTGTTCGCAGACTTTGTCCAGGAGGGTGGGGCTCACTTGCAGCTTGATGCCGCGATCGCGAAGGCCTTCGCGCTCTTCCAGACTGGCGACCTCGCGCAGGGCGATGGCTTTGACGGCGTCGCGATCGAGGGGATCAAACACCACCACCTCATCCAGGCGGTTGAAAAACTCGGGGCGGAAGAACTGGGCGGCAGCAGCGGGATCGACGCGGGCGGAGGCTCCGGCATCGCCCGGGGTGAAGCCGAGAGAGCCGCCTTTCCGGGCACCGAGGTTCGATGTCATAATGATGACGGTGCTGCGGAACCAGGTGGTGCGGCCGAGGGTGTCGGTGAGACGGCCTTCGTCGAAGACGTTCATGAGGGTGTCGAAGACCTCAGGGGAGGCCTTTTCCACCTCATCCAGCAGCAGCACGGTGAAGGGATTCTGCCGCATGCGTTTGATGAAATCAGACGGCTCCCCTCCGGCTTCACCCAGCAGGCGGCGCGCGGCGTCGTAGCCCGCGTACTCGCTCATGTCCAGGCGCACCATGCGGTCGGCGGCCTTGCGGTTGGGATAGAGGTAATCCCCCAGCGTCTTGGCGAGCTGGGTCTTGCCGGTGCCGGTGGGTCCGGTGAACAGCAGCACGGCCAGTGGTCGCTGGGGATCGTTGAGACCAGCCTTGAACTTGGTCAGGGGGCGGCAGACCGACTGCACGGCACGGGGCTGGGCCACGACGCGCTCGTGGAACCACTGCGCCAGAGCTGCGGCATCCAGAGACGCTTTCTCATCCAACAGCCAGTCCGGCAGACCGGTGGTGGTGGCGAAGAGCCCGCGCATGTGGGTGAGATCCACGGCGGGTGCCCCGGCCTCGCGGGCCCGGTTCAGCGCCTCGTGCATGAAGCCGAGCGGGGTTCCGGGAAATCCGGCATAGGGCTGGAACCGTCGACAGAGCCGTCCGGCCTCGCGCGCGGCATCGGCGGTGAAGTCGAGCTGCGTCTGGTCGGAGAACGAGCGGGCGGCCTGGTCGAGAATGCGGGCCTGCTGCGCCTCGTCGAGCGGCTCCAGACGCACGACGCCCAGGGCATCCAGAAAGGCGGGCAGCTCGCGCTCGCAGGATTCCACCTCCTCCGGGGTGGCCTCCACCACCACGCGCAGCTCGCCGGTTTGCAAATACGGTACGAGGAAAGCCGCCAGGCTGCTGCCCGGGCTGGAGCCGCCCAGGCGCAACAGCTCCTGGAGGCTCTCCAGACAGAGCACGCCGTCCAGAGCACGCAGCTCCGCGATCACCTTCTCCAACTGCTCCTGCCACTGGCCCAGCCAGCGCTGCCCGGCGATGAGGCGCGACCCGCTGGAGATCCAAAAACGTTGGGAGCGGGCTTCGCCCGGGCCCAGGCCGAGTTCACGCTCCACCTTCCGCGCGGCATCCACCAGCACCGCCGTCTTGCCGCTGCCGGGGCCACCTACCAGCAGGGTGCTGCCCTTGCTCAGGTCCAGCCTTGCCTGGACACGGGCGACATCCGTCTCCCGCTCCCAGGTGCGCACGTGACGCCGGATCGCGGGCGAGCCCACGTGCTCGGCCACCTTGCCGAGGTGCTCCGGAGGCTCCACGCGGACGCTGTCCTTCTTCTGCCACGGAGAGTACACGATCTCCTCCAGCCGACAGTCCATGGGCGGCAGGTAGCGCAGCAGATCGGCGGGGTTCTGTCCCTTCAGCGCCTGCCTGGCGTAGTGCAGCGCCATTTCCTCGATCCGGTCTCCTCCGGGCAGCTCGAACTGCACATCCAGCGTGGGCAGCAGGGCGCAGACCAGACCGCTCTCCCGCCGGCCCACCACACAGGGCAGGCGCAGTTGCACCGGCTCCTGGCAGGGGAGCGTGCGCTTCCGCTGCTCATTCCCGGCCACGAGGTACTCGTACTCCGGCACGGCCGCGACCTTGACCGTGCGGAGGGCGGGTTCAAGGAAATCTGGCGCGATCAGCCAAAGCAGATCGTCCCGGTCCACCGCGATGAGGTACTCCTTGAGCTGGCGCAGCACATCCGACGTCGAGACGCCGCTGGCCGTGCCGTCGGTGGCCGTGTCATTGAGAAGACGGCCGCTCCAGGCGCGCTCGCCGGTCTGCCAGAGGACCACAGGATGACGTTGGGATTTTGCCATGGGGGAAGATGTCAGAGATTCTCTTGGGGAATGGCGGCAGCAGATGGCTCACCGTAGGCCAGGGCGAACTCCAGCGCAGCGTTGTTGCGGAGATCCATCCTAACCAGCAGTCCGGTCCGCAAATCGAGAATGTGGTCATGGAGCTCGATCCACTGGATGACTGCCGGGTCCATCGGCGGCGTTGGCCCCTGCCAAGCCGTGACTGTGGTCTCGAACACACGCAGGTGACCGTGATTGACCGACGCGAACGCCCCTTGCGCCGTTTTCACGAGAGCCTCCGCTCCGTGGGCGAAGAGACTGACAATGCCGTTCTCGATATCACCCTCTACCTGGGTCCACAGGCTTTCGCCAAAGGCCTGTTCCTGCCACGACGGCATGCGCAGCCAGATCCACGACATGTCTGACGGAGACTGGTGCCGCAATCTCCATATCTGCGGCTCCACCTGGCTCTCATCACACACGCTGTTGACATACCGGGCCCGCCAGAGCAGACGCAGGATACGGCCGCGGATCTCATCCATGGGGCGGGCCTGTGCCAGCACCTCGTCCACCGCATGGCTTGCAAAGCGGTTCGCCAGCAAATCATCCAGCAGCGTGGCCAGCACCTCCTCCGGCAGGATGTGCAGGACATCCCGCTTCCGCGGAGGCTCGGGATGGCTGGACCGTGCGGCGGCCGCCCGTTTCCTGGCCTTCTCCTCCCCCACCAGATAATCCTCCGCCCGGCGCAACTGCTCACGCAAGTGACTGATCTCCCCGCGCAGATGGTAATACCAGCTCTTCAGCGGGCTCACTGCACCATCCGATTCCTCGAACTCCCAATCGTCCAGTCGATCATCGGCAGCATCCAGTTCCTCATGGGCCTCTTCCATGAGCGACCACAGCACCTCGTCCGATACTTCCAGAGGAAAGATCATCCGCTGGCCCGCCTGACGAATGGCATTCAGGTCGAACTGCAAGGTTCCATCCGCTCCGGCCTTCACATTGACCAGCGCCGCACCATCCCCCGGCATGTCCAGCAGCTTCACCGCCAGCGGCTCCACCAGATGGGTTTCCACCGCGCGACGCAGGGCCCGCGCGCCGAAGGCCAGGTCGAATCCACGATCCGCCAGTGCGGCCAGCACCTCCTCCTGCAGCATCACGTCCACGTGACGATCCTGCAGGCCCTGCCGCTTGAGCGCCTTTTCCGCCATGGCCCGGGCCAGATGCAGGATGTCTTCCTTCCGCAGCTCGTGGAAGGGCACGATACGATCCAGCCGGTTGAAGAACTCCGGGCGGAAGTGTTTGCGGGCCGCCTCAATGTAGTGCTCCCCGCCGGCAACAGCCGACGCCGCGCCGAATCCCATGCTGCGGCTGCCCACGCCGGCACCGAGGTTCGAGGTAAGGATGATGAGGCAGTTGCAGAAGTCCGCCGTCTGCCCCTGGGCATCCGTGAGACGCCCCTCCCCCAGCACCTGGAGGAGCAGGTCCAGCACATCAGGATGCGCCTTTTCCACCTCATCAAACAAGAGGAGGCTGAAGGGTTGGCGACGCACACGGGAGGTGAGCAGGCCGCCGCGCCCCGGACCACCGATGAGCCGCAGGGCGGCGTCTGCGGACGAGTACTCGTTCAGGTCAAAGCGGAGCATCTTCTCCTCACTGCCGAAGACAAAGTCTGCCAGCGCGCGGGCGCACTCCGTCTTGCCCGTGCCGGTGGGACCCAGGAATAACAGTGTCCCCATGGGCCGGCGGGTGTCTTGCAGCTCCGCCTTGGCCATGAGGACCGTGTCCACCATGGCGGCGATGGCCGGCTCCTGGCCGACAATCCGCTGAGCGAACGCCTTGCTGAGCCTGCCGGGGGCAAGCGTCTCTCTGGCATCCAGCATGTTCCGCCGGATGCCATGACGGCTGGCGAACCACTCCAGCACCACCGGGCCGTTCACCACACTCTCACCGGCAGATTTCAACCCTTGGGCGAGGGCCTGCACCATCTCCACCGCCTTGCCGGGGAAGGCCCGCGCCCTCGCGAAGCGCTGCTGGAGCTGCATGACCATCGGCACCACATCCAGGGTAAACCGCGTTCTCGCCCCCGGCGGCATGGCCTGCAGGGTGCGCACCAGGATGCGGAGCGTTGTTTCATCATCCGTCTCCCGCACGTGCATGACATGGAACATGCTGGCAAACGCGCGGTCCATCTCGCGCAGACGCGCCCAGACCTCCGGCGTGGCCTCAGCGAGGATCGCGACGGGCTCATGCTCCTGGCGGGCCTTCAGCACATGGCCCAGAGTGAGCTCGCTGCCGGAGCTCTTCCCCGCCTCAAAGAGGCCGGGCAGATCATCCAGCACCAGCACATGCCGGCGCTTCCGCAGCTCCGCGAGCATGACCGTCCAGCGCTCCTCCCACTGCCCGAGGTAAGACATGCCGCTGATGACGCGTTGCGGCGAGACGTGCCAGAACTGGCCCCGACGGGAGACTCGCGGCGACTCGATGATACGACGCACGCACTCGTGAATGAGAGCCGTCTTGCCCACCTTGGGAGGGCCCACCAGCACCACCATGGGCAGGTGGCTGCTCTTGCGGCTAAACCAGCCGGTCAGCTCGGTGACCTCCGTCTCCCGCAGCAGGGCCCGCTGCAGTTCCTGTGGGTACTGGCGGTCCAGGCTGCGCCCCACGCGGTAGAGCTCCTGCTGCCCGTCCATGGGATCCTCCTGGCCCAGGGATACGAGCCCAGTCTTCTCCGCCGCCAGGCGCTGATTGCCCGGCACCACCACATTCACATGCGAGACATGCGGTTGGCTCCCGGAACTCCAGGGCTCCAGGTCCACCACCTCGTCAGACTCCTTCTCCAGCTTCCGGAAGTTCTCGGTGAGCACCCGCTGCAACGCATCCTCAAGCCGGGTGCCCGCCGGCCAAAGGAAGGTGAGCCCCTCCCCTCGTGGCAGGACGGCCAGACGGCGATCGCCGGAATCAAACACAGCCACAAAGAACTGCGCCTCATACGAGTGACGGCGGAGTTCAAGGCGCAGGCGCACGGAGTGCCCCGTTATCTCCGGACTGAAGCTCCAGGTGAGCAGGGAGCGATGATCCGGCTTGGTCACGAGCTCCGCCAGATGCCGTTGCAGGCGCTCTTCCAGCCGCTTCAGCGCACGGTCCTCCTGGGGATCCGTCTCCTCCCATTGGCCACACAGGGGCGGCAGCAGCGGCCGCACGCGGAAGCGCGCCTGCCCGCCCGGCTCGCGGTGGTGGTCCACATACACGGGGATGGAAAGCTTGCGGTTCATGAAAGTGCCTCCTTCAGCAGCTGCTGACGCGCCGCCCTCAGCAGCCAGTCGGGATCAAACTTGCCACTCTCGCGCTCGCCACTGGGGCCGTCCTTCACGATCTGTTTCACGGGATCATACTGGCGGCGGATCAAGCCGCTCTCCAGATCCGGCTGGCCGACCAGGCCATCCAGCGCGAGGTGGAAGTCCTTGAGTTGTTTCACCGGCGGTTCCGGCACATACACGGTGATCCGGCAGGTCCAGTCCGGCGGCTGCCCCTGGTTCGTGGAGTTACCCTTCGCGTTCTCACTGTCGCCCGGCAGGCGGCTCCGGCGGGAGAGATGCAGGCCGCCCTCCCCTTTCAGGTAGATGGGAGCGCGGCCCCCGGTCACCCAGAGCACGATGGCGCTCAGCTTGTCGCCATCGGCCTTGGCGAGGGATTCACAGAGCACGTCCTTCTCATCCACATCCACAAAGGCACGGAGGCCGCTGGCGTCGCGCTGGCGGACCGGCACCTCCCTGGCAAAGTAACCCACCTGCACCTTGCCCCCTGCAGCCAGGGCGAGCGCGCGGTACACGCGGACGAAGTCCACCAGACACACACCCGGCTGCCCGCGGAACTCCAGCACCAGTGTTTCAGGGGGCGGTTGGAACATTTCCAACGCGGTCAGCGCCAGCTCCTCCACGTCGTGTTGTTTGATGGGATCAACCGCCGGCGCATCGGCAGGGCGGCCGTGATGCAGCGCCAGGATGAGCGTCTCCTCATGCTCGGTCTGGGTCTTGTGCGCACCGTCCACGGTGGTGACACATTCCTTGAGCGCCTCATAGCGCGGATCATGCGCCACCCAGGCCTCCCCACCCCGACGGCGGCTCTTCAGCTTCAGACGACGACGACGGGCCTCCAGCACACGGAGGTTCCCGCTCAAGGCATTCATCATGGTGCAGATGCGCAGCTGGGCCAGGGACTCCCGGATGCGCGTCATGTGCTCCAGCCTCTCTTGCAGCATCTGGATGCCGGAGAGATGCTCCGCCTGCTGGAGCGGCTTGGTGAACTGAAACTTCACCTTCCCATCCGCTCCCAGCTCCGCCTTCACCAGACTCTTCGGTGCCAGATTGAAGGGCAGCTCCGCCGACAGTGGAGCCAACAGCTCCTGGGCGATACGTCGCTTGAGCGGACGCGCCCCGTAGCGGGGATCATACCCCTCCCGGGCCAGATGCTGGATGAGCGGCTCCGCGACCTCCAGACGCAGCTTGCGCCCCGCGAAGCCGGGACGCTGGGTGATCGCCGTCAACTCCCGGCGAGTGAGCGCCTCCACCACCTCCTCGGAGAGCGGGCGGTAGGGCACGATGGAATCGATGCGGTTGAACATCTCCGGGCGCAGCACAGCCTGCACCGCCGCGGTGAAGTGCTCCACCGCGTTCCGCCACGTCTCCCCGTCCTGCTGAAAGCCGAGCCGCCCGCGGGAGAACTCCCGGGCACCGAGGTTCGAGGTCATAATGACCACGCAGTTGCTGAAGTCCGCGGTGCGACCGGCCGCATCCGTGAGGCGGGCCTCGCCCAGCACCTGGAGCAGAAGGTCAAACACCGCAGGGTCGGCCTTCTCGAACTCATCCAGCAGCAGCACGTTGAAGGGTTGATCCCGCACGGCCGCAGTGAGCAGACCCTCGCGCCCATCCTGACTGCCGCTGACCAGACGCTGGGCGCTCCAGGGGTGGTTGTACTCGCTCATGTCCAGCCGGATCATGCGGTCCGCCGCCTGGAAGAGGAACTCCGCCAGGGCCTTGGCCATCTCCGTCTTGCCCGTGCCCGTAGGCCCGGTGAAGAGCAGGGACATGAGCGGACGTCCGGGCCGGGAGAGCCCCGCCTTGAGCCGGGCGATCATGGCCACCACGGCAGCGACCGCGTCCGGCTGACCCTGCACCCTTTCCTCGAACCACTGCCGGGCGGCCTCCAGGTCCAGCGGCAGGGCGGGATCCAGCAGACGCCGGGGCATGCCGGTCTCCTTGGTGAAGGCGTCATACACCTCCGCCTCCTCCACCAGAATGTCGGCCACCGTCTTCTCATGCAGACGCCGCATGAAGCGCAGCGGTGCTCCGGGAAAGGCCGCGTAGCCCATGAACCGGCGGTGCAGCGCCGCCACGCGGTGCAGGGCGGGTCGGGTGAAGCGCGCGCGATCACCCGCCATGGCCACGGAGGCCGCAAGCAGGATGGCATCGGCCCGCTCTGGCGTGGGCTCCTCCACCTTCATGATGCGGAAGGCATCGCCCAGGCGGGGGTCGATGCGCTCCACCACGCTGAGCTGCTCCGGCGTGCACTCTGCGATGACCTGCACCTCCCGCCGCACCAGGTACGGCCGGATGAAGGAGGCGATGCTCTCGTTGCCCGCGCTGCTCTGGCCCACATTGAGCAGCTCAAAGAGACTGCCGAGGTGCAGCACCACCCCCTGCTCCCGGGCCCGCAGGAGCAGCTCGCGACAACGCAACTGCCACTGGCCAAAGCCGCAGGCCCCGGCGATGAGACGTGCCCCGCTGGTACGATGAAACTCACGCTGCCCCAGCCCGTGATCTCCACGGTCCGCAGCCAGCTTCTGCACCAGCGCGGTCTTGCCCACGCCGGAGGGGCCCACCAGCAGGATGCTGGGCTTGTTCTCCAGATTCAAGAGCCGCGCCAACTGGGCCACCTGGGACTGCACCTCGAACACCCTGGGCTGGAAGATGCCCTCCATGCGGGTGCAGAGCTGCGCGAGCGCGTCTTGCTTCCCTGGCTCTTTGTTGCGTTGTTTCCAGCGATCCTTGGCCGTGCCCAGGTTGGGTGTCCAGTGCAGGCGGGTGAGCTCCAGCGTGCCTCGTTCCAGACGGGCGAGCTGGAGCAGATCCCGGTTGAACCCTTCCCGCTTGATGGCCAGCAGCACGTGATCTGCCAGCATCTCCGGCAGACGTTCACGATCCGGCGCGATGACAGCGATGTTCAAGGCGGGCACGGTGGCGACCGCATGTGCGCCTTGATCCCAGACAATGGCTTCCAGCGTGATGGCAACGCCCTCCCGCCAGGCCTCACTGCGTCGCGCAGGCTCCACGGTGAGCTCCACCCTGGCCAGGGCGGGCTCGCTGCGCACGAGACGGCGGTTGAGCTCATCCAGCGGATGTTTGCTGAGGATTTCCCCTGCCAGATCCAGCAGCTCGCTGCGGGCACGACGCACCCGGTTGCCAAAGGTGGCCGCCTCCGGCACCAGCAACAACTCCACCAACACCTGATCATCGCCCTCCGGGCTCAGCTCAAGCGTCCGGGTGACAAGGTAAAAAGCGGTGTCCATCTCTGACATGCTCTGCATCCAACACAAATGGTCAGCTAAATGCCAGCATCACCTTCATGACACACCTGCGTTTTTTAACAGGTCCCCTGCAAAAAGGCGCAGTTGAGTCTGAGAGAGTTCGCGAGGATTCTCCGCCCCCGCCCGGTGCGGCTCGGAAGCGATTCTGCAGATTCACCGGGCGGGAAAAAACCCACGTCTTTTTCCCTTCAGGAATAGTTCCACCTTCACTCCCCCGCCCCATGGGAGCTTCACGAGACAACTTCATCAAGTACCCGCGCACGCCGCATCTCTTTGGCTCAAAGGGCACGGACGATGACAAGCACCTGGGGCCCAAGGCCTCGGCGGCGTTTGTCAAAGACCCCTCGCTCATTGTGGAGGAGAAGCTGGACGGCACCAATGTGGGCATCCACTTCCTCACCAACGGAAAGCTGTTTCTGCAATGTCGCGGGCATGAGATCACAGAGGGCATGCATCCGCAGTATGATCTCTTCAAGCAATGGACCGCCGTGAAGCGCTCCGTGCTGGAGACGATGCTGGAGGACCAGTACATCCTCTTTGGCGAGTGGCTCTATGCGCGGCACAGCGTGCACTATCGCGGTCTGCCCCATTACCTCTTTGAGTTCGACATCTATGACAAAGAAGCCGGGCACTTCCTCTCTCTGGAGCGGCGGCTGGAGTTGCTGGAGGGCACAGGCATCCCCACGGTGCCGGTGCTGCACGAGGGAGCTGCCACGCAGGAAATGTTGCAGGAGTTGATCGGGGTCTCGGAGTTTGTGCATCCCGGCGCGGGTGGTGTGGATCATCGCATGGAGGGTCTGTATCTGCGGACCGAGGCCGATGGCGTGGTCACAGGTCGGGCCAAGATCGTGCGACCGGAGTTCGTGGAGAAGATCAAGGAAAGCACGCACTGGCAGCAGCAGGTGATGGTGGCGAATGAGTTGGCGGACGGGGCGGATATTTGGGCGTGATGTGGGGCAGGGTTAGATGTTATGAGTTAAGGGTTATGAGTTGAAATTGGGCATGAGAAACTGGCAGGACATTTCGAAGGGCTCGAATGAGGAGATCATCCGCTGGGCGGCGGGGAGTGAGTGGGCAGATGCCATGCGGGCGTGCCAGCAGGATGCGATCTGGCATGCGGAGGGGGATGTGTGGACGCATACCCTGATGGTGTGTGCGGAGGTGGAGAAGCTGGAGGGGTACGAGGAACTGGGTCGAGAGGACCAACTCAAGCTGCTGTTCACCGCGCTCTTGCATGATTCAGGCAAACCGGCCACCACCGCGCTGGATCCGGAAACCGGGCGGTTGCGGTCGCTAAGGCATTCCATTGTCGGGGCCAGCCTGGCGCGGGGCGTCCTGGCGGAGCTGGGATGTCCGCTGGAGCTGCGCGAGGAGATCGTGCGCCTGGTGCGCTATCACGGTCGGCCTCCGTATCTCCTGGAGAAGGCGCACCCCGAGCAGGAGGTGATCCGTTTGTCGTGTCTGGTGAAGAACCGGCTGCTGCATCTCTTTGCCCTGGCAGACACCCGCGGTCGCGATGCTGATGGGACCGTACGGACCGAGGAGATGCTGAACCTCTGGCGCGATGTGGCGGTGGAGCACGGGTGCTATGACGGGCCCTATCCTTTTGCCAATGCCAGGCGCGGTTTCTGTATTTTCGGGAGGCCGTGGGCGATCTGCACCATGTGCCGCATGAGGATTACAAATGTCGCGTGATCATGATGAGCGGCCTGCCCGGCGTGGGCAAGGACACCTGGCTGGCGCGGAACCGGCGGGAGCTGCCGGTGGTGTCCCTGGACGCGGTGCGGGATGATCTGGATGTGGATGCCACCGAAAACCAAGGACGCGTGATTCAGGAGGCGCGGGAGCGTTGCCGCCAGCATCTGCGCGCCGGGGAGGACTTTGCGTTCAATGCCACGAACCTGACCGTGAGTTTGAGGAAACGCTGGGTGGATCTGTTTGCCGGGTATGGCGCGTGGATTGAGATCGTTTACCTGGAGGCTGATTTGAGAGATGTGCTGAAGCGGAATGCTGGAAGGAAGGATCCGGTGCCCGCGAGTGTGATTGAGAAACTGGCGGGGAAGGTGGAGGTGCCGGATGTGGCGGAGGGGCATGGGGTGACGTTTGTGGTGCTTGGTTGAAGGGGGAGCGGGATCGGAGTGATGGAGTGATGGAGTGATGGAGGGTTGGAGGGTTGGAGTGGGAGAATGGGCCTTGCTGCCATCCCTCCGGGATGGGATACGTTTGGGGAGATTTCCGGAGGTATCAGTCGCTACGCTCCTTCAACCATCCGGCTAATGGCTGTGATGCCTCCGGCATCGGGTTGCTGGCGGGAGAGAGGGCCATAATGAAGAGATGCCCAAGGCTGCGGGAAGCTGTTCGCAGTTCAATCTTTAGATTGTACTACAAACAGAGTCGTCCAGCTTCGCGCGAGCACACAGGCTGACGGCGGTGACAATGGCCGATTGAGTTATTCCCTCTGCCGGAGCTGAGGCAGAGGCGGTTGTAGTTGTCGACGTGAGGAGGCACTAGCTGAAGCGTCTGCGACGGGGATAGCGCGATCGGTGTGCGACTACGAAGCGCTCCGCTCCCGAGCGTTCTGGCGAGAGCGTTGGCTCCTTGGTCGTCATTCTTGCCGCAGCGTGATAGACGAGGAAATTAGTGCCTCCTCACGTCGACAACTACGGTCGGCTTTGGGGAAGTTGAGGCAGGAGGGAAGGTGGGTGGAGTCTCCAGCCCCCTCTCTCTGCTCACTCTCTCCGCTCACTCCTTCACCGCCTGATTGAAGCAGATACGATTCCCGAACGGGTCGATGACTTCCAGGACCTTGGCCCCCCAGGGGGCGATTTCGATTCCTGGGTTCATGTTGGGGTTGGGGCGGGTGGCGAGTTCTGCGTGAAGGGCCGTCACGTCGTCAAGATGGACCAGGATCTTGGAGCCGGGGGTGCAGTCGCCGTAGTGCTCCGAGAGATGCAATACCAGCTCGTCGCGGGAGACCTGAAGGTAGCGTGGAGAGTTGGGGCTGAACTGGTGCTCCCAGTCGAGCTTGAATCCCAGCCAGCCCAGATAGAAGGCCCGGGCGAGCTGATGGTCAAAAATGCGGAACAGAGGGATGGGTGCCTGGAGTTTCATGTTCTGAGCAAAGAGGTTTCTCCGTTAGATGTTACCTTGTTGGTCAAGGGGTGGAAGGTAAAGGGCAGCCGGGGGCGAGTGCGGATGGAGATGCGGGGGAGGAAGACAGCAAAGTGGAGGTCAGGGGCGCAGGTGGGGTGCCTGGGTTATAGGGTATCACCAGGGGCGCGAAAGCGGCGGTTCCCGCGCGCACTCCAAAGATGCTTCGCATCCAGGTGTAGGGAGCGCGGCGTGTGAAGCTCGCGCTACTGGCCAGCGCCACCGGAGGGAGGGCGGTTTCGCGCCCCCTCCCGCGCTCTGCTGGTCTCCCAGCTTACTGGATTACCGGTTTACTGAATTACTGTTTTACCGAATTACCGAGCTACCGTCTCAGCGCGAGCGCGCCGCTGCTGCTTTGTCTTCCAAACGAAAACACGGCTTCTTCCAGCTGGGATTGCAGCTCTTTCAGCACGTCTTTGTCCGCGACTTTCTGTTCGGCCTTGTCCTGCACGTAGATGGCATCCAGAGCGACGCCTTTTTCGGTATTGATTCGGGCGTGGCAGATGTTCAGGCCGAGCTGGCCGATGGCCATGAAGATGTCATACAGAAGACCGATGCGGTCCAGGGCCTGGATCTCGATGACGTTGTAGTCGGTGGTGAGATCGTTGTTGATGTACACACGCTGGGGCACCTCGGCGGCGACGTCTTCCAGCCCTTTGAGCGAGCGGCGGTTTTCCTGGATGGCCTGACTAAAGTCGAACTCACCGGTCTCGAAGGAGGTCTTCACGCTGGATTCCACCCGGGCCTTGGTGCGCTCGTTGGTCACCGGGCTGAAGTCGGTGCGGCAGACGCGGAAGACGTCGAGCACGACATCATCACTGCGTTGATAGAGATCGGCGCTCAGAATGTTGATGTTCTGGGCGGCGAGGGCGCCGGCGATACGGGCGAGGAGGAGGTGGCGGTCCCAGCAGACGACAATGAGCTCGCTGCAGCCCTGTTCAGGGTGCTCCACCCAGGTGAGGCCGGGGAGGAGGTCCTCCTGCGAGGTCCCCTTGGCCACAGTGCGGAAGAAGCCCCGGAAGGCCTCGATGTGAAACGCGATAATGTCCGGGCTGCGGAAGTTGAAATAACTCCGCGGCATGTGCTGGAAGTGCGCGGCGATCTCGCGCTCGTAGTACGAGTCCAGCTTCTTGCGCACCTCTCCCTGGAGCTCCTCCAGGGGTGCGGAGATGCTGCTGATGAAATCGGAGGGATCGTTGAGATAGCGAACCGTGTTGTGGTACAGGTGGAGGATGAGACTCTCCTTCCAGGAGTTCCAGCTCTTGTCACTGGTGCCGCGGGAGTCGGCCAGGGTCATGACGAGCAGGGCGTCCAGGTTCTGCTTGTTGCGCATGACCTCCGCGAAGTCGGAGACCACCTTGGGATCGTCCAGGTTCTTTGTGGTGGCGGTGCGGTAGAGCGTGAGGTGGTGGTCCACCAGGAACATGAGGAGCCGGCGGCGGGCGCCCTTGATCTGGAGGCGCCGGCACACGCGGTTGGCCAGCTCAGCGCTGGCGTCCGTGTGGGTGCTGGTGTTCAGCGCGCGGCCGGAATCATGCAGGAGCAGGGCCATGTACATGATGGAGGGGTCCTGCATCTCGCGGAAGAGGTGCTTGTAGAGCTCCATGCCCTTCTGCGGGGTGGCATCCGCCAGCTCATCCATCTTCTCGATGGTGCGCAGGGTGTGCTCATCCGCCGTGTAGCGGTGGAAGAACTCATGCTGCACCAGACACGTGAGCGCGCCGAACTCCGGCATGTACCGGCCGAGGAAACCCACTCGGTGCATCTGGCGGAGCACGCGGGCCACATCCCCACGCTGGCTCAGGATGGCCTCAAAGCTCTCCCGCACCGCCTTGTTGTAGCGGAAGGTGATGTTGATGAGCGCCCAGCTCTGCTGGACCAGATGAAACAACTCCGGACTGAGACGCAGGTGCCGCTGCTGGGTGTGAACAAAGAGGCGCATGAGCCGCGGCGGATCCTCCAGGAAGATCTCCGCACTCTCCGCGTAGAGACGGTCGTTCTTGGCGACGAAGCCGTCGAACTTCTCCACCTTGGGCACGGTCTTGCGCAGCAGGCGGGCCACCAGGCTTGGCTTCCCGTTCTCCACCGCCTGGAGGTGGTAACGGTCCATCAGCTCACTGCAGCGGTGCAGCATGTTGCTGCTGTGCATGTAGTAGTCCCGCATGAAGACCTCGATGCGGTTGAGGATCTTCTTCTGACGGTAGCCGAGGTTCGTGGCCACGATGCCCTGGAGGCGCAGCGTGAGCACATCGCTCTCCCGCTTCTCGATGTAGTGCATCTCCGTGCGGACGCGGAGGATGAAGTCATAGGCGCGCTCCATGTCCTTGAGCGAGGTGGCGGGGAACTCCACCTTCTTCACGATCTCCTTCAGGTCGATGGTGCGGTACTTGGCGTAGGACATCCACAGGGCGTTGTGGTAGTCGCGCAGACCGCCGCAGCCGTTTTTCACGTTGGGCTCCTGCACGAAGGCGGTGTCCTCGTGCTTGGCGTGGCGTTCGGCCAGGTCCTTCTGGCGCATCTGGAGGAACTCGATGTCGCGCCCGTCCATGCACTCCTTGTCGAAACGCAGCTCCAGCTCGGCAAAGGGCTCCGGATCACCGGAGACGAGCCGCGCCTCGATGAGGGCGGTCTTCACCTGGTTGTCTGCGTTCGCCTGCTTGATGTTCTCCCCCACGCTGCGGGTGGAGGAGTCCCCGACCTTGAAGCCGGAGTCCCAGAGCATGGTGAGGAAGGAGGAAACAAGCTGGGCCAGACCGGGAGGGGTCTGCGTGCTGTTGCCCGAGAGGAGGAAGAGCAGGTCCACATCGCTGCCCGGGTTCATCTGGCGGCGGCCGTAGCCGCCGGTGGCCACGAGGCTGATTTTCGTCTTCGCCTGCAGGGCCGCGTCCGCGCCCAGCAGCATCTCCTGCCAGAGGTGCTTCAGCACGGCATCGATGAGGTCTGAGCGCATGCTGCAGATCTCCATGCCGCTGCCGCCGGCGCGATGCAGCATGCGCAGCCGGGCCTCCTCCACCTTGCGGAACCGCTTGAAGGCCCGCAGCACCTCGCTGTTGGACCGGGACTTGCCGGTCGTGTTGGCGAGGGCTTCGCGGGCGCGGGTGGAGAGCTTCTTGATGAGCTGGGGCATGTGTCGGCTGAGGAATTTTACGCTGGCGGAGTCTGAAGGGTAAGAGGGTCAGAAGGCGAGCACAGACTTCACGGGGCCGAAGCGGTCGATCTTTTCCCGCCCGCTGAGGAAGGCCAGTTCAATGAAAAACACAGAGCCCAGCACGCTGGCGCCCATGGCCTCCACCAGTTCCAGCGCCGCACCGGCCGTGCCACCGGTGGCCAGCAGGTCATCTGCCAACACGACGCGCTCTCCGGGCAGGAGGGCATCCTCATGCATCTCCAGGGAGGAGGTGCCGTACTCCAGGGCGTAGTCCACGGTGCGGGTCTTCCAGGGGAGCTTGCCCTTTTTCCGCGCGGGGACGAAGCCGCAGCCCAGGCGGGCGGCGAGCATGGCACCGAAGATGAAGCCGCGGGCATCGATGCCCACCACCTTGTCCACCGTGCCCCACCCGGAGGTGACGTCTTCCATGGCGTCCACCGCCAGTTTCAGGAGCTCGGCGTCGGCCAGGACAGGGGTGATGTCCTTAAAAAGCACCCCGGCCTGGGGAAGTCCGGCACATCGCGAATGGCAGTCTGGAGGCGGAGGAGGGAGTCTTCGTTCATGGTGGGGCAGAAGGGGCGGGCCAAAGTGCATGCGCGAGGGCCAAGGGCAAGCACGTAGAATAAGGAGAGCAGACAGTGGGCCCACCCCACCCCGGAAGGGCCACTTCCTCTCCGGAAAGCCCGTCCCGCGCTCGACATTCCCCGCTGTTTGGTCCACATTTCCAATCCCATGGAACTCACCCGCCTGCTCCTGATCCTCTCCACCGTCGCCTTCATGGCGGGCGTGGTGCATGCGATCGCCGCCCTGCGGGCCGGACGCTGGCAGGAGAACAAGTGGCAGTTCCTCCCCATGGCGGTGGGCTTCGCCTTCCAGTGCGCCTTCCTCTACCTGCGGGGGGAGATGCACGCCCGGTGCCCGCTCACGAGCCAGTTTGAGGTCTTCATCTTCATCGGCTGGTGCATTGTGCTCCTCTACTTCCTGGTGGGGGCCACGTACCGGCTCTCCCTCCTGGGGCTCTTCACCGCCCCTCTCATCGCCATCCTGCAGACGCTGGCGCTCTTCATGCCGGACAACCCGGGCTCCGTGAAGCACGTTAAGATGTCTGTATGGGAGCATCTGCACGCCCCGCTGGCGATGATCGCCTACGCCGCCTTCGCTCTGGCCTGCATCACGGGCGTGATGTTCCTCCTGCAGGATCATCTGCTGAAGAAGCACCGCATTCACGCCCTGTTCCGCCAGCTCCCGCCCATTCACCACCTCTCACGCGCCATCATGCGCATGGTCGCGCTGGGGGTGCTGCTGCTGGCCGTGGCCATGATGTCCACCTTCAAGATCCACCTGCCCATCAGCACGGTGAAGATGACCATCTCCTGGAGCATCCTGGGCCTGTACACCGTGATCCTGCTGCTGATGTGGCGGCACACGCTCTCCGCCCGCCACACGGCCTGGCTCTCCGTGCTGGGCTTCTTTGTCCCCTTTCTCTCGCTCTGGGTGGTGATCGGCCGATAGCCCGCCCCATTCCGCCCGTTCTTTTACGCCCCGCTTCTCCCGCCACCCCAGCATCCCTTTCCCCTTCCCCGCCCTCCATGCTTCTCTGCCTCGGCCTGAACCATCGCACGACTCCCATCGAGTTGCGTGAGCGGCTGGCCTTTGCCGAAAGCAAGCAGCCGGAGGCGGCGCAGCAGATCAAGGGCCTGCCGGGCTTCGAGGAGAGCACGGTCATCTCCACCTGCAACCGCGTGGAGATATTCACCTCGTGCGATCACAACAACCCCGAGCAGGGGCTGGCGGTGCTGCATGATTATCTGGTGAACCACTTCCAGCTCAACCCCGCCCAGCGGGAGGCGCTCACGACCTACAAGCTGAGCCACGCCGATGCCGCGCGGCATCTCTTCCGCGTGGTGAGCGGGCTGGACTCCATGGTGCTGGGGGAGACGGAAATCTTTGGCCAGGTGAAGGCTGCCTACAATGTGGCGCTCAAGGCCGGGGCCACGGGACGCACGCTCAACAAGCTCTTCCAGCGCGCCTTCAGCGTGGGCAAGCAGGTACGCAATGGCACCAACATCCAGCGCGGCTCCACCTCCGTGGGCAGCGTGGCGGTGGACCTGGCGGAGAAGATCTTTGACCTGCGCCAGTGCCGCGTGCTCCTGATCGGCGCCGGGGAGATGAGCCGCACCTGCGCCCAGAGCCTGCTCTCCCGCGGGGCGAAGAGCATCTTCATCTCCAACCGGTCCTACGACCGCGCGGTGGAGCTGGCCAAGGAGATGGGCGGTCAGGCCCTGCGGTTCGATGAATGGGAAGGCGCGCTTCACGATGCCGACATCATCATCAGCAGCACCAGCGCGCCCCACTTTGTGGTGAAGCCGGAGCTCATCGAGCCCGTGATGCGCAAGCGCCACGGCCACTCCCTGCTCATCATCGACATCGCCGTGCCGCGCGACGTGGATCCGCGCGTGAACGAGATCTCTGAAGTGTACCTCTACGATGTGGATGCGCTCCAGGCCATCGCTGACGAAGGCCGTCGCGAGCGGGAACGCGCCCTCGCGCTGTGCGAGGAAATCATCGAAGAGCAGTTGCGCAAGTTCGGCTATCAAGAAGATTCCGCCTCCGGGGCAGCCCTCCAGCGCGAAGAGGATGACAATCCCGTCCTCCCGCTCACGCCCCGCAATTCGTAACCCGTTTCCCCTTTCGCCCGCCTTGATCTCCCAATTCACCGACACCATCCGACTGGGCACCCGCGGCAGTGAACTCGCCCTCCGCCAGGCGGAGATGGTCGAGGCCGCGCTGCACGCCGCCCACCCCTACCTGCGTGTGGAGCGCAAGGTCATCGCCACCACGGGTGACAAGCGCCCTGACCTGCGCTTCTCCGAGTTCACCGATGGCGACCGCCTGGACAAAGGCATCTTCACGAAGGAGCTCGAAATCGCCCTGGCCAGTGGCGAGATCGACATCGCCGTGCACAGCCTGAAGGACGTGCCAACGGTGCTGGACGCGAAATTCTTCATCGCGGGCGTGCTGCCGCGTGCCCCCATCGAGGACGTGCTCATCTCCCGCGAGGGTTACACCCTGGCGACTCTGCCGGCTGGGGCCAAGGTGGGCACCAGCAGCGTGCGCCGCATCCGCCAGCTCCAGTGGCTGAACCCGGGTGTGGAGTGTGTGGAGATCCGCGGGAATGTGCCCACGCGCATCCGCAAGCTCTTTGTCCCCTCTGATCTGGATGCCATCCTGCTGGCCCGCGCCGGGCTGGAGCGCCTGTCCCTGCTGGATGGCGAGCACGTGGTGGTGGACGGCCAGCCGCTGCATGCGGTGATCCTTAACTGTGAGGAGTTCCTCCCCGCCGCTGGCCAGGGGGCCATCGGCATCGAGGCCCGCGTGGATGACGCCCACACCCTGGAGTTCCTGAAGGCGATCAATCACGAGGAGACCTACGCCCGTGTCACCGCAGAGCGGGAGTTCCTCCACATCCTCAAGGCCGGCTGCCAGACACCGATCGGCGCGCACACCTTCCTCGAAAACGGAGTGCTGCAGATGAAGGTGCGCGTCTTTGACGAGACCGATCCGAGCCGCCCGCCCAAGGAGGTGACCTCCACCGAGCCCTATCACTCGCCCAAGGGACTGGCCGCTGAAGTGGCCGCGCTGGTCACCGCGCTCTGACCTGTCTGCCTGTTCGTTTTCCCTTTTCGAGTCCGATTTCGATTCCGTTATTTCCTGCTGCCTCCCTTTTTCATCGATCATGCCTGCTGCCTCCAAGTCCTCCTCCACCGGCATCTGTTACCTCGTGGGCGCCGGCCCCGGTGATCCGGGCCTGCTCACGATCCGCGGGAAGGAATGCATCGAGATGGCAGACGTGGTGGTGTATGACTACCTGAGCAACGTGGAGTTCCTCCGCTACGCCCGGCCGGATGCGGAGAAGATCTACGTGGGGAAGAAGGCCAAGGACCACACCCTCACGCAGGAAGGCATCAACAAGCTCATCGTGGAGAAGGCCCGTGCGGGCAAGATCGTCACCCGTCTGAAGGGCGGCGATCCCGTGCTCTTCGGTCGCGGGGCGGAAGAGGCAGGCGAGCTAGTGGACGCGGGCATCGCGTTTGAGATCGTGCCTGGCATCACCTCCGCCATCGCCGGTCCGGCCTATGCGGGCATCCCGGTCACGCATCGCTCTCATTGCTCCCAGCTCACCATTTTCACGGGACATGAGGATCCCACCAAGCCGGAGAGCTCGCTGGACTACGCGAAGATCGCGCAGGCCGATGGCACGAAGGTCATGCTCATGGGCGTGGAGCGGATCGAGGAGATCACCAAGAAACTCATCGAGAACGGTGCCAAGCCGAACACGCCGATTGCGCTCACCCGCTGGGCCACCACGGGCCGCCAGCGCACCATCGAGGGCACGCTGGAGACCATCGCCGGCATTGTGCAGGAGACCGGGTTCAAGGCCCCCGCTGTGTGCGTGATCGGCACCGTGGTGCTGGAGCGCGACAAGCTGAACTGGTTCGAGAAACGGCCGCTCTTTGGCAAGCGCATCGTGGTCACCCGCACGCGTCAGCAGGCCGGCGGCCTGACCAAGCAACTCAGCCTGCTGGGCGCGAGCGTGCTGGAGATCCCCACCATCAAGATCGAGCCGCCGGAGGACCTGAAGGCCTTCGGCCAGCTCGTGATGGACTCTCACACGTATGAGTGGATCGTCTTCACCAGCCCGAACGGGGTGGACCGGTTCTTTGAAATGTTCTACAAGCTCTATGATGACGCCCGCAGCATCGGCGCAGCCAAGATCGCGGCCATCGGGCCCGGCACGGCCGAGCGCGTGAAGGCCTACCACCTGGCGGTGGACCTCATGCCGGAGAAGTTCGTGGCTGAGGGGCTGATCAAGGCCTTCAAGGAACAGAGCGTGGAGAACCAGACGGTGCTCTGGGTGAAAGCGGAGAGCACCCGCGAGGTCCTGGGCAACGAGCTCGTGGGCCTGGGCGCGATCCTGGACGAGGCCATCGCCTACCGCACCGTGCCGGAGGACGCCGATCACGAGTCCATCACCCAGTTCAAGGAGGAAGGCGCGGATGTCATCACCTTCACCAGCAGCTCCACCGTGGAGCATTTCCTTGAACTCAAGGTGCCGCTGCCAGAGGGCATCAAGGTGGCCAGCATCGGCCCCATCACCTCCGACACCCTGCGCAAGCACGGCGTGCGGATCGACATCGAGGCCAAGGAGCACAGCATCCCCGGCCTGGTGAAGGCGATTGAAAAGCATTTCGCCAAAAAGTAAAAAACAGGTGCCGCGCACAGCGGGTTGAATCATGATCGGGCGGGTGGCGTTGATGCCGCCCGCCCGTTTTGGTTCTTGGTTCCTATTTCATCATCCAATTCAGCCTTCCCGTCCCGTGTCCCTCGCCCCCGAGTACACCGCCCTCCAGCCCCGCCGCCTGACCACCGCTCTGGCCGGTCATGCGCTCGGCACGGAAGTACAGGTTCATGAAACCCTGCCTTCCACCAGTGACCATGTGCGGGACCTGGGCAGCGCCGGGTATCCCCACGGGCTGGTGGTGCTGGCCGAGGAACAAACGGCCGGCCGCGGCAGACGGGAAAACCGCTGGAGCTCCCCGCCCGGGCAGGATCTGCTGCTCTCCGTGTTGCTCCGTCCGGAGGTGAAGATGGACCTCTGGCCTCGCACCACCACCTTCGCCGCACTGGCCATCTGCCGGGCGATCGAGTCGTTCAATCCCCAGCTCAACCTGCAGCCGGCCATCAAGTGGCCGAATGATGTGTATCTGAACGACCGCAAGGTGGCCGGCATCCTGGCCGAGACCTTCACCGGTGGTGGCAGCGCCTACATGGTGCTGGGCATCGGTCTGAACGTGAACACCACCACGTACCCACCCGAGCTCAGCCAGCAAGCCACGTCGATCCGCCTGGCCACAGGCAGCAGCACGCCGCTGGATCGGAACACCATCGCCATCTCCTTGCTGAAGCACCTGGACCACCTGCTCTCCCGCTATGACGAGCATTATCCGCAGGTGGTGGATGAAGTCCGCCAACGCAGCTGGCTGCTGGGGAAGAAGCTGACGGCCATGGTGGACGGCACCGAAGTCCGCGGCGTCGCCGCCACGCTGAATGCGGAAGGGCATCTGGTGGTGCAGCGCGAGGACGGCAGTGTGATGACGCTCACGAGCGCGGAACAAGTGAGGCCCGTAGGGCTGGGGAGTTGAGACGCTGCCGCCGGGGCGGCTGCTGGTTGAGACGGCTTCGCCTGGTTGAGGCGCTGCGCTCGAGTGGATGGCGGTCTGGGGCGGAGTGACACGGGCGTCCCGCCTGTGCGTGTTACCGGCATCCTGCCGGTGGGGAAGCTCAGCGTAGTGGAGAAGGTATTTTCTCACACGAAGGCACAAAGGCACGAAGGATTGGCAAAGCAGGAACAGGGCGATACGGACTCCGTTTTTTTGGAAGAGGTTCGCACAGGGATTGGTGTATTGCTTTTAAGCGAAATCACGCCCCTTGAGCCGCATCCCACCTCTCACCGTCTCAATGCTCAGCTCCGATGGCTGGGTGCAGAAGCGCACCACGGTGAGGATGGAGAACACGATGGGCCAGGGGACTTCTTCATCATTCGGTTCGATGAGTTTACCCAGATTGTTAAATCTGCTGTGCGGCCGATGGGCAAACGACATCAGTCGCCGGCGAGGATCACTCCATCACTCCATCACTCCATCAAAAAGGCCTTACAGCTTTCACTGTAAGGCCTCTCTGAAATTGGTTGCGGGGACAGGATTTGAACCTGTGACCTTCAGGTTATGAGCCTGACGAGCTACCGGGCTGCTCCACCCCGCGATTGGATTTATAGAGTCGTTCATTATCCGCTTGTTGCAAGGGGAAACTGCAACATTTTACGATTATCTTTAAGATCCCGCGTCACCATTGCGTGACTCTCTATCTACGAAGACCTCCTTGTTGATCCATCCCTCACTGACACATGAAGAAACTACCAGCTCTCACCCTTCTCGCGGTCTTTGCCGCAGCCTGCCATGGCGAAGACAAGCCCTCCCCGATCGGCTACGAAGACACGCCAATCATTCCTGGCACCGAATGGCGCGTGCATGACATCAAGCGCCCCGCCCCGCCCGTGGTGGCTCCTGGGAAGACGAATGCCAGCGCCCCGGCCGATGCCGTGGTGATCTTTGATGGCGGCAGCACAGACGCCCTGGTGAGCAAGGATGGCAAACCCTGCCCATGGAAGGTCGAGAATGGTGAACTCCTGATTGCCGGCGGCGACTGCTGGACCAAGGAACAGTTTGCGAGCTGCCAGCTCCACATCGAGTGGATGAGCGCTCCGGAGACCAAGGGCAACTCCCAGAAGAAGGGCAACGCCGGCGTGTTCTTCATGGATCGCTATGAGAGCCAGATGCTGGATTGCTACAACAACCCCACCTATGCCGATGGCGTAACGGGCTGCATCTACGGTCAGACGCCGCCGCTGGTGAACGCCGTGCGCCCTGCTGGCGAATGGCAGACCTATGACATCATCTTCACCGCACCGAAGCTGAAGGATGGCAAAGTGGTGGAGCCCGCCTATGTGACGACCTTCGTGAACGGCGTGTGCGTGCAGGTGCACACGAAGATCATGGGCCCGACCAAGCACAAGAACATCACCAACTACGACGGCGACTTCCCCGAGAAAGCTCCCGTGCGTCTCCAGGATCACAAGAACGATCCCCCGGTGCGCGTGCGCAACTACTGGGTGCGCCCGCTGCCCTGATCAGCCTGACGCGGCAGCTGCAAGCCAGACTGCCGAGCTATTACCTAGAATCCCGGGCGCGAAAGGGCCCGGGATTTTTCATGCCCTCGAATCACCCGGCCGGAGGCAGAGGATCAGGCGGCGAACGCCTCAATCAAGCGGGCCGCATCGTGCAGATTTTCCTCGACCCGCCAGGCCCCGAGGGACTGCAGGGAGGGATGATCAAACTTGCCCGTGGCCACGGCCAGGCATCTGGCCCCCATGGCATGGGCACAGGCCACATCACGGGGTGTGTCCCCGATCACGATGACCTGCTCCGGGGTAAAGTGCCGCTGCGTGGCCTGGGCCATGCGGCGCACCGCCACGGGACCGAGGTGGTTGCGATCCTCACCATCATCGCCGAAGCCGCCGTCCAGGAAATGTCCGTGAATACCGAAGCGCTCCAGCTTGATGACGGCGCCGCGGCGGATGTTGCCCGTGAGCAGTCCGACGGAGAAGCGATCTTCCTGGCCCACCTGGGCGAGCAGGTCCACCACCCCGCCGAGCAGTCGCCCAGCAAATTCGTCATGCCGCACCCGGCGCTGCAGGTGCCCGAGGTAGGAGGCGTAATAGGCCTCCGCGCGATCAGGCTGCAAGGGCTGGCCCGCATCTGCGAAGAGCTTGCGGATCACGCCGCCATCAGTCGCGCCCGCCAGATCCAGAGGCGGGAGATCTTCCCGCAGGACGCCGAGGACTTCCTCGGCAGCGTCCAGCAGGGCTCCGGCACCTGCCCCACCGGTGTCGAGCAGGGTGCCGTCGATATCAAAAAGGAGCAGCCGATGCTTTGGGCTTCCGCTCATGCTGGCTGGCTCCACTGGGTTCTGTTCAAGACTAGGCCGAATCCACGTTGGACGGATCGATCACCAGACGAGGCTTCGCCTTGGTACCGTTCTGCTTGGGTGCAGGCGCGGGAGCGGGAGCAGGAGCTTCGCCCGTAGGAGCGTCGCCATTGGAGCCCTCCACCTCATCATGGTGGTCATCTTCATGGTGCTCCTCATGGGTGTTGTCCTCTTCCTCAGGGTCAAGGAACTTCCCGTGCTTGAAGTTGGCGAACTTCCGCTGGCGCTGCTTTTCGGGCAACGGGGAGATCTGCATGTTGATGTTACGACCGGCCATCTTCGGGTCCTGGTCCACGTGGCCCATCGTCAGGAGATCCTCACGGATGCGCTTGGCGAGCTTGAAACCGATTTCCTGGTGCGCCATCTGGCGACCTTTGAACTGGAGCTGGACACGGACCTTGTTGCCTTCGGACAGGAATTCCTCCCCGTGGGCGATCTTGATGAGGTAGTCGTGCGGATCGATGCCGACGCGGAACTTGAGTTCCTTCAGCTTGCCACCCTTCTGGGCCTTGGCGGACTCCTTCTTCTTCTTCTCCTGCTCGTACTTGTACTTGCCGTAGTCCACGATCTTGCAGACCGGGGGATCGGCGGAAGCGGAGATTTCCACGAGATCCATCCCGCGCTCCTTGGCCATGCGGACTGCTTGACCTGTCGGCAGAACGCCGAGCTGCTGGTTCGTGGCACCATCGATGACACGGACTTTCGGAGACCGAATACGGTCGTTGACGCGGGTTTGATCCTGGAACCGGCCTCCACGGTTGAAGCCTGGTCGTGGTCTGTTATTGAAGCTAGGGTTGATGACGCACCTCCGGTGAGTTAATGGCAAAAAGACATCCAACATGGATGCCAAAGCATACGGGCATGAACGCAGTGGGTACCATACGGGACACACTTAACATACGCGAGCCGACAACTCTTTCACATCCTGTACAAAACGGATGAGGCTGCGGCGAAACGAAATGTTGGACGACATGCTGAAGAAAAAATCCCTGGCGGGCCGAGTCAAATACGCCCTTATGTGCCAGACAGGTAGGGATACGCTCTCCTCTCAAGATTGCAAGGTGAATTTTCTGTCGTGTTCGATCTTGTCCAGTTTCGGTTGGGTTCATCCCCCTGGTGCACTAAACTTGCCGTGCAGCAACCGCTGCAAACCCCTCAATGAACAATACCTCCAGTACACACAGCAAAACCATCGGCTACCTCCTATGGATCTTTGGCTTCTTTGGCGCACACCGCTTCTATTATGGGCGACGGGTGAGCGGCATCATCTGGATGCTGACCTTCGGCCTCTTCCTCGTCGGCTGGATCGTTGACCTGTTCCTGATCCCCAAGATGGACCGGGAGGCCGACCTGAAATTCACCTCCGGCCCCATCGACTACTCGGTGGCGTGGGTGCTCCAGACCTTTCTGGGCATCTTTGGCATCCACCGCTTCTACATGGGCAAGTGGGTCACCGGCATCATCTGGGCGCTGACCGGCGGCCTGGTGGGCATCGGGTACGCCTGGGACTACTGCACCCTGAACCAGCAGGTGGATGAGCGGAATCGGGAATACCTCAGCCTGAACGAAGTCGCTTGACCTCAGCCGGCTGCGCGAGGCTCAGCCAGTCCACCCTTTAACTAAAAAAACAACGGGCGGATGGCTCACGCCATCCGCCCGTAAAGGAAATCGCTTTGCGATCTGGGAGGCTTAGAAGCTGAACACTTCGCCGTCCTTGAAGAAACGCTTCAGCTCAGCGGCTGCGGCTTCAGGGGAATCGGAGGCGTGAGCCACGTTCACCATCATGTCGCCACCGAAGTCGCCGCGGATGGTGCCTTTGTCAGCCTTGCTGGAATCCGTAGGCCCCAGCAGGGTGCGCACGGTGTCGATCACGTTTTCGCCCTTGAGCGCGACTGCCACCACGGGCGTCTGCTTCATGAAGGCGGCCACATCCGGGAAGAAGGGCTTGGATGCGATGTGGGAGTAGTGCTCAGCGAGGACAGCGTCGTCCAGCTGGAGCATTTTCAGGCCGCGGATCTGGAAACCGGCTCCTTCAAAGCGCTTGAGCACTTCGCCACAGAGATTTTTGGAGACACAGTCGGGCTTGAGAAGGATGAGGGTCGTTTGTTCGGCCATGGGGCGGAGTGTTTAGGTCAGAGCATTCGGGGAGTCAAGCACGATGCCATGGGGGATTCGGAGACGATTTCGCCTCAAGCGGACTTGTAGCCCTCGCAGCGGTTCTTCCAACCTTCCAGCCAGCGCTGCTCTTTGCGATCAGCCGGGGCGTTCTGGACGCGGCGGGTGAGGACACGCTTGGACGCCTCTGAGAACGCGGCCGGCGCCCCGGCAGCATCCGTCGGCCGCATCTCGATCAGCACCTGGAGGAGGCCCCAGCCCTGGCCGTTGTAGCGCTCCTTGGGATTGAGGCCTTCCCCTTTGAAATTGACGTAATCAATGAGGGCGAAATTGCCCGCGGCGGACTGCTGGAGCAGCGCCAGGTTCCGCTCCACGTGGGATGCCGCCTTCCCGGCAGCGGCCTTGAACTTGGGTGTGGCCGCAGCCAGCCGGTGGATGATGAACTGCGTCTGCTGGGCCACGGTGCGGGCCAGCAGGGTGCGCAACTCCTTCTGCCGGGGGGAGTTGCGATCCGCCTCAAAGGATTCGCGGGAGGTCCACGGGCAGTCGGGGGTCTTTAGCAGCCACGGCGGCACGGGAGCCCCGGTCTGCTGGAGCCAGCGGACCAGCGGCGGGAAGCTCTCCTCAAACGGGCCCTGCACACCGGCGGGGTACCAGATGAAGTGACCGATGCCGAGGGAGGCGAAGTATTCGCCCTTGTTCCAGCTCGTGAGGCCTTCGACTGTCCCGGCGCATTCATTCTGCCAGATCCGGCGCCCGATGCGCTCCAGTTGAGGCCCGGAGAGATTCTGCGCCTCCGCCGGAAGGGCGAGCACGGTGGTGACGATTAGCAGGAGCAGGCCCGAAACCCGGCCTGAAATGGAGATTTTATTAAAGCCAAATTTCATTTTTCTGGCAGTCGGAGTGACGATCATTTTCAATGAGTCACCCGGTGACTCACCGCTGGTTTTCCTTCGTTACGCAAGCTCGCAACCTAAAATGGGCTTCTTCGCACAGCCCAGTGTCCCATGCCCTATCTGGCGTTTAATCTCAACAACGGAAACGAGTTCATTTTCGACCTGGTCGAAGATCGGCTCAGCCTTGGGCGCAATGCCCGAAACGAAATCCTGATCGAAAACGACGGGATCTCCAGCTTCCACGCGGAACTGCTCAGGCAGCCTGACGGTTTCTATGAAGTGGTGGACCTGAATTCCTCCAACGGCACGTTCGTCAACGACGAACGGGTGGAACGGGCTCACCTGAAGCCCGGGGACAAGGTGAACTTCGGCCACCTGGAAGCCCGCTTCCGCGATACCAGACTGCCCGGTGGGGAGCGCGAGGCCCGTGGAGGGACCTCCTCTGCCGAGGACAAACGCCGCGATGCGGAGAAGCTGGAGGGCGGGCACCGCTCCACCCAGCTCATCCCGCTGCCAAGCTCCGCCCCCACAGGCGCGCTGCCAGTGCCGACGCCTGCGGCTGAAAAATCTCCGGCGACGGACGCTGAGGTCAAGCCAGTTGCATTGGCCGAGGCTGCACCTGCACCTGTAGCAGTTCCAGTCCCCTCGGGCGTCCCCACTCCCTCAGCCGCAACTCCGGCACCGGCTCCATCATCCGCCCCTGCCGCCAGCACACCGCCTGCGCCGAATCTGGCCCCGAGACCCAACCTTCCTCCCGCTCCGAACATGCCCCGGGCACCGATCCCGGGCCAAGGCGCGGGTCCGCGCCCCTTGCCCCCCGGTGCGGGTCCGGTCGCAGGCCCCAGTCGTCCCGGTGTGCCGGCCGCTCCGGTCGCCCCCCGCCCAGGTGGCGCGCCAGTGGGTGGCGCTCCGGTCATCGCCAGGCCTGGGGCACCCGTTCCGGGCAAGCCTGTGGCTCCCGTACCTGGCAAACCCGTCGCACCCGTTGTTGGCAAGCCTGGGGCACCTGCGCCCGGACGCCCCTCGGCACCGCCTGCCGGGAAGCCCCTGGGCCCCGCTCCGGTGGCCCAGCGCCCTGGTCCAGCCGCCCCCATGGGCCCGGCGAGCCGCCCGGTGGTGAGCGCCCC
>NZ_BATR01000089.1 GCF_000739655.1 Verrucomicrobium sp. BvORR106 | reverse complement strand
TTTTAACTCTTGATGTCATAGCAATGAATCAGCTCCTGATCGCGAAGGTAGAGCTTGCCACCGCTGACGACCGGGTGGGTCCAGATCTTGCCCTTGGGGTTGCGCTGGGCGGTCTGGGGTCCGAGCTGGAAGCGGCCTTTCTCATTCCACCCGTTCGGGGAGGCTTCGATTAGCACCACGTTGCCGGAGTTTTCCTCCAGGAGGTAGAGCATGCCATCGGCGCAATGGATCGCGCCCTTGCCCAGCTTGCCGCGCTCGGCCCACTGCACCTCGCCGGTCTTGAAGTTCTGGCAGGTCCAGCCGCCCTTGTCGGAGTGGCCGTAGAGGTAGTCGCCCACCAGGATGACGCCACCGTGGTGGTTCACCATGTTGGTGTTCTCATACAGGAACTCGGGCTCGCCGCTGCCGAGCTTCACGGACTTGCAACCCACGCCATAGCCAGCCGCCACATAGACCTGCCCCTTGTCGAAGATGGGAGTGGGAATCACCGCCGTCTTGCCGGGGAAGGCGACCTTCCAGAGCACCGAGCCGTCCTTGGCGCTGATGCCGGCGAAGTTCTGCATGGTGAGCTGCACGTACTGGCGCACGCCGTTGAACTCGATGGGCACGAGGGAGGCGTATTGGGCGCCGTCCGTCCACTCCGCGGACTGCCAGACCTGCTTGCCGGTCAGCTTGTCCAAGGCGAGCACGGCCCCCTTGTTCCCACCGGGGGTGACCACCACCTGATTGCCATCCACCAGCGGGCTTTCGCAATAACCCCAGCCGGGGACCTTGCCACCGGCATCGGTCAGGCTGGCCTTCCAGATCACCTTGCCATCCTTGGCACTGACACAGGCGAGATCGCCCTTGCCGCCCAGGGCATAGACGCGGTCGCCATCGACGGTGGGTGAGCTGCGCGGGCCATCGCCCCAGCCGTTGGTCAAAAGCGGGCCGACGCTGACGGTCCACTTCTCCTTCCCGGTGGCGACATCCACGGCGATGAGGTGTTCCTCGAACTCCTTGGCCCCCAGGGTGTAGAGCGTGCCGCCCACGACGGCGAACCCGGAGTAGCCGAGGCCGGCCCCCTCAAAGGTCCAGACCCGCTTCGGGCCATCGGCAGGCCA
The DNA here is from genome assembly GCF_000739655.1 of Verrucomicrobium sp. BvORR106. Classification (GTDB taxonomy): domain Bacteria; phylum Verrucomicrobiota; class Verrucomicrobiia; order Verrucomicrobiales; family Verrucomicrobiaceae; genus Verrucomicrobium. The sequence goes on along the minus strand of NZ_BATR01000089.1, from coordinate 1,642 downwards.
GGATTTCAGCAAGCCAGTTTCTTTGGAGATGTCCTTCCGGTCGGCGCCGCGGAAGGTGGGCCAGTCATTGGCCTGGGCGGAGGGTTGGAAGGAGGCGAGCATGCCCGCGAAGGCACACAGCGTGAAGGCGGTGGAGGAGAAGGTTTTCATGGCAGGCAATGGGGTAAAACGCCGTCGCGTTTTCAAAGCTTGCCAGAAACGACCCTCGTTCTGAAAGATTTTTCACTTTCACAAAAATATATGCGCGGCAGCGCATGTTTTAAACTTCAAAATTCAAATGCCAAACTTCAAGATGAGCCGCCCGAGGGGCCACGCGTGGCACCGACGAATTCCGCCTCCCCTTTGAAGTTTGACGTTTGAACTTTGAAGTTTTGCTTTCTCACGCATCTCCAAACAGCCGCCGGTTCTTCCAGAAGTAGCTGAAGCCGGAAACAATGGTGAGCCCGGCCATCATGATGATGCAGATGAGGCCGAAGACGGCGGGGGAAAACGGGGTCCAGGAGAAGGCCGGGGCCAGCCAGCGGAACATGGGCTCTGCCGTGGATGCGTAGAGGAGGAAGTAGCAGACGGTGATGATCTGCCAGACCATCTTGTGCTTGCCCAGCTTCTCCGCCGCAAGGACGACTCCGGCATTGGAGGCGATCTGGCGGATGCCGGTGACGAAAAACTCACGGGCGAGGATGGCGATGACGATCCAGACCTCCAGGGCGATCTTGCCATTGGGCAGAGGCACCTCTGGAGTGGCCAGCATGATGAGCGCGGCCGTCATGAGGATCTTGTCCGCCAGGGGGTCCATGAGCTTGCCGAAGTTCGTCACCAGATTCCGGCTGCGGGCGAGGTGGCCATCGAGGTAATCCGTGATCGACGCCAGGGCGAAGACCAACAGGGCGATGGAGATACGGTTGGCCAGAGGCAGATGGAACAGCACCACAAACACCGCCGTAAGGATGAGGCGAAGGACGGTGAGCTGGTTGGGGAGGTTCATGGAGTCGATGATACTGGCAGGCGCGGCGGATGGGGGGCCGGAGGGGACGGGGCTTGTTAGCCGCGGTGTCATCCCTGTGTCAAACCACGATTCGGTGAGAGAAGACATTTCCCAAGATACGCCCGGTGAGCGGCTTGCGGAGGTGTCAAGCCGCCCGTAGTGCCACGAACCCGAACTGCGCGCACACGGCGGTGGCAGTCTCGAATGAAAGCACAGAGTCCACCGTGGCAAAAATCTTCATGCCCAGCAGGGCGATGACCACATCGTACGGAGCCACCTGCAGCACCAGCGCCAGGGAGTCCACCGTGGGAGGATCTGGCAATACCACCGCCTTCTGCGGCAGCATGGGTGCGCCGGTGGATGTCAGGAGCGGGCCGAGCACCTCCTGGGCAGCGTACACCTCAGTCAGCTCCGTGCACCCGTCCGGCAGGAGGATGAAGCGCGGCGTATCCCCGCCCGGTGGGCGCAGGTGGATCTCGTCAGCGTCGTCAGCACTCATGGAGCTCTGCGGACCGTTCCGCCCGCACCTCTGAAGGCCTTACTTTAGCTCAAACCGGGCCGGGAGAGGAGGGGAAAAAAGCTTCAAAATCCAAACTTCAAACTTCAATGCCGGAACGCTGAGGCCTGAAGTTTGAAGTTTGAGATTTGAAGTTTGGT
>NZ_BATR01000090.1 GCF_000739655.1 Verrucomicrobium sp. BvORR106 | reverse complement strand
TCAACCCGGGGCTATTCATGGTGAACCCTCCGGGTTCGAGGGATCTCCCCCGAGTTTGTTTGCCGAGATGCGAAGTGGAAAGCGCTGGGGCACATCCCCTGCTCGCGACTGAACCGGCGGGACGCCGGTGGCACGCACAGGCTGGAAGCCCGTGTCACTTTCCTCGATCCAAAAAAAGGGGAAGCATCGCTGCTTCCCCCTCTTAAAACTTGGAACCGAAAACTTGCTCCCCCTACTTCAAACTGGCCGCTGCCAGGATGGACTCGGGGTTCTTGATGGTGTCTTCCAGCTCGGGCTTGGTGTCGCCGATCATTTCCTCGCGGAACTTCTTCACGAAGCTCTGGGTGGGCCAGGAGCAGGCTTCACCGAAGGCGCAGATGGTCTTGCCTTCGATGTTGTTCGCCACGCGCTCCAGCTCGGCCACGTCGGACGGGCTGGCTTCGCCGGCCACGATGCGGTCGCTGATCTTCTTCATCCACAGGGAACCTTCACGGCAGGGCGTGCACTGGCCGCAGGATTCGTGGGCGTAGAAGTTGTTCAGGTTGTTGATGACCCAGGTCATGGAGCGGCTGTCGTCCATGATGATGACACCGCCGGACCCGGCCATGGAGCCGCAGGCGGCCATGGTGTCGAAGTCCATCGGGATGTCCATGATGCCCAGCTCGCGACCGTCGCGCAGCTTGAAGACTTCATCGGCGCGCAGCACCTTGGCGGAGGATCCGCCGGGGATGATCGCCTTGAGCTTGCGGCCGGGCTTCAAGCCGCCGCAGAGGTCGTTGATGACCTCGCCCATGGTGACTTTGCCCACCTGGACTTCAAAGTAACCAGGCCTCTGCACATCGCCGCTCACGCAGAGGATGCGGGTGCCGGTGTTGTTGGGCGTGCCCAGCTTGGCGTACTCCTCACCGCCCATTTCCAGGATGTGCTTCACGTGGCAGAGAGACTCCACGTTGTTCACGATGGTGGGGCACATGTAGAGGCCGAGGGCGGCCGGGAAATACGGAGGCTTGATGCGCGGATAGGGGCGCTTGCCTTCCAGGGACTCGATCAGGCCGGTTTCCTCACCGCAGATGTAGGCACCGGCACCGCGGTGGACGAAGATGTCCAGATCATAACCGCTGCCGAGGATGTTCTTGCCCAGGAAGTTGTTGGCACGGGCCTCAGCCAGAGCCTTCTCCAGGATGATGGCGGCTTCAGGAAACTCCTCCCGCACGTAGATGTAGGCCAGGGTGGCCTTCACGGCGAAGCAGGCGATGACCATGCCCTCGATGAGCTGGTGCGGATCCTGGTGAAGGATGTAGCGGTCCTTGAAGGTGCCGGGCTCGGACTCGTCTGCGTTGCAGATGAGGTACACGGGCTTCGTGTTCGTGGGCGGGATGAAACCCCACTTCACGCCGGTGGGGAAACCCGCACCGCCGCGGCCACGCAGACCGGATTTCTTGACCTCGTCAATGATGGCCTGGCGCTCCATGCCCAGGGCCTTCTTGAGCATCTCGTAACCGCCGTTCGCCACGAAGCACTCGATGGAGGGATTGAACCCTTCACGATCGATGTTGCGGAAAATCAGGCGATGCTCCCGCGGGTGGGGCTGCTTGCCGGCTTTGTAGGTAATGGCGGCGCTCATCACTGATATTGCTTCAAAAGTTCTGCCGCGGCCTCAGGCTTCACGGATTCATGGAAATCATCTTCCACCATGCACACGGGGCCGAAGCCACAGCTCGCGAGACACTCGGCGAACTCGATGCTGTACTTCCCATCGGCGCTGACGGCGATGGGGTGGTGGTGGTCCACATGGGAGCGGTCGATATCCGCCGCCTTGCAAAGGGACTCCATCAGCTCATAGCTGCCAGCCATGGCGCAGGAGAGCGTGCGGCAGACGCGGATGTGGAACTTGCCCGGGGCGCTCTGGCGGAAGCCGGGGTAGAAGGTAACCACCTCAAGCACCTGAATGGGCTGCAGGCCGAGTTTGGCCGCCACCCAGTTCACCGCATCATCCGTGATGTAGCGGTACTCATGTTGCATGAGGTGAAGCAGAGGCAGCACGGCACTGCGTTTTGAGACGGGGTAATGCGTGATTACCTCGTCGATCTTGGCTTCCAACGCTGCGGGCACTTCTAACGCCATAAGGGAAAGGGAACGTACGATCCGGAAAATAGGGGCTTAGCGGTCACACTCGCCCATCACGAAGTCAAAGCTGCCAAGGATGGCGGGCACGTCACTGAGCATGTGCCCGGGCAGAATCTTGGGCAGGATGCTCAGGTTCACAAAGGAGGGGCTGCGGATCTTCAGGCGATACGGGACGCCGCCGCCCTTGCTGCAAATGTAGAAACCGAGTTCGCCCTTGGGGTTCTCCGCACCGAAGTAAACCTCCCCGGCAGGGGCATCGAGACCCTGGGTGGCGACGATGAAGTGGTGGATGAGTTCCTCCATCTTCATGAGCACGCCTTCCTTCTTGGGCAGGCGGTTCTTGGGGTCGCCCACGTTAATGGGTCCGCCAGGCAGATCGGCCAGCACCTGGTTCAGGATGCGGATGCTCTGGCGCATCTCTTCCATGCGGCAGAGGTAGCGGTCGTAGCTGTCGCCGGTGGTGCCGACGGGGATGTCGAACTCGTACTTCTCATAGCCGAGGTACGGGTGCGCCTTCCGGATGTCGAAATCGATGCCGGTGCAGCGCAGGTTCGGGCCGGAGATGCCGAAGGAAAGGGCGTCCTCCTTGGTGATGATGCCGAGGCCCTGGGTACGATCGAGGAAGATGCGGTTGCGGGAGAGCAACGCGTCCATCTCATCGATGACCGGGGGCAGTTCCTTGAGGAAAGTCTTGAGGCCGGAGATGAATGCCTCGTTCATGTCCCGCGTCTGGCCACCCACGCGGGTGTAGCTGGTGGTGAACCGGGCGCCCGTGAGCTGCTCGCTCAGGTTGTAGATCTTCTCACGCTCCGTGAAGGTGTAGAGGAAGACGGACATGGCGCCCACGTCCATGGCGAACACACCCACCCCGAGGAGGTGGGACGAGAGGCGGGCCATCTCACAGCAGATCACGCGGATGGCTTCGCCACGCTCGGGCAACTTCCAGCCCATGAGCTTCTCCACCGCCATGACGTACGCCACGTTGTTGGCGAGAGGGGCCAGGTAGTCCAGGCGGTCCGTGTACGGGACGAACTGGTTGTAGTGCATGTTCTCAGCGATCTTTTCATCGCCGCGATGCAAGTAACCAACGTCCGGATCCGCCTTCGTAATGATCTCACCATCAAGCTCCAACACCAGACGCAGCACCCCGTGGGTGGCTGGGTGGGAGGGGCCCATGTTGAGCACCAGTTTCTCGCCGATCATGTCCGACACGGCTTCTTCGTGACCCTGAGCATACTGCGCAGCCTTGGCTGCGTTGTCGGGCGCTTCGATTTCTTGGACCGTCGTGGGCATGCGAGATGGCGGGAAGTCTGGGACTACTCTACTAAAACGGACAGTGCGCGAACTGGCGACAGCGGCAAGCCTAATTTGTGAAAAATTTCACAAGCGAGGGGCGGTGGGGGTCGGGGGCGAAGAGAAAATCGGGGCAGGCAAACTTCAAAAGCCAAACTTCAAAATTCAAAACTGAGTCCCTGCATCGCCGACCTCCTCAGAGCGCGACTCCTGCCAGCAGACTGCCCCCCTCGATTCCCGGCCTTTGAGATTTGAATTTTGAACTTTGAAGTTTGGCTTTTGAAGTTTCCCCCTCCCGCCCCGTATCCTCCGCACGATGCGCCCGCACTTTCTCCTCCTCCCCCTTCTTGCTCTCTCGATCAGCTGGCTGCCCTGCCGGGCGGAGAAGCCGGTCACACCGATTCACGCCAGCCTGATGCCCTTTGTGGCGGACCAGACGATCTCCGGGGCGGTGGCGTTGGTGGTGAACAAGGATCAGGTGCTGACCCTGGAGGCCTTCGGCCAGGCGGATCTGGCGGCCAAGAAGCCGATGACGGAGGACGCGATGTTCTGGATCGCCTCCATGACCAAGCCGATGACGGCGATGGGGGTGATGATGCTGGTGGAGGAGGGCAAGGTGCAGGTGGACGCCCCGGTGTCGAAGTACCTGCCGGAGTTCAAAGGGCAGATGCTGGTGGAGGAGAGGACCGCTGACAAGGTGGTGCTGAAGAAGCCGGCCCGGCCCATCACGGTGAAGGATCTCTTCACCCACACGAGCGGTCTGGTGGGCAAGAGCCCGCTGGAAGATCAGGCGCTGGATGCGCTGTCGCTGCGGGAGGCGGTCTTCACCTACGCGATCAGCCCCCTGCAGTTCGAGCCGGGGTCCAAGTGGCAGTATTGCAACCCGGGCATCAACACCCTGGGACGGATCATTGAGGTGGTGAGTGGCCAGCCGTATGCCGAGTTCATGCAGGAGCGATTCTTCACCCCGCTGGGCATGAAGGACACGACCTTCTGGCCCACGGATGCCCAAATGGCGCGGATCGCGAAGTCCTACCAGCCCAAGGCGGACAAGACTCCTGGTCTGGAAGAGACCACGGTGAAGTACCTCACCCCTCCCCTCTCTGACCGCAAGCGCATGGCCTTGGCGGCGGGCGGACTCTTCTCCACCGCGGGCGATCTCGCCCGGATCTACCGCATGATCCTGAACAGCGGGGAACTGGACGGGAAGCGGTATCTGAAGGCAGAGACGCTCAAGCAAATGACCACCAACCAGACCGGCGACATGAAGGTGAGCTTCTCCGACGGCATGCACATGGGCCTGGGCTTCCACATCGTGAATGAACCCCAGGGCGTGACCGCCGCCCTCAGCCCCGGCAGCTTCGGCCACGGCGGCGCTTACGGCACTCAGGCTTGGATCGATCCCACCCGCGGCCTGGGCATCGTGCTCCTGATCCAGCGCGCCAACCTGCCGAACTCTGACAAGTCAGACATGCGGGCGGCGCTGCAGAAAGCGGCGGTAGAGGTGTATGGGAGAGCGGCGGCGCAGTAGGCAGGTGGCAGACAGAAGACATGGGGGATAGGCGGGCATTCAGGGGCGGAGGATGGCGTCACGGGCACGATGCCTATTGACCCGCCTAAAGGCGGAACTCCAACCCTGGTGCGCCTCCAAAATCTCATATGGAAGCACTGCAACCCTGATGACGAGGCATCGCAGCCTGAGCAGCGGAAACGAACGTGTTGTTTCCAGGAAACATTCGCACCAGGGTTGGAGTTCCGCCTTTAGGCGATCCGGAATGTCCACGACGTACTGAGGCAAACTAAAGTTTGAACTACCAACAGAGCCCACCCCTCCCCATCCTGTTAATCCTTCCAAAATCTTGTTAATCCTGTCTCTAGTTTGCCCCCAAGTTATCTTTCTCCATCGACTCCGTCGCATCACCGAGATCGATCCACTTCGTGCCTGCGGGCAGCTTCCTCGCACAGTCGGTGAGTTTGTTCGTGCTGACGAGCACCCCTGAGGCGCCGCCGGTGGCATTCACGGCCTGAGTCTCCAGGCCGGAGAAGCTGTTGCCGGTGATGGTGAGGTCCTTGGCTCCTTCGATCACGATGCCGGAGCCGGTGTCATTCTGCATGGGATCCTTGTCATCCCGCTTCTTGACCTTGTCTCCGCCGGTGCCAACGTGGCTGTTGGCAAAAGTGTTGGCGCTGATGCTGTTTCTGCCGCTCTCCTTGCCCAACCGCACGGCGAAGCCATGGCAGAGCATGAAGGTGTTCGCGCTGATCGCGCAGCCGTTGGCATCCACGAGGTCGATGCCGCCGCCGAGGTGATGGGTGATGATGTTGGCGCTCACGGTGATGCCGAAGCAGTCGGAATCCAGAATGACGCCGGTGCCACGGCACTCCTCGATCATGTTGCCGCTGCACACGCTGTAAGCGGTGTTTTCGATGACGATCCCATGGCGCAGGTGGTCATCGATGTTATTGCCGTTGCAGGTGAGGTTGAAGCCGTCCTTGCAGCGGAGGCCGTCCTGATTTTCCTCGAACTGGCTGCCGTTCACAATGATGTCGTGGCAGCCGATCACCTCCAGGCCCGCTTTGGCATTGTAGGTGAAGCTGCAGTCATTCACCCGTGGGTTCTCCAGGCAGTAGTCCAGGGTCACGCCGTTACCGCCATGGTGATCGATGGACAGGGCGCGGAGGAGAATCTCCATGGTGCGCTCCGCGTAGATGCCGTCGCCGCTCTTGGGATTGCCGCTGAGGCGCAGGTTGTCGATCTGCACGCGCCACAGCTCCGGTTTCTTGTTCGTCTTTGCGTTCGGGTCTGCGGGAGGACGGATGGAGATGGCGGGCTGCCCCTGCTCATTCTTGTTGATGAGGCGAGTCGCCGGGCCATCGCCGGTGATGCGGATCTCACCGCCCTTGATGATGAGAGGCTCCATCAGCACATGCTCCCCTGCTGGAATGATCACGACGCCACCGGTCGGCGGGAGAGCATTGACCGCCGCCTGCAACGACGGATAGGCGGCGGCATCGATTCGTCTGACTGGTTCAGCAAAAAGCGGGGATGCCGCGAGGCAGGCAAGGCTGAGAATGAAGAAGCGTCGGATCATCTTTCGACTACGACGCTGCCGACCGCATTGTTTCCACGAGCGATGCAGTGAGTGACGTGAACGCACGTAAATGATTGAAGGGCCAACGGCTCACCGTCCCATCACAGCCAGGACACCCGCGGTGCCAAGCGTCAGGGCGAGGAGATACATCGCCACCTTGTGGACCATGATCCATGCGCGGCGTTTCTTTTTGCCAAAGAGCATGACGATGCCGCTGATGAACAGGGCGATCAGTGATGGCCCCGCGCAGGAGAGGGCGGTGATGCTCGGCGACATGGTGGCGCTGCCCAGCACAGATTCGATCGCGCTCATGCAGGCCCCAATGGCCATGGCGATCACGAAGAACAGAGCGATGTGAAAACCCAGCCAGCCGAGCGGATAGGGCTTGGGAGAGCGCGCGAGCCGGAAGCCCACAGCCACGGCAGCGCCAAAGATCAATGCGGTCACCAGAAAGGTGAGCAGAATGGAGGTCATCAGGTGAGGTCCCTTCGTTGTGAAATGATCCGTTGCAGAGCGGGGCTACTTCCCGCTGGTGGCGAAATAAGAACCCGCGAGGGCGCGCACCTCGATGCAGGCAAAGGCGGCCGAGGGATGACGGGCAGCCCACTCGAGGGCGTCCTCATGCTGGGGCACATCGATCACGACGAACCCGCCGAGGAACTCCTTGGTCTCGGCATAGGGGCCATCATGCACTTCGCGTTGACCGTTCCTCAGGGTGACCATGGTGGACTTCTCCGGAGCATCCAGCCCAGCGCCGGCGACAAAAACGCCCGCAGCCCGCAGCGCCTCGCCATAGGCCATGCCGGCGGCTCTCGCGCTGGCGACATCGTATTGGTCGCCAGCCTCTTTGTTCATGTGCACAAGCAGAGCGTATTTCATAGGGATCGAATCGACTGAAGGGGTGGGGTTGGATTGCAGGAAGGATCGGTGCCGAAGCGCAGGCCGCGCCATCGACACCCCGCATCGATGACGGGTCACCCAGACCCATTTCGACATTTCGGGAAAAAGAATCAAAAAAAGTTGGGGCGGGGAGGTGGGACACTCTCCGACGCTGGGTGCGCTATGATGCCTGAGTCTATCGGAACTTGGTGACATCATCGGCAAGGCGAAGCTCGCAGACGCTTCAGTTAGTGCCTGCCAAGGAACCTGGGGGGCGACTTGGAGGCGTTGATGGCGATGAGGAGAAAGCGGATGCTGTCGGCCTTCCCCCCTGATTTTCCTCTGCGGAGGCACCCAACGTTGACTCGCTTAAGGCTCGTCCAACGTTGGGCTGTGCTACAAATCCCTTTCAGGGATTAGCTTCGGAATGAGGCCGACAAGCGAAGACTCACCCTGCTCCCCATTTTGTTAATCTGTCAAAAATCTTGTTAATCCTGTCTCACAACTTCTCCCCGGGCAACAGACTGGCTTGCTTCACCCAGTCCGCGAACTGCACCTCATCGAAGGGCTTGTCCTCGTAGATGTCGAGATAGCGGGTGTCCTGGCTCTTCGAAGCACCAGGGGGCACGGGGTTCAAGGAAAGGCCCCGGAAGAAAGTGACTTTAACGTACTTGTTGAAGCAGTGGTAGGCGGTGAACCACCCCTGCCCTTCCAGACCGTAGAAAGGTGAGTTCCATTTCACGGCCTTGTACACCTTCGGCACCGTGCGCTGGATGATCGCGTCCAGGCGACGGCCAACGTCACGCTTCCAGCCGGGCATGGCGGCGATGTAGGCTTGCACGGGTACGTCGCCATCGCCCTTGGCGATCTGCGGATTGCCACCAGAGAGCAGGACCACTTCACCAGGTTTCGCCGGCTTGAGTGGCGCGGACTTGGTGGCAGCTTTGCTTGTCTTCTTTGCCGACGGGGTCTTCTTTGCGACCTTCGCCGATTTCTTGGAGGGTTTTTCGGCCATGGCGTGGGTTTAGCAGAACGCGGCCCGAGTTGCAATGGTGCTCCTGCGCAAGTGATGCAATGACGAGGTGGAGGAATCGAACCGCAACTACGCCTCAAACGCTCTTTCGCACCCTGAGCAATCTAAAGATTGAACTACGAACAGCTTCGGCTGCGCTCAAGTCTTGTGTCTTGTGTCTCTGTTCCTACATCGGCGTGATCACAATGTTCCGGTACGCCACGGGCCCGTGATCACCCTGGAACATGAGCGGGCCTTCTGCCGCCTCTTTGCCGGTCACACCTGCGGGGGTGGGCCCGGGCATCTCCAGATCCTTGTGCAGCACCTGGCCATTGAGCTCCACCTTGAGGAATTTGGCATTGGCGATCTTCTTGCCGGCGGCGTCGAACTTGGGGGCCTGCCACTCGATGACATACTTCTGCCACTGGCCGGGGGCCTTGCTGGCATTGACCGACGGGACGGCTGCGCCATAGATCGCGCCCATGTCGCTGGGCTCCATCTTGGCTTTGCCAAAGGAGTCATACACCTGCACCTCGTACTCGCCCATGACATAGATGCCGGAGTTGGACCCCTTGGGCACCATGACCTCCAGCTCGATGCGGCAGTTGCCAAACTTCTGCTTCGTGTAGAGATCCACGCTGTCTCCGTGCTTTGTAGCGAGGTTTACGAGCTCGAATGAACCCTCCTGACGAGGACTTGAAATCATCTCGAGCAAGAGTTGCGGATTCTCTTTGTCCAGGCCCGTCTCACAAGCGACCCACTTGTTGGTACCTTTCCCCGATTTTGCCTCCCAACCAGTAAGGTCTTCGCCATTGAAGGGTTTCACGGAATCCGCCGCTAGCAGCGGAGATACCAAGGCCAGCGCGAGGAGGAGGGAGAGAGGGCGGATTTTCATGGGAAATACGCGTAAGAAAACCAGAAGCGCCTCCAGTACGCACCAGAAAAACCCCTTCTTCACGCCGAATGCCTCCCCAATTCCCATCTTGTTAATCTGGCCAAAATCTTGTTAATCCTGTCTAGACAGCGTGTCGCGCCCTGAACCGCGTCACAGATCTGAAACTCAGGCCATTTGTTCTGATGTCCCTCTCCCTCCGCCCCTTCCTCGTCCTCTGCGGACTTGGTCTTTGCCTCTCGCTCGATGCGGGCGCAGCCACGCCGCAGGAGGAGATCGCCAGTCAGGTGCCCGCTGCCCGGAAGATCCTGGACACCTGGCAGGCGGATCAGCCACAGAAAGAGGAACGCTACCTGCATCTGGTGTACTGGACCCCGAAGGACCGGGAACCCGCCCCGAGATACCGGGAGCGGCTCACGAAGATCCTGGGGCACATCCAGGCGTTCTATGCCAGGGAGATGGAGCGCAACGGATTGGGACCTCGCACCATCAAGCTCCAACATGAGACGGACGGCTTGGTGAAGATCCATCTCGTGAAGGGAGACGCCCCCTACTCAGACTACTCGGTGCAGAGCGGCGGCAAGATCCGCAAGGAGTGCCTGCCCGTGCTGGAGAAGGCGGGCCTGGATGCGGAGAAGGAAACGATCGTGATCTTCTGCAACATGTCCAACTGGGACCCCATCAAGCAGACGATGTCCCAGAACAGCCCCTACTACGCAGGCGGCACCAACCGCAGCGGCACCGCCTGGCAGGTGGACTCCCCGCTGCTGGACCTGGACCTCCTGGATGACAAGGAGCCCTTCCTCCAGGATGGCCAGTACGGCAAGATCTCCTACGGCCGCTACAACACCATCTTCATCGGCGGAGTAGCACACGAGGTGGGTCACGCCCTGGGGCTGCCCCACAACAAGGCACGGGCCGACCAGTCCGCCCTCTGGGGCACGGCGCTCATGGGATCAGGAAATCACACGTACAGCGAGGAGCTGCGCGGGGAAGGCAAGGGTACTTTCCTCGCCCTCGGCGAGGCACTGCGGCTTGCCTCCCACCCCGTCTTCTGCGGATCGGTGAAGGGGTTCGATGTCAAACCCAATGCCGTGATCAGCGAGGCAAAGCTCACGCCCTCGGCGGATGGCAAGTCCTTCACCTTCAGCGGACGCGTCACGGCGGATCCGCCGGTGTATGCGGTGATCGGCTACATGGACCCCGCGGGCGGCAGCAATTATGACGCGACCACGCGCACTGCGGTGCCGGACAGGGAAGGTCGCTTCACGCTGGAGTGCAATGCCTTAAAAAGCGGACGCGCAGGCATGCTGGGGATCGTGGCCGCCCAGGCCAACGGGGCGATGAGCTCTTTTGCCTCGCCCGGGGCAGAGCGGACCTTTCCCTACTATGTGGAGGCTGATGGCCGGGTGGACCTGAGCGCCACGCACGCGGCCGAGGCCCTGGCTCCGCTGATGAAGGCGGTGAACGCCCGGCAAGAAGTGGGCGTGCGCCTGGCGCTAGACGAACTGGCGAACCAGCGCGTGGAGCCCCGCATCTTGGAAACCGCGCAGGTGCTGGCCAATACCCTGCAGGGCAAGGCTGGCCCCCACCCCTCCCAGGTGGACGGCAATGTCTGCCACCTCTCCGATGCCGCCACCCTGGAGGTAGAAGTGGGCTACGGTCGCCCCTTGATCAACCGCCTGCCTGCCCCAGACGACCTCTTGATCGCCGGCAGCCGCCTCTACCCCCGTGGTCTCTATGCCCATGCACCCGCCCGCCATGTCTGGGATCTGGGTGGCAAGTGGACCCGCGTCAAAGGTGTCGCCGGACTGGCCACGGGACACGATGGCTCCGTGAACTGCCTCATCATCGGCGATGGTCGCGCCCTCTGGCGCAGCCCCAAGCTCCAGGATGGGAGCGCCGTGGAGTTCGACGTGGAGGTGAAAGGTGTGCAGAAGCTGGAGTTCAAAGTGACCGACGGCGGCAATGGCAATGGTTCCGACTGGGGAGTGTGGCTGGATCCGGTGGTGGAACGGTAGACACCAGACTGCGGCGGAGACACAAGACGCAAGACTTGAGGTCGGGGGGCAAGGACCTGGAGGAGCTTATTGTGGAGGAAGCAAGGCAAAAAGCGCTTTCCTGCGTCAGGATTTTGCTTAAGCTACCCTCCTGCACGCCCCCATGCAATCCATCTCCCCCTCTGTCGCCCGCCGTCTAACTCTACTTGCTGCCTTCACCATCGTCTGCGCCTGGTGCGCGGCTTCGATGGCGGCGCCAGCAGATTTGGACACCAGCTTTGGCTCCGGACTCACCATTGATCAGGCTCCGACAGTTATCGCCGTCCAGCCCGATAGGAAGGTTGTCCTGGCCGGAAAATCATTCCTGGTCAGTGGTCGAGTTCGCCACGGGCTGTTTCGGTTGAATGCGGACGGCACGCCGGATATCACCTTCCAGCCCGAGACTTACCCGGGAGCCGAAGTCAGCTCTCTGGCAGTGCAGAGTGACGGCAAGATCCTGGCGGCAGGCATCCTGTCGACCTCGACGTCTGAAACTCCCCGCCCCACAGTCGTCCGATATTTCACTGATGGGAGACTCGACACTACTTTCCAGGCCCCCATCCTCCGCGGCCTTTGGGAGTCGGGAAACACACGTCACGTATCGATCCTGTTGAGTCCGGATAAAAAAATTCTCGTCAGTGAGGTGGAGCAGTACAGCTCTTTCAGCAGAGCCTACCTACGCCGGCTGAATGCCAACGGGACTTTCGATACGAGCTTTGATCGGGACTACTTCTTTGATGGGGGCACCATCAAGTCCCTCGCTCTACAACCAGATGGCAAGATTCTCGTCGCAGGCAGCTTCGAGTCATTTTATGCCGGATCCACTTATGGTGCCGGCCCCAACATCAGCCGACTCAACGCTGATGGCTCGATCGATGCCGCATTCACCCCGGTGCTCGAAATTCATCCGTACAACGAGATCCAGGACATCTTGGTCCAATCCGATGGCAAATTGATTGCCGTGGGCGTCATGAGGTATGAGGGCGAGACCTCCTACGTCCAGGTCACACGCCTCCTCACCAATGGGGCTCGGGACACCGGTTTCACAAGCCTGCCGGTTGTTAGCTCCCCATACTACATTTTGAGAGCCGCGCTCCAGAGCGATGGCAAATACGTGCTTTCCCTCCCTGGCACCCTGCCAACCGATGCGGCTTGGCCGGGGAACTTGCTGCGCTTCAACAGTGACGGCACACGCGACACCACCTTTGTTGGGAATACAGGTCAAAACGTCTCCGCCATGGCGCTTCATCACGATGGGACGTTGGTGGTGGCCGGGCAGTTCCCTGAACGCGTGCAGAGACGGCTCAATGACGCAGGCACGCGACAACTGACCATTCCACAAGCTGGCAAAGTGCGCTGGACTCGCACGGGCGCCAGTGGTGCCCCATCACGTGTGGCATTTGATTTCCTCAATGCCCAGGGCACGGTGACCTCTACTGTGTTCCCGACCTACGGATCGGGCTACTGGGAATGGGCAGGCATCATCCCCACTGGCAATGGTGCGATTCAAGCGCGTGCTGCCTGGGCCGGTCATCACGATGTGCAGACGCTACCCTTGGGAACTCCCTCCCCAGAAATCGCGGTGAGTCAACAGGGCAGCAATCTCGCGGACAATGCCTCGACGGTAAGTTTCACAGACGGCACTCCCGGTACCGCCACGACGCGAAGCTTCACCATCGTCAACACGGGGCCCGGCACGCTCACAGGAGTCAACACGTCCATCACAGGTTCCCAAGCCAGTGCCTTTCAAGTCATAGCCCCGCCCGCCGCAGCACTGGGCTTTGGGGAGGCCACCACGTTCTTGGTAAAGTTCCAACGCGCCAGCGTTGGGAACTACAGCGCCGCACTTCACATTGCCAGCAATGACGCGGACGAATCATCCTTCGACATCGCCCTCACGGGCAGCGCCACCGCCAGCACGTGGAATCGCACTTTCACTGATCCGACGAGCGGCGCTGTTCAATCCGAGGGTTTCGACGCCACGGGACATGTCCTAGGCACGATCATTCTGGATCTGAATGCAAATGCCAGCACCGAGTTGGTGCTGGTAAACAACACCTCATCCAGCCTGGTGACGGGGCAGTTCTCAGGCCTGCCGGATCGCAGCATCATTGAAGGCACCTACAGTGTCACTTACGGCTCGAGTCCGGTGAAACTACAAATCCGGTACGACGGGGGCACCGGCAACGACATCGTGTTGGTGCTGCTCAATCCGGGCCAACTGGACCGCAACTTCGTGCCCCCTCCCGATATCACGGTGCATGCCATGGCGGAACAGCCGGATGGCAAGATTCTCATCGGGGGTGACAACAACGTGAGTTCGGCTCGCCGTCTTCTCCGTATCGACGCTGCGGGCAATGTCGACCCGACCTTTGACACAGGCACCGGCCCCAACGTGAACGGTGTGTACTGTGTGGCAGTGCTCGACGATGGCAAGATTCTCGTGGGGGGCATCTTTGATACTTTCAATGGAGCCACCCGACCCAAGCTGGTGCGCCTCCTGCCGAATGGCTCAGTAGATTTCACCTTCAATGCACCCACCATCACGAAAACTGTGAATGTCCTGCGCGTCCTCCCGGATGGTAGGATTCTCGTAGGGGGTGCCAATGAACTGGGTGTTCGTCGACTCCTGCCTGATGGTGCAGACGACACGACATTCCTCTTCAATCGGGAAGGACGCCCCGTGACCTTCGCTGGAGAAATCAACACCATCGGGGTCGCCCCAGACAACACGTTGGTAATAGCGGGGAGGATGTACTACGCCTATCCCACGGGCACTCCTGGACTGATCATGGCCCGCCCTCACGCTTTCCGGTTCGCCGAAAATGGGGTCCTCATCGGAATGATTGCCCAGACAGCCGACGCAAAGTTTCTGGTGGGTGGAGTTGGCATGCTTCCGAACGGAAAAGTGATTGCCGGAGGAGGAGGCGAACGAAACGTGATGCGCTGGTCGGCGGACGGCGCAGTGGCAGAGTACACGCACAGCGGAGGTGCTGGAATGGCTCCCGCGGTGTTGCAAGCCGACGGCGCAGTATTGTCAGTCCTGAACGGCCACGCCCCCTTCAACTGGGCGAATCCCGAAAGCTACGCAACGCCCGGTGGCTCCAGACTGCGCCGCCTGCAATTTAACGGAGCCGAAGACGCTGCATTCCAAATGAGCGTAGGAACCGGGACGGGTTATGTCGAGCACCTCTGCCTGTTATCGTCCGGCAAAGCGCTCGCCGCAGGCCCCTTCACCAACTACGGCGGACTTCCCGCTCAACGTCTGGCCTTGTTCGTCACCAACTCCCCCACCAACCATCTGCACCGCACCAGCCAGAACGCCATCCGCTGGAAGCGCGGCGGCGGGGCACCGGAGGCGGATTCGGTCACCTTTGATGCCTCAGGTGACTCAGGCCAGACATGGACACGACTGGGCCAGGGCAGCCGGGCGGCCAATGGAGAATGGGAAATAACGGGTACCACCATGCCCACCACCGGCTTGATCCGCGCCAGGGCCCGGGTGGTGGGTGGACGCTACAACGGCAGCAGCGGTCTCGTGGAGTATGTGCAGGCGTACGACTCCAGCGCCCCGGAACTGGCGGTCGAGGCACCAGGCGGGGCCGACCTGCAGGTGGAGAGCGCGTTCTACAACTTCGGTCTGGTGGCGCAGAACGCAGCCGTGTCGCGGTCGTTCACCCTGCGCAACACCATCGGCGGCACGCTCAATGTCAGCGCCACCACCACGGGCGGCCAGCAGAGCGAATTCGTGATCACGACGACTCCCGCCGCGAGCTTGACGGGCGTGCAATCCACCGTGGTCACGGTCACGTTTACTCCGGCCACTCTGGGCACACGCACCACCATACTGCAGATCACCAGCAATGACACCGATGAAAGCCCGTTCCTCGTGGAGTTGGCTGGCACGGGTGTGACCGCGCAGCAGGGATGGCGCTACCAGCACTTCAACACCGCCAACAACTCCGGCGATGCCGCGGATCTGGCGGATTTTGACAAGGACGGCCTGGCCAACCTGATGGAGTTTGCCTTCGATCTGGATCCAAAGTCAGGCAACGTTTCCAACGGAGCAGCCAAGCTCCCGGAGCCGGTGGTGGAAGGCGAATACCTGGTGATCCGGTTCACACCGCCTGCGGCTGGAGTGGCCGCCGGATTGACCTATGGAGCCCAGGCTAGCGCGACGCTGGCGGTGGATTCCTGGATGCCTGTTTCCAATACGGGAACGGGAGGCGTGCATGAGTACAAGATCCCGCTGGCCGGTGGGTTGCGGTTCATGAAAGTAACGGTGAATGGCGGCGGGAGTTGAGATGTAGCCCAAGGAGCGGCGGTTTGTGCTTGCACAACCGCCGATGGTGAACGGAGGGGGCAACGGGCAAGTCATCATGATGGTCTTGGTGACAGGCCGGGATTTCGTTCTGATTCGTGCCATCTCTCCGCTCCCCTCCCCTGAGATTCCCGGCAAGATGCCGGGAACGGCACGCAGGATGCGTGCGCTCTCCAATGCAGTGGGAGCGGAGCTCCAGGGTGGAGGAGGCACAAGATGCCCTCGCACTGAACCGGCGGGACGCCGGTACCACGCACAGGCTGGAAGCCCGTGTCACTGACTGACCTCAGGTCTGAAGTCTGGCGTCTGGCAGTCTGATGTCTCCGCGCGAAGTGCGGTCAACACTCTGTCACGTTCACCGCGAGACCGCCACGAGAAGTTTCCTTGTACTTGCTGCTCATGTCGGCACCGGTCTGGCGCATGGTGGCGATGACCTTGTCCAGGGAGACGGTGTGTTTCCCATCACCGCGCAGGGCTAGGCGGGCGGCGTGGATGGCTTTCACGGAGCCCATCGCGTTGCGCTCGATGCAGGGGATCTGCACGAGGCCGCCCACGGGATCGCAGGTGAGGCCGAGGTTGTGCTCCATGCCGATCTCGGCAGCGTTTTCCACCTGCGGTGGGTTGCCGCCAAGGGCTTCACAGAGGGCCCCGGCGGCCATGGAGCAGGCCACGCCCACCTCCCCCTGACAGCCCACTTCAGCACCAGAGATGGAGGCGTTGAGCTTGTACAAGATGGCGATGGCTCCGGCCGTGAGCAGGAAGCGAACAATCGTGTCCTCGTCCTTCACGCGGTGCACGCGCACCAGATAATGCAGCACCGCAGGCACGATGCCTGCCGCGCCATTGGTGGGGGCGGTCACCACGCGACCACCGGCGGCGTTTTCCTCGTTCACGGCCATGGCCCAGAGGCTCACCCAATCCAGCGCGACGAGCGGATCCTGCAGGGCGGCTTCGGGGCGGTCGGAGAGTTCTTGAAACAACTTGGGCGCGCGGCGCGGCACCTTCAACCCACCTGGCAGGGTGCCCTCACTGCGGCTGCCCCGCTTCACACACGCCTGCATGGCGGCCCACACCTTGAGCAGGGCGGCGCGGGTTTCTGACTCGGGTCGGAACGCGGCTTCATTCGCCAGAGTCAATCCGCTGACGGAGAGGCCGGTCGTTTCGCAGAGATCCAGGAGCTCGGCCCCGCTGCGGTAGGGATGCGGCAGCACCACCTCCTGGGAGGGCAGTTCATCGCGCTGGGCGGCGCCCTCCGGCACCACAAAGCCGCCACCGATGCTGTAGTATACCTTGGCGAGGAGCTCGCCCCCATCCGCATCGTACGCGGCAAAACGGAGGCCGTTGGGATGGGCGGGCAGGCTCTCGAGCCGATGAAACAACAGGTCCCGCTTTTCCTCAAAAGGCACGGCATGGGTGCCGCCCAGGTTCAGCGTCCGCTCGCGCCGTATGCGCTCCAGGCGGAAGGGCACCTCATCAACATCCACGCTCTCCGGCAGCTCACCCTCCAGGCCCAGGAGCACCGCCTTGTCCGTGCCATGCCCCTTCCCTGTCAGCGCCAGGGAGCCGTACAGGTGTGCCTCCACCCGGGCGGTCAAGTTGATGAGCCCAGCCTCCGCCAGCCGATGGGCAAAGCGACAACCCGCGCGCATGGGCCCCACGGTGTGGGAGCTGCTCGGCCCGATGCCGATGGTGAACATGTCGAGGACGGATAGGCTCATGGAAAAGGGGTCGGTTCCAAAGTCTATGACCGCATCCGGCGAAGTGATTGTGAAAAAATCCCACTTTGGACAGGGAATTCAGACAAGATCCCGGCCACAGAAGTGGCTAGCGTGGAGGACGATGAGCACCACCCACCCTTGGACCGGCGTCTTTCCGGCCATCACCACCCAGATGCACCGCGACGGCTCCCTCGACCTGGACGCGACCGCCGCCCATGCGGAAGTCCTGATCCAGAGCGGCATCCGCGGCCTGATCTTCCTGGGCTCCCTGGGGGAAAACCAGATGCTCTCCGCCGCCGAGAAGCGTCTGGTGATGAAGGAAATGGTGCACGCCGTCAAGGGACGCATCCCCGTGGTCACCGGCGTGGCGGAGACGAGCACGGCAGAAGCTGCCACCTATGTGCAAGATTGCGAGGCCGCCGGGGTGGATGGCTTCATGCTCATGCCGGCCATGTGCTATAAGACGCCGGATCCAGAGGAGACGCTAGCGCACTTCCGCCACGTGGCGGGCACCACCGGGCTGCCCATCATGATCTACAACAACCCGATCAGCTACGGAAATGACATCACGCCGGAGATGTTCGCCGCACTGGCGGAGACGAAGAACTTCGTGGCGCTGAAGGAGAGCTCCGGAAACACGCGCCGCATCACGGACCTGCGCAACACCGTGGGCGACCGCTACGCCATCTTCACCGGGGTGGATGACCTCGCACTGGAGTCCGCGGTTCTAGGCATCGACGGCTGGGTGGCGGGCACGGGGATCGCCTTCCCCAAACAGAATCAACATCTCTGGGACCTCATGCAGGCTGGCCGCTGGCAGGAGGCCGTGGCGATCTACCGGTGGTTCACCCCGCTGCTGCACCTGGATGTGCACATCAAGTTTGTGCAGTACATCAAACTCTGCGTGCAGGAATGCGGCCTGGGCAAGGAGTGGACGCGCGCACCGCGCCTGCCACTGAGCGGCGCAGAGCGGGAGGCTGTGCTCAAGGTCATTCACGAGGGCATCGCGGGCGCACCGACGGTGGCATGACCCATTCTAGAACCTCAAAGGAAGGGACGATATATGAAGCACTCGCCGATTGATTCTGGTTTGTTTGTTGAGAACCGCGCCCGTCTCTCGGCGCTGATGCAGTCCAACTGCCTGGCGGTAGTGAACAACAATGATGTGCTGCCGACCAATGCGGATGGCTCGCTGGTGTTGCATCCGGGGGCAGATCTCTTTTACCTCACCGGTGTGGAGCAGGAGGAGAGCCTCCTCGTGTTGTTTCCCGGTTCCCATGAGGCGAAGAACCGCGAGATCCTCTTTCTGCGAGAGCCCACGGAGCACGTGCAGATCTGGGAGGGCGCAAAGCTCAGCAGGGAGAAGGCGACCAAGATCAGCGGCATCGCCCGGGTGGAGTGGCTGGGGGCTTTCCCTGCCATTTTTCACGCCCTCATGTGTGAGGCGGAGGGCGTGTACTTGAATGCCAACGAACATCCCCGTGCCCAGGTGGTGGTGGAGACGCGGGAGGCACGGTTTGTCAAAGAGACGCGGGAACGCTACCCGCTCCACACCTGCCACCGGCTGGCGCGGCTGCTGCACCAGTTGCGCCCCGTGAAGTCCGCCACCGAGGTGGATCTGATCCGGAACGCCTGCACGATCACGCGGGACGGGTTCGCACGTGTGGCCCGCTTTGTGAAACCCGGCGTGACGGAGAACCAGGTGGAGGCGGAGTTTGCCCATGAGTTCATCTCCCAGGGCGCAAAGTTTGCCTACAGCCCGATCATCGCCTCCGGGGCGAATGCGCTGGGGCTGCACTACATCCAGAACAGCGCCGTGTGCCAGGAGGGCGAGATGCTGCTGCTGGACGTTGGCTCCTCGTACGGCAACTATTGCTCCGACATGACGCGGACCATCCCCGTGAGCGGGCGGTTCACCCCACGCCAGCGGCAGGTGTATGACGCCGTGTTCCGCGCTTACACCACCTGCGCCGCCGCCTTGAAACCGGGGCTGCTGGCCAAGGACTGGCGGGCCTTTGCTCAGGAGACGGTGCAGAAGGAACTGGTGGACCTGAAGCTCATCACCCTGAAACAGGTGCGTGCCCAGGGTCCGGAGAAGAAGGCGCTCATGAAATACTTCATGCACGGCGTGGGCCATCCGATCGGCCTGGATGTGCACGATGTGCAGCCGGTGGATGCCCCGCTGCAACCCGGCTGGGTGATGACCTGCGAACCGGCGATCTACATCAAGGAGGAAGGCCTGGCGGTGCGCCTGGAGGACACGCTGCTCATCACCGAAGACGGCGCCCAGAGCCTGATGCATGACATCCCGATGGAGGCAGCGGCGATCGAGGAGCTCATGAACCGGAATGCCAAGGGAGGGAAACGCCCTCGATGAATGTACCGCTTCAACGCGTGCAGGTCATCGACTCCCACACGGGAGGCGAGCCGACGCGCACCGTCATCAGCGGCGGTCCGGATCTGGGTGGCGGCACTGTGGCGGAACAGCTCGTGGTGTTTCGCGAGACGCAGGATGCCTTCCGTCGCGCGGTGGTGAATGAACCCCGCGGCAATGATGTGATCGTGGGCGCACTGCTGGTGCCCCCCAGCGATCCCACGTGCACAGCCGGAGTGATTTTCTTCAACAACGTGGGGTATCTGGGCATGTGCGGCCACGGCACCCTGGGGGTGGTCATCACACTTGGCCATCAGGGTCGCATCCAGCCAGGCCCGCTCAGCATCGAGACCCCCGCCGGGGTGGTGCAGGCGCACTGGGAGGGCGGCAACAAGGCCAGCCTCACCAATGTGCCTGCGTTTCTGAAGGCGCAGGATGTCACCGTGCAGGTGCCCGGTCTCGGAGAGGTGACCGGGGATGTGGCCTGGGGCGGGAACTGGTTTTTCCTCGTCACCCGGCATGGGGAGGAACTTTCCCGCGCCAACATCCCGCGCCTGCTCGAAGTTTCAGGAAACATCCGCCAGGCGGTGAATGAACAAGGGCACCCGGAGGTGGATCACGTGGAGCTCTTCGGCCCGCCGCAGTCGGGCGGGCATTCGCGGAACTTCGTGCTCTGTCCCGGCGGAGCGTATGATCGCTCCCCCTGTGGTACCGGCACCAGCGCGAAGCTGGCCAGCCTGGCCACGCGGGGGCTGTTGGGTCCAGACATCCCCTGGGTTCAGGAAAGCATCATCGGCAGCACCTTCACCGCCTGCTACACCTGGCTGGACCGTGAGGCCGGCACCCTCCTGCCCCGGATCAGCGGCACGGCGCATGTGTGCGCGGAAGCCACGCTTTTACTCGACGCCACCGACCCCTTCTGCTGGGGTATCAGGTGAGAGGAGGTGAGGGGTTAAAAGTTATGAGTTATGAGCCAAACGCAAGCTGAAGCATGTACTCCGTACAATTTCGATACCAACGCCCTGTCCACTGACGCACCGACGTACTGACGCACTGATCTCTCCGATGTACTACACGCCCCTCCTCGTCTCACTCGCACTGCCCGTGCTGGCCCTCGCTGCCCCGCTGGATTACCCTGAAGCACGCGCCCTGGCCTCTCGCACGGAAAACACGATCTTCCGCGCGGAGGTGAGCCCGCACTGGCTGGAGGACGGGCGCAAGTTCTGGTACAGCGTGAACACGGGGCCGAAGAACCGGGAGTACGCGCTGGTGGATTCCATCACCGGGACCGTGAAACGGGCCGCGACAGTGGAAGAGCTGGGCTTGCCAACGAATGGTCGCGAGGTGGACCTGCCGGCGATCCGAGGCACCCGCAGCACTGGCCCCAAAAGCCAGCTCCGCGTGCTGAATCACACGAAGGAACCTGTGGAACTCTTCTGGAGCGACTTAGACGGGCAGCGGCGCAGCTACGGACGCATCCAGGCGGGCGATGACCGGGAACTGGAGACCTTTGCCGGCCACGTCTGGGTGGTGGTGAATGCGCTGGGCAAGCCGTTGCGCGCGTTCGAGGCCCGGGAGGGCACGCTGGAGGTGGCAATCGATGGCACGGGCGAACCGCCCAAAGATCCGCGCACGGAGAAGCAGGAGCACAACCGTCTTTCCCCCGACAAGAAATGGCGCCTGGAGTTCCGCGATGACCAGCCCTACCTCGTGAATCTGGAGAACAACGAGGCCTCGAAGCTGGAGCTGCCCGCAGAGGACAAGACCCGCTGCAGCGGTCCGGTGGAGTGGGCCCCTGACTCCCGGCACGTGGTCTTCATGCGCCAGCACGAGATCCCGGGACGCAAGATTAGCATCGTGCAGTCCTCCCCGGCCGACCAGTTGCAACCCAGGGTGCAGACACTGAACTATCTGAAACCGGGCGATGAACTGCCCCGGCCGCGGCCGGTGCTGGTACAGGTGGCGGAGCG
The DNA here is from genome assembly GCF_000739655.1 of Verrucomicrobium sp. BvORR106. Taxonomy (GTDB): domain Bacteria; phylum Verrucomicrobiota; class Verrucomicrobiia; order Verrucomicrobiales; family Verrucomicrobiaceae; genus Verrucomicrobium. The sequence goes on along the minus strand of NZ_BATR01000090.1, from coordinate 11,830 downwards.
GCGGGCGATGCTGCCGGACAACGCGTTGTTTCCCAATCCCTTTGCGGAGGGCCCGGATCTGGATGTGCGCTGGTCGGAGAAGGGCGATGAATTCTACTTCAACTACAACCAGCGCGGCCACCAGCTCTACCGCATCCTCGCGGTGAATGCCGCCACGGGCGCCGTGCGCACGGTGGTGGAGGAGACGAGCAAGACGTTCATCGACTACACGAACAAGACCTACCGCGAGTGGCTGGAGGGCACGGGCGAACTCCTCTGGACCAGTGAGCGCGATGGCTGGTGCCACCTCTGGCTCTACGACGTGGCGACCGGTCAGCCCAAGCTCCAGATCACCAAAGGCTCCTGGGTGGTGCGGAAGGTGGAGCACGTGGATGCCGTGAAACGCCAGGTGTGGTTCCTGGCCGGAGGCGTGCGGCCGGAGGAGGATCCCTACCACCTCCACCTCTGCCGGGTGAATCTGGACGGCACAGGCTTTGTGAGGCTGACGGAGGGCGACGGCACGCACAAGATCACATTCTCCCCCGACCGGGCTTGTTTCATCGATACCTGGTCACGCGCCGACCAGCCTCCGGTCACGGAGCTGCGTCGCAGTGCCGACGGCACGTTGATCAAGGAACTGGAGCGCGCGGACATCTCCGCCCTGCTGGCCACGGGCTGGTCCATGCCGGAGCGTTTTGTGGCCAAGGGTCGCGATGGCAAGACGGACATCCACGGCATCATCATCAAGCCAGCGGGCATGGATGCCAAAAAGCCCTCGCCCGTGCTGGAGGAGATCTATGCCGGGCCGCACGGCAGCTTTGCCCCCAAGGAATTTGGTCGCCTGCTCCGGCAGCAAACCCTGGCGCAGATGGGTTTTGTGATCGTGCAGGCAGATGGCATGGGCACGAACCATCGTGGCAAGGTCTTCCACGACGTGAGCTGGAAGAACCTCAAAGACGCCGGCTTTCCGGACCGCATCGCCTGGATCAAGGCGGCGGCCGCCACCAGGCCCTGGATGGATGTGAACCGCGTGGGCATCTATGGCGGCTCTGCCGGGGGGCAGAGCGCCACGAGAGCCCTGCTGGATCATCACGACTTCTACAAAGCGGCCGTGGCGGACTGCGGCTGCCACGACAACCGCATGGACAAGATCTGGTGGAACGAGCAGTGGCTGGGCTGGCCGATGGATGACAGCTACAAACTCAACTCCAATGTGGAAGACGCCGGCAAGCTGCAGGGGCACCTCATGCTGGTGGTGGGTGAGCTGGACAAGAACGTGGACCCGGCCTCCACCCTGCAGGTGGCAAACGCCCTGCAACGGGCGGACAAGGACTACGAGCTGCTCATCATGACCAACACCGGACATGGCGCGGCAGAAACACCGTATGCGAGCCGGAGGAGGGCGGAGTTTTTTGCACGCTGGCTGGGAGCGGGGAAAAATTAGGAATGCTGAATGAGGAATTAGGAATGGAGCATCAATTCGGTCCCAAGCCTGCTGTGGCAGTCATGAACCTGAGGCACTGGGCCGCGACAAACTTCAAACTTCAAACTTCAAGCATCAGGAAGCCGAAGCCAGCCCCACTCAGGACGCCAGTTGCGACACCTTGACCACTGACAACTGCCCACTGGCACTCACAGACCGCCGCACCCATGACAGCCACGCCACCCGCCAGCTCCGCTTCGCTCCGCCACCCCCGCGGCATCTACACGCTCTTCTTCACGGAAATGTGGGAGCGCATGAGCTACTACGGGATGCGGGCGCTGCTGATCCTTTACATGACGGCGCTGCCTGTGGAGGGAGGCATGGGGTTGCCGGACAAGATGGCGGCGGCGATCTACGGACTTTATGTTTGTGGGGTGTATCTGGTGGCGCTGCCCGGTGGCTGGGTGGCGGACCGGTTGATCTCTCCGCGGCAGGCGGTGCTGTACGGCGGCATCATCATTGCGATGGGCCACCTGAGCCTAGCGATACCGGGGAACACGACCTTTTTCACCGGGCTGCTGCTGGTGGTGATGGGCACCGCCTTGCTCAAGCCCTGTGCGAGCTCGCTAGTGGGCCAGCTCTACCCTGAAGGTGGCGCGCGGCGAGACGCGGGATTCACGCTCTTCTACATGGGAGTGAATGTGGGTGGTTTCCTCGGTCCCATGATCTGCGGCTGGCTGGGGGAGAAATGGGACTGGCACTGGGGGTTCGGTGCCGCTGGTGTGGGCATGATCGCCGGGGTGATCCAGTATGCGCTGACCCAGCACCACATGGGCGATGCAGGCGTGCGACCGGCTCATCCCAGCTCTACACCGAGACGACACTGGACCGCGGTGGGAGCGGCGATTGGGGTGGTGATCCTGGTGGCCGGGCTGGCGCTGAGCGGCGTGCTGGTCATCAATCCCCTGCTGGTGGCCAAGTACACCAGCCTGGTGCTGGTCGGCATGGCGGTGCTCTGGTTTGGCTGGGCTTTTGCCTTTGGCGGGCTCACTGGGGAGGAGAAAAAGCGCCTCGGTGTGCTGGCCATCCTCTTTGTCGCCTCCGCCCTGTTCTGGTCCGGGTTTGAGCAGGCGGGTTCTTCCATGAACCTCTTTGCAGAGCGCTTCACGGACCGGCAGATGTTTGGCAGTGAGATCCCCACGGGCTGGTTCCAGTCCATCAATCCCGTTTTCGTCATCCTCTTTGCCCCGGCATTTTCCTGGCTGTGGCTGGCCCTGGCCTGTCGCGGATGGTTCCCCTCGGTGGCAGCCAAGTTTGCCTCAGCGCTGCTCCTGCTGGCGCTGGGCTTTGTGGTGTTGCAATTTGCCGCCAAGCTGGCGCTGGCCCAGGGGAAGGTGCTGCCCGTCTGGCTGCTGGGCACATATCTCCTGCTTACCTGGGGGGAGCTGACCCTGAGCCCGGTGGGATTGAGCTTCGTCACCAAGCTGGCCCCCAGCCGTCTCACCACGCAGTGCATGGGTATCTGGTTCCTTTCCTCGGCCACGGGCAATCTTCTGGCCGGACTGCTCGCGGGTGCAGCGACAGACCACGAGTCCCCCGATGCCATGCCACGAGTGTTCCTGCAGGTGGCCATCACCTCCGGCCTCGGTGCCTTGGTGCTGCTGATGCTGGCCAAACCATTCCGCAAGTGGACCTCGGGAATCAGTTAGTTATTCCCTCTTCCCTCTTCCCTTATCCCTTCCCCCTCTTCCCTCCCCCTCCCATGTCACGGCATATTGTCATCCTCGGCGGCGGCGTCATCGGCCTGAGCTCCGCTCTGGCCTGCCTGAAGCGCGGCCACCGGGTGACGGTGATCGAGCGGGATCCGCAGCGTCGCGGGGCCTCCCTGGGGAATGCGGGGATGGTGGTGCCCAGCCACTTTGTCCCGCTGGCCGCACCCGGCATGGTGGCCATGGGGCTAAAGTGGATGCTGAGCCCGGAGTCGCCGTTTTACATCAAACCACGTCTGGACTGGGATCTGATCACCTGGGGTCTGAAGTTCTGGCGGGCCAGCACGAAAGCGCATGTGGAGCGTAGTGCCCCGCTGCTGCGGGATCTGAGCCTCGCGAGCCGCAAGCTGTATGCGGACCTGGCGGAGAAAGAGGAATTTGGATTGGTGAAAAAGGGCCTGCTGATGCTCTGCAAGACGCAACACGGTCTGGACGAGGAGGCACAGACGGCGAAGAAAGCACGCGCACTGGGTATCCCTGCCGAAATCCTGGACGCCCGAGCCACGGCCGAGCTGGACCCCGCCGTGACCATGGACATTGCCGGCAGCGTGTATTTTCCGCAAGACTGCCACCTCCAGCCGGACCGGTATGTGAACACGCTGCTGAGACTGATCCGGGCAGCGGGAGGCGAGGTGCTGGATGAAGTGGAAGTGACGGGTTTCAGGAAATCAGGCAAGCGGGTGGTCGCGGCCCTCACCTCCACCGGCGACGAGATCGCCGGGGACGAGTTCGTGCTCGCCAGCGGCGCCTGGTCGCCAGGACTTGTGCACGACCTCGGCCTGCGCCTCTCCATGCAGGCGGGCAAGGGCTACAGCCTCACCCTTCCCGCCCCCGTGGAACTGCCGCAGATCTGCGCCATCTTCACCGAGGCCCGCGTCGCCGCCACCCCCATGGGCAGCAGCCTGCGCATCGGCGGCACCATGGAGATCGCCGGCATGAATGAAACCGTGGCCCGCCGCCGCATCGAGGGCATCCTGAAAGCCGTGCCCCAGTACTACCCCAGGTTCCGCCGCGAACACTTCGAAGGCGTGGCCCCCTGGTACGGCTTCCGCCCCTGCCCGCCGGATGGCCTCCCCTATCTCGGCCGCACCCAGGCTGCAGACAACCTCGTCATCGCCACCGGCCATGGCATGATGGGCTTGAGCCTGGCACCGGTCACGGGTGAGGTGGTAGGTCGCCTCGTGGATCGGGAGCCCGCCGGGTTTGACGGGTTCGAGATGTTGTCTCCGGATCGGTAAGGGGAGACAGAAGACTGGAAGACATGAGCCGGGGGATCGGCTTGGGTTCGATGCTGAAACTGCTTCCCTTGGCGCAGAGCAAAGCTACGGCCGACTAAAGTCGGTACTCCAACACTGACCCACTTCGCGGGAGACACCAGCTTCACCGCCTAAGAGCGGAACTTCCCCCCTCCATTCCGCCAGCAGGATTGGAGTACCGACTTTGGTCGGCTCAGTTCACCCCAATTTCTCCTCCATTACCTCGAACCCCAATCACCACCAAACCAACCGGCAAGATGCCGGTAGCACCCACAGGCGGGACGCCTGTGTCACTTACCCTACGCCCAAGAAGCGTGCCAGATTCCCATGCGCGATATTCACGCGCTTCCCTTCCTCCAACCCCTCCGAGAAGCGCTCATAGAGCCCCCGGAGTTGTGCATGGGAAAACTGCGGCCAGTCAGTCCCCAGACACAGGCGCTGGTCAAAGTGCCGGAAGAGATACTGAATATCCAACTCCAGCGAACTCCCGGGATACTTGGCAATCGTGTGGGAGAGATCCAGCAGCAGCCGGTCATTGAACCGCACCAGTTGCATGTACCGCATGAGATCCACATCCCCGCCGTGCAGCAGGATCACCCGGGCCGAGGGCGCGGCCTTCAACTGCCGGACGAGCGTCAAAAGCGGATCGGCCTCCTGCCACTCGTCGATCGTGGTATGCAGCAACGTGCACCAGAAGACCACCAGGCCAAGCTGCCCGGCGATCTCCATCGTCTTCCCAATCAAGGGGTCTGCAATATCCAGCCTGGAGAAGCGCGGGTGCAGCTTGATGCCCCGGTAGCCCAGCTCCCTCAGCCGCGTGAGCTCCCCACGCAAGGTCTGCGAGCGCTCCGGCTTGAATCCCGCCACCGGCACCAGCCGCGCATACGGCTGGCAGGCGGCGGCATAGGCTTCGGCATCATACCCGTCCATGCCCCACATGCCCATCGCGCAGGCAAAGGCGTAGCCGTGCAGTTCCAGCGTGGCATCCAGCGCGGCAAACGTGGCGCTGGCAGGCTTCCCCATCCAGGTGCCATCCAGAGTCGCATGCGCCAGGGAGTCTGCGAGGAGTTCACTCATGGCTCATGAGAGGGGGTAGGTTCTAGATGTATCTGGCACAAGGCGGGCATCCGCGCCATCACCCCGTGCATTTCTGCGCGATTGGGAAACTGAAGTAAAAGCATGCCCAGCGCATCGCCAGACATGGCAAAGGGACGCACGGGCGCTCCGGGGGAGACATAGGGAATCAACTCCTGGACATACGGGGCCAGCTCTTGCGCCAGCTTGACCTCCCTCAAGATGCCGGTCTGGCGGGCATGCACCACCCAGGTCGCATGGAAACGTGGCTCCCCGCCCTCACCCCGCCCAGGCACAGGCACTGCCAACTCAAACTCCAGGTCCACCGCCGACCGGACCGCCGCGGTGGTCAGATCCACGCCCGTCTGCTGCTGAATCTGGTGGGGGATGAAGTTGCCCCCGTTGCGCGGGCCGATCTCAAACACAAACGGACGGCCGTCCTTCAGGAAACAACCGTCAAAATTGAAAGGCCCCCGGGTGTAACCGCACGCCTTCATCAACGCTTCCAGATGGGTCCTCATAACCTCCAACGACCCCGCATCGTGCCCGCAGGGAAAGGTCTCCTGGATGGCAGCCCCATTATCCGGAGGCGGCAGCGTGGCATTGTCAAAGCAGTGCAAAAACTTCAAGCGGCCCTGCTCCATCCACCCATCACCCCCGAACTGACCGCCCACCGGCACTACCCGTTCCTCCACCACCACGCGCCCCACTCGTGAGGCCGCCATGGCCCGCTCAAAGGCATCGCGAAAGTGATCGGGTTGAACCGTGACCCCACGCCCCCCGCTGCTGTCCACCGGCTTCACCACCACCCCCGCTGATATCCGGCCCGCCCAGGCCTCCGCCATTTCTGCCTCGTCCCGACCCCAGCACCTCCAGGCAAGCGTTTGCAAACCCGCCGACTGCGTGCACTTCCGGAAGGCATCCTTGAAGGAAAGAGTCTCGACTGCCTCTGGAGGTGAACCCGGCAACCCGAGTCGCGCCGCCACCTGCGCAGCCGTGCGGGCGCACACCTCCGAGGCACAGCCGAGCACCCCATCCACCCCAAGCTCCTCCGCCAGTCGCGTGACGGCATCCGGATCTGCGGCGCTGACGTCAAAGCTCCGGGTCGCCAGCCGGTGGCCCGGGTTCGCGGGAACATTGTCCGCGGTGAAGACCTCCCACCCTTCACGCAGGGCGGCTTCAATCGCGGGCACCTGGTGGCGGGCGGCCCCAAGCAGGAGAATCTTCACGGCTGCCCCTCCCTGTTTGTTGACTCCTTGTTCCCGTGGGGACGCATCCACCTGCCCAGCAGCCGGCCCGCCCAGGAGCTGCGCCATCTGGCCAGTTCCTTCTCCAGCCGGGCCTGTTTTTCCCGCCCCTTGTCCCGTGAGCGGCGCAGGGCCGCATTGCCGGCCTTCAACCGTGCGCGCTCCAGCATCTCCAGCGCGTCACTGCCCCGCAGCAGCGCATTGGCCCGCAGCACGAGCTCCTGCCTTGTGGTCTCGTTCTCGCCGGTGAAGTCTGTCTCCACTGCGGTGAGCAGGGCAAAGAGACGATGCGCCGGCCGACCCGTCGCCATCGCCCGCTCCACCAGCTCCAGCCTCCCGGCCGCACCCGGAGGCAGCTCCATGGCCACGAGCCCTTCGGGTTCGATGAAATGTCGAAGCACCGCCAGCTCCTCCATCACCTTCTCCGCCTCCTTTTCCGGGCCGGGCGCGGAGAGGTTGCCATTGTCCGTCCGCAGACGGAATCCCGTCACTTTGTCAGGCAGGATGTGCACCTCCGCCTTCAGGCAATAGCGCACCCAGTACTCGAAGTCCGGCAGATGACGGAAGGTGTCCCGCGGTGGATCCACGTGGGCAGCCTCGGCCCGGCGGAACATGGAGGTGGGCATGCAGAAGCAGTTCCCATGCACGAAGAACCGCTGCAGCCACGCTTCCCGGCGGCGGTTTTCCATCGCAAACAGCCCGTCAAAAAGCGGAGGCGGCGCGATGGGATGGCTCTGGTCGTCAATGAACTCCGGCTGGCCGAGCACACTGCCCACTTCCGGATGCGCCTGCAGATAGGCCGCCTGCAACGCCAGCCGGCCGGGCAGGCACACGTCATCAGAGCCCAGCCGGGCCACGTAGTCCCCGGTGGCCACCGCCAGGGCATGCCGGGCTGCTGTAGAGGCCCCAAGGTTGTGGGGGTGAACCAACAGCTTCAACCGTGGATCGCGGATGCCCCGCAGGATCGACACCGAGCAGTCGGTGGACGCGTCGTCACACACGACGACCTCCACTTCCACCCCGGTCTGATCCAGCACGCTCTGCACGCTCTCTGCCACGAAGGCCTCGTGATTGTAGCTTGGGATGATGACAGAGACTCGCGGCATCATCGGTCAGCTTGTGCGGTTGCGATGATCTGGCACACCTGTTCCACCCCCGCCCTTCCCAGACCTCCATACAGCGGCAAGGACATAACCTCCTCCGCAATCCGGGCAGCCTGCGGGGTGGCCCCTGGTTCCGCCCCGGGCAGGTGGGCGTAGCATGGCAGACGGCTGCACAGGGGGTAAAAGTACCGCCGCGCCATCACGCCCTGGTCCCGCAGCCGTTGCAACACGGCATCCCGGCTGCACCCAAACTCGGGCGTGATGCGGATGACAAAGTACGCGAGCGCCGGCTCAATCTCCAGCGCCTCAAAGGGAAGCTCCACACCTTGCAACCCGGCCAGGTGCTCCCGGTAGGCCGCGACCACCTCTTTCCGCAGCCGTCTTTCCTCTTCGAGCTGCTCCAGGTTGCAGATGCCGAGCGCGGCATGGATTTCCGAGAGCATACCGTTGGCCCCGGGCATGGTCACATCCCCCTCCTCCAGCATGCCCCAGCGTCGGAGACGCCGCAGATCATTTTCCAGCGCGGCATCCTTGTACACAAGGCAGCCCCCCTCCCCGGTGGTCAGGAGCTTGGTGGCATTGAAGCTGAACATCTGCACATCCCCGAAGTCCGCGATGCTTCTTCCTCGCACCCGGACGCCGAACGCATGCGCTCCGTCATAGATCACCTTCACCCCGCGACGGCGCGCGATGTCCTCGATGGCCTCCACATCGCAGGGCTGCCCAAAGACATGCACCGCGAGAATGGCCGAGGTGCGCGGCGTGATGGCCGCCTCAATCGCCGCAGGGTCCAGATTGTACGTGACGGGATCCACATCCGCAAAGACGGGCGTCAGACGGTTGAGCGCCAGACAGTGCGTGGTGCCGGGAAACGTGAAAGGCGTGGTCACCACCTCCCCCTCCAGCTTCAGCGCCGCGATCCCCGCCAGGAGGGCCGCCCCGCCGTTGCAAAAGGTCAAACAATGGGGGGTGCCCAACTGGTCACGGAGGGCCGCTTCAAAATCCTGCACCTTCGGCCCCGCATTGGTCAACCGGTGGCTGTCCCAGATGTCTCTCAACTCTGCCACAAAACGGTCAAGAGGTGGCAGCATGCTGACCGTGACGGGGAATCCGGCGGGAGGTTGAAAAACAGAGGGGGACATGCAAATCCTGAGAAGTCTGCTGGGAAGGGAACGATCGCAGTGTGCCCAGGTCCGCCCCAGCAACAAAGCCGAATATTGGAAATGTTTTGGGGAGACGTCTCCCCCGGAGCGAAGGCCTCTCATCCTGCTTGTCCACGGCGGGTCCGCCGCTACCATGTGCTCATGTCCAACGACCCCACCCCACCCAACTTCCTGGCCGCCCTGGCGGGTGTGGGGGCGGTGAATGAAGCGGTGGCGCTGCCGCTGGAGCGGCTCTTTGACGATCTGCCCAACCTGGTCTTCTTCATCAAGGATCCCCAGGGCCGCTACCGGTGCGTGAACCGGACGCTGGTGGAGCGCTGCGGGTTTGCGCACAAGGCGGCGCTGCTGGGAAGGCGTCCGGGCGAACTCTTTCCCTCTGCGCTGGCCTCGCGATATGAGAAGCAGGATGAGCGGGTGATGCAGACGGGCAAGCCGCTGCTGGATCAACTGGAGCTGCACCTGTACCCCAGCGGTCGCCGGGGCTGGTGTCTGACCAACAAGTACCCTCTGACCACTCCCAAGACCGGGCAACCCGCGGGTGTGATGGGTGTGTCCCGGGATGTGGAGACGCATGCCAAGGGCGAAGCCGCCCGTGGTTTCCCGGAACTCGCGGCGGTGCTGGATCATGTGCAGGCCCATCTGGCGAATCCGCCCTCCGTGGAGGAGCTGGCGGAGTTCAGCGGGCTGACGGCGCACCACTTTGGCCAGCTCGTGGAAAGGTTGTTTCACATCACCCCGCGGCAGCTCATCATGAAGATCCGTCTGGATGAAGCCCTGCACCTGCTGGCGCAGACGGATGACAGCCTCACGGACATCGCCGTGGCCACGGGGTTTTGCGATCAGAGCGCGTTCACCCGGCATTTCCGCAGGATGACCGGGTTGCCGCCCGGGGCGTTTAGGGCGGGGAAGGTGGTTGGTGCGTAGTGCGTAGTGCTTGGGCGCGGCACGGTCGGAGACTGGGGTTATGTTCGTAGTTCAAACTTCAGTTTGCCTCAGGCGGTCGGTTGCGAGCTTCAGGTTGGCGGGCAGGCGTAAACCGATGCGACCGCACATTGTTCCGGTGACGGCAAATGGAACTTCAGCTTCACCGCCTAAAGGCGGAACTCCAACCACGGTGCGAATGCAGCGGACAGCTTGGAAGTGAAAATGCCCTGTTCTAGGTTTCCTGAAACTTGAGCAGCGGGAGAGGACACCTCACTTTGTTGTAGATCCGCACCAGGGTTGGAGCTCCGCATTTAGGCGGTCAGGAGATGCTCACCACGTCCTGAGCAAACTAAAGTTTGTACTACGAACAGCATCCAGCTTCCGCAAGGTGATGGGCGTCTTCGTCTAGATTGATCGTCAAACACCTTGACCACTGACGCACTGCCCACTGACGCACTGGGCTCCGAAGCCACTGACCGCACCCCCACCTCCAATCACTCCCGGCCTATACACCAAAGGTTTTTGTACCCGCGAATAAACAGCTCCCCGTCTGACACGGCGATGGAGGCGATGACGCGCTCGCCGAGGGAGTTCGTTGAAACAAGTTCAAACTTGGGACCTGCTTTGAAGATGAAGGTGTCACCGCCCTGGTTCACGGCGTAGAGGAGATCGCCGCTGCGGACGAGGGAGGACCAGTTTTGCCCGCTGGGGCCGGGGCCTTTGAGGCGCTCGCTCCAGACCATCTCGCCGGTCTTGAGGTCGCGGCACTCGGCGATACCGCCATCGCTAAGAATGTAGTGCCGCCCTTCGTAGAGGACACCGCTGCCGATGCGCTGGCTGACCTTGGGCAGGTGCCAGAGGCGGTGGGTGGCGGTCACATCGCCACTGCCGCCGGCCCTCACGGCGAGGGCCATGCCGCCAAAGCCGCCCATGCCAACCACGATGCCATCGGCATAGAGGGGAGAATTGTACACCAGGGGGTTCAGCCCGGCGCAGGTCCAGAGCTCCTTGCCCGTCATGGGGTCGAACGCGCAGGCGCGCCCCGGGTAGGTCATGATGAGCTCGTAGCGGCTGCCGACCTTCCGCAGCAGTGGATCGCTCCAGGAGCCGAGCCAGGTTTTGTTCCCCTCCTCGCCCGAAGCGCCGCCGGGTTCCTTGTGCTCCCAGAGGGTTTTGCCGGTCTTCTTGTCCACGCAGAGCAGGGCGGTGTTCTCCCCGGGGCCGAAGTTCAAGAATACCCGGTCACCGGCCAGCACGGGTGAGGCGGCATTGCCCCAGATGTGATGTTGTTTCCCGAGATCCGTGCGGTGCCAGAGCTCCTTCCCGGCGAAGTCGTAGGCATAGAGCCCGGCGGAGCCGAAGGACACCACGATCCGCTCGCCATCGGTGGCGGGTGAGGCGGAGCAGTAGGGATTGGTGGCGTGGGTGGTCTCGGGTTCGTTGAAGGTCACGCCCTGCTGCCAGAGCACCTTGCCCGTCTTGCGGTCCAGGCACATGAGCTCGCGACGGTTGCCGGGGGCAGCCTGGGTGAGGAAGACCTTGTCCCCCCAGACCACGGGAGTGGAGTTGCCCCGGTCCGGGAGGGGCACCTTCCACTTCACATTGGCGGAGGTGGCGCTCCAGGTGGTGGGCAGGCCGGTCTCCTCCGTGACCCCATCACCATTGGGCCCCCGCCAGGAGGGCCAGTTGGCCCCGTGAACCTGTACCTGAACCAGCGGAAGCAGGGAACCCGCCAGCACGAGGCTGGCGGCCAGGGAGCCGAGGAAACGCGGTGTTTTCATGGTTCGAGAGGTCACACGGGGAACAGGCCGTCCATGAACCCACCCCGCGCCCTCCCCCATTTTCACTCTTAACTCTTAACTTTTAACTCTTGATGTCATAGCAATGAATCA
>NZ_BATR01000091.1 GCF_000739655.1 Verrucomicrobium sp. BvORR106 | reverse complement strand
ATCCATTCGCCACGCCCGAGTAAAGCTGGTCCATGGCCTTCTCCACCATGTCCCAGGTGTGATCACCCCCGTTCATCACCTCGCCAGACCGGGGCTGCGAGGCAAAGATCACGTTGAGAAGTTGCTCCTTGAGTCTGGCGCCGGAGCTCGCGGCAAATTTCTCTCCATCCACACCTTGTTCCTGCAGCACGACCACGATCCGGTTGGTCATGTCCGACACGATCCCGTTGAGGGCTTCCTGGTCGCCCACTTCCACGGCGAGCAGGAAGGGCTCATAGATGTCAGAAAGAAGGCCCCGGGGGCCATAGAGGCCCGGCCCCAGATCCTGCAAACCAGGGTCATGCTGCTGAGCCTTCAGATTGAGCATCTCCCCGCGCACAAACTCCTTCAGGCCCGCAATGCGGTCTCCAAGACGTGCCTTGGTCGCCTGACTGCCGTAGTTGTCCAGGGCGGTGGTGAGTTGCTCCAGCACCTCCATCTTCTCATGGAGGGCATGCGAGGGCAGCTCCTGATACTTGTCGGCAAGTTTCTTGATATCCTGCAGATGGCTGCTGCCCGACCATTCCGAGCGCCCCAGTTTCCCGGGGAAAATGCTGAGGAAGTTGGACAGTCGGCGGCTCGACATCTCCTCCGGCGTCTTCTTGAGCAGGGCCTTGATGCCCGCCCGGCTGATGGTCTGATCCGGCTCTATGCCGCGTTCACGCAGCGGCGTCATGGACTCCTTTCCCAGGGCTTCCCGTTTTACCTTCGCGGCGATGGACGGGTGAATGACCTCCACCTGTCCCCCATCCTGCTGGGGCGGAGGAGCGAGTGGAAGGTTGAGATTGCCGACGGAAGTGGTGCGGTTCATGGAAATGAGGTCTAAGTTGGAGTGGAAGCGAGGACAGGACCGGAGATGCCGGGGCCGACGGTTCAGATGCGGACGAAGTTTGCCATGGCGGGCTCCGGCTCGGTCTCAGCCGCTCCAGGGGATCCGGCAGTCTCCGCCACCCCACCGGCCAGACGCGTCTTCCAGTGCACGGCCCAGTTCACAAACTGGTTCAGCACTTCCACAAACTCCTCTGCGGAGGCATTGGCGAGCGCGTAGCTGCGATTGAGGAACACCTCGCCCGTCTCGCGCAACAGGCCGAAGGACGTGCCTGGGGCGATCTCGCTGTCGAAGAGCTGAGCCTCCAGCAGCACCTCGAAAAACGCCTCCCGCCCGCTGGCAGGAGCACTCCCCAGGCTGGCGTACACGGCGACGGTCTCGTGGTTGAAGGGGGATTTCTCCAGGAGCACGGTGAGCTGGTCATCCACCCGCAGGGCGGCCACGCCGGTGTCCGCCGGAGAGAGGGATTCCAGGCCCAGTTCCTGGGCGGTGAGGTCGAGCAGATTTTCGAAGTTCATGGAGAGTAGGGTGGAAATGACGGTGGGCTTCATGGAAGCGCCGTGTGCCCCATACTCTGGCCGGGTCGGTGAAAAAGTTACACCGCCGTTTCAAGAAACTGTAATTCACCCCAGGACAGGGCGACGGCCTAGCCCTGATATTGTTTCCTAAACTGGAGCGGGGTCATGCCCATGCGCTTGCGGAAATGCTGGGTGAAGGTGCTCTGGTCGCAGAACCCGTGCCGCAGCGCGACATCTATGACCTGGAGGCGGGTCTTCACCAGGGCCTCCGCCGCCTTCTGAATCCGCAGGCGGATCATGAGCTCGTACGGAGTCACGCCCAGTGATTCCTGAACCCTGCGGTAGAGGGTGCGCTCAGAGAGGCCACAGGCGTGGGCCACCTCGGCCGTGCTCAGGACGCGGTCCGTGTGTTTTTGCAGATAGGCGAGGATGTTGCGAGCCTCAGCCGTGGCTGCCGAGGATCGCGTCCCGGCATCCGGCCGGGTGATGCCCACCAGACCCACCACACTGCCATCCTTGCCCTGCACGGGCATCTTGGTGGTGAGGAACCAGGCGGGGCGACGCTGCTCGTCGTACCACATCTCCAGACGGCTCACGAGCGGCTTCCCGCTGGTGAAGACGATCTGGTCATCCTCCCGGAAGGTCTGGGCGGTCTGTGGGTCGAAGAAGTCCTCGTCCACCCGACCGACGATGTCGGACTCCCGCTTCAGTCCCAGACGCTCCAGCATGTTGCTGCTGGCAGCCATGAGACGGCTCTGGCGATCCTTGGCAAAAAAGAAGACCTCCGGCAGGTGCTCGAAGAGGTGTCGGACGACCTGTGGATCGGCCATGCTGGCGAAGAATGCTTGCTGTAAGGCTGGGTCGCCCATGGCAGGATCATCACATTTTTTGGCAGCTTGACCACAAAATAGCGCAAACAGAGGCCGTTTTAATCGCCCTCAGTCATGCATCCTCCTCACCCGCCGCTCCCACCCTGCCCACGTCCCCATGAATCTGCACCGTCAGCCCCGTTATCGCGCTTATGAAAGGGGTGGACGACACGACCGGGGCGGGTGCCGCGCTGCTGGACCTGCCTGCCGGGTTCGACTTTAAGCATCGCTCCTTTGATGAAGAACTGGCTGAGCACGCCATGAGCATCCGGCTCTATGTTCGCTCTCTGATGCCCGGTTATGAGGGGGCCGATGACATTGCGCAGGAGACGCTGCTGAAGATCTGGCAGAAGCGGGCGGACTTCACCCCGGGCTCCAACTTCAAGGCCTGGGCCTTTCAGATCGCACGCTATCTGGTGCTGAATCAACGCCGCCGGCTGGCGAACTCCAAGGTGACGCTGCTGGATGATGAGCTGCTGAACCGCATTGACCAGCACTGGAGGGAGGAGCCGGCCCCGCAGATGGATGAGGAGATGGCAGCGCTGGCGTCATGCATGAGCCAGTTGAGCCCGGAGGACCGGCAACTGCTCCAGGCCCGGTATTTCTCCAGGACACCCCTGAAGGATCACGCGACCGCGCTGGGGATCAGGCTCTCCACGCTGCGGGCGAGGCTGTTCCGCCTGAGGGTGGCGCTGGCGCGTGATATTGAGGAGAGGTTAGCCGGTGCGTCAGTGCGTCAGTAGCCAGTGCGTCAGTGCGTCAAGGTGTTGGGCTTGAAGTTGTACGGAGTACAGGCTTCAGCCTGCGATGCTTTGGCGCTTGGTGCTTGGGGCGCGGTCAGAACATAGATTACACTTCGGAAAGCGGCAGCGGGGCAGCTCGCCTCTTTCGAGTTAGCTCATGAACCCGGAGGGTTCGCCCATCCGTAGCCATGGGGCGGCCGGGCGGAGCGAAGACTACCCATGGTGGGCAGGTTTGGGAATTCTACCGCGGAGCGGTAGGCCCATGGCGGCCAGAGTCTGCGTGGGTGTGTCGCGGGAATGACGTCAGGGGTTTGCAATGCGAGTGGCCTACCACTCCGCGGTAGCAGGTGCGCGGGCGATGTCCCCTGATCAGCCCCTGACGTTCGCGGCAAGATGCCGCGAACAGCACGCAGGATGCGTGCGGTCCCCGAGCTTCATCGTTGCGGGGCACCCATATAAGTGGAGGACACGTTTTTGGGAGCTTGCTCATGAACCCGGAGGGTTCGCCCATGCATAGCCATGGGTCGGCCGAGTGGAGCGAGGACTACCCATGGTGGATTGGGTTGGAAATTCTACCGCGGAGCGGTAGGCCCATGGCGGCAG
>NZ_BATR01000092.1 GCF_000739655.1 Verrucomicrobium sp. BvORR106 | reverse complement strand
GTCGAGCATGCTCGTTTGATCCTCTGCCCGCAGATCCATGCATGCCGCCATGACAGCCCTGGGTCTAGGGAAGATGAATGCCGGGGTGTTCGATGGCGCCTGGCATGGTGCGGGCCCGGTGGAAGACGTGATCACACCTGTGGACGGTGAGCTCCTCGGACACGTGCGGGAAGGTACCGCCGCCAACTACGATGACGCCGTCGGGCGGGCCCAGGAGGCCTTCTTAAGATGGAGGATAACCCCGGCACCACAGCGTGGCGAACTCGTGCGACGCTTCGGCCTGCTGCTCCGGGAGCACAAGACCCGGCTCGGCAGTCTGGTGGCATGGGAGACGGGCAAGATCCTGGACGAAGCCGAGGGCGAGGTTCAGGAAATGATCGACGTCTGCGATTTCGCGGTGGGTCTCTCCCGCCAGCTCCACGGCCTGACCATTGCCTCCGAGCGGCCTCAACATCGGCTCATGGAACAGTGGCACCCACTCGGAACCATCGGCGTCATCACCGCCTTTAATTTCCCCGTCGCTATCTGGGCATGGAATGCCGCCTTGGCCTGCGTCTGTGGGGACGCTGTGGTGTGGAAGCCCTCCAGCCTGACCCCGCTGTGCGCCATTGCCGTCACCCGGCTGGCGGAGCAGGCCTGTCGGCAGACTGGCGTGTCTCCCGCGCTCTTCACCCTGGTATGTGGCACCGCACGCCCCATCGGGCGGTGCATGGCCAGAGACCGGCGCCTCCCCCTCATCTCCGCCACCGGGTCGTGCGCCATGGGTCGCCGTCTCGCCCGCACCGTGCAGGCCCGGCTGGGGCGCACGTTGCTGGAGTTGGGAGGAAACAACGCCGTCATCGTCACCCCATCCGCCAGTCTGGCACTCGCCCTGCGCGCGGTCGTGTTTGGAGCCGTCGGCACGGCCGGCCAGCGTTGCACCTCGACCCGCCGCGTCTTTGTGCATGAGAGCATCTTCAACGCCTTCCGCAGCCAGTTGCGGGACGCGTACAGCTCACTGCGCATCGGTAGCCCGCTCGACCGCAGCACCGTAATGGGCCCCATGGTCAGTCGGGATGCGGCCCTACACTATCTGGATGCCGTCCAGCAGGCCAAACATCAGGGCGGCAAAGTGATCCATGGCGGCCGACCTCTGGATCAGCCCGGCGGCTGCTACGTCACCCCCTGTCTCATGGAGTGCGACCAGGATCTTCCCCTCCTCCGCACAGAGACCTTCGGCCCCCTGCTGTATCTCATCCCCTACCGCCACTTTGCCGAGGCCATCGCCTGGCAGAATGACGTGCCCCAGGGCCTGAGCTCCGCCGTCTTCACCCGTGATTTCCTGGAAGCGGAGACCTTCATCAGCCCTGCTGGCAGCGACTGTGGCCTGGCCAACGTCAATACCGGCACCAGCGGGGCGGAAATCGGCGGTGCCTTCGGCGGGGAAAAGGACACCGGCGGCGGCCGGGAGAGCGGCAGCGATGCCTGGAAGAACTACATGCGCCGCCAGACCAACACCCTGAACTACGGCACCACCCTGCCCCTCGCCCAGGGCATCCACTTCGGAGGATCTTGAACCATGAGCGCGCTGCCCCCCAACCGCGAAAATCGCTTTGACTGGCCCGTGTGCCAGGAGGCCGAAGACTTCTTGCTCGCCCAGATCGAGCTCTTTCTCACTCGAAATGCTTTCGCCCGCACCCTTGCAGACCGCATGAGCGCGGAGACCGGAACTCTGCTGCTGGACTGGGTGGACTACATTGTACTTTCCGAGAACCATGGCCCGGTCCTCACCACGCTTGGTTTTGTTCCAGACATCACCGCCGAGACGCCTCCAGAGCACGCTGCCTGGCATCACCCGGAGGCCATGTTGCCCCGCATCATCCTGGAGGAGGGCCACGACCGCTACCCCAATGCCCTCGCCATTCATGCTGAGAGCCTCGCGGACTTCATGGCTGTGCATGAGATTTCCCGGGAGATAGAGGGCCCGCCGCTCAGCAAGTTTCGCCGCGCCCTCATCTCAGATGAGCACGGCACCTGCTTCTATGCCGTGGAGCGGCGGGGGTATCGCGGATTTCTGCCTGAGGCCCATCGCGCCGATGGCATGACCGGCCATCTGCTTCAGGCCATGGAGTTGTGGAAGATCCGCCAGCGTCGCTTCGCCAGCGCTGACGATGGCTACCAACTCACCTTTGCCCTGCTGGATGAGATCATCGCCATGGTGGGTAGAGATCTGGCCTGCCATCTGGTCTTTGCTGGCGAAAGAGAGTTCTGGCAGCGGCGCAACCGGGCCGCACAGGTGCAGAAAGCCCGGCAGGATCGTCTCGGACTGGGATGGGCCAATCACGATCATCACACCTTCCGCAGTTCACGAACCCAGTTTGTGAACCTGATGCGCGTGATGGAGAAGCTTGGCTTTGAGCGGCGCGAGCGCTACTACGCCGGTGACCAGGCAGGCTGGGGCGCGCAGATTCTAGAACAGCCGGTGGAGGGCATCGTCTCCTTCTGCGATGTGGACCTGCTGCCCGAGGACACGGAGATCGACTTTTCCCGCCAGCCTCTGCCACCCCAGCCTAAGCTGGGCACCATCGGACTCTGGACCGGGCTTCATGGTGAAAGTTTCCTTGAATCCGGAATGCACCACCTGGAGTGCCGCTTTGATCACGCGCTCCTGCGCGACCAGTTGGCCGGCGAAGGCATCAACACCATGAAGCCTTTCTCCGACCTCCCCTTCCTCAAGCAGGCCTTCACCGAGGGTGAACGCTGGCAGGTCCGGGCGGAACGCGTCCACGCCCTGGTGGAGGCCGGGTCCATCGACGCCGAGCAGGCCAAGCGCTTTCTCGCAGAAGGCGCCATCGGCAGTCACCTGGAGAACCTCCAGCGCAAAGGCGGCTTCAAGGGGTTCAATCAGAAATCCGTCAGCGCCATCATCGCCGCCGTGGATCCGCGGAAGATGATGCCTGCGACTTGAGCCCTTGCTTTCAACCGGCCGCCCGAACGATTCAGGACGGCCGGGACTGGCAGACCCGCACCTACATCGTGAAGTTCACGATGTGTGGTTTCACCAGTCGTTCATAGTCACGCCATGCCATCTTGATCACCTCATGATGGGACCCGGCGCTGAAGACCATCTCGTGACGTTCCGCCATCGCTGGCGAGACATACACAGACATGTCATACAGGTTGCCAAACGGCGGCATCGCCCCCGACTCGCAATCCGGAAAGGCATCCCGGAATTCGCTTTCGTGGGCCAGACGCACATCATCCGTCTCCGTGATATCACGCAAGTCTTCTATGAGCACCCGCTGGTTGGCAGGCAGCACCGCCATGGCCAGTGCCCCGTCAATGACCACCATCACCGTCTTCGCGAGAAACTGCCCCGGCACATGCACAGAGGCGGCTATCTCCTGGGCGGTGTAGGCAGGCGAATGCGCGACGACCACATACTTGATGTTCCTCTGGTCGAGGAACGCTTTGAGCGTTTTCGCAATCATACGCACCTCCTTTCATCTCTCGACATTTCCCAGTCTCCGGCCCAGCCTGCCACAGGGTCAGTCAGCAATGGCGAACGCTGGCAGCCGGCGTTGGGCGGGAACCAGCAACTCCTTCAAGTCACGGCACCACACGGCGTGCTCTTGGTGCACGCCATGAGCAGGGCACACTACAGCTTTGACTGACCATCAGCATACCATGATTGCACCAGACTGGCGAGGTCAATTCACCCTCCCCGTCGCTCCAGGATCAGCACCAGACATTTGCACGCGCCCCCAGCCTTGAGGAACTCACTCATGGGTAGAGGATGGACCCTGTATCCGCACCGGGTCAGCAGCCGGGACACCTCCGGGCACCCTTCTGGCATCAACAGGTCCCGGCCCAACACAATGCTGTTGCAGGCGAACCTGCCGGCCTCCTCCACTGACACCTCCATGAGATGGGGAATTTCCCGCCTCACCCGTTCCTGGCCTGCGCGATCGAAGGCATCGGGGTACCACAGGGCCAGGCCATCCGCCAGCGGGCAGAAGCAGGTGTCCAGGTGGTAGAAGTGAGGGTTCACCAGACGCACCCCCGCAACCTCGATCCCGAGCACCTTCTCCAGCGCTTCCACTGCTGCGGGTTCCGTGCGGAATCCATGCCCGCAATAGAGCCGCTCGCCACAGAACAGCGCGTCGCCCTCCCCTTCAAAACAGAAATCACCGTCCAACAGCGTCATCTCATAGCCATCCCTGCCCAGTCTCTGACGGTACCAGCGGGTCTCTCCCTGACGCTCCGGGTGTTTGAATTGACTGAGTATGCAGCGCTGCCGCTGAATCAGGGCCGCGTTGGCCGTGAAAACGAGATCCGGCCACTCGGGCTGAGGCAGCATCACATCCACGCCACACCCCAGCTCCTCCAGTTTCGACTTCAGCGCCAGCCACTGCCTCACGGCCAGTGCGTGGTCCACTCCCTGGGCCGGGTCCATCCAGGGGTTGATGGAGTAACGCACCCCATAGTAGTCCGGCGGGCAGAGCAACATCCGGTTCATGAAACCAGTGTACCATGCCCGTCATCGTCCTGCCCACCCTATTGCCCCTCATGGTCCGCGCAAATGTCACCACAACCCCGCATATTGTCCTCATCTTGGAATATTCGCCCCTTGCCGTGCCGTAAGCGACTCCATGAAGCCACTCCATGCTCTTTGCCTGACGCTCGCCGCCGGCCTGTCCACCTGCGCGTTGCTCTGGAACGCCTCCGCGGCAGCGCCCGCATCCCCCGCAGGCGTGAAGACGCCAGAGGCCTCCTCCAACATCAAAGCCGGCTTCGCCGAGCGGGACATCACCCCGGCCATCGGCATGGAGCAGCCCGGTGGCTACGGCAAGTCCTTCCACACCACGTTTCATGATCCCTGCAAGGTGCGCGTCGGCGTCTTTGACGATGGCACCAAGCGCGTCGCCCTCGTCGGTCTGGACGCCCTCATTGTCCCCCGCAGCGTGGTTCTGGCAGCACGTGAGCAGATCACCAAAAAGTGCGGCATTCCCGGCGATGCCGTCATGATCGGAGCCTCACACTCCCACTCCTCCGGCCCAGTCGGCATGATCCAGCCGGGTGAACTCGACTTCGCCAGCGATCTGGTCAAAAAGCTCGCCTATGAAGAGTCCTCTTGCGCGGACCCCGGCTACCTACAGACCGTCATCAAAGCCATCGTCGATGGCGTCGTCTGGGCCGACAAAAACAAGGTGCCCGCCCAGCTTGGATTCGGCGTCGGGACGGAGGACAAGGTCGCCTTCAACCGTCGCGTCAAAATGAAAAACGGCGAGGCCTGGAGCCACCCGGGCGTAGGCAATCCCGACAACGTGGACTATGCCGGCCCCATCGACCCCGATGTGGGTGTAGTGGCCGCCTGGGACATGACGGGCAATCTCCTGGGTGTGATGGTCAACTTCTCCTGCCACGCCACCACCAATCCTGGCGGTATTTCCGCAAACTGGATCTATGACCTGGAGCAGACCATCCAGGGCGCCCTGCACACCCGCGTGCCAGTGGTCTTCCTCCAGGGGGCCTGTGGCGATGTCACCCAGGTGGACAACTTCAGCAAGTTCCAGCGCCCTGGCCCGGAGGAGTGGAGCCGCCTGGTGGGTGGGCGCGTGGGGGCTGAGGCCGTGAAGGTCATCTTCTCCATGCCCAAGACCACCGAAGCCCGGCTCGATGCCAGGCAAAAGGTCTGGAAGATCAAACGCCGCATCCCCTCCCCCGAGCGGGTCAAGGAAAGCACAGAACTCGTGCAGCAGCCCAAGCCCAAGGGCGACACCACCGCCTGGATGTTTGCCAAGGAGATCGTCATGCTCGATGCCCTCGTCCAGAAAGAACCCGCATGTGAAGTCGAGGTTCAGGCCCTCCAGGTGGGGCCCCTCGTCTGCGTGAGCAATCCTGCGGAATACTTCGTGGCCAATGGACTGCGCATCAAAAAGGAAACCGGCTTCCCCATGACCTTCCCGGTGGAACTCGCCAACGGCTGCACCGGTTATGTTCCCACGGAGGAAGCCTTTGGCCCGAATGGCGGCGGCTATGAAACCCGCCTCTCCTTCTACAGCAACCTGGAGGTCACCGCCGGCACCCAGATGGCTGATGCCGGCATCGAACTCGCCAAACAGATGACCCCGGACAAGATGCCCGAGCGCCTCCCCGCACCGCCCTTCGGCCGGGCCTGGACCTACGGCAGCGTGAAGCCCGAGGTGAAATAGAGGGAGCGGGAAACCGGAAGCGCGGGAGATGCGCGAGCATCTCCCCAATTCCTTATCCCTCTTCCCTTAGCCCTTATCCCTCTTCCCCTTCAGTATTTCCTCGATCTGCCCCAGCGGCAGGCAGTTCACCACGTCGGCCCGGGTCAGCCAGCCCTTGCGAGCCAGCCTCACGCCATAGAACACGTCGTGCAGGCCGCGAGTGGAGTGTGCATCTGGGTTGATGGAACACTTCACGCCCTTCTCCTTCGCGAGCTTCCACCAGCGCCAGTCCATGTCCAGACGCCAGGGGTTGGCGTTCAGCTCGATGATGGTGCCGGTGGCGGCTGCCGCCTCAATGATGGCGGGGACATTCACTGCATAAGATGGGCGCTGCAGCAGCAGTCGCCCCGTCAGGTGGCCCAGCATGGTCACATACGGGTTCTCAATGGCGCGGATGATACGCTTCGTCATCTCCGCCTCCGGCAGGGTGAAGACGTTGTGCACTGAGGCCACCACGTAGTCGAGCTCCGACATCAACTCATCTGAAAAGTCGAGCGACCCATCCTTCAGAATGTCCACCTCGCTCCCGGCAAACAGCTTGAACCCCTCATAAGTGGCATTCAGCCGGCGGATCTCTGCGATCTGAGCACGCAGACGTTTTTCATCCAACCCGTTGGCCTGGAAGGAAGCCTTGCTGTGGTCAGCGATGCCCAGATACTGCAGCCCCAGCTCCTGAGCCTCCTCGGCCATCTCCTCCAGCGAGTTCACGCCATCGCTGGCCGTGGTGTGGTTGTGAAACACACCCCTCAGGTTCGAGATCTCCACGAGCTTGGGCAGGTCTCCTTCCTCAGCGGCCTTGATCTCGCCAGTGTTCTCCCGCAGTTCTGGCTCCACGAAGTCCAGCCCCAGCGCGCGGTACACGTCAGCTTCATCATAGCACTCGGGACTTTCCCCACCCGGCTGGGTGGGGGACAGCGCGTATTCATTCAGGGACAGCCCCCTCGCCAGCGCCCGCTGGCGCAGGGCCACGTTGTGCTCCTTGCTCCCGGTGAAGTAAACCATGGCGCAGGCGTACTCTGCACTCGTCACTGCCCGCAGGTCACACTGCACGCCGCTTTCCAGCAGAACGCTCGACTTGGTCTCTCCTTGCGCGAGGATCTGAGCCACCATCGGCATCTTCACAAAGTCCTCCATCACCGGTCCAGGATTCTTGGTGGAGACGAGGAAGTCCAGATCATGCACCGTCTCCTTGGCCCGGCGGTAGCTTCCCGCCACCCCGGCACGCGACACATTGGGATGCTCACGCAGCATCCCTAGAATCAGTTCCACGGTGGGCGCCACCTGTTCCAGACGGAATTCATCGGCATGACTCTCACGGAATGCCAGGGACTCCAGGATCTTCGCTGCGGTCTTGTCGCCAAACCCAGAGAGCTTGGCCACCGCCCCGCTTTCGCACGCTGCTTTCAGGCTCGCCAGGTTTCCCACTTGAAGCTGCTCCCATAGCATCTTGATCTTCTTTCCGCCCAGTCCCTGCACATCATAGAGCGCAAGGATCCCCTCCGGGAACTCTGCCCGCAGCCTTTCATAGAACTCCAGCTTCCCCGTGCTGGCCAACTCATTCAGCTTCTGCTGCAGGGCATCGCCCAACCCTTTCACCCCTTTCAGGTCATTGGCGGCGGCACGGGCCACGATGTCCCCACTGAAGGTCTCCACGATCTCCGCTCCCGTATTGTAAGCCCGGGTCTTGAAGGGGTTTTCCCCTTTGAGGTCGAGCAGGAGCGCGATGTTGCGCAAAACGGTGGCCATCACTTCAGCAGTCATGCTGCGAAGAGTGGCGATGAACTCGAACGACGCAACGAAATGTGCGTCACAGCGTAAATCCATCCAATCTTCACACACCCCCACTGCGCCCCAGACGCATTTCGAGAGACAATTCGCCAATTTTAAGACCGGCACAGTTCACGAAAACTTCATTTTGACCAAAAAAATGCAATTTTCGATTGCTGAACAGCCCTTTCATGCGAGCTTAACCCCCTAAATTCGCACTTTTCAGGAGACCAACTCATGACCACCGAAAAATTGGACGGCGCACAAGCGCTCATCAAGACACTCGACCAATTGGGGATCGAGTACGTGTTCGGGTATTCCGGCGGAGCCGCACTGCCGATCTTCGACGCTCTGGAGACCGTGAAATCGAACATCAAGTTCGTCTTGGTGCGTCACGAGCAGGGTGCCGTGCACATGGCTGACGGCTATGCCCGTGCCACCGGCAGGCCCGCAGTGGTGCTGGTGACCTCCGGCCCCGGCGCTGGCAACACCGTGACGGGCATCATGACCGCCCAGATGGACTCCGTGCCGATGATCGTCATTTGCGGCCAGACCGTGTCGTGGATGCTGGGCAAGGACGCCTTCCAGGAGGCGGACATCTTCAACATCACCACCCCTGTGTGCAAACACAACTACCTGGTGAAGAACACGAATGACCTCCCGCGCATCGCCCGTGAGGCCCATTTCATCGCCACCACCGGCCGCCCCGGCCCGGTGCTCATCGACATTCCCAAGGACATCAGCCAGGGCCCCTTCACCGGCGACCTCAATGCTGAGATCGACCTCCCCGGTTATCATCCTGAGGAGTCCCTCAAGATCGACAAGAAGTCCGTTCAAGAAGCCGCCAAGCTCATCATGCAGGCCAAGCGTCCGCTCATCCTCGCCGGCCACGGCGCGATGATCGCCCGCGCCGACAAGGAGCTCATGGCCCTGGCCGAGACCCTCAACTGCCCCGTGACCAACACGCTGCTGGGCAAGGGTGTGTTTCCTGAAACTCACCGTCTGAGCCTGGGCATGCTGGGTATGCACGGCACCGCCTACGCCAACAAGGCCATCTGCGAGTGCGACTGCATCATCAACATCGGCTCCCGCTTCGACGACCGCATCATCGGCAAGCCAAGCGCATTCGCACGCAACGCCAACATCGTCCACTTCGATATTGATGAGGCCGAGGCCAACAAGATGATCAGGGCGGATGTGTTTGTGAAGGGCGATGCCAAAGCTGCTCTCAAGGAGCTGCTCCCGCACCTCAGCCCGCTCGACACCACCACGTGGAACGAGACGCTGGACGGCTACAAGAAGAAGTTCCCGCTGAATTACAAGAAGCAGGGTGGCCTGCGCATGCAGCAGGTGATCGACGAGCTCTACCAGCTCACCAAGGGCAAGGCCATCGTCTCCACCGACGTGGGCCAGCACCAGATGTGGGCGGCCCAGTTCTACAAGAACGACGAAAGCTTCAAGTGGCTCAGCTCCGGCGGCGCCGGCACCATGGGCTTCGGCTTCCCCGCAGCCATCGGCGCCCAGCTCGGCTGCCCGAATGACATCGTGGTTTCCATCAGCGGTGATGGCGGCTTCCAGATGACCCTGTTTGAACTGGCCACCGCCGCCATCCTCAAGCTGCCCCTCAAGATCATCGTGCTCAACAACCACTACCTCGGCATGGTGCGCCAGTGGCAGGAGTTGTTCTTCGACAACCGTGAAAGCGGCGTGGATCTCATCGGCAACCCCGACTTCGTGAAGCTCGCCGAGGCCTATGGCATCAAGGGCTTCCACATCCGCCGCCCCGCCGATGTGGAGCGCGTCCTCCAGCAAGCCCTCGACTACAACGAAGGCCCCTGCCTCATCGAAGCCGAGTGCATCAAGACCGAAAACGTGTTCCCCATGATCCCCGCCGGCGCGGCCCTGGAGGACATGCTCATCGAGCCTCCGAAGCACAAGATGGAGAAGCCCGTGGGTTCGACGTAGTAGCTAGTAAAAAGTGGTAAGTAAAAAGTGAAAAGTGCCGGAGATGGCTGTCATGGGTGAGATCAAGAGTTATCGAGATCTGGTGGTTTGGCAAAAGTCGATGGCACTGGTGCGGGAGATCTACCTGGTCTCCCGCAAGTTTCCCAAAGAAGAGCAGTTTGGACTGACACAACAAATCAGACGGGCCGCCGTCTCCATCCCCTCAAACATTGCTGAGGGA
Organism: Verrucomicrobium sp. BvORR106; assembly: GCF_000739655.1. GTDB lineage: Bacteria > Verrucomicrobiota > Verrucomicrobiia > Verrucomicrobiales > Verrucomicrobiaceae > Verrucomicrobium. Next base: position 226,362 of record NZ_BATR01000092.1, on the reverse strand, counting down.
AATGGACGCGGATCATTCCCTGACTACGTCAGATTCCTGCAATTCTCCAGAGGGTCACTTTTTGAAACCCAAACACAACTCGAACTCTGCCGAGACCTCGGCTTTCTCTCGATCCAAGACCACCAATCTCTAGCCGCTCTCAGTTCCGAAATCGAACGAATGCTCAACACGATCATCTCGAAATTCAGCGGCTAGCTCTCCACTTATCACTTTTCACTCTTAACTTTTTACTTTCCCCAAAATGTCCGACCGCAACATCATCACTACCGATCGCAAACCCGCCCCCCAGCCCGACATCGTGAACGTGCACACCCTGAGCATGTACGTGTCGAACAAGCCGGGTGTCCTGGGCCACATCTGTCAGGTGTTCAGCCGCCGCGGCTTCAACATCGACTCCCTCGTGGTGTCGCAGGGCCGTGATCCCCGCTTCTCCCGCATGACCGTGGGCATCAGCGGCCATCCCGAAGGCCTGCACCAGATCATCATGCAGTGCAACAAGCTCATCGACGTGATCCACTGCTACGAGCACTCCGACAAGGATGCCGTGGTGAAGGAACTCGTTCTCATCAAGATCCTGGCCACTGCCGAGCACCGCACGGAGATCCTTCAGATCATCGAGCACTTCAACGGCAAAACGGTGGACCTGCAGGAGCAGTCCATGGTCATCATGATCACCGGCAACAGCGACAAGGTGGACGCCGCCGTCAACCTGCTGGGCCGCTTCGAGATCATCGAAACGGTGCGCACCGGTAAAGTGGTGATGGCACGTGGCGTGGCCGAGACCTAGCCAACATCGGACTGGCCGAATTCCAGACACTTCCCTTTTTGCCCCGCCTGCCCAGTGCATGCGGGGCATTTTTTTGCCTTGCCACCTTCATACCACCAAAGTGGTACCCAGTACCCCTCCCGCCTGCATAGAGGCCGGCTGGAGGCAGGCCTTCAATCTCAAACTACGTTCTTGCCAAGCGGCAAAGCGTTTCGCTACTATTAATAAACGTGGAACAAATCCTGGGGAGATGAGCATCATGAACAGTGACGAAGCCGATCTGAAAAGCTTCTTCGATCACTCCCTGGATCTGATGTGCATCGCCGGATTTGATGGCTATTTCAAGAGGCTGAATCCCGCATGGGAACGCACCCTTGGCTACACCACAGAGGAGCTCATGGCCCAGCCGTACCGGGCCTTTGTCCACCCGGATGACTTTGCCCGGACTGAGGTGGAGGCCAGTCGCATCAACACGGGGTCCAACACCATTGCCTTTGAGAACCGGTACCGGTGCAAGGACGGCACCTATCGCTGGCTCGAGTGGCGGGCCCAGCCTGACATGGAGCGGCAGATCATCTTCGCTGCCGCCCGGGACACGACGCGATTCAAGCAGCTTGAAGATGAGCTACGCGCCAAGAGCGCCCTGCAGCGCGCCATGCTGGACGGGGCCAACCTCGCCATCATCTCCTGTCGCACCGATGGCATCATCCAGGGATTCAACGTCGGTGCCGAGCAGCTTCTGGGCTACAAGGCCGCGGAGGTCATCGGGAAGACCAGCCCCTCGATCTTCCACGATCCACAGGAGATCGCCCGCCGGGCTGCCGCTCTGACCCAGGAGCTCGGCTTCCCCGTTGAAGTCGGTTTCCATACCTTTGTAGCCAAAGCCCTCCTCGGGCCGCCGGACGAAAACGAGTGGACTTACCTCCGCAAGGACGGCAGCCGGCTGCCGGTGATGCTCACCGTCACCATCATGCGGGATGACGCCGGGCAGCCCACCGGCTTTCTGGGCATCGCCAGCGATCTCACCGCCAAGCGCAAGGCCGACCGTACCCAGCACGAGCTGGAAGCCCGCCTCCAGGCCATTCTGGACAATACCACCGCCGTGGTCTTCCTGAAGGACCGGGACGGGGTTTACCAGATGGTGAACCGGCGCTTCGAAGAGCTGTTTCATCTGACCAAGGAACAGATGGCGGGCAAAAATGACTACGACATCTTCCCCCCAGAGTTTGCCCGCGCCTTCCGCGACAACGACGCCAAAGTGCTCGCCACCGGGCAGGCCATGGTGCTGGAGGAAATCGCCCCCCATGCCAGCGTGGCCCACACCTATGTCAGCGTGAAGTTTCCCGTCCTGGATTCGGATGGTCAAGTCATCGCCTTGGGCGGGATCGCCACGGACATCACTGACCGCAAGCAGGCAGAGATGGAGCTTCGCGACCGGGAAGCACGCCTTAGCTCCATCCTGGAGACGGCGGTAGAAGCCATCGTCACCATGGATGACAAAGGCCTCATCCAATCCATCAATCCTGCCGCTGCGCAGATCTTTGGCTACCAGCGGGGGGCAGATCATCGGCCGCAACATCAGCGTCATCGTCCCTGCTCCCAACCTGCTCTCTCCCGCCCACACCGGCCCGGATGCCTCCAGTGCGACGGATGCCGATCGCCAAGGCCAGAGCCGGGAGCTCCTCGGTCGCCGCAAGGACGGCAGCATTGTCCCCCTCATCATGTCGGTAAGCGTGACCCACACCGGAAACCGGGTCATCTACACCGCCATCATGCACGACATCACGAAGCGCAAGCGGTTCGAGGAAGATCTGCGGCGCTCGAATCAGGAGCTGGAGCAGTTCGCCTACATCGCCTCCCACGATCTTCAGGAGCCCCTCCGCATGATCACCAGCTACCTGCAGCTTCTGGAACGCAGGTACAAGAGCGATCTCAATGAGGAGGCTGGCCAGTTCATCGCCACCGCTGTGGATGGTGCTGCCCGCATGCGCAATCTTATCCAGGACCTGCTCTCCTATTCACGGGTAGGCACACGCGGACGCGAGCTTGCGCCCGTCTCCTGCGGACAGCTCGTCCAGTCGGTCCTCACAGATCTGGAAGTCACCATCAAGGAATCCTCGGCCGTCATCACCGCAGACACGCTCCCCACTGTGAATGCGGATGAGCTGCAGTTACGCCAGGTGTTCCAGAACCTCATTGGCAACGCGCTCAAGTTCCGCAGCGAGCAGGCACCACACATTCACGTCAGCGCCCAGCCTTGCCGGGGAGAGTGGGTCATCTCCGTCCGTGACAACGGGATTGGCATCGAGCCCAAGTTCTTTGACCGCATCTTTGTCATTTTCCAGCGCCTGCACGCGAGGGAGCAGTATCCGGGCACCGGCATTGGCCTGGCCCTTTGCAAACGCATTGTGGAGCGTCATCACGGCCAGATCTGGGTGGACTCCTCGCCCGGCAAAGGGGCCACCTTTTTCTTCAGTCTCCCCAGCTAGACTCCCGTAAGTTCCATAATTCACGCCACGGCACTATGGCATTTACAACTGCGTCGCCATAAAGATGGCTTGGAAACGCCTCTTTTAGGATAATTCCCGACCCACGGCTCTGCCATTTACTTATTAAATTGCAATTTTGAATAAACGTGTCATTAATGGGAAAAATCCGCCGCTAAAAATCAAGAATTCCGGCTGATCCAAACTCGGGGGCCAGAGCCCCCACTTTCCATATCACACCCGGCGCGTTTCCACGTGCTGCTTAGGGCGCTGTTTGTTGCGCGTCTCCCCGTTGTTTCACGACTCCTTCTACGTGCTCACATGAATGCCGAAGAAACGCTGCTGGATGGTGCCCAGCTCAAGGCCGCTGATCTGGCCCGCCTCCCCATCCGCATCCTCTGTATTGAGGACAACGATTCCGACTTCCTTCTGCTCCAGGAGCATCTCAAGGACGCTCCCTTCGACAAAACGCCCCAGTTGATTCACGCCCGTTCGTTGCACGATGCCAGTGCCAGGCTGGAGCAGGCAGGTGATGAGCCCTTCGATGTCATTCTGCTGGATCTCAACCTCCCTGACGGTCATGGACCGGAGACCTACCACCGCGTGCGGGAGCTGGCCCCTCTCACCGCCATCACCATCCTCAGTGGCACCACCGACCACGAACTGGCTCTGACCTTCGTGCAACAAGGTGCTCAGGACTATCTCCCTAAAGACTCGATCAACGGGGACCTGCTCATGCGCTCCATCCTCTACGCTGTGGAGCGCCAGCGCCACCGCCGGGAAATGGCTGAACTCAACGAGCGACTGCGCGCTGCCAAGCTGGAGTTGGAGACCGCGCAGATGCAGCTCATTCAGGCGGAGAAGCTCGACTCGCTCGGCCGCCTTGCCGCCAGTGTGGCTCATGAGGTGAAGAACCCGCTCGCCACCATTCAAATGGGCGTGGATTACTTCCAGCGACGTCGCACCACCTTGCCAGAGCCTGCGTGCACCATGATCGACTACATGCAGGACGCGATCACGCGCGCTGAACGCATCATCCACGAGATGCTGGACTTCTCCCGTTCCGAGACATTGCAGATGCGGCCCTGCTCCTTGAATGATCTGGTGACTGACGCCATCCACATGGTGCAGCATGAACTTACTCGCCGGAAAGTGGAGGTGGTGACAGAACTTACCGAGAATGTGCCCGAAATTCGGGCAGATCGCTCCAAGCTGGTCCAGGTCATCATCAACGTCATCATCAACGCGGCACAGGCCATGCCAAACGGCGGTGTGGTGCAAATTCGCACCATGCATGGCGAGTTGATCACCATGCAGCGCAACGAAGGTCTGCGCGAGATGGATCTGCTGCGTCCCGGGGATCAGGTGGTGCTGATGGAAGTGATCGATCATGGCCCTGGTATCCCGCCGGAGATACTGCGTCGCATCTTCGAGCCCTTCTTCACCACCAAGCCCACAGGTGAAGGCACTGGCCTGGGTCTCCCCGTGGCCAAGCGCATTGTGGAACTGCATCGGGGCCACCTTCAGGTGAAGAACCTCGAGGAAGGCAATGGAGTGAGAGTGCGAATCATGCTCAAAGCAGACTTCACCAACATCTCCAAGTTACAGCCCACGGTGGAAGTTCCGGCAGAAGGCGTGGCCTCATGAATCGCGAAGTGAGGTTGCTTTTTTGCATGCATGAACTTTTGAGCTTCCCAACTTATGTCATTTCCGATATCCATTAGTGCAGCAAGCAAACAATGGCCGCGGAAAGTTCAGCCCATGAGCATGTGCATTCTGCCGATGAACGGCGCTGCCCCCATGGTGAACACAGGCTGGCACCACCTCGCGCTTATTTGCTGCCACCTCCCGTGCCGGGATCGATGACATGGCCATGGCCCATGCCCCGGCAGTAGCGCGCACGCCCAAGGTTTTGTCAGTGCATCATTCATCCCAACCCAGCCATGAACTCTTACCATGCTCTGGCCCGGAGCGGTGCGGCAGCCGTCGCCAGGGCGGCCGGCCGTCCAGGCATCGCCGGGGCCGTCGCCCTCCTGCTCTACGCCCCCGCCACCCCCGCCCAGTCTCCCAACGGTGCGGCCCAGATCAGCACTCCCGCACAGACTCAGCAACTCAAAGAACTGAGCCTTGAAGAACTGATGAAGGTGCAGGTGGCCACGGTCACCACCGCCTCAAAAAAGGCCGAAAAAGCCACGGAAGCTCCCGGCACGGTCATTGTCATCGACAGCACAGACATCAACCTGCGCGGCTACACCCAACTCAGTGACGTCGTGCGGGACCTGCCCGGAATGGATGTCTCAGAGTATCTGTTCACAGAGATCGGCACCCAGGTCTCGGTTCGCGGCATCACCGGCAACAACAAGATCGTGGTCCTGGTGAACGGCATGCGCGTGAACCCGCCCGGTGGCGAATATTTCCCGCTGCGCTCTGACTTCAGCGTCCGCGGTGCCGAGCAGATCGAAGTGATCTACGGACCCGGTTCAACGTTGTACGGGCAGGACGCGATCAGCGCCGTGATCAATGTCAAAACCAAGAACCCACCTGCGGACGGGCGATTTGTCATCGATGGAGCCATTGAAGGTGGGTTTCATGCCGAACGCGAAATATGGGGCTCCTTCGGCAAGGTCTTCGACGCCGAAGAGAACATCTCATTGACGGGCTATGTGCAGTACCATGACTCGGAACTCAGCCGGCTGGACCGTGAGTATCCCGACTGGTGGAAGGAGTTCCGTGACATCGCGAAGACCAAGGGCCATGGCACCAGCCTGGATCGCATGGATTATGGCCTGAACGCCTTTGCCAAGTTTGAGTACGGAGACTTCTCCATTCAGAGCTGGTATCGTGATTCTGAGCGCAGCAGCTCCGAAGGCTACGGCCCAGCCGTGCTCGGATTCCTGCCCGAGGCGCGCTGGCAGGATCGTTCCTGGGTTACGGAAGCCAAGCACGTGTGGCACATGACTGACAAGGTCACGTTGGACTCCGCCATCACTTACAACTGGTACGAGGTCGATCCTCACAGCCGCTACGTCTTCCCCCAGGATCAAAACCACTGGTTCTTCAACGACTACAAGTACGCGCAAGGCATCAGCCTCAGCATTGAGGAGACCTTGCGCATCGAGATCTCCCCAACGGTCTCTGCGTTGTTGGGCGGCATCTACACCAATTACGACATCATCCCCAAATCGACTGTCCCGGGTGGTGCCAATCGTGGCAGCGATGGTAGCATCGTGCAGCAGGGTGGGAGTTTCGTGTATTACACGGAGGCAGGCAATCCCGAGTCCCGCCAGGAGATTCCCCGCGTCGTCGAGGTGGATTTTGAGCGGTACGGAGCCTACCTCGAAGTGGGCTGGGAGATCACCCCTTCCCTGAAAGTCATCGCCGGTGGTCGCGTGGACAAGGACACCCGCATTGAGGACCCCTCCTACACTCCGCGCGGTGCGATCATCTACAAGGTGACCGATGAACTGACGGCCAAGTACACCTACTCCTGGGCGTATATCTCCCCCGCTCCGTACTTCGGATTCGCCACCTACGACCGCGGCGACGTCCTCAATACCTCGAACCCTGAGCTCCAGCCGGAGACCTCCAAGACGCATGAGCTCAGCTTCACCTACGTGAAGGACAAGGTGGACCTCGGGGTGAGCATGTACTACGGGGAGCAGAGCAATCTCATCCTCGTTTCCGATGTGGGGTCTGAGCCCAACATCCTCCAGGATCTGGTGTTCCTGGACGTGGCCGGGACTCAGGGCCGCACGCTCACCCGCACGGTGAACAGCGGCACCAGCCACAATGCAGGCGTGGACTTTTACGGCCGGGTCAAACTGGCCCGGAGCCTCAGCACCTGGTTCTCCTATTCCTACACCACCTTTGAGGCCGAGACGGCGGGAGAAGTCAGCGGGCTCAACGGCATCTCTGCTCACAACTTCCGCCTGGGCGCCACCTGGGCCGTGACCGACAAGTTCTTCATCACCCCCAGTCTCGTGGCCCGGTCCACGCCAAGGAACCTGGATCCCGGATATCTCGCAGATGAGATGAACACGCCGTGGGAGCTCAATCTCCACCTGCTCTACAAGCCGACGGACCGCGTGGAGATCTATGCCAGCATCCGCAATCTGACCAACAATCAAAACGCCACCACCGCCTTTCTCCCCGTTGCGCAGCCTCAGGAGACCTTTGGCGGGGTGCTCGGCCTCCGGATCAGTTTCTGACGACCGCCGAAGACCTGACTTGTTGTTTCCACGAATCACTCTACTCCCACCCGCCGCACTCCCTCCATGAATGCCATGGTTAGCAAAGCGCCCCCCAATCCCGCGAGCCTGCTGCGGCCCCGGGACTGCCGCGCCCCCCGGCCGCCCCTGGGTTTCTTTCTTGCCCTGCTCCTCACCTTTCTCGTGCCGCCATCCACGGCGGAGGCCCAGTCCTCGGAATATCAGGTGAAGGCCGTGTTCCTCTTCAACTTCTCCCAGTTCGTCAAGTGGCCAGCAAGATCGTTCCCGGACGCCAATGCCCCTCTGATGATCGGCGTGCTTGGAGACGATCCCTTTGGCGGAGCCCTGCAGTCCGCCACGCGGGGAGAAACCTCCAACGGCCGCAAGATCGTCATCAAAAATGGCCGCCGGGTGGATGACTTGCGCAACTGCCAGTTCATCTTCGTGAGTCGTTCAGAAGCGGGCCGGCTGGGTGAGATCCTTTCCTCCCTGCAAGGATCCGGCATTCTCACAGTGGGAGAGGCTGATCAGTTTTGTGATCAGGGCGGCGTCATCAACTTCACCCTCCAGGGAGGCAAGGTGGGCTTCGAGATTAATGTGAACTCCGCCCAACGCGCCGGTTTGGAAGTCAGCCCCAAGCTGGTCCGCCTGGGTAAAATTCACCGTGGAGGCTGATTCAGGAAGGATCTCACCATGATTCGATTTCGAGATGTGCCCATCAAACGCAAGCTCATGCTGGGCGTGCTGCTGTCGAGCACCGCCTCTCTCCTCCTCGCCAGTCTCGCGTACGTGGCGTATGAGCGCGCCACCTACCGCGCAGACCAGACGCGCACCCTCACCATCCTGGCGGATGTGCTGGCGGCCAACAGCACCGCCACGCTCTCCCTCTCAGAGGCGACTGATACCAAGGGCGAGGCCGAGGAGATTCTCAGCGCCTTGAGCGCGGAGCCAGACATTGTCTCCGCGGCCCTCTACGGAGCCGATGGCAAGCTCTTCGCCACCTTCCTGCGGGAGCGTGGCGAGCCCCCCTCCGCAACGGCGCCCACCGACGAAACCACTGTATTTTCCGGGAACCGCATCATCCTGCCCCGCCCCGTCACGCTGGGAGGCAAGCGCATCGGCACCATCTGCCTGGTCGCAGACACGCAGCGTATCAATGCCCACCTCCGCCGGTATGTGGAGATCGGGGCGGTGGTGCTTGCCGCCTCCATGCTGCTGACAGCTTTCCTTGCCACCATTTTCCAGCGCATCATCTCCCGGCCCATTCTTGCCCTCGCAAGCGCCGCCCAACAGGTGGCAGACAAGAAGGACTACAGTGTGCGGGCGGAACGCTTCGGCGGCGATGAATTGGGCAAGTTCACCGATGTCTTCAACCAGATGCTCACCGCCATCGACCGGCAGAGCAGTGAGTTGAAGACCGCCCTCAAGGAGATCGACGAAAAACGGTTTGCCCTGGTCTCCGCCAATGAGGCCATGCATACGCAGACCACGCAGATCACGGAGAGCGTGGATGTCCTGGGTTACTCCGCACGGGAGATCCTGAACTTCACCACCCAGGCCTCCGCCACTGCTTCCCAAACTGCCACCGCCATCACTGAGACCACTGCCACCGTGGAAGAAGTGCGCCAGACGGTGCACCTCTCCAGTGAGAAGGCACGCAACGTGGTCGAGTCCTCCCAGAAGTCCGCCCAGATCTCCGAGATCGGTCGCAAGTCCGCTGGCTCCAGCGTGGAGGGCATGAACCGCATCCGGCAGCAGATGGAAGCCATCGCGGAGAGCATGGTCCGGCTCAGTGATCAGACCCAGGACATCGGCCAGATCGTCACTGCCGTGGAGGATCTCGCCGCCCAATCCAATCTGCTCGCGGTCAATGCGGCCATCGAAGCTGCCAAGGCCGGCGAGCAGGGCCGCGGCTTCGCCGTCGTCGCTCAAGAGGTGCGCAGCCTGGCCGAGCAGTCCCGGCAGGCCACCACCCAGGTGCGCGCCATCTTGAAGGACATTCAGAACGCGACCAGCGCTGCGGTGATGGCCACAGAGATGGGCACCAAGGCCGTGGACGCCGGCGTGCAACAATCCACCCAGGCCGGCGAGGCCATCGTGGCTCTTACCGAGAGCGTCAAGCAGGCTGCGCAGGCCGCCGAGCAGATCTCCGCCTCCACCCAACAACAGCTCGTGGGCATGGATCACGTGGCCACCGCCATGGAGAGTGTGAAACAAGCCAGCGGACAGAATGTTGAGAGCGCGCGTCACCTCGAAGCCGCCGCCCGTCGCCTCAACGAAATGGGCGAAAAACTGCAGCACATGGCCAGCCAGTCCGCAGCTCCCGCCTTGGTCCTCCCCAAGCCGGTGACTGGCCCGCCCTCAAATGGTGTTTGAGACAGCTGTGGGCCCATCCCTGCCCGTCCCTCCAGTTGACGTCATCCTCCTCATTCCATGACCGACGACGAGTTCCTCGACAAACTCCGCGAGGCCTTCGCGGTGGAGGCCAGTGAACACGTCCAGGCCCTGACTTCCGGCCTGCTCGCAGTAGAGAAGGCCACTGACCCGGAAACGCGCAAGCCCATCTTCGAAACCATCTTCAGGGAGGCTCACAGCCTCAAGGGTGCAGCCGGTGCCGTGGATCACACCAGCATCCAGACCCTCTGCCAGGCTCTGGAGAGCGTATTCTCCCATTGGAAGCAAAAGCCGGCTGTGCACATCAGTCAGGAAAGTTTCGATGTGGTAAACAGCGCCATCGACCTCATCACCAAGCTCCTTCAGGCAGCCCTGCCTGCTGCGGGAACAGTGCCTGTGCACAACATCACCGGCACCGTGCGGCGCATCCAGTCACTGCTGCATCCTGCCCCCCCTTTCGCTGAACCGCCCCCTGCCGCACCCCAGGCTTCAACCTCGTCCCCAGACTCGCCAGCCGCCCCCCAGGAAACGCCGCCACCACCGCCTCCTGCAACTACTGCCAAAAGCCTCCCGGTGATGCCCGCCGAGTTGACAGACCGAACCCCACCTCCACCGCAGGCCGAGCCAGACATCGCCTACACCGCGGAGACCGTTCGCATTCCCGTCAGCCGCATGGATGCCCTCCTCCGTCAGGTGGAGGAGATGGTGGCGGCCAAGCTCGCCAGCCATCAGCATTCCGAGGCCCTGCGCGTGCTCTCCGACCACATGGTCACCTGGCAGAAGCGCTGGTCCAAGGCGCACCGCCAGCTGCGCCCGTCTCCAGGCGAAGACCCGGGCGCGGCCCTTGCTCGCTGCCAGGAATTCATTCAGTGGACTGCGGAACACCTTCGGCTCATGGAGCGGCAGCTGTCCCTCTCCAGCGCCGCCGCCGCCCAGGACGAGCGGTCCATCAGCGCGCTGGTCGAGCAGTTGCTTGATGACACCAAGCGTCTCGTCATGCTCCCCTGTGCCACCTTGCTGGACTTCTTCCCCAAGGTAGTGCGGGATCTTTCCCGTGATCTGGGCAAGGAGGCGGATCTCGTCATTCGCGGCCGGGAGGTGGAGATGGACAAGCGGGTGCTCCAGGAGCTCAAGGATCCCCTGCTGCATCTTGTGCGCAACGCCATGGACCACGGGATCGAGGACAAACAGGTCCGCCTTGAACGCGGCAAGTCGCCAGGCGGCAGTGTGGTGATCAGTGTCACGCCGAGGGACGGCAACAAGGTGGAGATCCGTGTGGAGGATGATGGGGGCGGCATTGACACAGCCCGCATCAAGGCCGCGGCCGTGTCAGCAGGATACCTGAGCGGAGAGCAGGCCGAGCTTTCGGACGAAACACAGGCTCATGAACTGGTCTTCAAGTCCGGACTTTCCACCAGTGCCATCATCACGGAAATCTCCGGGCGCGGGCTGGGCATGGCCATCGTGCAGGAGAAAGTGGAGAAGCTGGGTGGCCGGATCGCCATCAGCAGCACCGCGGGCACCGGCACCTGCTTTACCATCACTGTCCCGGTGACCCTGGCCACCTTCAAGGGCATCCTCGTGGAAGTCTCCGGCCATGTGTTTGTCGTGCCCACCGCCAGTGTCGACCGGGTGAACCGGCACCGGCGGTCCGACATTCAGACGGTGGAGAATCGTGAAACCGTGCTCGTGGATGAACATCGCCTCCCTCTGGTCTCCATGGAGTCGGTGCTGGAGCTGCCCCCGCGGGAACACCCGTTCCCAAGTGATTTTGTTGTTTCCGTGGTCCTCGGCGACGGTGACCGGCGCGTCGCGTTCTCCGTGGACGGCATCCTGAATGAGCAGGAAGTACTGGTCAAACGACTGCGCAAGCCCATCTCCCGCGTCCGGAATGTTGCCGGAGCCACGGTGCTTGCTTCTGGGGCACCGGCGATCATCCTCAACACTTCCGATCTTCTCCAGTCCGCCGCCCGCTCCCCCTCTCCGGTGCGCAAGCGGCATGCGGCCATGAAATCCCGCCGGCTCGGCGCTCCTGCGCGAAAGATTCTTGTCACTGATGACTCCGTGACCTCCCGCATGCTCCTTAAGAACATCCTCCAATCCGCCGGCTACGATGTGTCCGTTTCCGTAGATGGCGTGGATGCTTACACCGCGCTTAAGACCAATGAGTTCGACCTGCTGGTGTCCGATGTCCAGATGCCCCGCATGGATGGCTTTGACCTCACGGCCAAGATCCGCGCTGACAAAAAGCTGGCAGACCTGCCAGTCGTCCTCGTCACCGCCCTCGGCTCCAGGGAGGACCATGAGCGAGGCGTGGACGTCGGGGCGAACGCATACGTGGTAAAGGGCAATTTCGACCAGTCCAACCTCCTGGACGTCATTCGCAAACTCCTCTAAAAACCTCATGAGTGGCCCCGAAGAAATCAGCATGAAGAATGTGGTGGTCCTCAGTGTGGAGGACAGTCCCACCCAGGCGTTGCGGGTCCAGTTCATTCTTGAGCGCCAGGGTTGCCGGGTGGTCAATGCACGCAACGGCCGGGAAGCCCTGCAGACCATGGCCATGAACCGTCCCACACTGGTCATCACCGATATCAACATGCCGGAGATGGACGGCTATGAACTGTGCCGTCACATCAAGGACGACCCGACGCTCGCCAGCCTCCCGGTCATCCTCCTGACCTCACTCTCAGACCCCAAGGATATTCTGAAAGGCCTGGAATGCGGCGCGGACAACTTCATCGTCAAACCGTACGAGGAGGAGTTCCTTCTCTCCCGCATCCAATACGTGCTGGCCAACCTGGAACTCCGCCAAGCCTCTAAGGGCTCCCACGTCAGGGAGATCTTCTTCGCCGGCCACAAATACGAGCTCAATGCCGCGCGGATGCACTCCATCGACTTGCTTCTCTCCACGTACGAAACCGCCGTGCAGAAGAACCTGGAACTCAGCAGTGCCAAAAACAAACTGGAGCAGCAAGCCGGACAGCTTCGCGAAAAGAATGCTGAGATGGAGGCCGACCTGGAGATGGCGCGTGAGTTGCAGTCATCTTTTCTCCCCCGTCATTATCCGGTCTTCCCTGCCACAGCCTCTCCGGAACAGAGTGCCATCCAGTTCTGTCACCGCTACGCCACCACCACCGAGCTCGGAGGAGACTTCTTTGACATCCTCCGCCTCTCAGACCATCAAGCGGGCGTGTTCATCTGCGACGTGATGGGGCACGGTGTCCGTGCCGCCCTCGTCACCGCCATCATTCGGGGACTGGTTGAGGAAATGGGGGCGGCCGCCTCTGACCCGGGCCGTTTCCTCACCGAGGTGAACCGTTCCCTCTGTTCCATCCTCCATCAGACGGTCACCCCGCTCTTCGCCACCGCCTTCTACCTGGTGGTGGATGTGTCCGGCTCCCGTCTCCAATGGAGCAATGCAGGCCATCCTGCGCCCTACCATATCAACCGTACCACCCAGATCGTCTCTCCCATGCAACTCGCGGACCAGAGGCCTTGCCCGGTACTCGGTCTCATGGACGCCGTCACTTATCCCAGTCTGCAACGCGACCTCGCCGCCGGAGATCTCATCATGCTGTTCACCGACGGGCTCTATGAAATAGAGGCACCGGACGGTTCCTACTTCGAGCAGGAGGAGCTGGCCAGACTCGTGGCCCGACACGTCAAGCTCCGCACCCCCGACCTCTTCGACACCGTCATCGCCGAGCTCAAAAGCTTTTCTGCCTCCGGCGATTTTGAAGACGACATGTGTCTGGTCGGAGTGGACGTGCTCCACCTTCACTCCGCGGCTTCGGCTGCCAATCCGGGCACCCCAATAGAAAAAGAAGAGGCGAGCATCGGCGGTGTATCACGCCCATAGGCGCTCCGCGCAGCCCATGCCGCAGAAAGGGCGCTAGGACGCATCCGCTCCCCCGCTCACCGTCCCGGCTGCGCCCCCAGCGTGAAATGAAACGTGGCCCCCCGGTTCACCGCCCCATCTGCCCAGATCCTCCCGCCGTGACGGTTGATGATCCTCTGCACCGTCGCCAAGCCGATGCCCGTCCCCTCGAACTCGTCATCCCGGTGGAGACGCTGGAATACCCCAAAGAGCCTGTGCGCCTGGCTCATGTCAAAACCTGAACCGTTGTCACGGACGAACATCACGTCATCGCCCCCACCTCCTTCCGCCGTGCCGATCTCGATGACGGCACGCTCCTTGAGCCGTGTGTACTTCACAGCATTGGAGATCAGGTTCACGAACACTTGCCGCAGCAACCCGGGATCAGCCCGCAACACTGGCAGCAGCCCCTGATGCCACTCGATGTACCGTCCGGTCGTTTCCCCCTCCATTTCCCTCCGTACCTCTGTGACCAGTTTTCCCACATCCACCTCTTCCAGCTTCAGCTCCGCATGCGCTGTCCGGGAGAAGGACAGCAGGTCGTCGATCAGGCGTCCCATCTTGTCCGTCGCCTGCTGGATCATCTCCAGGTATTCCTTGCCCTGTGCATCCAGTCCAGCACTGCAACGCTTCGCCAGCAGCCCGACAAAGCCCCGCACGTGACGGAGCGGAGCCCGGAGATCATGAGACACGGAGTACGAGAAGGTCTCCAGCTCCTTGTTCGCGGACTCCAGGCGCGCATTCAGCCGCTGCAGATCCTCCTGCGCTCTCGTCAGCTCGCGGTTTCGATGGATCGCGGCATCGTAAGTGGAGAGCAGGAGATTCAGAATCTGGGTCCGGTTCGCGGAAATCTTGTGCTTCCGCCCCTCCACCACGAAGTCCACCCCCGGACTGTCCATGTCCGCCGGCTCGGCCGGCCCCGCCGCCAGCACCTCCCGCACCCGCCCCAGCAGATAGGCCTCGTCATAGGGCTTCAGGATGAAATTGTCGGCATGGCACTTCAGCCCCATGATCACATCCTCCAGATCGGACAGGGCCGTCACCAGGATCACCGGCACTTGCTTCAACTCCGGTGTCTCCTTCAGCCTCCGGCAGAATTCATATCCGTCCATCTCCGGCATGATGACATCGCTGATCACCAGCGTAGGAGGGCGGGCCCGGGCCGACTCCAGCGCCAGCCTGCCGTTGGACTTGGTCGTGACCGAGTAACCCTGTTGCTTGAGGATGTGCTCCAGCCTGCAAGCCTGGGTCGGGCTGTCCTCCGCCACCAGGATCTCCACTTGTTCCGGTTTGTTATCACTGACGGGGTTCATGTCGTTACCTCCCTCTTGCCGGTCTGGTTTGCCAGGACCACGAGTGCCGCGGCAATTCCTTCTGGGGGCAGCACATACATCGCCGCCCCCAGCGACGTGGCCTCGCCAGGCATCCCGTTGACCACGCACGTTTCCTTGTCCTGCACCAGGGTCACCGCACCCATATCCCTCATCCGGCGCAGTTCCGCCGCGCCATCCTTTCCCATACCGGTGAGCAATACACCGATAGTGTCACTGCCACAGACATCTGCCAGCGAGCGGAACAGATGGGACACAGAGGGGCGCAAGCCATTCTCCGGAGGAGCTTCGTTCACACTCAACAGTCCTCCTCCAGTCAGCGCCAGATGCTTGCTGTCCGGTGCCACATACACAGTACCCGGCTGGGCCGACTGCCCGTCCACCGCCAGTTGCACCCGTAGCCGGCTCTCCTTGCCCAACCACTCCGCCAGCCCGGCAGCAAATCCCGGCGTGATGTGCTGCACCACCAGCACGGGGATGGGATAGCTCCCCGGCAATGCGGAGACGATCTCTTTGATCACCGCGGGTCCGCCTGTCGAGGCACCGATGCCAATCGCCTTGAACCGATGCTTGCCCGCCTCTGCGAGGATCGAGTTCACTGGCAGTGGCAACACGGGTGCCAGCCCGGACGCACGGGCCGGCCAGTGTCGCACCACTTTCACCTCTGACATCAGCTTCACAGTCTGGAGTAAGTTAGCGATTTTTCGGCCATCATCCACTGTGCCCGTACCTACAGGTTTTGCGACACAAGCGACGGCACCTGATTCCAAAACGCGGAACGTGGTCAACATCTCTCGCGGGTCAGACACTCCGGAGCAGATCACCACCGGCACGGGATGTGTCTGCATGATCGACTTCGTTGCCTCACTTCCATCCATCCTCGGCATGTGAAAGTCCATCAGCACCAAGTCAGGACGGTGCATGCGGACAAATTCCACCGCCGTCCTGCCATCCGTCACCGTTCCCACCACCTTGATCCTCGGATCCGTCTGCAGGATGCGCACGAGCACCAGCGTGGCCACGGCGGAATCATCCACCACGAGCACACGGATGTCGTCCTCAGTCATGAGCAGCAAGTAAGCGAGATTGGATGAATCATTGATGCACTACATTTCCTCATGGATCACGATGCCCGGATCCGCCATCACCCGGGCCAGATCGATGACGATGAGGCAGTCTGCCGTCACACCTTTGAGGAACTGAGATTGGATGCCCGGCATGGCAGGCAAATTCATCTGGAGCGCGCCCACCGGCAGAGTCACCATGCCCGTGACGACATCAGCAAGCAGCCCAAATTCCAGGTCATTCCCCTGAACCAGAATCACGCGATGCAAGTCAGTGATGCCTCGCCCCGGCAGATCGAAGAATCGGCGCAGATCCAAGACCGGCAGAATGCGCCCGCGCACATTCACCACGCCTGCGACAAACGAGGGCGCACAAGGCAGCGGTGACAGATCCTTCAGAGGATACACTTCCCGTACAAACTTGGCCTCCACCGCATAGCGCTCTGCCGCCAGGGCGAACTCCAGCACATGCAGCAGGGTGTCTGGTGCCGCCGGGGTTTCCGGCACCCGGGCCAGCTCCATCGCCCGGGCCCGCAACAGCATCCGGTCCGCCTCGGCAGCCTGAACATCAGCGTCTTCTCTGAGGGCAGCATTCATGAATGAAGTGAGTCTTCAGGCACCAGTGATGCAATCGTCTCCATGAGTCTTCCGGCCGTAAGTCCCTCTGATTCCGGCAGCAGATGATCATGCGGCAGTTCTTGTAACAAACGGGTGGCCTGGGCGAAATGGCGCCCCGCATCCCGGTGTCTGTGGGCTCCTAGAGCCAGATGGCCCAGGGCGAAGTGAGCCAGGACAAAATCAGGATCCAGGTACAGGGCCTTCCGAAAGGAGATCCGCGCCTGCACGTGATCCCCACTCTCCATGAGCACCATCGCACGCAGATAGTGACTGGCTCGATTCATCTTGTCAGATGCAATCCAAAGGTCACACCACTCCAGAGCCTCCGTCAGTCGGCCTTGGTTCCCCAACGACCTCGCCAGCAGCCCAAAGATTTCCGCCTGCTTCTTTGCAGGCTCCGCCAAGGCCAGCAACATGTCCGTCGCACTGACGTATCTCCCAGCCTGAAAATGAGCCAGTGCGGCTTCGTAGCTAAGGGGCGTGGGCGGCTCTTGATGCGTCACCGCCCGTCCCTGGAGTAACTCCAGCACCGGAGGGCTGGCAGGGCGCAGAATGTCTGATTGAGCCGCCGGATACCTTCCCTCAGGCCATTCGCTTTTCAGCTCACCTGGCGGCATGGATTCTTGAAGGTCCTCGCCCGGCTTCTCATAGAAAGACAACCCTCCATGGGATCGCTGCACCCAGCCGGGGAAATACACAGCTGAGGCTTCCGTGGGACTCACGCAGAGCGTCCCCCCCACCACCAGACATAGCCTGATCCGCTCAATCACCTTGTTGATCTGGTGAGGCGTGAAGTACATCAGCACATTCCGGCACAGCACGACATCCATGGCATTGGTATCCGTGGCCAGGGAGGGATAAAGATCATCGACCAGATTAAGATGAGCAAAGCTCACCAGATCCTGCACTTCGGGGAGGATCTGATAGCGCCCCGCCCCCACCTGCGTGAAGTATTTCTGCTTCACACTCGGTGCCACTTCGCGGAAGGACCACTCTCCGTACACGCCGCCAATCGCCTGCTTCAGGAACTTCGCGTTCACATCTGTGGCCAGCACGGTGACCTGCCATTTTTTCAGATCAGGCAGCAACTGCGTGACCAGGATGGCCAGGGAGTAGGCCTCCTCTCCGGTGCAGCACCCCGCACTCCACAACCTCAGGCGTTGCTCACCACCCCGCCTCTCCCGGATGATCGCTGGCAGCACCTTTTCCGCCAGGTACTGAAACGTCCTGGCATCACGGAAGAAATAGGTCTCACCGATGGTGAGGTGGTTGGCCAGCAGTTGCAGCTCCTTCTTCGCGGTAGGCTCTGCCAAGACACGTTCGGCAAGCGCGCCCGCATGCTCCAGCCCCAGTTCCAGGGCCGCACGCCCAAGTCCGCGCTCCAAGTCAGGCCACCGTGTCTCGGGATAGGAGAGCCCCAGCCGGTCCGCCACCAGCGCACTGAGACGTGCCCAGTCCACCTTCTTTCTTTCGTGACTACGGGTCATGCGCCCCTCCCCCACCCCCTGCACCTGCCTGGTCCAGAGCCAGCTCTTGATCCGGCGTCAGGCACTTTTCCAAGTCGCATATCACGATGAGCCCGTCTTCCAGTTTGACGAATCCTTGCACCGCACCTTTGCCATCGATCAACTCATCGGCCTTCAGGATCATTTCCGCAGGCACATCCGCCACCTGTTCCACATCATCCACCAGCAGAGCCAGCGCCCGACGGCTGGAGTGCGCGAGGATGAAGTGGTCCGTTATCAGCACCCTTCTCATCTCGCCGTTTCCCCGCCGGAATTTTTGGCGCAGACTTATCACTGGCCGCATCGCTCCTGCGACATCGACTGCACCCACTACCACTTCTGGAAGTTCAGGGATGGGAGTGACTTCTGCGGCTCTCACCACTCTCTCCACATTTGCCAAAGGCAATCCATAACGGGATCCGTCGAGAGAGAACACCACAAGCTGGGAGGTGAGACTCATGCGGGAAAGCATCCGTCCTCAAATGCGCGGTGGTCAGGCCCTGTTGTTTGCCGCCTTTTTCGTGACGGCTCAATTCACCAAGTTTTCCCACACGCCACCATTTAAGACGATCCTTTCCCTCTCTGGCAAGGAATGTTTTCAGGTCATCCAGGATGAACGGTTTAGCATGATCCACACCAGCGATTCGATGTATTTAATTTATATGGAAAAAATAACGGGCTAATTGAATTGCAGTTTTGCATTACATAGCCAATACTTTCATTAGATTATTTTCACGCTGCAACCCGCCCGTTCGCCATGTTGGTCCTACTGGTTGAAGACAATCCGGCTGAGGCCCGGCTTACTCAGGAAGCATTGCAGGAGACCGGATTCAAATATGACCTCAAGATTGTATCCGATGGCGAAATGGCCACGCAGTTCCTGCGCCGGGAGTGCGGCTTTTCTGAAATGCCCACCCCCAACTTGATCCTTCTGGACTTGAACCTCCCCCGCAAACACGGCCGGGAGGTGCTGCAGGAAATCAAGTCTGACCCCCTGCTCTCTTTCATCCCCGTGATCGTCGTTTCCAACTCTCACGCTCCCGACGACATCAACGAAGTCTATCGTCTTCAAGGCAACTGCTACCTCACCAAATCCGCAGATCTGGACGAGTTTTTTTCCGCCATCAAAGCCCTCGCAGAATTCTGGTTGAGCAAGGCCAAGCTCCCTTCCGAATCCGGTCGCTGAGTCGAACGCCTGGCGCACTCCGCAAGTCTAATACATCCAGTCACTTCATTAGTTTCACATCCTTCACCCCGCTCAAGACTCCCCACGATTCTCCTGCCATGAACACCAAGCGCATCCTGATCGTCGACGATGACATGCCTCTGGCCCAGTCACTCAAACTGAACCTTGAAGACACCGGCCTTTTTGAAGTGTGGATTGAAAATCATCCCTCCCGGGCGCTGGCCACAGCCAGAGCGTTTTCACCCGAACTGATCCTGCTGGATTACATCATGCCTGGAATGGATGGCGGGGATGTCAGCTCCCTTCTGCATCAAGACCCGTATCTCTCCCATGTGCCAGTCATCATGATCACCGCCCTCATCTCCAACAGTGAAACCGGAGACGCAGGCGTCGTGTATCGCAACGGACACTACATGGTGGCCAAGCCCATCAAGTTCGACAATCTCCTTCAGTGCATTGAGACTTCTCTCAAGTCCGTTGCCGTGGCCTAAGCGGCCCCCACCGTCCTGGGATTGCGGGCTGGCCATCCTGCCGTAAGGTGGGACATGTCTGCCCGCCCCCTTCTTGTCTTCCTGCTCTCCACGCTCGTTCTGACTGCCCTCGGCTGGAGTGCCGATCCCAAGTCGCCCGCCCTGCCGCCGACCTCAGATGTCAGCCCGGCTGTCGCAGAGAAACTCATCAAGGAGGGCAAGGTCACCGTCATCGACGTGCGGACCAAAGACGAGTTCGACGAAGGGCACATCGCAGGTGCGAAGAACATCGATTTTAAGCAGCCCGATTTCGAAAAGCAGCTCGGCGCTTTGGACAAGAGCAAATCGTATCTCGTCCACTGCCAGGCAGGCGGTCGCAGCAAGGCCTCAATGAGGTTCTTCGAAAAGCTGGGGTTCCAGTCCATCTATCACCTCAATGATGGCATCATGGGGTGGGAAGAGGCCGGCAAGCCGCTTCAAAAGTAGCGATTGGGCGACCTGCAGGTCCGCGACTACACCCCCGGCCTGATCCGAACCGAGACGAAAGGACGTCCGGGGCGACGTCATAAAGGGACAGACACTTTATTGGATGCCATAAAGGGACAGACACTTTATCGGGCCCCGGGCAGTGACCTCGCTGCCGCCAAACAATCTGCAATCTTCTGACGCGCAGGTCCGCATCCTGCTTATTCCATGTAGCCACAGAGCCTTTTCGCTCTCTCCCGTCTCAGCCCCCACCCTATCGATCCCGCTTCATGGAAACACTTGTCCAGCCCTGGAAAACCTTCTCCGCAACCCTCGGCCTGGGAGTATTGAGCGAGGGCTGGAATCTCGCCGAGGTGCCGGATCCCGGCACCGCCCGGGTCTTCACCGTCGAGGTCCCCTTTGCAGAGTCCTTTGCCAATCCCCCGGTCGTCCACGCCAGCCTCACTGGGTTCGATATGGACCACGCCTACAGCGGCCGGCTCAGCTTGAAAGTCAGCGAGATCACGCCGTCCGGCTTTTTCGTGAACCTGCACACCTGGGATGACACCCGGGTCTACGCCGTAGAACTGAGCTGGCTGGCCATCGGGGCGTAGACAGCGCTCAGGGACTATTCTTGTACCAGCAATCCTTGAAGACGTTTTGTGGTGTCTTCACGGCTCAAGCTCCCAGACGCCACGTCAAGCACAAGGGTTTCCCATGCATCGATTGCATGGGTGGTGATGGCATCGTCTGGAAGCAATCCGTTCTGTTCGAGGAACACCAAACAAGAAGCCAGCGCCACCCGCTTGTTGCCATCAACGAAGGCATGATTGCAGCACAGATAGTACAGATAAGCGGCGGCGATTTCCACCGCATCGGTAAACATGGGTTGCCCCATCATCGACGCCTGCGGTGCCGCCACTGCGGATTCCAACAAGGCTTCATCTCGAAGACCAGCAGACCCGCCATGAGCCGCCAGAACTTCATGATGGATGGCCTTTACCGCCTCAGCGGTCAGAAAGATCCACGCACTCATGACAGCCGTCTGAACACTTCGGAGTTCCGTGAAATGATCCGCTTTGCAGCTGCCGCAGCGTCTTCGGTACTGACGGATTTTCGCAGAGGCGTGAGTGTGACTGTCCCTCCTTCATGCACTTCCACGTTCACCTTATCCCCTACTTGAAAGTGAGCCATATCCATCAAGGCGGCATCGAAAATGAGACCCTGTGAATTTCCGATTTTGGTAATCGTCTTGACCATGCCGTAAAACTACGTTTTACACCCGAATTCCGCAAGGGAAACTTTGTCACGCGGGACCAACCCCAGCCAGCCGCGCCACCAGCCCCGTCCACCGTTCCCGCGCCCCTGCCTGGCGGGCCGCCATGCCCAACGCCTTGGACTCCCCCACCACAACGACCAGCTTCTTGCCCCGCGTCACCGCCGTGTAGATCAGGCTGCGCTCCAGCATGACGAAGTGGGCCATCGCAAAAGGGATGACCACACAGGAAAACTCACTGCCCTGGCTTTTGTGGATGGTGATGGCATACGCCAGTTGCAACTCGTCCAGCTCACCTGGCTCGTAGGCGACGTTCCGCCCGCCGTCGAATTGCACCGTGATTTTCACCGGCTCACTTTCGATGCTGGCGATCCGACCGATGTCACCGTTGAACACCTCCTTGTCATAGTTGTTCCGAATCTGAATGACCTTGTCCCCCGCCCGGTAGATCTGACCGAAACGCTCTACCTCGAACCCCATCTGACTGCCAGGGTTCAGAGCCTTCTGTAGCACTCCGTTCATCACCCGGGTGCCCAGCAGATTCCGGTTCATGGGGCAGAGCACCTGAATGTCCCGCACCGGATCAAAGCCATAGCGCGCAGGCAGACGGTCCCTGACCAGGGAGACGATCGTGTCCTGGATTTCCTGCCCCTCTCCCCGTTCGAGGAAGAAGAAATCACCATCCGCCGCCGGCTTCAGATCCGGCATGTTGCCCTGGTTGATGGCATGGGCGGCCGTGATAATCCGGCTCTCCGCCGCCTGCCGGAAGATCTCCGTCAGCCGGACGCTGGGGATGGCTCCGCTGACGAGCAGGTCATGGAGCACCGCGCCCGGGCCCACGGAGGGGAGTTGATCTGCATCTCCCACCAACAGCAGGTGCGCCTCTTTGGGCAGCGCCGCCAGATATTGCGCCATGAGTGGCGCATCCATCATGGAGCATTCATCCACAACAAAGTAGTCGCCGTCCAAGGGCTTGAGCGCATTGCGCCCCCAGACTCCATCTCCTTGAAACTCCAGCAGCCGGTGCACGGTCCGCGCCTCGCGGCGGGTGCTCTCTGCCAGCCGCTGGGCCGCCCGGCCCGTGGGCGCACCCAGCACCATCTGCACCTTTTTGGCTCCTAGAACGGTCAGCACTGTGTTGACGATCGTCGTCTTGCCCACCCCCGGTCCGCCTGTGAGGATCAGCACCCGCTCCTGGAGCGCCCGCTCCACCGCCTGGCGCTGGCTCGGCGCGAGCTGCCGCCCTGTTTTTTCCTGCGCCCATTCCAGGGCCTTCTCCATCTCTATTTCCGGGAACCCTGCCGGCCGCGATGCCAGCTCCAGCATCCGTTTTGCGATGGATTGCTCCGCGCGATACAGGGGCGAGAGAAAGATGCGCAGACCGTCCTCCGCCTTCTCAGACACGAGGGCCGGCTCCCGGAGCATCTCGCTCAACACCGACTCCACCAGCACCGGATCCACCCCCAGAATTTCGCCCGCCTGCTGCTTCAGCACCGCTTCTGGCAGACATGTGTGCCCCGCCTCAGACGCCTTTTCCAGCGCATACATCAGCCCCGCCCGCAGCCTCTGCGGTGCCTCGGGAGCAATCCCCATTTGCCCGGCGATCTCGTCGGCCGTCTTGAACCCCACCCCGTGGATGTCCATGGCCAGCCGGTAGGGATTTTGTCGCAGCACCTCCACCGCCTCCTCCCCATAGGTCTTGTGGATGCGCAAGGCCCGGGCCGTGCTGATGCCCCGCTCATGCAAGAACACCATGATGTCGTGGATGGACTTCTGCTTCATCCAGGAATCTCGAATCTCCTGCCGTCGTTTTTTGCCGATCCCCTCCACTTCCTCCAGCCGGGCAGAGTAATTCTCAATGATGTCGAAGACTTCATCGCCAAACTTTTCCACCACTCGCTGGGCATACTTGGGCCCGATCCCATCGATCAGGCCGCTGCCCAGATACCGCACGAGACCATCCGAGGTGTCGGGCCGCGAGAGCCGCATGCTGGCCGCCTTGAACTGCCTGCCATACTCCGCATTCTGTACCCATTCACCGGTGGCCTCGATTCGCTCACCCGCCACCACTCGGGGCGTCTTCCCCAGCACAGCCACCACTTCACTGCTGCGGTCCGGCCGCACCTTGAGCACACAGTACCCCGTCTCCTCTGTGTGAAATGTCACCCTCTCCACCAACCCGCGAAGCCGGGCATGCTGCGGGTGGGAAATGGAGGGTGGCATGCTCCGACCTTCCCGCATCCCATTTCCAGATTCCAGAGAAACTTCACCTCCCCCGGCACAACATCTGCCCCCACTTCCAATTCCTGACGGATTTCTCCGGGTAAGTTTTAAGTTTGTCGTTTGCAGTCTCAATCATCCTCCCTACTCTCGCGCCCATGGAACTCTTGGCTGCCCTTCCCCTCTTCGACTTCTCCTGGGTCTCACAACCCGAGGCATGGATCGCCCTGCTGACGCTCACCGTTCTGGAGATCGTGCTCGGCATCGACAACATTGTTTTCATCAGCATCCTCGTGGACAAGCTGCCGGCGGCCCAACAGCCCCGGGCCCGGTTCCTTGGTCTCGCTCTGGCGATGATCACGCGCATCCTCCTGCTGTTCTCAATCACTTGGGTCATGTCGCTCAAGGACGAGCTCTTCAACGTTTATGGCCATGGCATCTCCGGCAAGGACCTTATCCTCATTGGCGGCGGATTGTTCCTCCTCTTCAAGAGCACCCATGAGATTCACGCCAAGATCGAAGGCGACCCCGAAGGCGATGTCGACAAAAAGGCCTCCAAGGGTGCTGCGTTCGGCATGATCCTCTTCCAGATCGCCATGCTGGACATCGTGTTCTCCCTCGATTCCGTGATCACCGCCGTCGGCATGGCCAAGTCCATCATGGTCATGGTCATCGCTGTGATGATCGCCGTGGGCTTCATGATGATCTTCGCCGGTGCCGTGAGTAACTTCATCAACCGCCACCCCACCATCAAGATGCTGGCCCTCAGTTTCCTCATCTTGATCGGCGTGATGCTCATGATCGAAGGCCTCGCCCCTGACAAGGCCCACGACCTGCACCTGAAGAACTACATCTACTTCGCCATGGCCTTCTCGATCATGGTGGAGTTGCTCAATATCCGTGCTTCCCGCAAGAAAGGCCACTCGGTCAAGCATCCCGAGATTCCCACCAAGGCGGCTTAAGCTGCCTCTCCCTGGAGACGGGCGTTCCCAACGACCCGTCTCCGGGTTTCCGATCAATCAAAGAGCGATCCGACCGCGGAGAAGATCCCCTCCATGATCAAGCCAAACAGCTCAGCGCTGTGGGCGACGTCCAGCCCGTCGAGAACTTTTGAGAGCGTCCGACGGATGCCAAAGATGGCGAAGCAGAAGAAGAGCAACGCCAGCACTGCCAGCACAAAGCCCCAGCCGTCCATCTTCAGAGAGAAGGTGTACCAACTGCCACCCGCAGAGCCCATAGCCAGGATCGCCGAGACCCACCGTGACCAGGCCGAAGCCACCTGCACCTTCAGCTTCAAGAGCTCTTCCTTGGTCGGCGCATGCCCCTCTCGCCGGCTCATGCGCAACCCCGCCCGCTGGGCATTGCGGACAATCCGCTCGTCCTGACGCGTCAGATCACTCACGGGGGCAGCTCGGGATTCGACCGCACATCGAACTCCAGATCACGCGCCCGGCTCCCACCCCACTCGGAATAGGGATGCTCCGCCAAGCGTGAGTTAAAGTACCTGGGATCATGAGAGACCTCCGTCCCCGCCCAGGAGGGCTTGTCGAAGGGAGTCTCCTCAGAGGGCAGCTCGATCTCGGCCACTACCAGTCCGGCATTCTCCCCATGAAACTCGTCGATCTCCCATACAAACCCTCCATGAGCCCGGAGGTAGCGGGTCTTTTCAATGAGGGGCGGGAGGCACATCTGCAGCATCAGTTCTGCATCTGCCGGCGGGATGGCATACTCAAACTCCGCCCGGGACAGGCCTGAGCGGGCCCCCTTGATGGTCACATAGGCTTGAGAGCCCGCCAGGCGGACTCTCACCGTGCGCTCCTTGTCACGACAGAGATACCCCTGACGGTAGGCCACCCCAGGGGGCCCAGACCGCCAGAGATTGGAGCAAATGAGGAACTTTCGTTCGATCTCGACTCCCATGGTCGTGACCCTACTTTTTGGGCAGATGCTCCTGCACCACGAGGGAGAGCAGCTTGGCTTTCTCCTGCAGATCCTTCACCTCAGGGAGCGTGAAGGCCTTTCCTTCCGGCACATCCAGCAGTGGCAGCATCGCCGCCAGGCCGTCGTGCAGGTCTTTGATGTAGGGTTGCTCCTGCACCGTGGGGTGCAGAGACTCCAGGCTGGCCAGGAAATACTCCACGATGTCCGCCCGGCCCAGATTGCGGCTCTTTTCCTCGCTGTAATTGGACGCCACCGCCTGGGTGCTGATTTCAAAGGCCCGGAGCCACCCACCAAGAGAGATGAGGTGCGCCACATCGGCATCGCGGAGGAGCACCATTTCTGCCTCCACATCCGCTTGCGTGGACGCCAGTTCCTTTCGCAGCGTGTCCCAGTCACCCTTGATGCTGTTTTCCAGCAGGCTCTGGCTGTGCTTGTTGATCCGCATGCCAGCACCCAGTGCCTTGGCGTACTTCAGCAGCGCCCGGCCCACGTTGTCCATCTCCTCGATCTTCTCGCACTGCACCACGAGAAAGCCGTCCCCGATCAACACTCCCAGACCGAGGGCGATGAGCACGCGGTCAGAGGGAGCTTTGTCACTGATCGGGCGCTTGAGTTGGTCATAGGGCAGCGTGCCCAAGGCATCCAGCTGGTCAAAAATCTTCCGGATCGAGGGCGTGGTGAAATCATTGACGCCGAACTCTTCCCGAATGTGCTCATTGCCCACCAAGTCCTCGGGGACGACGGCCTTGGTTTTGGCTGGTTTGGCAGGAGCCTCCTCCTTGCCCTTGCCCGTCTTGGCCTTTTCCTTCTCCTGGGCCTGTGCCATTCCACCAAGCGCCACGGACGCCATCAGCAGACCACCGACGAGGCGCTGACTGACGTTGCCTTCAAACCATGTTCTCATGCCGCGCATCCTAGGCGGACTTTTCAGGATTGCCAATTTTTCTGCATGGCAGGCAGGGGATGGCGGACAGCCGGTGGAGAGCATAGCGGGATTCGACACGGATCACCTCGAAGTGTTGTCGAAGTCTTGGCCAAAATCGAGAACTCGGCTACTCTGCGCACGTTTCCTGCTGGAGGGAGAGGGAATCCCCCCGTGGGCTTATGTTGCGTCGGAAATGCCACTTGACGACGCCTCAGCCCTTAACATCCTTCCGTTTCCGTTTTTCGTGCTCTGCCTCAACGATTAAATCTCTTTATGACCGATTGGAATGTGACCCTCTGGCTCGTGTGCTATGTGGCCGTGTTCCTGGGATTGAGCGTGTTCGGAGCCCATCGCTTGCGGATTCTCTGGCTGTACTGGCGTCACCGCAAGGCCGAGCCCCAAGTCACCAGCACCTTTGAGACCCTTCCTCAGGTCACCATCCAGCTCCCGCTGTTCAATGAGATGCACGTGGTGGACCAGCTTCTGGAAGCCGTCAGCCAGATCGACTACCCGCAGAATCTCCTGCAGATCCAGATTCTGGATGACTCCACAGACGACACCACCCAAGTCTGCGAAGACGGTGCCGCCCGGCTCCGCGCCCGTGGTTTCGATGTCGAGTATCGCCATCGCGACAACCGCACGGGTTTCAAAGCAGGGGCACTGGAGGAGGCCATGCCCTCCGCCAAGGGCGAGTTCCTCCTCATTTTTGACGCCGACTTCCTTCCGCCCTCGGACCTGCTGCAGAAGATGATCCACCACTTCAGCGACAAGAAGGTCGGCATGGTACAGGCCCGCTGGGGGCACATCAACAAGCGCGACAGTCTGCTGACCCGCCTCCAGGCCATGATGCTCGACGGTCACCTGGTGCTGGAGCAGACCGCCCGCAGCCGCGGCGGATTCTTCCTCAATTTCAACGGCACCGCAGGCATCTGGCGCAAGTCCACGATCATCGACGCTGGCGGCTGGGAGCACGACACCCTTACTGAGGATATGGACCTCAGCTACCGCGCCCAGATGAACGGCTGGCGCTTCGTCTATCTGAAGGACATCCTCGTCCCCGCAGAACTTCCGCCAGACATGGATGGCTTCAAGAGCCAGCAGCACCGTTGGACCAAGGGAAGCATTCAGGTGTGCAAGAAGATCCTTGGCACCGTCTGGCGCAGCGAGGAACCCTTGTCCGTCAAACTCGAAGCCACCGCCCATCTGGCCGCCAACTTTGCTTACCTCCTCATGTTTGGCGTGGTCATCCTGATGTACCCGGCCAACTTCGTCTTCCAGAACTCCTGGCAGAAAGCCGTCTTCCTGGACCTTCCCGTCTTCTTCTTCGCCAGCTTTTCGGTCATTCTTTTCTATCTCACTGCCCAGGGTGCGCAGCGCCCTTGGGGCTGGCTCAAGGCCCTCCCGTACCTGCCCCTCCTGCTGGCACTGGGCATCGGGATGTCCATTAACAACGGCAAAGCCGTTCTCGAGGCCCTCTTCAATCAGCAGTCCGAATTCGTCCGGACCCCCAAGTACGGCCAGCAAACCGCTCCTGTACGCAAGCGCAGCAAATACAAGGCCGCCCGCTCCGTCACCTTCTGGATTGAAGTTGCCCTTGCCGGATACTTCTCATTCCTGGTCGTCATGGCCCTGATCAAAGGCCAGTGGATGTCGGTCCCCTTCCTGGCCATGTTTCAGTTCGGCTTCCTCTACGTGGTGGTCGGCTCCATGAGCAAATGGTGGAGCTTCCCCACCCTGTTCCCCCCGGCTCCTCCGGAGGAACCTTCCCAAGATCCTGCTGTGGCTTGAAGTTGGCACAAAATTCGCTATCGTTACTAATGACGGGAGCGGTGGTGCGAAATTGATGGAAAAATTGAGCAACTTTTGCTCCCGGCACACTTATCCGCCGCCACTCATTCCAGTGGCGCGGGTTGGAAACCAGACATCCAGCTTGCAAATCCATTAACATCGTTTAATTAGTTTTACCACCCCCAGTTGTGAATCACCGGCTCTCGTGCATGAACTTCCGTCGCCTGTCTTCCAACCTGACCAGATCCCTCTGTGTCGTCGGAGCAGCCACTTTGCTCAGCCAGTGCACCACCAGCAAGGTGGACCGGAATGCCAATGTGGTCGTGAGCGTGAAGGAGCAGAAGCTCGCGCTCTACTCCAGCAACGGAACGCGTCTCAAGGAGTACCCGGTTTCCACCTCCAAGTTTGGCTTGAACGACAAGCCCGGAGCCTACGGCACCCCGCTCGGTCGGCACGAGATTGTGGCCAAGATTGGTCAGGGTGTGAAGCCCGGATCCGTTTTCAAGAGCCGCCAGCTCACTGGCGAGGTGCTCAAGCCGGACGCCCCCGGTCGTGATCCCATCGTCACCCGCATCATGTGGCTTCGCGGGATGGAATCCCAGAACAAGAACGCCTACGGCCGCTGCATCTACATCCACGGCACGGCTGAGGAGCGCAACGTCGGCAAGCCCGTCAGCTACGGCTGCATCCGCATGAAGTCGAAAGACGTCGTCGATGTTTTTGACCGCACCAGCATTGGCTCCAACGTCCTTGTGGTGGAAGGCAAACTGCCCGGCCATGTCCCGGCCGCCATGCCCTCCCCTCTGCCTGCCACCCCGGAGAACGCCCCTCCTATTTTCCTTAGCCCGAATCCCAACATGCAAGGTCCTCTCGGCAAGCCTGAGGGCACCGAGGCCATGCTGGCCCAGTCGAAGCAGGTTGCGCCTGTCTCAGCCCCCGCTTCCACGACGGCTCCCGTCAGCCATGCCGCCCCCTCCGGCCCGGCCCCCGAGCTCGCTGCCAATACCACGCCATCCGCAGCTCCTGCCAAACGGTCCCTCTTTAACTTTGGCAACATGCTGCGTCGCCTCAGCCCTGAGGAAGAGGCCGTCTCAGCTCCCGCACCTGCCCCTGTTTCCACGCATGCGGCACACGCTCATGCCCCAGCAGTTGCGGCCGCTCCCAGCAACGGCTCCCCTTCGCCCGCCCTCGCCTCCGAAGAGGAAACTCCAGTTCCTGGCAGCGAATCCAGCGCGGGCAATTTCGCCTCCCGTCGGCTTCAGAGCGGTGCCACCGTCATCTATTCTGCGGCCAGTGCCACTCCTGCCACCCCAGTGGTGTTGAAGTCCAAGCGCACGACGCCCCAGAAGAAGGTCGCCGCGGCCACACCTTAAGCAATTCTAATGGAACCGTCTCCGTTCCAAACTGGCGGAGACGGATGGCAAGTATCGAGGCTGCATGGACAGCACGTCGGCAATTCATACGGGCAAGCGCGACCGTTGCAGAGACTTACTTCCCCGCTGACTTTCTCCCAGCCCCTGAGCGCCGACCTCTGCACGTACGCATCTTATGACTCGATCAGAGATCGCGGACCAGATCGTCGCCATCCAGCAATTCGCCCATAACCCGCAAAACTCCCGGCTCGTTCTGGCAGGTGTCATCAGCGGGATGCTGCTGGCAGGTGGGTCCATTGCGATCTATCAGCACTTGTGGGAAGGCCAGCACTCATGGCCCAAGGCATCGCTCGCGGTCGTCCTCATCTTGATGCTTGGCCCCATGATTGCCTGCATCACCGTTGTGGAGCGACGAAAGCGCCGCCACTTGGAGATGCACCCCGCTCCCGTTTGCCCGCACTGTGCACTCCCCTTTTCCAAGTACAGCTCCTCCACCAGGCTGCGCGCCATCGGCTCCTGCCCCCGGTGCAAAAAGTCCGCAGTGAGTGATCCTCGCTTCCAAAACGATCCCATGCTCGCCAATGAGGAGACACTCCTCGATCACGATGACTTTTGCGCCCGGGTCGAGTCCTACGTTCGTGAGGGCCGCCGCTGGAGATGACCCTTGCTCGCGTCGATCCTGATCCTGCCTTCGGCCGGTATTGCCATGGCCGTCCACCAGCAGGCGCTTTCCGCAAAATGGGGAGGCCTGGCGTGGTTTGTCGCCAGTTTGCTGGGCTTGAATCTCGCCATAAAGATATCCAGCAGCCTCAAGCGTCCGCCCGCTCTAACCTGCCCTCGTTGTCAAAAGCCACTCGACCACCGGACCGCGCACACCAGCGAGTGCCATCATTGTCATCATCAAATCATCGATCGTACCCCGTACTTTGCGCAGGGCGATTCCATGCCCTGAAAGGCTACTGCCCCGCCGTCTTTCCAGCTTCCGCCACCACCCCATCCCTTGCCAGCACCATCCGGAAGCCAATCGTGTCCCGCCGGGCATTGACCGGCGTGGCCATCCTGGCTGAAGACAGCAGCTCATCGGGATTCGAAGTGCGCCAGTTGCCTCCTCGCACCGTCCCCATCACCGTCGCCCCGGGTTGTTTCGAAGCGGCATTGTCATAGTCGGTGTCCACCCACTCGCTGACATTCCCGGCCAGCCCGGTAAAGCCCTTTTTGCTCATGGGCAGCGACGTCACCGCGCCGAGCGCCGGATAGCGATCGTCGTAGTTGGGAATCGTGGCCGTCAGGCTCATACGACGGGCTCCCGCCTCGTCAGCGAAGTTGTCGATCCCGCGCGGCGGCGGCCAGTCATAACCCCAGGGATAGACACCCCGGATGCGGCTGTTGCGCTCCGCCGGATCACGTCCCCGCTCCAGAGGTAGCCCCACTGCACGACTCCACTCTTCATCGGTCGGGAGCCGATAGCGGTCACGCTTTTCGATCAAACCAAGCTCACGTTCCTTCTGAGTAAACCATTCGCAGAAGCTGCGGGCTTCAGCCCGGTCCACCGCCACGACCGGGAAGGCCGCGCCCTTTTGCTGCTCGGGTGCGGTCCCTGGCCTTCTTGCACCGGTGGCTTTCACAAATTCTGCATAGTCCCGCCGCCGGGTCTCAAAGGAGGCCATCAAGATGTCCCCCAGTGGGATGAACTTCATGCCCATGGAATTCCGCCACTCCCGCCCATAAGTCACATTGCGCCGGGCCTCCATGTCCGCGTAGAGTTCGAGGAGTTCATTCTCGCTGACGTTCCCCTCCAACACAAAATCGGTCATTCCCTCACCCTTCAGATCATACTCGACATCGCCTGTCCGCACCCGGGGTAGCTCCAACGGCGTGATGCCTAGCAACTCGTCTCGCTGGAAGACCTTCACCCCGCTCGGGTTCGTTCGCACCAGTACACTGCCGTAACCCTGGCGCTCCACGCGCAGGGAGAACGCCAGGCCCTCTCGCGACTCGTCCCGGTTGTTGTCCACGCCCGGCACACCATCCACGTCCGGCAGAGTTCCACCGCCTTCCGCATACGGCAGGGGTTCGATCTCGTAGTGATGCTCGTTGGCCAGGAATCCCTTGGAACGGTCCGCATCCGCCAGCCAGTAGCGGAACGCCTCGATATCACCCGGAGGCACCACCACAATATAGATCGGGTTCTTCTCTCCACGCAGCAGATAAGGCACCACCCGCCCCTCGAAGGGACGCCCCGTCGCCTTGAGAAACCCGTCGAAGGCCTTCATCTCCACCGGACGCTCGCTGGCGTGCCCCGCCTGACGCGGTAAAAAGGTCATGCTCAGGCTGTTCACCCACCGCTCGCCGGGCTGCGGCAGTTTGGAGGGTTCGAGCTTCAACTCATAGGTGGTGGGAGCCTTCTTGTCAGCCCGATGCTCCACCTCCTGCAACCGGAAGCCCGCCAGCCGCAGCTGATAGATCGCCGGCACGCCTTCTGATGGATTCAGCGACAGTGGCGTCACCCCCAGCTTGAGTCCGTTGGAGTACACTTCCGCCCCCGGCGGCTCAGTCCGCAGATTTAGAAGCGGCTCCGCCCGGCGCAAGGAAGCCTTCACCGGCTCTTGTCGTGCCACCCAGGCCCCCAGCCCCACCAGAAGCACGGCCGCAGCCACACCAGCCATGATCAGCTGCTTGCGTCTGGCCCCTCGCTCAGGCACACGCTGCCCCTGGAGCGCCAGCACCATGTCCTGAGCAGAGGCATATCGCTCCGCCGCGTGCTGGGCACAGGCCCGGCAGATCACCCGGTGGAGCAGGCGCCACTGCTCCATCCCCTCCCCGGTCTCTTCCGCGCTTGGCAGATCGGGAAAATCCAGCCGGTCCTTCCCCGTGCTGGCCTCATACAAAACCATTCCCAGGGAAAAGATGTCCGACTGCGCGCTTCCCGGGCCTTCCGGTGCCACGAAGCCTTCTGTACCGACAAAGCTGCGCTGACCCAGCAGCGCCACCAGCCCGATGTCCGCGAGTCGGCACACACCATCAATGAAGATCAGATTCGAGGGCTTCACATCGCGGTGGATCAACCCATGCTCATGCATGAAGTGCAGCGCATCCGCCACCGTCTCCCCGAGCTTCAGGCACTCCGCTGCCTTGAGCCGCTTCACCTTGTGCATCCGCGCCGTCAGCGTGAGGGAGCGATAGGTCTCCGGATCGATGTCCCTCCCCCGCTCCACGTCATCGGCCAGCTCCATGACATAGTAGTAAAATCCCTCCTGGTCGTTTCGTCCGACCTGAAGGATCGGCACCAGACCGGGATGTCGCCGGGAGACGGGCTCGTATCGCTTAATCGCCTCGAACTCACGTTCGAAGGCCTCGGGGTAATCATAGTCCGCCCGCCAGACCACCTTCACCGCGCGCAGTGCCCCGGTCACCCCACGTGCCAGCCACACCTCTCCATAGGCCCCACGCCCAATCAGACGCAGAGTCTCATGGTCATGGATGCGAGGGCGGCTGCGATCGCTGGAAGTAAATGGATTCACGATTCCTTGGTCACATTACGCGGCCGCATGCCGGTTTGTTCAACACCGGTCCGCAGGGCAAGTTGCCCTCAGCCCGCAGGATCTTCAATCTCCAGGTACGTGATGCCGTTCACCTTGTTCTTGTCCGTGTCATAGGACTGCACGCGCATCTGTTTCAAGATGTAGGCATTCTTGAACTTCTGCCCTTTGCGCACCAGAAACTCCTTCTGCAGTTTACCCTGCTGATCATAGGCTCGCATCTTCATCATCGCGCCGCTCTCCTGATCCACCCAGATACGCACCTGCCGGTAGGGGCCACGATTGTCTGGATTGATGACATGGACCACCCAGCAGGTTTGAAAGCTCACCTTCTCCGCCCCGACCAGTTCTGGTTTGGGCCAGTAGAGGAAGCGCATGGAAAGATCCTCGTAGTTCAGGTGGGTGCCCTTCACCGTCTCTGAATAGAGCGAGACCGGCATCTCCACCTTGCCCGAGCTGGTGGTGCGGGTCAGCTTTGTGCCATTTTCCTTGAGGTCCAGGTTAACGACCTCCTTCGATCCGCCCGTGAACGTGAAGCGGATGACA
Source organism: Verrucomicrobium sp. BvORR106 (assembly GCF_000739655.1). GTDB lineage: Bacteria > Verrucomicrobiota > Verrucomicrobiia > Verrucomicrobiales > Verrucomicrobiaceae > Verrucomicrobium. Next base: position 192,384 of record NZ_BATR01000092.1, on the reverse strand, counting down.
TTGTCAGCCATGGTCAGGTCGAAGGGCACCTCCTCACCAGTCTCCTGGTTGCGCAGCTTGCCCTTGAGGTTCTTCAGGTCTTGCAGAGCCTGGCTCATGCGGACCAGCCGCAAGATGTCCTCACCGGCCTTGACCTTGTCTGCCCCATCCTCGGTTGCCGCCGCAGGTTGTTGGGCATGCGCAACGCTCACCGGCATCACCACCCCCAGGCTACAGGTCACGATGGCAACTAGCGGTGCGAGAAGGAAGATTCTGGGGGTCATGGATACTTTTGTTGGAGGCGGCTTTTGACAGCCAGCCGTGAGCATTTACTCAAAGACAGAGGCCCTGACAGAAAGTCTGCACGTGAACGCATGAACCGCCAACGTTTTCTCCTGCCTGCCATGGTCATCCTGACCCTGGCGCGGAGCCTGTTGCTGCCCATGTCCGGCCTCACGTCTCTGGAAGAGTATGTGTTGCGATGCGCCCACGAGCCTCTGTCCTGGCATGAAGGGCTCGGCCCGCTGCTGCCTTGGCTGGTAAAGATCAGCACCACCGCGTTTGGAGAGGGCTCGTTTGGCGTCCGATTCTTTTCACCGTGGATCATCTTTGCCGCTGGCTGGCTGCTCTGGGAGCTGGCCCGTGGCTTGTTCGACAACACCACGGCCTCCTGGGCCCTGCTCCTCTTCCAGGTGATCCCGGCGGTGAATATCGCCGCCACCACCATGACCCCCACCACGCTGGGGCTGGCTGGGTCAGTGGCGGTGCTGGCAGCACTCAGGCTTGCCCTGCATCGCACCCACCCCTGGCACCTGTACTGGTGGATTCTCGGTTGCGGCCTCCTGGCCTTGTCACTCGTGGACTGGCGCTTTGCCATGCTCGGCGTCGCCGGCTGCGCCAGCATGGCGCTCACGCAGCGGGGCCGCCGGGCTCTGACCAAGTGGCCGGTGCTTCCCGTGCTAGGAGGCTTTCTCGTGCTGGCGATCATTCTGTTCTACCTGGGAAACTCGCGGAATGGCTGGGCTGGCCTCAATCATTTGCCCATGGCTCCCGCTTTCGACGGCGTGGACATCTTGCTCCACCTGCTCGTAGCCTGCTCCCCGCTGCTCTTGATTGCCTTCGGCTGGGTGCTCGTGCGCAGCACCCAGCGGCGCAGCATGACCTACCACATGGCCTTCGTTTACGCCTTCATGTGGCCGCTGCTCACGCTGGACATGCTCATCTGGCGGAGCCTCCCCTGGCCCTGCAGCGGTAGCGGAGCCTGGCTCGCCCCGGTGTGCATGCTTCTGGCGCACCTGTCGCTCACCTACGAGCCCGCCCCTCCCCGGCTGAAAGTGGCGGTCCGCAGCTTTACCGTGCTTGCCGCAGCCGCCCAGTCCTGCTGGCTGGTGAAGGGTACCTGGCTCATTCTGCCCTTCTGAGCCAGATGCCACTCTTAACCTGACAAGCCTGTCATGTTCAGGGTGCAACGAACTTTTCGCTTGCCTCCGCCTCCCCGCACGGCAGGGATAGCCGCCCATGCCAGACACCCAGCCGCAGATTTCCGTCGTCGTCCCTCTCTACAACGAGGAGGAGAACGTCGCCGAACTTCAGCAACAACTTACTCAGGCTCTGGCAGGCCATTCTCACGAACTCGTCTTTGTGGACGATGGGAGCACCGACGCGACATCCGCGCATGTGAAGAAGTCTGCTCAGGTTCGCCTCATCTGCTTCCGCAAGAATTCAGGCCAGAGCGCTGCCATGTATGCCGGGATCATGGCCGCACGCGGCGATGTGATTGTCCTCATTGATGGCGACCTCCAAAACGATCCGGCAGACATCCCCGCTCTGGTGAGCAAACTCCACGAGGGCAGCTACGACCTCGTCTGCGGCTACCGGGCCAAACGGAAAGACACCGCCTTCAAGCGCCTCCAGAGCCGCATCGCCAATGCCGTGCGCAGCCGTTTCATCGGTGACGGCGTGCGTGACACCGGATGCTCGCTCAAAGCCATGCGCCGTGAGTGCCGCAGCGCGCTGCTGCCTTTCAATGGCATGCACCGCTTCATCCCCGCGCTCATCCGGCACTCAGGTTTTAAGATCACCGAGGTGCCCGTCAATCACCGTCCCCGCATTCACGGGGTGAGCAAGTACACCTTTGCCAACCGCGCCTGGCGCGCCACCAAGGACATGGTGGGAGTGAGCTGGCTCCTGAGCCGGATGGTAAAAATTGATGCTGAGGAGCGATAACCTCCTTCATCACAGCGTTAGTTGCAATGCCGATACTCCCCGTGCCAGCGGGAGTTGATTGACTGCATCGTTGGATTCCCTCTTGACTCAACACCCGCAGTCAGCATCCTCGGCAAGAGTTTGTTCCAATCCATGAGCCTACGTGAACAGCTGCGGGAGATCCTGCCGCAAATCCTTCCTTCAGATCCCGCGGAGGCCATCAAAGGCACCGAGTTGATCCGTCTTGTGCGGTTCCGCCTGGGGGATGAGTACAGCGATGCCACGCTGCGCTACCATTTTTCCATCCTTTCGTATGATCCGGCCTCGCCGATCGCCAAGGTGGACCAGGGGCAGGGATACTACATGCGACTCGGCAAAACGGAGACCCGCTCCGGAGCGCCTCACCTGGGAATGTTCAGTCAGATTGATGACGTCCAGGATCTGCAAAGCATGCGCTTTGCCCGCTTCCGCGCCATCGTGGAAAGGCACTGCGTCAACGGAGCCCGCTACCCCTATCTGCTCACCGAGCCTCCGGGAAACAACTGGGAGCTGCCGGATGTGGTCGTGACAGACTGGGACTTCGAAACGGACAATGACGACACGCCCCGCCTGGATGAGACGATGCTCAGCCTCAAGCGGCACCTCGGGGTCTCCACAGTGCGCCTCTCTGCCGTGCAGTTGAAACTGGAGGCCACGCTCGCCACCTGCAATGCAGACTTCTTCCAGGCCATGAGCGCCACCCGCTGGGCCAACCACGGTGAGATCTGGATCGCAGACAAAGTGAGTGATGAAGCCCTCGTGGAGAGCCTGCGCGTGCTGGGCCACCAGTATGGCGTGGGCGTCACCAGCTTTGGCCTCGACCTCACCCTGCTGGACGAACTGCCCGGTCCGGATGAGATCCGCCGGATGACGGCATCAGAGTTCGAGTCCCTCCAGACCCTGCTCAAGTTTCAGCGCCTGTCCGTGGGCACCTCCCGCCCGCATCTGGACTGGCTGCACCTCGCAGCCTTGAAGAAGAAGCATGAAAGCCTCGCCGGCATGCTGGCCTGGCTCAACAGCTGCCTGGAGAACCGCAAGCCGGTCTGGCCCGGGCGGGAGTAAGTTCCACGAACTCCTCCGCGTCCTTTCTTCTCCTGCTACTGGGCCGCCTTCCGGATGTCGGCGGCCATCTCCTTCAGCTCTGCGAGGGTGGTTTTCGTCGTCACTGTGAGCTTCGTATAGGGCACGTCCTTCCAGATCTCCGGGAGGCGGAACGGCTCCGGCACCCCGCCTGAGTTCAGCGCTAGGATGCGCGTGAATTTCAGGTCGTTGATCAGCACGTGCTGCGCGGCCTGCCAGCAGCCGTTGGCGTCATCACGGGGGGCAAGGCCGTTGGGGGCAGCCAGAAACACGATGGTGCGTGGCTGAGGATCTCCGGCAAAACTGTGGGCAATGCCCAGCAGGGCGGCGGGTGGGGCCGCTTCATCCGGTGCGTTGGCTTCGGTGGTGTCCAGCGGAGCCAGCACCAGTACGGCCTCATCCGCCTTGGCCTTGCCCATCAGGGGAACCATGATGTTTTCCAGAGCCTTGTCACCTGCGGTGAACTCCTGCCGGATGACGCCGTGCCCCATGTTGTCCGGCCCCATGGTGGACTCCATGAAGGCCGCTGCCGCGTCCAAGTTCTCGACATGACGAAGCGAGCGCTCCCCGAGATCCCGGCCCAGGATGCGTTGATACCTCTCAAAATCGGACGTGTTCAACTCACGCCGGAGAATGGCCGCAAACTGTGAGGGCTGTACGTCAGGCTTGTTCTTCTTGTTGAAGTAAAAGACAAACGACAAGGCCCCCATCAACACCAGCCCCCAGGGCAAGCCGCCGACAAAGAGGCGCACAATGCGGCCGGAAGGAGTGATCTGAGAGGCGGGATCTGGTTCTTGCTGATTCATGGTCGCTGAGGCTCACTGCGGACGCTCTTATCTTACGCTTCAACTTTGGCATGCGCCACCTGCTCCCATACGGCCTTCGCTGCCCTTTGGTAAGCACCACCCTCCCCCAGTCTGTCCACGGTTTCGCGTAGATCCTGGAGCAGCCGGCTCCGGGCAGCCCCCTCGTCCATGAGTTCCAGCACGCCGGACGCCAGGGGCTCCGGTCGGAAATCGCCCTGGACCATCTCCTGCACCACCTGGCGTCCCGCCAAGATGTTCACGATCCCCAGGAACTTGATACGCATCACCGCCCTGCCCACGACGTAGGTCAGCGGATTGACTTGGTACACCAGGATGTAAGGCATGCCGAAACAGGCAGACTCCAGGGTGGCAGTGCCGCTGGCCACCACCCCCACCTGAACCTGCTGCATGAGGTCATACACCGTGCCGATCTCGATCCATCCCTTCGCTTCAGGGAAACCTGCCGCATCCGCCAGCTCCTCCATGAGGCCTGCCAGCCGAGCATTGGCCGCACTCACCACGAACCGCGCCCCGGGCCGCTTGGACTGCAAAAGGCGGGCCGTTTCGATGAGCGTCGGAAAAAGCCGCCGCACCTCATTGGCACGGCTTCCAGGAAAGAACCCTACGAGATCCGGCTGCCGCGAGATGTTTTTGGTCAGCGACTTGACGCGGTCCACCATGGGGTGTCCGGCAAACTCCGTCTTGAGACCGCTCTTTTCATAGAGCTCCTTCTCGAAGGGGAAGATGCAGATCATCAGATCCAGCAGCTGCGCCATCGTCTTCACGCGGCCCTTCTTCCAGGCCCACACCTGCGGGCTGATGTAGTAGATGATGGGGCGGTCATAGCCAGCCTCGCGCAGAGACTTTGCCAGCCGCAGGTTAAACCCGGGGTAGTCCACCAGGATCACCGCGTCTGGCTTCTCACTGGCCACGATGGCCAGGGCGTCGGCCATCTTCTGTTTGAACCAGCCATAAACCTTGAGGACCTCCCAGAGGCCCACCACCCCGGCGTCCTCCACCCAGTCGAGCATGGCTTCACCGCCCACCTCCTTCATCAGGGGGCCGCCATAGCCATAAAACCGCACCTCTTCCCCGCCCGCGAGTTCGAGGAGACTGCGCATCAGCCCGGAGCCGTGCGTATCCCCGCTGATCTCGCCCGCCAGGAGAAACAGCTTCCTCATGACAATGGCAGCTGGACCGGTGCGTTCTTCTCAATGGCCTCCGTGATCAGGATCGCCAGCTTCAACGCCTCCGTCCCTTGCTGACCGCTCACCAACGGCGTTGCCCCCTTCCGGGCGCAGTCCACAAAGGCGGCCAGCTCCAGCTTGAGGGGCTCATCCTTTTCCACCGGCACATCTTCACGGGCGATGCTCATTCCGTCACGGCGATACATGTGTCCGGACTGCTCTTGATAGTCGAGCGAGATGTAGCCTTCCCCGTGGAAGACCTGAATCTTGCGCATCTTCTTGTCGCTCACGCGACTGGAGGTAACGTTCGCCACACAGCCGTTGGCGAAGCGCAACCGTGCGTTGGCGATGTCCTCGCGCCGGGTCAGCACCGGCACCCCCACCGCATCCACACTCACCACCGGAGAGCGCACGAGGTGCAGGATGATCTCCAGGTCATGGATCATCACATCCAGCACCACGCCGATGTCCATGCTGCGGTTGGGGAAGGGGGAAAGCCGGGTCGCCTCAATGAAGCGCGGCTGTTGCATCCGGCTCTCCAGCTGCTTCATGACCGGGTTAAAACGTTCGATGTGCCCCACCTGCAGCACCAGGCCCTTCGCATCAGCCAGTGCCACCAGTTCCTGCGCCTCGGTGAGGGACTCACTCAGCGGCTTCTCCACCAGGACGTGCTTCCCCTGTTCCAGCAGGAAGCCAGCCACCTGGCGGTGGGCGATCGTCGGCACCGCCACCGCGGCCGCATCCACCTCAGCGGCCAGATCCTCCAGAGTCGTCACCGCCTTGGCACCATAGAGGGCAGCCAGCTCCTCAGCACGAGCCCGGTCCAGATCAAAGATCGCAGTCAAATGCGCGTTCGGCAGGCTCGCCAGCACTCGGGCATGGTTCTTTCCCATGGCGCCGACTCCGGCGACTCCAACTTTGATGCGATCACTCATGTGGCGCGCATGTTGGCCAGCACGACAGTCAGCCGCAAGTGAAAAGGGGTGCGGCGAAAGGCCGCCCTCTCCCTATTGTTCGAGCAAGCCAGCCAGGTACCGTTTCAGCTCGTCGCGCATGTCTTCCCGCTGGAGCCCCCACCAGAGATTGGCCTTCACAAAATCGAGTTTGTTGCCGATGTCATGACGCCGGCCTTGATAGCGCACGCCATAGAGAGCCTCCCGCTGCATCAGCGCCGCCATGGCGTCAGTCAGCTGGAGTTCCCCACCTTTCCCAGTCGGGGTTTGATCCAGTTGGGCAAAGATCGAGGGGGACAGGATGTAACGCGCAGACACCGCCAGACGCGAGGGAGCCTCAGCCACACTGGGCTTCTCCACAAACTTATCCGCCTTGAAGACGCCGGGCTCGACTTCTGCCCCGCCCAGAATGCCATATCGGCTCACTTTCTCCGCAGGGACTTCTTCGAGGGCCACCGTGGAGCCACCATGGCGCTCATGCACATCCAGCAACTGGCGCAGCACCGGCTTGGCGCCATCTGTGGGTGAGACCAGCGCGTCCCCCAACAGCACGGCAAAGGGCTCATCCCCCACGTGCTCGCGAGCGCAGCGCACGGCATCCCCCAGACCACCCATCTTGGGCTGAAACACGTAGTGAATTCTGGCCAGGGACTGCAGGTGACGCAGTTCAGCAAGCGTCTCATGGCGGCCCTTTGCCTCCAGATCGGTTTCCAGTTCCGGATTCGCGATGAAGTGCTCCTCAATGGACCGCTTGCCGCGGCTGATGATCAGCAGGATGTCGGTGATGCCGCTGGCCACGGCTTCCTCCACCACGTACTGAATGACCGGCTTGTCCACCACAGGCAGCATCTCCTTGGGCACCGCTTTGGAGATGGGAAGGAAACGGGTTCCGAACCCAGCGGCCGGGATCACGGCTTTGCGAACTTTGGCAATCATGTTGAATCGAAGTCTGTCGGGCGTGAAGTGAAGGGTTCTGGGATCAGGGGAGGATTTGCGGCCTGATCACCTCGATATCCCGGTTGCGGAAGGCCTCCACCAGCGTGCCAAACATGGCATCGTCTTCATAGGTACCCACGATCGCCCCGCCGCTGCCGGTGAACTTGGCACTGGCCCCCACATCGCGGGCAATGTCCACCATCTCCAGGTTTCCCGGGCTGATCTTGTAAAGCCGGCGGCGCAGGTCGAAGTTCTCATTGAGGAGCGGTCCGATCTCGCGCCCCCTTCCGGCGAGCAGCATCTCCTTCACACGCTCCGCCAGATTTGCCCACTGGTACATGGCAGACACGACGTCACGCTCCCCCCGGTTCCAGCGGCTGCGGATGTCGTTGTGGAACACCTCCGTGCCTTCACTCAGGCGCTTCGTATAGGCCACATACACATTGGGCAGGAGGGCGGGATCCAGCTCCTCGTAGATGCCGTGTCCGGACGTTTCCATGTGGCCGCGGTTGAAGTCCATGAAGACCACCCCCTCATAGACCTGGATCACGCGATCCTGAAGCCCGGCGGGGATCCCCAGTTCATCATTCTCCACACTCAGCACCAAATTGGGCTGGATGTGCTTCGGGATCTGGTCCTCCACCTCGTAAAACTCCATCAGGGCACGCAAGCAGGCGCAGATGATGGCACTGCTCCCCGCCATGCCCACCTGCGGCGGGATGTTGCTCCGGTAGCGCAGGGTGAAGTTGCGGTCATGCAGGGCGATCCCTTCCTTCGTGCAGTAGTCGTGGAACCGCTTCACCGTCGCCTTCAGCAGGCGAATGCCACCGTAGTATCCAAACTGGGCCACGTCCCGTGCCAGCTGACCAATGCTGGGAAACACCGAGTGGTCCCGCTCGCTCGGTTCAATCGTCAGTTCCGGCGTCTCAAACAAGACAATTTCCGCCTCGTAGTTCCGGATCACAAAGGAGATGGTCTTCCCAAAATATCCGTCGGAGGGATTGCCGACCAAGCCGGCACGCGCGTGTGCTTTTTTACGAATGACCATGTGGGAGAAAAACTGCTGTCTGGCGGAATGGGGCGCGATGCTATAGCCGCGCCGCTCCGTTTGACAACCGCAAAGCAGCGGCTCTGGGGCCTCCCCCCCTTTTGTGGGTTGTACGACTCCCTCACGAAACCACCTTGACCCCCACCTATTGCCACCCTAGGTATCGCCCCGCTCCGCCCTGGCCCCCAAGTTTGTCCGCAGCCTCCAACACTTTTTGCCATGAAGTACTGCTACGAAGATCTCGCCGGGATGATCGATCACTCCCTGCTCCATCCGACGCTCACAGACGCAGAGCTGGAGGCGGGTTGCAAGCTCGCCGCAGAGTATCAGGTGGCTTCCGTCTGCATCAAACCTCACGCCGTGAAACAGGCCGCCACCTGGCTGGCGGGGACTGCGGTGAAGGTGGGTACGGTCGTCGGGTTTCCCCATGGCAACAGCCAAACTGAGGCCAAGCGCTATGAGACGGAGCTCGCCTGCCGTGACGGTGCTGTAGAGATCGACATGGTCATCAACCCCGGCAAGGCGATTGGCGGTGCCTGGGATGAGGTGGAGCAGGAAATCCGCACCATCTGTGACACGGCCCATCAGCACGGTGCCAAAGTAAAAGTCATTCTGGAAACTGACTACCTTCGCACAGGCGGAGCCGGGCTCTCCAGAGATCAGTTGATCACCAAGCTCTGCCAGCTCTCAGAAAACGCCGGGGCCGACTGGGTGAAGACCTCCTCAGGCTTCGGGTTCGTAAAACAACCCGGCGGTGGATACAACTATTGCGGAGCTACCGAGCACGACCTGGAACTGATGCGCGCGAGCGTCTCCGACAAGGTCCAGGTGAAAGCAGCCGGTGGCGTTCGCGACCTGGATGCACTCATCAAAGTGCGCGACCTCGGAGCGACCCGCTGCGGAGCCTCCGCCACCAAGGCGATGCTGGACGAGTACCGCCGCCGCGAGAAGTCCGAACGGGCTGGCGTCGCTCCCATCCCCACCGCCGGCGTGCTCGGCGCAGGTGGGTATTGAGCAGCCGTCCTCTGCTTGTTTTCACCCTCCGTATTCCTCGCTCTGATAAGCTCCCCTCATGGATTCGAACCCGGAGGGGTTCACCATGAATAGCCATGTGGTGCAACGAGCGTAGCGAGTGAAACCCATGGAACACGTAGGTCAGAAACTCCACTGCGGAGCGGTAGACCATCATCGCAATCAAACACATCAGGCAGGCGCTTCCCGCCCAGCGCCTACCCCTTCACGGGAGGCACAGTGTTGCCGGGTTTCCACGGATCTGGCACGCTAGACGCCTGGGCGACTGAGTTTCGCCAGAATGGAAAATACCAAAATCCGTTTGCACCCCCATCACACTTTGTGATACAAAGTGAACCCATGGCCTCCGCGTCTCCCCATGACACCGCCTTGGAACATCTCCGGATCATCCGGACCCTGATGGAGCGCTCCCACATCTACCGGGCCGTCTCCGCCCCCGCTGCCTTGGTTGGTGGCACTCTCGCCCTCCTGGTCAGCGGCTATGGCATCTGGCAAGAGTACCTGCGGGAAGCGGTTACCGGCGGGGATCCCGGTTTTCGTGGCACCCGCTTTCTCGTGGTGTGGCTGGCGCTTCTCGTCCTGGCCAGCGTCATCAACCTGTTTCTTCTGATGCGGGAATCCAGCGACAAGGGCGAACCGGTCGTCACCGATGGATTGAAGATGGCTCTGCGGGCTGTCGTGCCTCCTCTTCTGACGGGAGGCGTTCTTGGCATCTGTCTTATCGTGTATGTCAGGCAGATCGAGCTGGCGGCGCTAGTTTGGATTCTCTGCTACGGGCTCGCCCTTCAGGGCACCGTCAGCTTTGCCCCGCGCTCCATCATCCATCTGGCCCGGGCCTTTCTTATCACGGGGCAGGTTCTTACCGTTCTCTGGTTCGCGTTCGGCGGCCCGGGCCTGGCCATCTGGAATGGCGCGGTCGCTTCCGCATTTCTGGGGCTGACGTTCGGTCTGTTTCATGTCATCTATGCCGTGGCCGTCTTCCTGAAGTCGTCCACCGCCACCGGCCCGCTCGTCTGAGCTTCAGCCCGCCGCCCGCCACGGAATAATGATCGACTTCTCCCAGCTCGACCGCGTCATCCATGAAAAAGGGCGGCTCGCCATCATGACTGTGCTCGCTGCCCGCAGCCCACGGGCATTCCAGGACCTCAAATCTGAACTCGGCATGAGCGACGGCAACCTCATCTCTCATCTGCGGACCCTGACGAAGGAGGGCTACGTCCGCGAACTTAAGACCACCGCTGCGGACAGCTCACGCCCCTGCACCAGCTACGAGATCTCCGGCGCAGGGAAAAGCGCTTTCAACGCCTACCTCAAGGTGCTGGAAGCCATCGTGAAGCAATCCCGTCCCTCGTGAGTTTTTTTGCCCACTAACTTTGCGCCACAAAGTAAAATACCCCACCCTCTGCCATATGAATATCACCTTGGCCAAACATCACGGCATGTGCTTCGGCGTTCGCCAGGCCCTGCGCTCCACCCACGACGCTGCCAAGCGCGGCCCCGTCACCCTGCTGGGTCAGCTGGTTCACAATCCCTTGGTGGATGCGCATCTGCGCACCCTCGGCGTCCAGCAAGGTGAGCTGGACCGCCTCGGAAGCGCATCCACCCAGGGGGTCATCATCTCCGCCCACGGGGCGTCCGACCGGGACCGCTCAGCTTGGAAGCAAACCGGCCATCAGGTCACAGACACCACCTGCCCACTCGTCCGCAAGGCTCACGACGCACTGGCCACCTTGGTGGAGGGCGGCTACTTTCCCGTCGTCATCGGTCAATCCACCCATGTGGAAGTTAGAGGGCTGGTGGGCGATTTCCCTCAAGCCCGGGTGGTGCTGGAAGAAGGCGACCTGGACCAGCTGCCGCATCATCGCCGCTACGGCGTCATCAGCCAGACCACCCAACCCCTGCTCCGGGTGCTGCGCTTGGTTGAAGCGCTGAAACAGCAACATCCTCAATCAGAAGTTCGCTTTGTGGACACCGTTTGCCACCCGACGAAACAACGTCAGAGCGCCTTGGAAGATCTCTGCCGCCGGTGCACTGTGATCATCGTGGTGGGCGGCCGCAACAGCAACAACACCCGCCAGCTCACGGAAGCCGCAAGGCAGTTTGGCTGCACCGCACACCAGATCGAGCACCCATCAGAGCTCAACGCCACCTGGTTCTCACGCGGCTTGGAGGTCGGCGTTACGGCAGGCACATCCACCCTGGATGAAACCGTTCGCGACGTGGTGGAGCATCTCAAGATGATCGCCGCCAACCTGCCCCAACCCGGCATCCTCTCAAGCATGCTCGGCCGCTAAAGCCCACAGCCTCCGAAGTCCCCCATCTCAAAACACCCTCCCCCAAAAAAACCATGAACATTCCCAGCTGGATTCAGTACTTCGAACGCAATCGCACGAGCTTTGAAGAGCCTCCGCTTGATCCGGACGCGAGCCCCCTGCGTGATGGCCTGCGCCTGCCCCTGGCGGAATCGCTGGCCGTATTCCAGCTCGGCGAGACCGGTGGTGGTACTCGACTGATGCGCTACGTGAGGCGAACTCTCCGTCACCAACCCGACGCTCTGGAGGGATACGATCTAGCCGTGAGACTGTTTGTGGCGGAGGAACAGCGTCACGCCCTGCTGCTCGAAAAGCTCGTCATCTATCTCGGCGGCACCTTGTTGCAAAAGCACTGGACCAACACCGTCTTCCGCCAGCTCCGCACGCTCCTCGGCATGGAGTTCAATATCCAGATCCTGCTCACGGCCGAGCTGATCGCCGAGGCCTACTACGGGATGATCTACCGCAGAACCACGGATGATGCGGTCAGAACTTGTTGCCACAAGATTCTCCGGGACGAGATGCGCCACATTGCCTTCCACACCAACTTTTTCCAGGAACGGCTCGCCCGCCTGTCTCGACCGCTCCGCAGCTTGTGGCGCTTGGGCTTTAGAATATGCCACCGGGTTACTGCCACCATCGTCGCCTGGGACCACCGCCGGTTTTTGCATTCATTGGACGTCAGCCAGGGCGAATTTATCCGCCTCACTCTGAAGGCTGGACAACGATTTCTTCGTCGGCTTGACTCCTCATCATCTTCCTGGCAGCCTGAGGTTTCTTTGCGTTCCCGCCAAAAAGCTTCGCAACTTGCCACCCCCGGCTAAGTTTCATCGCGACCGCACGTTACGGCAACATGTCCCTGCACGACACCATGAAACGGTTTCTCACTCCCGCATTGCTCTGCGCTCCGGTGCTGGCCCTCTGTCCGACCGCTTCCGCCCAGGAAGCCCCCGCGCTCACACCTGAGCAGACGGCGAGCATCATGAAGCAACTCGAACAAATCGAGGGGCAGATCACCAAGAACCGCGGAGACGCCCTCGGTGCCGCCTTGACCCGGTTCCGCAGCGCCATGGCCGGCGACAAGGAGGCGATCGACCTGTGGTTTGCCTGCAACAAGCTGGAGAACTATGACAAAAAAGACCTCAAGGCGACTGATTTCCAAGCTTGGAAAGATGGCCAGGAAAACCGGGTGAAGGATCCCGATTTCCCCATCGGACTCCGCCTCCAGCTCGAATATCTTGTCCTGAGCATCCAGGCCCAAGACATCAAGGACATCGAAAAGATGGGACCAACCGTCGCCGCTCTGCAGGCGTTTGTTCCCAAGGCGATCAATGCCGTGCAATCCACCATGAAGCACAGCGCTTCCGGGGCGATTGAGGAGAAGAATCCTGGGGGCCGTGGTCCCGGAGGTCCTCGAGGAGGCGGTGGCGGCCCGCGCGGCGGCGGAGGCGGTGGCGGTTTGGGGCAGACGTTGCGTCAGCCTGTGAAAGGCACCATCTTCAGCCAGGCTTACACGCTGGACCAGCTGCTGAACCGGCAGGATTGGGAGTACTCTCCTCTCAACATCAATGGCATCTACAAGAACGTCATCCTGCCCTTCTACCTCGACCAGAAGCCAGCCGAGGTTCCGGCCCAGTATGATGCAATGATCAACGCAGAGCTCGCCATCCGCAAGGGGACCATGAGCGAAACGGAATTTGCCCAGTACTACAAGGAAGAAGGTCCTGATCTCCAGTGGGGCAAGGCCAACTACCTCCTCCAGCACAAGATCACGCCCATCCTGGCGATGGCCGACATGCTCAAGATCATCCGTGAGAACCCCACCCACCCCAAAGCGGGCGGTTGGGTGAAACAACTACGGGAAGCGGTCAACCAGACGCAAATTCCGACCACGCCGACCTCCACAGAGCCGGCCCCGGCTGCTCCCCAGACCTAATCGCGGCAGGAACACTCTTGCATCTCGTTTCCCAAAGCCGGGTCCCCCAGTGGGGCCCGGTTTTTTTGTGCAGCCAAACCAACTGCGGTTCATGCGACCGAAGCCTGAAGCTCCTGCACCAGCCGAACGGCCTCCTTCACCCGCCAGCCGGCAGACTCCAGCATCGCCAGCGCCATACCGGCCTCACATTCGGTAATTTCCTGTACCAGACGTACCGCACGATCCTTGAGCTTCACATTGCTCGCGTTCAGGTCCACCATGAGATTGCTCACCACTTTGCCAGTGTGCACCATGGCCAGCGTGGTCAGGGTATTGAGCACCACCTTGGTGGCCGTGCCCGCCTTCAACCGCGTGGATCCCGTGAGCACCTCCGGCCCCGTGTTGATTTTCAGAATGCGATCAGGAGCGTGCTTCGGAGCCACCTCTAGCGCGGGATTAAAACACAACAGGGCCGTGACCGCACCGAGCTGACGAGCCGCATGCAAAGCCCCCCAGACGAACGGGGTACGACCACTCGCCGCAATGCCCAGCACCACATCGCCTCGTCGCACTCCACGATAACGCACCGCATCGGCACCCGCCGCCGTGTTGTCCTCCGCCCCCTCCACGGCGGACCAAATGGCCCGCCGTCCCCCAGCCATGATTCCTTGAACCTGATCCGGTGGCACCCGAAACGTGGGCGGACACTCACTCGCATCCAGCACCCCCAGACGGCCACTCGTGCCCGCACCCACATAGTAGAGCCGTCGCTCAGCCTTGAAGGCCTGCACCACTTGCTCCACCAGCCACTCCAGATCCTCCGCCACCTCCAACACCGCAGTGCAGGAAGCTTCATTCTCCCGGATCATGAGGCGCACCGCCTCTGACAATGGCATCGTGTCCAGATGCGTGGAGGCGGGGTTGCGCTGCTCAGTGGGGGACTTTGCCAGTGAGGACAGAGCGACCACCTCTACTTCTGCCGGCAACGGCGTGGCCGCTCGGGAGCGCACGGTCTGTCCAGCCTGCGACGCAGGCGTCAAGGATCGGGCCAGCGCCACCGCCCCCCACACGCTTTCCCGTTCCAGGGGGCTGATGCTTGAATGGGGTCGCTGGATGGAAAGCAGGCTCGATACCTCACCCGAGAAACGAGGTTGTTTAAGGAGGGTGCTGCCAGCCAGAATGTACTGAACCCCGGCATCTGCATGCACCAGATGGTTCGTGCACCGGGCCGCCATGTCTGCCAGCTTCTGCGCCGCATCGTGCACGAGTTGCGCCGCCAGATCGTCCCCTCTGCCCGCCTCTGTAAAGACGGTGATCGCCAGTCGGGCAATCTCCTGTTTCTCAGCCTCCTGGGTCCAGGGGATCAAGTCATCCGGATGATTCAGCAGCAAGGCCTGCAATATCGCCTCGCCCAGAGCAGGAAAGCGGCCGTTGACGTCATGCTGGTACACCACGGCACGGAGCGCTTGCAGCGCTATGTCTGAGGCGCTGCCCTGGTCACCCAAGATGTGCCCCCTGCCTCCCACCTTCACCACGCGTCCTTCGGAGTTCCGACCGTAGGCACAGGAACCGGTGCCACTCAGCAGGAGCACGCGTGCCTCCGCGCTATCCGGCCAGTCGCCTGCAGCCTCTAGCGCCGTTTCCAGGTCGTCAGAGGCCAGAAACGGTGTGTCCGGCCAGATGCCTTGAACCAAGTTCACCACCCGCCTCCGGTCATCTTCGTTGCGCAACCCGGCAAAGCCGCCGCCAATGGCAGAAGGAACCATGGTGAGCCGGTCACGAATCGACTCAAACAGGTGGGTGAGCTCCGCAGAAGTGGCCAACCGGATGTTGGCCGGCCCGAGATCAAAGCGATCCACCACTTCATTCTCTCCCCGGACTGAAAGCACCGTGGTGTGCGTGGCTCCCGTTTCAATGCCCAGCCAGACAGGACCTGACAGGCGGCTCGCAGCAGTGCTCATGGGTGTTGGGCGGGCAACGTGCCCCATAAAGATACGCCTTCCGGTGGCAGAGCAACCGTGAAAAACGCCCCCCTCAACCGCAACCCCCATGTCACCGTCCACGAACACCTTGCCCGAGTTTCCGAGACGGCATCCACAAACACTCTAGCCGTGATGGGTTGCCGGTCCGAGGCAGATCTGCCCCCCCTCTACCATGGGTAGTTCTCACCTCACTCAGCCCCCACATTGCTACCGGTGGGAGGTTCATGAGTCAATCATCCGAATCTTGGCCTCCGCCCCGGCAATCCCGAACCCGGAGGGTTCACCATGAATAGCTACAGGTCGACCGAGCGTAGCGAGGGCTACCTGTGGAAATGCGTCCGACGACCTGCTACCGCGGAGCGGTAGGCCCATCGCGTTGCGAACCCCGGACGCCGATCCCGCGAAACACCCCATCCGCCGTTTGGCCCCGCATGGCCTACCGCTCCGCGGTAGAACTCCCAATACCACCTTCCATAGGTAGTCCTCGCTATGCTCGGCCGACCCATGGCTACGCATGGCGAACCCTCCGGGTTCAATGAGTCAACCGCATCACAGCCTTGTGTCCGCCCCGGCAAACCGAACCCGGAGGGTTCACCATGAATAGCCACAGGTCGACCGAGCATAGCGAGGGCCACCTGTGGAATGCGTCCGACGGCCTGCTACCGCGGAGCGGTAGGCCCATCGTATTGCGAACCCCGGACGCCGATCCCACGAAGCACCCCATCCGCCGTTTGGTCCCGCACGGCCTACCGCTCCGCGGTAGAACTCCCAATACCACCTTCCATGGGTAGTCCTCGTTCCACTCGGCCGCCCCATGGCTACGCATGGCGAACCCTTCGGGTTCATGATATAACACGCAAGAGAACCACCCCCCCTAAATCACATCCGTGTTCACCACATCAAAGCACGCGATCTCAGGCGGGCACAAGAAACGCACATGATACTGGATCGTACCGATCCCGCGGTTCACATACAACTTGATGTTGTCCACGTCATAGAATCCGGCCTGGAACTTCACCCCCCAACTGGGAAGGCGCAGAGCGCCGATCCCAGGAAGGCGGATCTGCCCTCCGTGGGTGTGGCCGGAGGCCTGAAAGACGATTTGTTTCTCCCCCGCCAGATGACTGGCATAGTCCGGCTCATGCACCAGCATAAGGGTCCGGTCGTCCGGCTTCAAGCCTTGGGAGGCCACCGCCCAGTTAGGGCGACCTCCCCACACGCTCTGCAGCCCGGTCAGCACCACCTCGCCCCCGGCACAGGGCACCCGCGTGTGCCGGTTCACCAGCACGTCGATGCCCTGTTTCACCAGGATGTTCTGAATGCGACTCGGCTGGTGCCAGTGATCATGATTGCCCAGGCAGGCAAAGACACCACAGGTGGACTGGAACCCACCGACCACCTGGCCAAACTCCTCGAACTTGTGGCTGGTGGCGGAAATGTAATCCCCCGTCAGCATGATGATGTCCGGCTTGAGGGCATTCGTCCGGCGCACCACCTCCGCGAGGTACTCCTCTTCAAACAACGGGTCGAAGTGGAAATCCGTCAGGCTCACGGCCCGGAACTTCGCCGGAGCCCGGCTGCCAAGTGCCAGACGCAGGTCATGGCGATCCACCGTCACACGATGACGCTCAATGAGAGACGAGTACCCGTAGGTGGCACCGCCGCCCATGATCATGGAGGGGGCCGCCAGCAACCGGAACCGCTTCAGGAAGGCGCGTCGCTTTTCGCTCAAAGGGGATTGTGGATCAGCGTTCATGGGGTACCCACACAATAAAGAGCATTCTGGGTGCGGATGAGGAACTGACGACCATTGACCGCATAGGAGGCGAGCGACTTCTGCCCCAGTGCATTGGTGGAAAGCAGCTCCAGCTGGCGGCTGGCTTTGATCACGTAGCCATTGCCCAGCTCATCCTGAATGTAGATCTTGCCATCCGCGTACAACGGAGAAGCCGAGGTGGCCCGGGCCACTCGCTCCTGCCAGAAGAGCTTGCCGGTCTTGGCCTCAAAGCACGAGACAATGCCATTGTCCGCCACGGAGAAAAGATCCTCTCCCACTGCCAACATGGAAGGCGTCAGCGGAGCCCCCTTCTCCATGCGCCAGACCACGTGGGTTCCCGTGACATCTCCTTTGCCGTCTGGACGAATGGCCAGACCAGTGGGTTTGTCGTACCCGGTGCTCAGAAAGACGAGGCCCTGCGCGTAGATGGGCCTCGGCACCACGGAGTAGCCTTCGTAGCTGACTTTCCAGATCTCACGCCCGTCCTTCGGATTCAAGGCGCTCACCACGTTGCTGCCGGGAGTGATGAGTTGCTTTTCACCATTCACCTCGATGACCAGAGGGGTGGAAAAGGAGAATGTCTTCTTAGCACCCGCCGTACGGTCCGTCTTCCACTTCATCTTGCCGGTGCGCTTGTCCAAAGCGACCACAAAAGGATTGCTGGCCGCATCAGCCGGGAAGATGAGCAAATCATCCACCAGCACCGGGCAGGCCCCGCCCCCATGCACCGGACTGTAAGTGACCTGCTGGTTCTTCCATTGAACCTCCCCTTTCGTGTTCAGACAGGCGGTGCCGAAGTGCCCAAAGTGAGCATAGATCCGGTCGCCCTCCAGCACAGGGGTGGGGCTGGCATAGCTGTTCTTCCCGTGGATGCCAAAGGTGTGCGGATCCTTGATGACAAAGGCCTCTTGATCCCAGATGACCTTGCCATCGGTGGCGTTCAGAGCCATCACCCGAAGCGAGAAGGTATCATGCGGATCCGTGGAATCCTTGGCTCCGACGGCGTTGGTGAGATACACCACCCCATCTCCCACCACCGGGGAAGACCACGCCCGGCCGGGCAGGTCCGCCTTCCACGCGATGTTTTCCGTGGCAGACCATTTCACCGGCAAGCCGGTAGCATCAGAGCTGCCCTGTCGAGTGGGCCCGCGGAACTCCGGCCAACTGGCCTCCCCGGCGGGTGCTGACCAGGCCAGCGAGGTGCTGGCGACGAAGGAGAGGGTGAGCACAGCGCGGATAAAAGTCATGGCGGGAAATAGTCGGCTCAGGAAGTAGCGTTAAACGGCGATCTCGGCCTTGATGGCCGGCCACGGGTCGTAGTTTTCCAAGGTAAAGTCCTCGAACTTGAAGCCATCGATGTCCCGCACCTCAGGATTGATCTTCATCACGGGCAGGGACCGCGGCTCGCGCTCAAGCTGCAGGCGGGCCTGATCCAGATGGTTGGCATAAAGGTGAAGATCACCAAAAGTGTGCACAAACTCTCCGGGCTGAAGATCACATACCTGCGCCACCATCATGGTGAGCAGCGCGTAGGAGGCGATGTTGAAGGGCACCCCCAGAAAGAGATCCGCACTGCGCTGGTAGAGCTGGCAGCTCAGACGACCGTTATCCACAAAGAACTGGAACATCAGATGGCAGGGAGGCAGGGCCATCTCCCCAATGCGGGCCACATTCCAGGCGCTAACGATGTGACGGCGGGAGTAGGGATTCTTCTTGATGCTGGAGATCACGTCCGCGATCTGGTCGTGCACCTGCCCATCTGCCCCCTGCCAGCGGCGCCACTGCGCCCCATAGACCGGGCCCAGATTGCCCTCCTCATCCGCCCACTCATCCCAGATGGTAACCTTGTTCTCGTGGAGGTACTTGATGTTGGTGTCCCCCTTCAGGAACCACAGCAGTTCGTGAATGATGGACCGCAGGTGCAGCTTCTTGGTGGTCAGCACGGGAAACCCGGCGCTCAAGTCATACCGGGACTGCTCGCCAAACACGGAATAGGCGCCCACACCAGTGCGATCCTGGCGGAAGCTGCCATGCTCCAAAACTTTCTTCAACAGGCGTTGATATTCGAGCATGAGTAAGAGTGCACAGGTGGGCTAAGGTTGCAACGATTTGACGGCACCATGTCCCGAATGCTCGCAGTTTCCCAAACAAACTTTTGGGGCACCACGAAAAATTCCCCTCTCCTTCAGTCGCCGGACGCCGACCGAACCCGGGTCCGTTGCTTCTTCACCTCGCTGCGCTGGTGTTTGGTCTTCAAGATCCGCTCCTTCAGCCCCCGGGGGCGCTTGCGGTTCTGGCGTTTCTTTTTCTCCACCTCGTTCCGCTTTTCCAACTTCACGGCGGCCAGCTTCTCCTCCAGCTTGCCGCAGAGTTCCTCCCGTGCGACCTGTCGATTCAGGCTCTGGGAACGCTCCCGCTGACAGCGAACTTCCAGCCCTGTGGGAATATGCGTGAGCACCACGGTGGAGGAGGTTTTGTTGATTTTCTGCCCACCCGCTCCGGTGCCACGGATGAAAGTCTCCTCTAGATCTTCCTCCCGAATGCCCAGTTTGAGCATGCGCTTCTGTAGGGCGTTGTCTTCGGGGGCGGCCATGCCGCACCTTATCACTGTGCGTGAGGAAGAAAAGCCCTTGTTCCAGCCCCACAAGACAAGACCCCGGCCTGCCTGGGCAAACCGGGGTCCTGAAAGAATCGAGACTGAAGCCGTGACTTACACCACCTTCGTCACGCCTGGGATGGCGATCGGATAGTTGCCCGATTCGTCCGGCTTGCTCGGCGGCACGGTTTCCCATGTCACCTTGGCGGGCATGAGCTGGATCTCGCTCTTGATCGCGTCGTCCCACTTCACTTCCTTGCCGCCGTAGGTGGCCATGCGCCCCAGGAGGGAGGTCATGGTGCTCTCTGCGGTGTAGTAAGCGTCGTTCTTGGGCTTATTGTTCAGGATCGCGTCCTGCAACTCGTTGTGCTCCACCTGGTAGGGGTTCTCATCCTTCTGGCGGAAGTCATACTTCCAGATGACGTTGCCCTTGTAGTCCGTGGCGTAGCACTTGTTGTCGTTCTTGAGGTACAAGATGCCCTTGGTGCCGTGGAATTCTTCACGGATCTGGTTGAAGCAGCCCTTCTGGTGACGGCACTGGCTGTTCACACGCACGCCGTTGGGGTAAGTGAACTCGACGAAGTGGTGATCGTAGATTTCGCCGTACTTGCCGGGGGTGTCACCCTTCTTCTCCTTGCGCACTTCACGGCCGCCCATGCCCTGGGCACTGATCGGCGGGCTGCCAATGAACCAGTTGGCGATGTCGATGTTGTGCACGTGCTGCTCGGAAATGTGATCACCGCAGAGCCAGTTGAAATAGTACCAGTTGAGCATCTGGTACTGCATCTCGGTCATGCCATCCAGGCGGTCCTTCACCCAGACGCCACCGTCGTTCCAGTAAACCTGGCCGCTGACGATCTCGCCGATGATGTTGTTCTCCTTGACCTCTTTCAGAGCATCGCGGTAGCACTTCTGGTAGCGACGCTGAAGGCCGGTCGCCACTTTGAGGCCCTTCTGGTCAGCCACCTTGGCCATCTCCAGCACCTTACGGATGCCCGGAGCGTCCACGGCCACTGGCTTCTCCATGAACACGTTTTTGCCAGCGTTCACTGCCGCTTCGAAGTGATAGGGGCGGAACCCGGGAGGGGTCGCCAAGATCACGAGATCGCACTCCTTGATCACCTTCTCATACCCGTCGAGGCCGACGAACTTGCGGTCGTCGGTCACAGCCACCTTGTCGGCGTGCTTGTTGCTGAGGTTGCTGTAGGAGCCGTCGAGACGCTCCTTGCTGGCGTCCGCCATGGCCCAGAGCTTGAAGCCGCTGTTGGGGCTGCTCAGCGCCTGATCTGCCGCGCCGGATCCACGACCGCCGCTGCCGATGAGGCCGATTTTGATCTCCTTGCCGGAGGCGGCGAAGGCGTGGGTGGCATTGCTGAGAGCGACGCCAGTGCCCGCGGCGAGAGCCCCGCGGAGGAAGCCACGACGCGACGCCTTTTCAGGCACGTAGATGGCATGGTGGTTGGATTCGTGCGTAGTCATGGTTGGAACAGGTTCACTTTAACGTGCACTTCACGCCGTTCTATTCAGCCAGCGTGCTCTTGATCAGTTCGTAGCCTTCCGTGTACACCTCTTCAGGGGAGGAGAAGAAGTCACGCCACACGCGGGTGGCGGCGGCGAGGTCCGGCAGGGAGCCGCCGAAGGCCTCAATCGTGAGCCAGCCATCATAGCCCAGCCCCTTGAGCTTGCGGATCGCCTCACGGCAGGGGGCGTGGCCGCGCCCGGGGGTGCCACGGTCATTCTCGGAGATATGCACGTGGTTCAGCTTGCCGGAGTTGAACACGGTGTCGATGGCACCAATCGGGTCCTTTTCCTCGATGTTGGCATGGAAGGTGTCATACATTGTGCCGAAGTTCGGGTGGTTGACCCGCTTGGCGTAGCTGGCAGCCTGTTCCATGGTGTTCAGCAGGTGGGATTCGAAGCGGTTCAGGGCTTCGATCGCGCACTTCACCCCGGCGGCCTCTGCCACGGGAGAGATCGCACGATGCACCTCAGCGGCGTGATCCAGTTCCGTTTCCGTGGGGAAACGGCCGGTGAACTGGCCCAGAACCTGGTAGTAAGGACCGCAAAGCACCTGCACGCCAGCGTTGTGAGCGCACTCGAAGACGGACTTAAGGTGGTCGATCGCCCCTTGGCGGTTCTTGGCGTCCGGGCTGATGGCGTTGTGCGCCTCGTCAGGGAGCACCGTCACGGCGGTGGCTTCGAGGCCGTTGTCCTTCAGCGCCTGCCCGATGGTCTTGAAATGAGCGGGATTGCTCGTGTCGAAAATGGGAATTTCCAGACCGTCATACCCCACGGCCTTGAGTTTGGGGAACAGGGAAAAATTCTCTTCGGTCACGTGACCGGTCCAGAGCAGCAGGTTGAATCCGATTTTCATGGGACTGCGAGACTAGGGAGTCCCCGCGGGGGACGCAACTCCTCGGTGCGTGAAAATGTATGCAAAATCAGACAAGCCAAAGGCGCTTGCAACGATTCCCATCACAGCGATAGTTAACCCCTGTTAATCATCTTTCGCTTGCGCTGGCTGCCGGTTTCACCAGCATCTCCATTTCCACCCCTCACCACTCCTTTCCATGAAGCCCGCTCTGATCCTGGCTGCCGCCGCAGCCCTCTGCGTCGCCGCAACATCCTGTAAAACCACCAAGGGTGCCGCTGGTGGCGGTTCAGACTACCAGGAGTACACCAGCGCAGGCGCTGATGGTGGCTACAACCCCTACCCCGGGCAGCCGGGCTATCAGGAGTACACGGCTCCGAGCAAGACCAAGCCCCAGCCGACTCCGTCCTACGCGGCATCAAACAGCGCGCCGCAGTACCAACAGTACACGCCGCCTCCGCAGCCCTCCTACACCCCACCGCCCCAGCCGAGCTACACCCCTCCTCCGGCCAAGAAGAAGACGGTGGCCAGCAAGTCCACCCCCAAGAAGTCGCCAGCCAAGACCGCGGCGAAGAAACCCGTCGCCAAGGGCGGTTCCTACGCGGTGAAACAGGGCGATACCCTCTACCGCATCGCTCTCAACAAGAAGACCACCGTGAGCAAGCTGAAGAGTGTCAACGGCCTGACTTCAGACGTGATCCGTCCAGGCATGACGCTGAAGATTCCCTGATTTCTCCCATAGAGGTATCTCTCTCAAGACGCCTCCCGCCAGGCTCCGCTGAGGAGCCTGGCTTTTTTGTGCCCACGCAGCGGCGCACGCCCGTCATCCAGCCTTCTCGCGCGGACGTTCCTATTGAGGAGGAAACGCCCCCCATCCTCCGACTCAGTCCCTCCTCTCCCCGCCAACCATGAATCTGCATCTCTCCGGCAAGACCGCCCTCGTCACCGCTTCCACTGGCGGCATTGGTTTCCAGATCGCGCGCACATTGGCGCAAGAAGGTGTGCGGGTCATCCTCAACGGACGCACCCAGGCGGTGGTGGATGCCGCCATCAGCAAGCTCCAGGCCGAACTTCCAGAAGCCAAGCTGCTTCCCCTCGTGGCAGACAATGGGACGCTGGAAGGTGCCGGGCAAACGATCACCACCTACCCGGAGGTGGACATCCTCGTGAACAACCTGGGCATCTACGAAGTGAACTCCTTCTTCAAGGAAAGCGATGATACCTGGCGGACGTTGTTTGAGGTGAACATCCTCAGCGGGGTGCGCCTGTCCCGCCACTATCTGGAGCGGATGATCGCCAAGAACGACGGTCGCGTCGTCTTCATCGCCAGCGAGGCCGCCCTGTCTCCGCCAACTGACATGGCTGCCTATGCGGCAACGAAGTCCATGCAGCTTTCACTCTCCCGCAGTCTGGCAGAACTCACCAAGAACACTCAGGTCACCGTCAACACCATCCTGCCCGGCTCGACAGAGACAGAAGGCGTGGCCAAAATGGTGCAAGGCATCTTCCCCGACTTGAGTGTCGAGGAAGCCGGCCGGGAGTTCATGAAACGTGATCGTCCCCTTTCCATCATCGGCCGGCTCATCAAACCGCAGGAGATTGCGGATCTGGTGGCATTTGTCTCCAGCCCACGTGCCTCCGCCATCAACGGAGCCGCCCTCCGAGTGGATGGCGGCCTGGTCCATCACATTGCCTGAATTCCGCCTACGTCACACAAGCCTCTCCCTTTCCTTGAACCTTTGCGGGCTGGACGCAAGCAGCGACACCTAGCGCATCTCCAGCCGAAACTGGGCTCCTTGAGCTTTTGCGATCTTTAGCACTTCCACCAGGGCCATCAGGTCATCTGCCACCGCTTCGGGGGTCTCCAAAGCCTCAGCGGCATCGGGATTCTGAAGGATGACCCTCACCAGCGACTCGAACGCAGCGATGCCTTGGGAACAGTCATACCACTCTTCGCACGGTCCCAGCAGCTCATCCAATTCGTCCGGGCCTCCTTCGAAGTCCTCGGGAATCTCACGGGAGTCACCGAATGAAGAAAGCGCCGGGATTTCATACTCATCTGCCAGTTCATCCAGTGCCACAAACTCCAGGGCCAGGTCTTCCCCATGGCTGTCGAAGCTGGCATCTGACACAGGAGGATGGAAGACGGGATAGATTCCTAGACTCATAGCTAAGGTATTGAAAGTGAACCGGAGGTTTGGTGGCCGGAAGGCCGAGCAGAAAGCTCGACAAATCACAGCACAAACCAACCCACCCGTCAATGTTCCGTCCTTTGAGATGAGGTGATTGATGTAGTGCGGCTTTGCCCATGCCGAAGGCATATCAGACGGTAGCCAGGGGCCGGGCGAGTTTTACGAGCCCTGCCCCTGGAACGCTAAAAACGAAATGCATCCTGAAGGCATGCCAGAAAGGCTGGCATGCCCAGGGATACCACTTTGAAGTTTCCCCACCCTGCCTGCGTATGAGAAGGTCATGCACCTCCCTCGAGCACTTTACCTGTCCCTGATCTTCGCCAGTGGCTGGGGCGCTGGCGCCTACGGCCAGGAATCCAAGGACCGCTTGGTCCGGGACACGGAGCCGCTCAGTGCAGCGCAGGAACAAGCCACTTTCCAGGTCCCGCCGGGATTTGAGGTGCAACTCTTCGCCGATGACGCCCAACTGGGCGGGAAGCCCATCAACCTCGGGTTTGACCGGCGCGGCAGGCTCTGGGTCACCAGCACCTTGGAGTACCCCTATGCCGTGCCCAAAGAACGATGGGAAGACGACGGGGTGCGAGCCAAGGGCGGACGCGATTCCATCCGCATTCTGGAAGACCTCAATGGTGACGGCCGCGCTGATCGCTCCACCGTGTTTGCCAATGAGTTGAACATCCCCACCGGAGTGCTGCCCTACGGCAGAGGCTGCATCGCCTGGAGCATCCCGAACATTGTCTACTTTGAAGACACGGACGAAGACGGCATTTGCGACCGCCGCACCATCCTCTTTGGACAGCTGGGGTATGAGAAAGACACCCATGGCATGATCTCCAGCCTCAGGCTGGGCCTCGACGGCTGGATCTATGCCACCCACGGCTTCTCCAACACCTCCCACTTCAAAGCGAAGGACGGTTCCACCCTGGACCTCAACAGCGGCAATGTCTTCCGGTTCAAACCCGATGGTTCTAGGGTGGAACGCTGGACCACCGGCCAGGTGAACCCCTTTGGCCTGTGCTGGGACTCCCGAGGCAACCTCTATTCCGCCGACTGCCACAGTTCCCCCATCTACCAGCTCATTCCCGGGGCCTCCTATCCCAGCTTCGGCCGTCCGCATGACGGCCTGGGGTTTGCCCCGGTCATGTGTGAGCACGCCCACGGCTCCACTGGCATCGCCGGCGTGGTGTACCTGGACCAGGACGTCTGGGGTCCCGAATGGAACGATCACATGCTGGTGGGGAACCCCGTCACGTCGAAAGTCAACCAGGACCTGATCACCTTCACGGGCAGCACGCCCAAGGCGAATGAGAAGCCCGATTTCATCACCAGCACGGATCCGTGGTTCCGCCCCGTGGATCTGCAACTGGGCCCGGATCGCGCTCTGTACATCGCGGATTTTTACAATCGCATCATCGGTCACTACGAGGTGCCGCTGGATCACCCGGGGCGAGACCGCGCCAGCGGACGCATCTGGCGGGTGGTGAAAAAGGAAGCCACCAACCCGTTGCGCCAGACGGCTCTGCACCAGATGACCACAGCGGAAGTCGTCACCAGACTTGGCGACGCCAGCCTCACCCTGCGGGGCCTGGCGGTGGCGGAATTGAAAGAGCGGCTCCATGGGCCCGCAGCCAATGAGGTGCGTCAGATCCTGGAAAGCACAACCCCAGTGAATGCGCTGCAACGGACAGCACTGGTGTGGTTGGGCCCCGCCAAAAAGGCTGTTTCATCGAACGTCGATCCGCTGGAAGCGATTCATCAGGTTCGCGCACTCGCTGGAAAGGACACATTCGACTGGAGCCAGAGCGATCCCCATCTTCTCTCCATCGCCTTGGAAACGGCCCCGTATCGAGAACAATCACCTGAAGGGCACCAACTCCTCGATCTTCGTGCCCGTCTGCCAGAGGGTGATCTGCGCATGCAGTACGCCTGGCGCCTGGCCATGCAAAGCTTGTTGCGACGTCAGTCCCCTACCGACTGGCACTCGCTCGCCAAGGAGCAATTGGCTGACGCCGTTGAGCGGGAACTCCTCCTGGTTGCCTGCAGCATTCCGTCCCCTGACTCCGCCCGATGGCTGCTCAAGCGCCTGCAACAGTTTGCGTCCCCGGCTTACTTCCAGGCCGTGGGTGGCGCCAGCCCTTTGTTGACTCACATCGCCAAGCAAGCGGGACCAGAGCTTGAGACCGAGTTGGTGGAGCTGGTGGAAAAGTGTCACCCCAGCGATCTGGATGCCCAGTTGGAACTCTACACCGCCATCACCGAGGGCAGAAAGCGCGCCGGGCAACGCTCTGGCCCGGCCGTGAAGAAGTGGGTAGGAAGCCTGCAATCCGCCCTGCAGTCATGGCTTGCGCAGGCAAAGCAGACGGGCTGGGTGCGCACGGGCACAGGAAACAACCCTTGGGTGCTCCAGCAGCGCCCCTGTGAAGACGGGAGCGAGGCCACTTTCCTGGGGAGTCTGCCGCCAGGCGGGGAAAAGCTCACGGGCACGCTTCGATCTCCTGATTTCGACCTGCCAGACCAGCTCGAGTTCTGGATCGCTGGCCACAGCGGCCTGACCAACCGCCCGCCCCATGATCGGAATGTCGTGCGACTGAGAGAGGCGATCAGTCATGAAATCCTGGCCACCGCCTGGCCGCCCCGGCAGGACCGGGCGCTCCCCGTGACCTGGACGTTCTCCCGGCAGAAAGAAGCTCAGAAAGCCATGGGGCAGGCCACGCCGCGCGTTTACCTCGAACTGGTGGATGGCGACAGCGGTACCGCCTACGCCTGGCTCGCGGTCGGGCGCTTCACTCCTCAACCCACCGCCTATCCAGATGACAACCCACAGACCTTGAACCGGCGCATCGCTTCCCTGGCGCAACTGGTGAGAGACTTTCCCACTCCAGACGGCCTCGCCCAGTTGCGCAAGGTGGCCTTCCCCAGTGGGTCCATGGCACCCGCTACCCGGGGGCTCATTGCAGAAGCGCTCGTTACCGCCCATCCCTCACTCCAGCCCCTGGCGGGACTGGCGCGGGAGGCTGAGCTGGCACCGCTGGTATTCAGCCTGCTCGATCAGCCGTCTCAGACCGCCGCACTCATTGACAAGGCTTTCAAGGAACAGCCCTACCGCACCCAGGTGAAGCTGGCGACCGCCATGGCGGCCACTCCAGAACAAAGCACCCAACTGCTCAAACTGGCTCCGCCGCGCGTCCTGGCCGACCCTGTGGTCACCGGCAAACTGCAGGCACTGAACCAGGCAGGCATCACCCGCCGGTTGGATGAAATCACTCGCGCCTTGCCACCCGCAAATGCCGGGCTGGAGGAAGTGCTCAAGGACCGACTCGCCAAGTTCACCCGCGAGCGGGGCAATGCCGCGGCAGGCGAACAGTTGTTTCAAACCAACTGCGCCGCCTGCCATCGCATCGGTGTGAAAGGCAACCTGGTTGGCCCCCAGCTCGACGGCATCGGTACGCGCGGAGCCGAGCGATTGTTGGAGGACATCCTGGATCCCAACCGCGCCGTGGACCCGGCCTTCCGGATGCACTTTGTGAAGAAGCGCGACGGCGGAGTGCTGGGCGGCCTCCTGCGACGGGAGCAGGATGACCAGCTCATCTTTGCCGATGCCGCCGGCCAGGAACATGCGGTAAAGAAGACTGAGATTGCCGAAGACCAGGAGTCCCCGTACTCCCTCATGCCCATGGGCCTGAACGAAGTGCTGGCCGGCCAGGCATTGAATGATCTACTGGAGTACCTTCTGGCGAGAAAATCGTGAAGAGGCTGACGAGGTGAGCCGATCAACCGCGCGCGTCGGGGTGGCCGCCAAGGAACCACCTTAAGGCGTCCGCCTCAGACCGAAGTTGATCCCAGTATGGGATCTGTAGCACAGCCCAAGGTTGGACGAGCCCTAAGCGAGTCAACCTTGGGAACCTCCGCAGGAGATGATCAGGTGGGAAGGCCGACAACATCCGCTTTGTCCCTTCCGCCATCAACACCCCCATGTCAGCCCTCAGGCTCCCTGGCAGGACGTCTCCGTCACTTCACCAAAAATGGCCATCAAGGGAACCTCCGCACTCGAAGTTCTTCCTCGAAGAGGATGCGGCTACAAGCCCCACGTTGACGAGCTTCCAGCGAGTCTACGTGGGGAACGGGGTCTTGAAAGATCCTACTCCGAAGGAGTTGCGGCGGTCAGGAGGTCGTCCAACTCATCTGACCATTCCCTTCGCTCCCAACCCGACGGGGACCGTCGGACTACTCCCACTGCGTTGCTTCGGGAGTCCCCTACGCCGGCTTCCGAAAGAACGCGGCCGCTGTCGCCCCGGTCTCGCTCACTAGATCCTCCAATCTCGCCCCGCGCAAAGACGCCACGAACTCCGCCGTGTTGGCGACATAGGCAGGTTCATTGCGCTTTCCGCGGTACGGCATGGGGGCCAGATAGGGACAGTCTGTTTCCAGCATGAACCCACCCGACGGCACGGCGCGGGCGCACTCCTGGATCACCTGCCCGTTCTTGAAGGTGACAATCCCGGTGAACGACACGAGATGCCCACGCTCAATCAATGGCAACGCCTGCTCACTGCCACCGGTAAAACAATGAAACACTCCACGCAGACGGTCAGACCAGGGCAAGACCTGGGCCACGAGATCGTCAAAGCTCTCGCGGTTGTGCAGCACCACGTTGAGCTCCAGTTCCGCTGCCAGTTCCAACTGGCGCTCCAGAACGAACGCCTGCTGTTCTTTCCATGAATCCAGCGTGAAACCCTCCGGGGGCTGGTGATAGTAGTCGAGGCCGATCTCCCCGATGCCCACCACCTTGGGATGCCGGGCGAGCTCTCTGAGCTCTTCCACGAAGGCGTCCCCCTTCACCGTGTCTGCGTCACAGGGGTGAATGCCCACTGTGGCCTCCACCTCGGGATACGTGTCGGCAATCTCCAGCGCCCGCTTGGAATCCTCCAGCGTGGTGCCTATGCAAATGATCCGCTTCACCCCCGCCGCCCGGGCCCGCTCGATGATCTCAGGCAGATCGTTGGCAAACTGCCGGCTGGCAAGATGAGCATGGGTATCGGTGTGCATGGGGAAAGCGTGAAGAGTTAGGGGTTATGCGTTATGCGGAAAGACACTCCCACTCAAGCCCCAATATCGACGATCCCCATAACGTTGGGCTTGTTGCCGAATCCCCTTCGGGGAATAGCCTTGTCAGCAGCTCTACGCCACCCGTACACAAACCGTTATTCCCGTTCAATGCCCGAGAACTTGCCGTTTCGGAAACCACAGGCACCCGCTGGACGGCTAGGAGAGCTAACGCATCGCCCACGCAATTCCTCCGCTCACCGACCGACGGGGATCGTCGGACTACTCCCGTCGCCACGTGCTGTGCAATAGGAGCCAACTATCCCTCACTCACCCATCCCGGTAACGCTTGGGGGTCATGGCGTATTTCTCGCGAAAATCCCGCACGAAGTGGGACACGTTCTTGTACCCCGTCTTCAGCGCAATCACTGCCACGGCATCGGCGCTGGTTTTCAATAACTGCGCAGCGCGCTCCATGCGAACCTGTCTGAGAAATGCATAGGGCGACACGCCGAGCTTCTGTCGGAAGCAGCGGGTAAGATGGCTGGCACTGACAAAGCTGACGTTCTGAGCCAGCCAGCCTACCTCCACCGCACTGGCGTAGTGGGTGCAGAGAAAGGAAGTCGCGCGCTCCACCGGATCCATCACGGGTGACGCTTCACCACGCGCTGCGGCGACGCGGAACCATCCGGCCTCCAGATGCTGGTGCGTGGCCGCCTCCGCCACCCAGGGCTCGTCTGAGGCCCACGCCTGGATGAGAAACTCGTGCTCACGATAGAGCGTCATCAAGCTGGGCCAGTACACCTCCTGCACATGCTGGATCCAGGCCTCCAGTCTGGCATTGACGTGTTCCCAGCAGTGCATGAGCGCCTCCGAGGCGCAGGAGGCCACGAGGCTGCGGTGAAGCTCTACATCTTCCTGACGGAACTCCAACAACCTACCCTGCCGGGCCCAGGCCTGCATCTTTTCCAACCGCTGGGAGAATCCCTCCAGCACCTCCTGACGACGGGCATGATCCCGCAGCCGCACGGCGGCGAATCCCTCCAGCGTGGACCGCAACCGGCACAGCTCATGAAGAGCCGCCAGATCCACAAACGAAGAGTCGGCGTCGGCCATGGCACGAATGCTGGGCACGACCGCCGACTCCATAACAAACAGGGCGGAAAACTCAGATGGGGTTCTAACTCCCTGTGACCACCGGGATTAGGCCGGAGCCGCGTACTCGCGATCCCGGTTCACGCCGGGGAGCGGCACAGGATAGCGACCATTGGCGTCCTCGCGGATCGGGGCGGGTGAATCCAGTGTGAGCTTGTCGACATCTGGCGCGAACTCATGCGGGCAGTTCAGCATTTGATCATAGGTGATGATCTGCCCAGTGTGAGCAGCCATGCGGCCCATGGAGGTCACCAGGCTGGCCTGCACACCGCGTTCCATCTCATTGTAGGACTCGTTGTTGCGGATGGCGTGAAGGAAGTCATCCCATTCCAGCTGGTAGGGGTTGGGCTCCGGCGATTCGCCGCGCCACACAGTCTCTTCGGAATTGCGGCGCTGCCCTTTGAAGATCGCGCTCCGGGCCGGCAGGTGTCCAGCGCTGGAAACGATGGCGCTACCCTTGGTCCCGTGAATGGTCGTGGAGAACTCATTGCGGCAGCCGGTGATGTTGCGCCCTTCAAAGAAGAACTTGGAGCCATCCTTCCAGGTGTACTCCACCGAGTAGTGGTCGAAGTTCTGGTCCACGTACTCTCCTCGATCCGTGCGTCCGCCGCTGGCCTGGGCCTCGACCGGCCAGTCGTTCTTCATCCAGCAGGCTTCATCGATGTTGTGGATGAAGAAGTCGCTGTAAGCGCCACCGCTGGCCCAGAGGAAGGAGTGGAAACGCTGGATCTGCCAGATGAGCTCCGGAGTCTCCTCAGGACGACGCTTGGAGAAGCAGGAGGCCACGGGGGCCTGCATGCGATACGCGCGCGCCAGCACGAGATCGCCGATCGCCCCATCCTGCACGCGGTTGTAGAGCTCCTTGCGGATCTTGCAGTGGCGGCACATGAGGCCCACGGCCACCTTAAGGCCCTTTTTCTTCGCCTCTTCATTCAGCTCCAGCATGCGCTTGGCCGTGGGGCCATCCACCGCCAGTGGCTTCTCCATGAAGATGTTCACGCCCTTCTCAATGGCGTACTTGAAGTGCACCCAGCGGAACGCAGGCGGCGTGGCGAAGATGGCCACATCCCCCGGCTTGAGCATGTCCACCGCCTGCTTGTAAGCATCGAACCCGATGAACTTGGCGTCTTCAGAGACGGACATCTTGTCCGGGTGCTTTTGGGAAAGTGCCTCATGAGCAGCATTCAGGCGATCCTTCTGCACATCTGCCATGGCGACCAGGCGAATGGAGGCATTCCCCACCGACATCGAGTTACTGGCCGCGCCAGCACCACGACCGCCGCACCCGATCAGGGCGGCCCGCACCGTGTCATCCCCCTGGGCGTGCACATACGGGATGGTGATGCCAGAGAGCACGGAAAGTCCGGCCGTGGCCCGGGTGGCGTTCTTCAAAAAGTCGCGCCGCGTGTTGTTGTGGGCAGAGAGCGTGTTCATGAGGGAAGCGTGAAAGTCCTGAACGGGAGATACCGCCCGATTCCATCAGAGGACGGGATGGATTAAATGACGATGACGGATTTTAACCACAGAGAGACCTGAGAAATTATGAATTAGGAATGATGAATTCTAAATCAGCCACCCCGGCCACATGGTGCAGCCCCCGTAGGTTCGCACGCTGTGTCCCGGCGCTACATTCCTAGTTCCTAATTCCTAATTCCTAATTCCTAATTCCTAATTTTTCGCCTCAGTCCGCCGGCAGGTTGACCTGATCATCTTGGTCCTTCTCCAGCGGCAGCAGGATGGCGACGATCGCTGCAGGGATAAAGAGGTAGCCTGCGTTCAGCAAGGCGAGGCGGTAGTCATCCACCTTGCCCGTGGCGGCGAGGCCAAAGTACACGGTACCGGCAGCAGCCACGATCCGGCCGAAATTGTAGCAGAATCCCGCCCCGGTGGTGCGCAACAGCGTGGGGAACAGCGGAGGCAGACACATGGTGAAGAGGCCAAACACCCCCTGACAGAGGCCGATGACAGCGAACCACCAGAGCGTCGCTTCATAACTCCAGGTCGTGTGGAAGCAGCCCCACATGGCAGCCGCATAACCCGCGAGCATGAGCACAATCGCCTTGCGATACCCCAGCAATTTGGCCAGACCGCCCGCGACAAAGTTGCCGATGACCGAGCCCACCATCACCCAGAATAGGGAGGTCACGGCCACGCTGTTCTTTTCCGCCGCCGTTACATTGGCGAACTCTGGCAGCGCCCGCACGTGCGCCTGCTGCCAGAACATAAAGGCCCAGTGGGCGGTCAGGGACACCGCACAGATCAGCAGCACCCGCCAGGTGACTCCTCGCACTTTGGGGCTGAAGAGCTCCATCACCCCCGGGGGCTTCACCTTGTGCTGGGCCGCCTCCCATTCCTCTGTCTCCGGCACCGCCTTGCGGATCCAGAGGGTGATCAGCGCCGGCAGGATGCCCACCAGGAAGATCAGGCGGTTGCTCTCATCCTCCTTCAGGATGAAACCCGCCAGACACGCCAGCATGATGCCGCAGTTCACCGCGCTCTGTAAGACGGCGGCAATCCAGGGACGCCACTTCTTCGGCCAGGTCTCCACCAACAGGGAGGCCCCCACGGCCCACTCGCCGCCAATGCCGAGGGCAGCCAGGAACCGGCAAATGCCGAGCTGCCACCAAGTCTGGGCCAGGGCCGAGAGACCGGTGAAACAGGCGTAGGTGAGGATCGTCAGCACCAGTGCCTTCCGCCGCCCCAGCAAGTCCCCCACGCGACCAAAGAAAGCCCCGCCCAAAGCCCACCCCACCAGGAACAGCGCCTGAATGATGGACGACTTCACCTTCACCTCCGGATCGTTCGTGTCCGTCATCAGCAGCGCCGCCACAAACGGCATGGCCACCAGGGTGTAGAGGTGCATGTCCAGCCCGTCGAACAACCAGCCCAGCCACGCGGCCAGTCCGGAACGTTTTTGCTGCTTGGTCAGATCTCTGAGTCGGGTGACGGTCTGGGACATGGCGCGCGAGTGTGA
This sequence comes from Verrucomicrobium sp. BvORR106, assembly GCF_000739655.1. Classification (GTDB taxonomy): domain Bacteria; phylum Verrucomicrobiota; class Verrucomicrobiia; order Verrucomicrobiales; family Verrucomicrobiaceae; genus Verrucomicrobium. The sequence goes on along the minus strand of NZ_BATR01000092.1, from coordinate 158,802 downwards.
AGTCCACTACGAGATGTGGCAAGCCCGAATTACCGGACAAAACGGTGGGTAACTTCGCAGCCCTACGCGGCGGTCATTCAAAGTTCCAGTCCCACTGAAGCATCAGGGAAAACCGATGGGAGGGGGGATACTGCCAAAATCCCCGGTCTCCGATGGTCAGGATAAAGGGAGGCCGCGCCCACTCCTGCTGCAGGACCGAAGGCACGCGCACCTCTCTTCTCTGCCACCCCTGCTGAGTGAGCACAGTCTCAAAGTGTCGAAGGCCTTCTTCAAAGGTCCCCGGGGCATTGTACTCAGTGTGCCAGGTGATGTGAGTTTTCACCCCATGCAATGGCCCACGACTGTAGGTGGACAATTCTTCCTGCAACGGGCTGTAGAGAGTACTTCCGGAGGGGAGCGGGACGGTTCTGAAAAATTCCCTTCCTTTGTCCATCGCAACGCCCCGTGCTGCGTCCACCTTGGGAGCAGTATGGCTGCCGTACCACCAGGATCCTCCGAGCATGCCCATGCCCAAAAAGGCAAGGACGACAAAGAAGATGCCGGTCTTTTTTGCACTCCATCTTTGGCGGGGTGGCATGACACACCCGAGCATGGGCGAGGATAAACTCAAGGAGCAGTTGGTGAGCCCACTGGTAGGGGCACAATGGACGCCTGCACCGTTTTTTCTCAAACCGTCTACGAAGACGGAAAAATCGCAGGAGTCTCTAAGATACCCCCCAAGGTCTGCGTTTCCTCATCCGTAATGCGGATTTATTGAGGTGCAGCTTGAAAACAGCAGAGCCCCGCCTCATGAATCAGGCGGGGCTCTGTGTGGGGTCCTGAATCAGAGTCCAGTGTGAGCAAGGCATCCTGCAGGCGATAACCTTCTGGAATCCGTCAAGGGGATCGGTGAAAATGGGCAGCTAAGGTTCAGGACCTGAAAGCATCTTTCTTAGGGATGTAATTCAGGCAGAACTTTACTTGTCACTAACATGCCTAAATACTTCGCTGGGGACAACTGACCCATCGGATAGTATTTTGAGATGCTGTCGCGGGCGTGGAGACACTCTTGAGACAGAAATTCCCCCCTAAAAAAGCATGACGAACGCTCCTGTACCCCCAGCCGCCAGCGATTCCGCTTCCGACCCCCGTCAATCTCTTCTCAATAGCCGGCTCCTTGACCTGTACGGCAACGAACCGGAGCTCGCCCAGTTTCCCCGTCTCACGGCGGAACTGCTCCGCGAGCTGACCATCTCCGACTTTGCGGTGTACGGCGAGGTGGACCACGCCACCTGGCAAAACCGCGGCATGTGCACAGATGACTCCCAGGAGGTGCGGGATGCCCTGAACCGGTATGCCACCACACCCCGGGGCCACCCCTTCTTTGAGGCTCTTCCCCAGTACTATCAGGGCAGGGTGCTCTTCGCTGCGGAATGCATGTCCCCCGCGGAGCTGGCGGCCAACCCCATCATTCAGCAGGTGTACGGCCCCATCGGCGTGAAGCACGTGCTGGGCTTTAACTTTCCCTGCGACACCAAGGTGATCGCCTTCGGTGCCATGCGCCGGAGCAACGCCCCCTTCAAAGAGGAGGACCGGGCCATCGCAACCCTGCTGCGCCAGCATTTCGAGACGCTCTATACCCACGCCTCGCAGCGGGCAGCGCGCAACATGGGCCTCCGCCAGCGTCTCATGCTGGTGTATCCCGAGCTCACCTCTCGTCAGCTCGATGTAGCGGTGTGGCTGGCCATCGGCAAATCCAACCCCGTGATCGCCCAGTTGCTGAACGTGACCCAGGCCGGGGTGAAATTCCACCTGCGCAGCATCTTCAACCACATTGGCGCGGAGGATCGCACCACTGCGGCGCTCATCCTCTCCCAGGCGGCCCCCGGCTTTGTTCCCAGTGAGGGGGCCAACCCCAAGACTCCTGGATTCCTGGCCGCTCCGGCCTCAGATGCCTCTGGATTCTCTCCCGTGGAGGACGTGCCCGCCCCAGCACCGGCACGATCCACCGTCAGGGGGTAGCCGCCTGCCACAGCCCGGTGCGCTCGGCCTTGGCCTGCGCCATCGCCTTGCCCAGGCTGGCGATGTAGCGCTCCACGGGGGGCAGACTCTCCGGCATGGGCCGGGTCTGCTGGCCCGCAGGGGAGGCATAGCCACGACGCACCAGCATCTCACCCAGGTCCTCAAATTTGCCTGGCTCCACCTCCACCTTGATGAAGGCGTAGTAGCGCTCCGTCTCCGGCACCCGCCCCCACTTTGTGTAAACGGTGAAGGGGTGCTTGGAGAGCAGGTCCGTCACCCACCCCAGTGCCTTGCCACCCGCCTCGATCACCTGGTCATCCGGGGCCTTCCGGAAGAACTCCGCCTGATCACGCAACCGACGGGGCCGCATCCACGTTGTCTCCGCCGCATCCACAAAATAGAGGGTAAACACATCCTCCTTGGGACCGCTGCGAATGCGCAGCGTGTCCGGCTCACTGGCGCGGCTCACCACCAGCTCGGGATGCGGCAGCACCCACCACTCCCCTTCTTTATAGGCCCGGGTTTCATAGACCGTTTCCTCGACCGGGATGGCCACCGGAATGGCCTTAGGCACGGAGTCCTCCGCCCCCTCCTTCGCTTCCGAAGGCAGCCGGTAGCGCGCTTTCAGCAGCATGCCCAGCATCAGCATGAAAAACAGGATCACCACGGTCATGATGAAATTGCTGATGGCGGCGCGGGGCGGCATGAACTTCGGTCTCGTGGGTTGGGATGGCGACGTATTGGAAAGGGTGAATCCACGCCGCCGACATCTCTGAGCAGGCGAGGGCCGCACTGCACTGATCAACACATCTTAATTTCCCATCTCCATTTTGAAACCTGAAATCGCATCTACCAACTGGAACGAGCTCTACGAAACCGGTGCCACCCCCTGGGACAAGGGGCTGCCCACACCGGTGCTGGCGGAGGTGCAGCAACGCCACCCCGACCTTCTCAAGGGGGACGTGGTGGTACCTGGATGCGGCACCGGATCTGATGCCCGCTGGCTGGCCGCCCAAGGTTGCCAGGTCACCGGGGTCGATCTCGCCCCGCTGGCGATAGAGCGCGCCCAGAAACTGGATGAGGCGCAACTCGCCCAGTACGTGCAGGCGAGTTTGTTTGAACTCCCCGCCTCCTTGATCGAGCAGTTTGATCTGGCATGGGAACATACCTGCTTGTGCGCCCTCGATCCCTCACTGCGGACGCCCTATGTGAAAGGCATCCGCGATGCCCTCAAGCCCGGAGGCACGGTGGTCGGCGTGTTCTTCATCGATCCCGAGATGGACCCCGGTGAAACCGGCCCGCCGTTTGGAATCACACCGGAGGAATTGACCGGGCTCTGGGAAGAAGCGGGATTCACCGTGCAGGAGTCCTGGGTACCGGAAACGGGCTATCCGGGGAGAGTGGGACGCGAGCGGGTGTTGATTGCAGTGAAGGGAGAAGCGAAGAGCGCTGTGAAAAGTTGAGAGTGGAAAGTTAAAAGTAGCGAGCCCCGTGGGTCAACGCAGCAGGCGTCGTCCGGCTGTACCAACTGGCGGTTGATCACAGTGTTTGGTAGCCTGTGAGAGGGACGTAATACGCCGGAGATTGGAGCTCCGGCCGACCTGCCTCCCGTCACGTCGCGAACCCCTGACGGCAATCCAGTGGTGGATGCCGTAGGCTCCGAACCCGGAGGGTTCATGAGATAAAGCGCCCCACAAATCCAAAATCCTACAACAAATCCTCCAGCGCGCCGGCGCTGGTATCAAAGAGCCGCTGGTGCACTCGGAAGGCACTGCGATCCGTGAGGTTCGCGATCCAGTCGCACACCAGCCTGGCCCGGCTGTCCTTTTCCGGCTCCGCGTGGATGGCTTTGGCCACCGGCTCTGGGAGCAGGTGCAGGGACCTGCGGCCTTTTTCAGGTTCGATGTAATGATCCTTGAGCGCGTTGAAGAGCCGCTCGATGACGCTGGCAGCCTTGAAATCGAGCTGCTGGAGCTGAGGGGTGTCGAACACCAGCTCTTTTGCGATGCGTTTGTTCACCTTGGCACGCGCGGCGATGTCTGGCTCCACCACCAGGCCGAAGTGATAGCGCCGGGTGCTGGCACTGAGGAAATTACCACGCTCCTCCAGGCTGCAGGCCCGGATGTGCTCGCCAATGCTCCGCCCCAGACGGGCCTCCACCTTGCCATCGCGCATGGCCTTTAGCAGAAAGGTCACATGCGCAGCCTCTGCTTCAGACAGGGTGTGTTTCTCTGACCAGGCTTCCAGCTTCACGGGCGTGATGAACCCCGCCTGGATGGCGTCGGCCAGGTCATTGATGGAATACGCCGTATCATCCGCCCAATCCATGATCTGGCATTCCAGGGAGCGGAATCCATTGCGTTCCTTGCCCGGGGTCAGTTCAGCGGGAAAGGCCTGAGACCCGAGGACGAAATCCAGATAGGTCTCCTGATCGTTGTACAGATAATGATTGGCGGCCCCAGGCGTCTCCACCTGCAGGGTCTTGTATTTCAGCACCCCGTCGAGCAGCGCCCGCGTGGGATTGATGCCGTCGCGACTCTCGGCAAAGAGCGTCACCGTGAGCTGGCGGAGCGTCTGGGCATTTCCCTCGAACCCGCCATACGGGGCCATGAGGTCATGCAGCGCCCGTTCTCCAGTGTGACCGAAGGGCGGATGCCCCAGGTCATGCGCCAGACAGGCGGCCTCCACGAGGTCCGCATCGACGCTTTCGCCCTCCCTCAGCAGCTCGCTCGACTTGCTGAGCCATCCACAGATGGAGCGCCCGATCTGGGCCACCTCCAGGCTGTGGGTGAGGCGGGTGCGGTAGAAGTCATATTCTCCGCCCAAAAACGAATAAAACACCTGCGTCTTCCCCTGAAGGCGCCGCAATGCGGAACTGTGCAGGATTCTGTCCCGGTCGATCTGGAAGGGCGTCCGGTGGTCCTGGCCTGAAGTGGGCCGGGGTTTGGGATGCTCCGTGTCGAAGGAGGAATACAGACGGTTCGCGGACATTGCGGCGCTTGGGAGGGAATACAGGGATCAGTCGAAGGACACGACGTCGGCAATCGACCAATGCAGGGAGTTCCGGACCACGCCATTCTCTTCAAAGATCCGGCCGTCCATGGCTCCGAAGGGTTTCACCCATTTCAGGTTTTCCTTCAGCTCCTTGGCCTTCTCCGGTGTCTGGGTGGGAGAGAGCGTGGAAGCCACGGCCACATAGTCCGCCAGAGCCCCAAGATCGAGCTTCCACACACAGCCATCCACCGTCTTGGCGGAAGGCTGGGTCAGGTCACCGGCAAAGGACTCCGCCGCTTCTTTGGAGGTGCTCAGGAGAAGCACCTTGTCATTAATGCTAGCCACCGGCAGGAGATCTCCATTCAAGAATGGCAAAAATGAAAACCCGTAGAAGTAGGTGGTGACGCCGTTTTTCTCCGAGGTGATAGGATCTCCCAGCCCAAAGAGCGAAGGGACACCAGGTTCCGACGGGATCAGACCGTTGATGGATTCCTTGATCGTCGTCCAGCCTTTGGCCAGTTCTCCACGATTCTTCACCGCGCCCACCGTGGTGATGCGGGGGAACTTGGACCCCTTGGACTCTGGCGGCAGGCCGGGCAGCTCCGGCATCTTGCCGTTCACATCCAGAATCAGAGCCAGCTCACTGCCCATGCCGAGGTCATCCATGTTCTTGTCCGCCTCATAGGCCTTCAAGAGCACGGGGAGGAAGGTCGATTCGAACTGGGCAAACTGCTGACCGCCATCCGGCCCGGCGATGCCCGCTTTCACGAGTTCCTGGGTACCGGTGTAGAGCATGCTCACCAGCTTTTCCATCCAGGCGCGGAAGTCTTTGCCGTAGCCTTCGTTCCGGTGATACACGATCCCGAAGACGACACCCGCCTTGTCGATGAGCTTCGCGAAGTCCAGCGGCTTGCCCTGATCGAGGAAGCGGGGCTTGATCCCACCATAGGATTCAAAGTGGATGCCCTTGTCCCACCAAGCGGCCGCTGTCAGGGTGCTGCTTTCCGCACCATAGACGGCCTTTTCCAAGGGCGACAGGTCCACCAGCTGCTTGTCCAGCACCTGGCCCATTTCCTTGAACATCTCGTTCTCTTTCATGGCGTCCACCAGACCACGGAGCATCGGCACAAAGGGCTGGTCGTCGTTGAAGGCCCCCATGGTCGCGGAGCTGGCGTAGGTCAGCCCCACGAGGTTCTTGCCCGTGTAAGGGAGCAGACGGGCCATCTCCGGCTTGGAGAGCACCGAGGCCGCAGGATCGGCCACCAGGTTCAGGTGATCCAGGTTCATCCCGCAGGCCAGTACGAGGTGGCTGTCCACCACGCCCCAGGCCAGCTTGAACTTCTTCGCCTGCACGGCGTCATACGCCTTCTCGATGGTCTTCACCGTCTGTTCTGGGAGCCCCTCTGGGACCATGGCCAGCATCTGGGCCTGGTTCTCCTCTGGAAGCAGCAGCGCGAGATCCACGGTCGCCACGCGGAAGTCATGCCCGCCCGGCGTTTTCAGATCACTCATCTGGAAGATCTTCTTCTCTTCCAGCTGTTTGGTGTTGTTCAGGAACGCCAGCGCCTCTTCAGGCTTGGCCGTCTTCACCCCCACCACCAGAGGCATGATCTCAAACTTGCCAACGAAGTCCGCCAGCCGCTCGATAGATGAGGGATCGCTGAGGAACGACTGGAGGTAGATCATGGGGTTGGAGCCCACTTCCTCCCCCTTCAGGCTGGCAGCACCGCCAGCCAGCAGGGCCTTGAAGTACACCTCGTTGTAGAGGCGGTTGAAATCCCGCAGCAGGGCGGCGGTCTGGGCAAAGCCTGCCCCACCGGCGATGAACACATCATCCCCCCACATTTCCTGGAGGGTGTTGAGGGACTTGTCTCCCGCGGTGGGCGCAGGCGTCTTGTCCTGCACCAGCGCGTTCATGTCCTTCCAGTAGGCGGATTTCTTGAGCTCATCCAGATGCTGCTTGAGCTGGGTGGTGCCCAGGTAGAACTCCGTCCCGACCGGCAGCTTGGCCACAAAGCCGAGCTTCGCCCCGTGATCAGCCAGGGAAGGAGCCTTGGGCGGGGGGGCTGGAGCAGCTGGAGGCTGCGCTGCAGGGGCCGCGCTCGATGGGACCCCGGAGCCTGCCTCAGCCCCCGTGCCGGGAGCGTCTTTTTTGTCACATTGAGTCAGCGCCAGAGTGACACCGGCTGACAGAAACAGCGCGTGATAACGCAGTCGTGGGGATATTTTCATGGAACTGAAAACTTAATCATGCGTCTCCGACTGCGCAACCACGTGATTTGTCCCGCAGATTTGCAAAAACATGAATGAGTTTGTCATTGAAAATGAACAGGCGCGGAGGAAGCCTTGTCACTTGCGACACGTCGGCTTGGTTTTTGCTGCCCCGATTGACTGCACCCTTTCCTTCTTCCTCACTTTTTGACACAATCTCACCCACATGAAAGAATTCGCGTTTATTCACGAGCATGGCCAAGTGCCCGATTCGCTCCGGTCCGTGCCCTTTTTGGGCTCGTTCAGTGAGGAGCAACTGGATGACGTGCTGAATTCAAGCAGCTACATTCAGTGCGAAATCGGCGACGCGATCATTCAAGAAGGCGCGGTGGATTCCCGCATCTACATTCTGCTCAGCGGGGCCATGGAGGTCCGCAAGGATGGGAAGAGCCTCGTAACCATCACCCGCCCCGGGGAAATCTTTGGTGAGCTGGCGCTCGTCAACGAAGACACCCGCTCCGCCACCGTGGTGGCAGCCAAGCCTTCCGTCTGCCTGGCCGTGGACCAGAAATTCCTGCAGGACATCAAGCCCCGTGAGGAATACCCCGCTTTCTACGCGGCCCTCTTTGAGTTCATCGCCCGGATCACTGCGTCCCGTCTGCAGAATACTTCCCGCCGTCTCTCCGAGCTGGAGCTGGAAGTGAAGCTCCTGCGCGGTCAACTGGAGGAGCAGGCAGGCAAGGCCCCCGGCAACCATACTGCCGCCGCCCCGAAAGCCACCCGCACGAAGACCTCACCGACCCGTCGGCCCGTGGCCGCCAAGCGCAAGCCTCTCACCAAGGCCAAACCGACCTCTCGCGGCAAAAGCCGCCGCTAGCCGGACCGGGCGGACTCGCCCGCCTGATCAGCGCACTTCATAATACACGGGCAGCTCGGCGTCGAGGACGTCGGTTGCCCGTAGCTCCCCCTCCAGCTGGGCGTGGGCTTCCAGTGGCTCGATCGTCAGCTGCTTCACCGTTCCCGCCTTGGCCACCGTCTCCACTGGCTGCCGGCCCAGGATGCACCAGTGCAGCACGACCACCCGCTTCTCCTTGAGCGTGCCGTTCAGGACCTTGCGCACCTTCCACACGCTCTCCACGAGCGCCCGCGTATAGGGGGTGATTTTTTCTGGATCGGGCAGCGTGCTGCGCTCCACCAGCTCCGCCTCCACCACCAGCCGGGCGGGAGCCGTGCGCTGGGCCCAGTTTCCCGCCTCATGCGTGTGGAGATCCACCGCTTCCCGCGGGGCCAGGGCGCGCTGAAAAATCTCAATGCCATCGATCGCTCCGCGCCAGGGAGCGCTGCCGTCGGATCGTGAACCGAAACGGAGGGAGGCCGAGCTCCAGCTCATGAACTCCGGCCGCACATTGCAGCTGCGTTCCATCAACCCGTTGCGATAGCACTCCAGCAGGCCATCGGCATAGACCAGCACCCATTGCGTGGGTTCTAGATCTGACACCGCCCCCATGCCCATGTGCTTGATCTTGCCATCGTCCGTCAGCACCGTCACAAAGAGGGCCGGCCCCACCTGGTCCACCGTGAAGGTAGGCCCCTTGCCCGGCCGGCCGATCGCCACCAATGAACCTCGGGCGCTCTCCAGCCCCCGCGCCGCCTGGGCGCTGAAGGCAAGGCTGAATGCCTGCTGACCGGAGCAGGCCTGCAGGGCCGCAGCCGTGCTTTCCTCGTCCGCCACGAGGGCCCCGTTTCTCAACTCCGCACCGGACCAGGCATTGGGCACCGCATCCCCTTCCAGGACTGCCCGGCAGAAGCGGTTGTTTCCGCCATCCTGATCAAAGATGGCATTGGTCGCCTTCTCATTCTCCCAGCGGAAGACCAGCCCAGGGCTCACCGTCTTGGGCTTGGTGGACGCCCGCTTTTTGGCGAACGAGGACTCCGTCTTCACCGGCTGGATGCCGCTCGCGAACCACGCATCCCCAAAGCACTCCGCCTGCTGGTTGTGGGTGATGCGCACCCACTTCTCGATCTTGGTGAAGTTCGCATCAAAGATCCCGGCATACAGCTCTGTGTCGGGCTTTCCTTCCGGCGCGGTCACCGTGAGGATGCGAGGGTGATTGCTCCAGCGGGGATGGAACGCTGTGGGTGAGCTCAGCCCCGGCATCGTCGTCATCGAGATCGTCCGCGTCGTCTTGGCAAAGCTGTCTGAGAGGACAATCGCATTGTGCGTACCCGTGAAGTAGAAGCAGCGGTCACTGTCATCCGGCGCGATGCCCGGCCAGCACCCCTTGCCGAGGGCCGCGTAGCCACCCTCACCAATGTTTGCCAGCCCCACTTGAGGCCAGGGAAACGTGTCCACGGCGGCATTCCCGTCCCGGCTGAGCTGGAAGTAGGCGATGAACGGCTGTCCCGTCGGGGAGGCCTGCCAGACCTTCTCCATCACCTTGGGATCATCCAACCGGTGGCGGACGATCGTTCCGCGGGTGTTCCGGTAGCCTTGCCGCACATAGACCCAGGTGTGGCTCGTCACCGGATCCCACCAGACGTCCGAGGCATACCCCTCCGTCACCTTGCGCAGACCGGTGCCGTCGAAGTTCACCATGAACACGGCTTTCTGATCCAGGTTGGTGAAGATGATCTGTTTCCCGTCTGGGGAGAGCATGGGCTTCGCATAGCTGGTAACCTCTTCCAAAAGGCAGCGCTGCCCTTTGCCATCCTCCGTATCCAGCACGTAAAGCTGCCCCGTTTTCCCCTGAACGAACAAGTCCTCCACGTCCCGGCCAAGCACCCACACCAGGCGCGCCGGACCACCACCCAAGGCCTTCAGCCCCTCCACCACCGATGGAGCCTGGGCGACAGGAATGGCTGCGGGAGGTTTGGGTTTCACGGCCTTTGCTCCCGCCGCAGTGGTTGCAGGAGGAGCCGCCTGCAGGGCGCCCATCGCGCTCCCCAGAGCCAGTGCCATGCCGATACCCCAAGAACGGACCGCACCTGCCAAAAACCTGTGGCATGGGAATGTTGCTGACATGCAAATATTTTATATAGCCAAAACAACGGCAATTCCAAGCCTGAGATCAGGGAAAGTGCCGCGTGAGGACCCATCGGTCACAAATCAAAGGACAACTCCTTGCCACCAGCCCGGTCCTTGCGTTTGATAATCCCCTCTTTCTTCCCAGACATCACATGAGCAGTCCCGTCTCCTCCCCCTCTCCGTCCACCCCGTCCCTTGCTGGACAGGTCGCATTTGTCTCTGGCACCTCCCGTGGTCTGGGCGAGCGCTTCGCCATGACTCTGGCTCAGGCCGGGGCGGATCTCGTGCTCACCAGCCGCACCCTCAAGTCGCTGGATGATATCGTGAAGCGCGTGGAGGATCTCGGGCGCCGGGCACTCCCGCTGGAGCTGGACGTGCGGTCCTACGAAAGCATCGTGGCCTCCGTTCAGGAAGCCAAGGCCCACTACAGCAAGCTGGACATCCTCGTCTGCAACGCCGGCTGCAACGTGCGCAAGCCCTCCGTGGACGTCACCTGGGATGACTGGAACCTTATCCTCGACACTAACCTGCGTGGCTCGTTTTTCCTCGCCCAACAGGCTGCCAAGGAACTCATGATCCCCGCCCAATACGGCCGGATCATCCTCATCGGCTCCGTCACGTGTGTGGCAGGTTATGCCGGTCTCGCCCCGTATGGCGCGAGCCGCGGTGGGGTGAAACAACTCGCCATGAGCCTGGCCGATGACTGGGGCAAGGACGGCATCACCGTCAACGTCCTGGCCCCCGGCTGGTTCAAGACCGCACAGAATGCGGTCATGTACCAGGACGCTGACTGGGTGGACTACCTCACCGACCGTATCCCCGCCAAGCGCCCCGGCAGCATGGACGACCTCGAGTCTCCCCTGCTCTTCCTCGCCTCTGAAGGCAGCCGCTACGTCACCGGGCAAACGCTGCTCGTGGACGGCGGCATCAGCGGCGGAGCCACCCGCGCGCTGCCCCGGAAGAAGTAAGGCCCCTTCATCAGCGGACCCGGCCGACTTATTTGTCGGCCGGTCCCACGGGATCGAGGCTTGCCCGCATGAAGGCAGCCTGCATGATGTCCGCGTTCCCGGCATCCGGCGCTCCCTCAGGCTTCCAAATCCCAATCAACCGGATCATCCCGGGAAGATAAGTAATCGCGGAGGTCGTATTGGCCCTGTGGAAGCTCGTGGCGGGAGCATCCAGCTTCATGACTTTCGGATCATCACCCGCCAGCGGAATGCGCAAGGTTGGCGCGGCATAGTGACGCTCCAGGGCGTAGCTGACATCGATCGTCCGGCCATCCGGCCCGACAACCGGATCCAATTCAAGAGAGGTTCCCACGGGGCGCATTTCGATGACGGGGCTTAGTCTCCCTTCTGCCTTCTGGGCGTCAACGGTAGCTGGAGTTGCTGCCTGCTCAGGTGGCGTGGCCTTGGAGTCGGGGGCCTTCTTTGGAGCCTCCTCCTTCTCCGTCGCGGCCTCGGTCACATAGGAATACTCGCGACTCACTTGCGTGACGACCCGCTGCCCTGACCGGGTGCCAATCCAGAGGGATTGCACGTAGCTGGCGCGCCCTTGGGCGATGGCTTCCTCAACCGCCTGCCACATTTTCCCGTGGTCCGCGCGGGAGGCATACTCTTCCTCAAGCTTGCGCAAGAAGGCACCGTCCGCCTGCACGATCTGGGTATTAAACGCAACATTGATCGGCAGGACTGAGGTGAGGGTGTCGATGAACGTCTCGACCAACGCCATGTTCTCCGGGGTGTTTCGAACGATCAGCTCGCTCGTGGCCGCATTGAAATTTGCCGAGGCGCCTTGAGGGAAAACGATCCCCTGGGCTCGGAGAATATCCAGTGCGGTGATGCGCACCGTCATGCGGGGTTCATTCGACATGGACCCCGCTGCGAAGGGATCAGAAGCAGCGGCAGCAGCAGGTGCCGCAGAATCTCTGGAAGCGGCAGCCGAGAGGAAACTGGGCACCACCTTGAATCTTCGAATGATCATGCCCGCGGGCAAAGAGGGATCCTGCACGATCCCTGGTACTGCGGCCGGAGTGGGCCGCAGTTTCTCTGCGTGCGCGGCAAAGATCGTCTCCACCTGACGGTCCACTGCTGCCAGCAGCGGCACGACATCCGCCCGGACAATGGCCACCAACAACCGATTTTCCCGCCCCGGTTCTTGCGCGCCTTCAGGCTTCCATACCCCCAGGAGCCGGGCGGTGCCGCTCAGCATCGTCTGGGCAGTGGTGACCTTTACCCGGTAGTAGTCAGTCACTCGCACGGCCGCGCGCCCCCCTGAGCCTGTCTGCGCAACGGGCTCCCAGCGGTCTAGCGGCAGACGATAGTCATGATCGATGGCGATATTGATATCCAGCGTCTCTCCATCCGGGCCGAGCACGGGATCCAACTCCATGCGCGCCCCAATCTCCCGGGTGTCATTGGCATGCGCCGTCCAGCCATTCTTCGAGCCCGAAAGCTCGACGCCGTTGACTCTTTCTTCTCCGTGAACCACGGTCGCCCGCTGGCCACTGCGCATCTCCAAGCGCAGCAGATCGACCTGCCGGCCTTTCCCTTCTCCCACCAGGGCTTTGAGTTTGGCCAACTGGGCCGAATGATCCCCTTTGCCGCCAGCTTCGTTCACAAGCTTGCGCACTTCAGTCGCCTCCGCCTCGATCAGATAGGTGGCAAAGGTCAGGGAGGCAGGCACCTGGTTGATCAAGGTGGTCGCCCAGGCACCGATCTGCTCGTGCGCCTTCCCTGAGGTGCGGATCACCAAGGTTTGATTGGCAGAATCATACGCCACTACGGATCCCTCAGGCAACGAGATTCCCTGATCCTTCAAATAGAGCGATACAATGGCGTCGGATTTCTTCAGAAAGTCCGCCACCTCTGCCTCAGTGGCGTTTGCCTTGGGCAGCTTCGGAGCTTTGAGCTGCCCCTTATCCCGGGAGACAAAACCGGCCCCCAGTTCATCTGAGGGAAATCGATAGGTCTTGGTAGTCCAGGTGTCGGGCGCAAGCGCGCTCTGAGCTAAACCCGTAGAGGACTGGGGTGGTTGTTGAGCAGGGAGACTGGCCACCAAAAAAGCGGCCCACAACGCAGGGACTACGTAGGAGGGTTTCATAGCAGGAATGTGCGTGAGCGCGCATTCTGCCGGGGAAATTCCACGATAGGCAAGACGAAACTCCTCCTCCCTGCGTCACATTTGGCTTCCAGCGGTAGAAACACCCTGCCAACTTTGTTGTCCAAAACTCTTCCAACCGGACTCACGCTATTGCCCCCTCCGTGCCTCTGCGCGCTGGAGGCTCCTTCCTCTCCCTACTGAACCCATGATGAGATCCCATCTGCCCACCCTGCTGGCAGCCGCGATGACACTGGCTGTGTCTCCGGCTGTGACCCATGCTGCGAACTCCGCATTCATCGAGGCCGAATCCTTCGACACCTACGGCGGCTGGGTGCTGGACACTCAGTTCATTGAGATCATGGGCTCCCCCTACCTCATGGCCCACGGCCTGGGGACCCCGGTAAAAGACGCCACCACCACGGTGCAGAAGTCCGTGCCTGCGGGCAAATACCGCGTCTGGGTGCGCACGAAGAACTGGGTGGGCCACTGGGATGCCAAGGGCGCTCCGGGCAAGTTCCAGCTCAGTCTCAACGGCAAGACGTTGGACAAGGACTTTGGCACCACGGGCAAGGACTGGCAGTGGGATGATGGCGGCACCGTTGACCTCGCCGCCGGCCCGCTCAAAGTCGGCCTGCAGGACAAGACCGGCTTCAACGGCCGTGTGGATGCGATCTACCTCACGACCGATCTGGAGGCCAAGCCCCCTGTGGAAGCCAAGGCGCTGGCCAGCTTCCGCCACAAGGAACTCGGCCTGCCCGACGCTCCCCCCGAAACCAAGGAGTATGACCTCGTGGTCGTCGGTGGTGGTTATGCTGGCACCGCCGCCGCCCTGAGCGGGGCCCGTCAGGGGCTCAAGGTCGCCCTCATCCAGAACCGTCCGGTTCTGGGAGGCAACGGCAGCAGCGAAGTGCAGGTGTGGGCCCAGGGCGGCACCCGCCGCGGCCTCTACCCGCATCTGGGTGAGATCGTGGAAGAGTTCACCGACCGCGCCAGCAACAGCCCCGGCCTGCCTCAGGAATACGGTGACGACCTCAAAGAAGGCGTCGCCCGCAAGGAGAAGAACCTCGACCTCTATCTCAACAACCACGTGTGGAAGGTGGAGATGGATAAGAGCCGCGTGCCCAAAATCCGTGGCGCGGTGGCTCTCAACACCAAGACTGGCGAAGAGAAGAAATTCCTGGGCAAGTACTTCGTGGACTGCACGGGCCACGGCTACCTCGGCGCCCTCGCCCAGGCCAGCTTCACCATGCTGGAAAAAGGCCACTTGGGCATGAGCAACATGTGGGTGGTGGGGAAGAAGGACAGCGCGCAAAGCTGGCCGGAAACGCCCTGGGCCCTGGAGTTGACTCCTGAAGAAGACTTCCCCACTCCTCGCCCTCTCAAGGAAAAGAACTTCCCCAAGAACACCACCTTCAAGCCGAGCGATCTGCTCCATGGTGAGTGGTTCTGGGAGTCGGGCTTCGACAAGCACCCGATTGATGACCTTGAAATCGTTCGCGACTGGAACTTCCGCGCCGTCTTTGGTGCTTTCAGCGCCATGCGCAAGTCCAACCCCGAGAAGTACGCGAACTACGGCTTCCAGTGGCTGGCCTACATCGGGGGCACGCGTGAATCACGCCTGCTTCTGGGCGATATCGTGCTGACCCAGGAGGACATCGTCTCCAAGAAAGAGTTCCCAGACGGTTGCGTGCCCACCACGTGGGATCTGGACCTCCACTACCCGAAAGAGCAGTACATGAAGAAGTACGGGGACAACCCGTTCATCTCCCGTGCCGCTTTCGGCAAGGGTGTGGACCGCCGCAACGGCTATCCCGTTCCCTATCGCTGCTTCTACTCCAAGGACGTGGAGAATCTCTTCATGGCCGGTCGCAATATTTCCGTGGACCACAACGCCCTGGGCACCATCCGCGTGATGCGTACCTGCGGCATGATGGGTGAAGTGGTGGGCAAGGCCGCCTACCTTTGCGTGCGTCACGAGACCTCCCCACGCGGCGTGTATGAGCAGTATCTGGACAACCTCAAGGATCTCATGCGTCAGCCCGGTGCCATGCGCCGCGATGCCATCGAATCCCCCCTCTATCTTCCCAAGGACGCTGCCAAGCTTCCCGAGATCGAGGTCGACCATATCGCCATCAACACCCTTGAAGGCATCGTGATTGATGACAACGACGCGGAACTGACCGGCAAGTGGGCCGTGGGTGAAGGTCTGAAACCCTTCGTGAACGAAGGCTACCGCTACGGTGCGGACGCAGGTGCCTCCGCCCGCTTCGCTTTCAGCGTGAAGGAAACCGGCAAGTACGAAGTGCGCATCTCGTACCAGCCCCATGCGAATCGCTCCAAGGAAGTGCCCGTGTCCGTGCTGAGCGCCGATGGTGAGAAGACCTTCAAGGTGGACCAGAGCAAGGCCGCAGAACTGCCGAAGGGCTTCCACTCCCTGGGAACCTTCAAGTTCAACGCCGGCGAAGAAGCCGCCGTGGTGATCCGCACCCCTGCGGTGAAGGGCAACGTGCACCTGGACAGCGTGCAGGTGCTCCCCGCAAAGTGATGCGCAACGAGTGATGACCTGACTGGCATTTGTTTGTCAGTGACACAAAAGGCGTGGAGGCAACTCCACGCCTTTTTTTAGTGTAGTGATAAGTTGAGAGTGAAAAGTCGGAGGGGCGTCGTGTGCGAAGCACCCATGCGGTCTGACAGTTCTTAAACGGCCTGTGGTTGAGAAACTCGGGGAGCGCACGCATCCTGCGTGTTGTTTGCGGCATCTTGCCGCGAACGTCAGTCAGCGCATGACGTCAGGTTCAACCGACGTGGAGGTGTTGATGGCGGTGGGGAGGAAGCAGATGCTGTCGGCCTTCCCACCTGATCATCCTCTTATGGAAGTACCCAGGGTCTCCGTCCACTTCGTGGCCTTTGCCCCTGGGCTGGGCTCTGTGGGCCTTTCAGGCCCAAATCCGCTGAGGGGACTTACTGGGGGCTGAGCCAGAGTCGGTTCCTTGGTGCCTATCCCAAACGCGCGCGATTTGGAGTGGTCACCAAGGAACCGACGCCTTCCACGCACTCAGTCGAAGTTCTTCCTCGAAGAGGATGGGGCTACAAGCCCAACGTTGACGAGCTTCCAGCGAGTCTACGTTGGGTACCGTCCAACGATGATACACAGGTGGGAAGGCCGACAGCATCCGCCTTTCCTCCCACCGTCTTCAACGCCTCCATGTCGCTCGAATGCGATGTGGCACGCCATTTGGTAGCGGGAAGATACAGACCATCTCATGGGAAGCTTGGATCGAACCGGGACAGGAATGTCCCTCGCTCCTTTTCCTGACCGCTTCGTTGAGGGCGCTCTCTTATGCGCCAGCTCAGGTCTTATGTCTTGTGTCTGGCAGTCTGGTGTCTTCCCCGCAGCGATCTAGGTCGTGTGCTGCCCTTCCTCGATGACGTCATCATTCACAAAGTTCTCGTCCATCGGCGCATCACTCAGCTCTGACCCGAGCTTCTTGCCCACTCCTTGCCCCTCCCGCAGCTTTTCCAGATTCTGATCATAGGGCATCATCTGCTGCTCATCGGCTTCATCCTGCGTGACCTGATGTGATTCGGGCTGCGAGTCGGTATTCATAGAAGTCTCCTTCCTTCGTGCTTTCTTATTCTTCAGACATCGCAGGCGAGCCCGTCGCTGGATGAAATGCAGGAATTGCAGGATTCGTCATCGGCACGCCCCTTTTGGCAAGACTCGCCATGAGCACGCTTACGCCATGCTCATGCCCACAGCCATCATCACAGGGTGAGGCCATCAGGCCCTCCTGACCAGGGCGAAACCGGTTGTTCGCCTGCGGGAACCCCCAGCGTGTGGGTTCACCCCGCGTGTCCGTGTGGATGAACGCCGTCGCTGGAGACTTGAATGGATAGAGCCCCAAACCGCCCTCAAAGGCCGCCGGGAAGCTGGAACTCACCTCTGCCACCAGCTTGGTCAGCCACACGGTATCCTTCGCATCCACCTTGCCGTCCTTGTTCAGGTCATCCAGACGCGCGTTGCGATCCTGATCCACCAGAATGTCTGCGGCATCACCATAGAGGTGTCGGCTGTAGATCGTCGTGTTCCCCAACGCCTTGTTGTAGGCCGGGGTGCGATACCCGCTGGCCACAAAGATACTGCCTTCCTTGATCCCCCGCTTCTCCAGGCCCTCCACCAGCGCTTCGAGTTTCAGGAGCAACCGGGATTCCAACAGCACAAACTTGGGATAGGTGGAGATCTGTTTGCACATGAACTGCCGCAACTGGAAGTGGGGAGTGACCCAGGTGTCCTCCATGTCCTTCGTCACACGGAACAATCCCAGTGGCATGGCGTAGCGGAGATTGTTGTTGAGCGGCGTCTTCTGATATTGGCCAATCTGGTAGCCCTGCAACTGCTCCTCACCACGGTAGGGCACACAGACCAGTCCGTGGAGACACATCATGCCACCTGTGTCGCGATTGGTGATCTGCAGGCAATACAGACCGGGGGTTTCAGGAACAACCCAGTTCCACACCAGCAGCTCGTTGCGTTTGGGAGTGGCCGTGCCGCCCTCCGCTTTCACTGCGAAATTCCCTTTCCCACGGGGTGACACCACTTTGATCTCCACGGTTTCTCCAGGCATGCAGAGGGTGGACATCAGCGGGTAGGGATTGACCAGTCCGCGAAATGCGATGCTGAAACCCGCCGGATGCAGCCCGGCTTTCTTGCGGATGGCCACGAGATCCTCGGGCTTTCCGGACCACATGTGGTTGCAGTCCTCCACCTCTTCGACCGGAGCCAGGGGCTCATCCGCCATTTGGGTTCGAGGACTACGCAGGGGCTCATGCTCCTCCTTGGGCATCATTGCCACCAGATCCTGGGAAACTGGGCCGGTCGGCAACGTGCCCGGTTTGCCACCCTCCACCATCGCAGGGGCAGGTGGTGGATCCGACCGGCTCACCACCGCAGGCGCGGGCGCAGGCAAGGCGGCCACCGCTGGGTTCATTGCAACAACATTCTCTGTTTCCGCCACCGGGTCCGACATGGGCTCCAGGACCGTGTCAGGGGACACGACCGGAGGCTTGACCTCCGCCGAACCGGGAGCGGTCTGGATCTCGGCGGCCTCGCTGATTTCCGCCGCCGTCAAAGCGGGAAAAAGAATGGGGTCAATCACCGGGGCCGGATGCGCAGCGGGATCATTCTCCGGCGTGGAGATCTTCACCGCCGCCACGGGCTTGGGCTCAGGCACGGTGACCATGGGCTGGTTCAGAGACAGCGTCTGCGGCTTGGGAGGCGGCACCACAAGCACGGGAGTGGTCACCTTCGGGTGAGGGCTGCTGTTCAGCTCCGCCAGCATGCGGGTGAACTCATCATCCACGGGTTTGGTGGCCCTCCTGCCTTCGCCACGCTGGGTTGCGGGAGCGATGATGCCAGCCAATGCCAGAAGCAGAGCCAGGGTCGCCGCCGCCGCCACTCCCATGCCGGCAAGCCTCCATCCCCGGTCCGCTGACCATTCCGTTTTCATAACTCTCTCCTAAAACTCAGGATTCGTGCCAGCCAGACCGCATGAGTTCCCCCCTTGTTCTCAAGCACTTACGGCACAGCGACACCAACTCCCCAAGCTTAGACAGGCGATGTGCAACCTTCGTTGTTGCAAGATGCACGAACTATTTCCACGCACAGGTTTATCATTTCCTGATTCTAATTTAGAATCGTATTTTTTATGGACTGGACCATTGCCCAACAACTCATGGTTTCTCTCGGTCTGGGCATGCTCATTGGTCTCCAGCGGGAGCGCAGTGACAGTGCCATTGGCGGCATCCGCACCTTTCCCCTCATCACCTTGCTGGGCACCATCTGTGGTCTGCTGGCCCGTGATTACGGTGGTTGGATCGTGGTCGCCGGATTCCTCTCCCTGAGTCTGCTGCTGTTCATCCCCAACATTCCCCGGGTGAAGAGCGGCTCCGCCAGCGGGATGACGACGGAGATGGCCGTGCTGCTTCTCTACGCCTTGGGAGCCTATCTGGTGGTGGGTCCGATTCTTCTCGTCGTGGCCGTGGGCGGCGTAGTGGCTCTGCTTTTGCACTGGAAACAGGCCCTGCACCGGTTTGCCAACACGATGGGTGATGAGGACATGCATGCCATCATGCGGTTCGTCCTCATCTCGATGGTGATCCTACCCATCCTTCCCAACCAGTCCTTCGGGCCATATGCCGTGCTCAATCCCTTTGAGATCTGGCTGATGGTCGTGCTCATCGTCGGCCTGGGCCTGGGTGGCTATGTGGCCTACAAGATCCTGGGAGCTCGCGGCGGGGTGCTCCTTTCCGGCATCCTCGGCGGTTTGATCTCCAGCACCGCCACCTCCGTCAGCTCCGCCCGCAGTGTGCGCGATGGCGGGCAATCCCCGGCATTGGCCAGCCTGGTCATCATGATCGCCTCCACCATCGCCATGGTGCGGGTGCTGGTGGAGGTGGGCGCTGTCGCTGCCACCAAGCTTCCCTCCCTGGCGGGCCCCTTGAGCACCATGCTGGGCGCGATGATCGTGATCACCTTTGTGGCGTGGTTCCTGACCCGCAAGGAGCAGGCGGCCAAGCTGCCTGAGCAGCACAACCCGGCTGAACTCCGCCCCGCCTTTGTGTTCGCGCTCATCTACGCCTTCATCAAGCTGGCGGTGGCCGCAGCCAACGATCACCTTGGGCACAGCGGCCTCTACATCGTGGGCGTGGTTTCCGGGCTTGCGGACATGGATGCCATCACGCTCTCCACGGCCCGGTTGGTGGACTCCCAGAAGCTCGATGCGGAGACCGGCTGGCGAGTGATCCTCATTGCCTCCATGTCGAACCTGGCCTTCAAAGGCGGCATCGTGGCCGCCCTCGGCGGCGTCAAGGTGTTCACCCATGTCGCCCTGTGGTTCGGGGCCAGCTTGCTGGCAGGTGGTGCCATCCTGCTTCTCTGGCCGTAGCCTCCGGTTTGCCGTCAGTTAACACCTCGATCCCACCCTCTCCCACTCCCAGCCCAGCTTGTCCGCTCCATCCCACCAGAAAGATTCCTCGATCCCGCGGCCCCTGCCTCCGGCCCGGCCCCTGCCCCGGTTGTTTGCGCTCACGCTTGGCTGCGCCGCCCTGGCGCTTCTGGTGCTCCAGGTGGGCTTTGTGGGGGAGGTCACGCCCGTGCTCCACGGAGCCACAGTCCTGCTGTCTTTTCTGTTCGCGCTGGAGCAGATCCTCACCTGGCTGTCCCGCCGCCATCTCCAGGCCTGGGCCCGGCGGGAGACCCTGCTGCTGGCGGTGGCCCTCACCGTGTTCGGCGTCACCGTGTTTCTGGCTCTTGCGGCCTGGATGGGTGGAAAGGATGCGAGGCTCTCCCTCCTCGCACACACGGCCGTGCAGTCCGTCATCCTCGGGGTGCTCTCGCTCAGGGGCCTGCGCCATCAGGCCCGGCTCACCGCCATCACCTTGCGCCCCGGCTGGCTGCTCATTGGTAGTTTCCTCTTTCTCATCGTCGCCGGCACCGTCCTGCTCAAGCTGCCCCGGGCCGTAGTCCCCGGAGAGCATCTCTCCTGGCTGAACGCTCTCTTCATGAGCACCAGCGCGGTGTGTGTGACCGGCCTCACCGTGGAGAATCCCGCCACCTACTTCACCCCTACCGGTCAGATCATCCTGCTGGCGCTCATGCAGATCGGCGGCCTGGGCATCATGACCCTCACCTTCTTCATGGCGGCCATCGTGTTTCAGGGCATCTCCCTGCACGATCACCTCCTGCTGGGGGAGATGATCGCAGAGAAGCGGCTCGCTCATGTGGGGGAGACGCTGAAGTTCATCGTCCTCTTCACCGCCGTCTGCGAGGCCGCCGGTGCCGTCGCCCTATTCCTGGTCCTGCCGGCGGAGGCCTCGGTGGACGCGCGGATCTACCATGCGGTGTACCACTCCGTCTCGGCCTTCTGCAATGCAGGCATGTCCACCCTGCCCAACAACCTGGCAGAAGGGGTCCTCCGGCATGACATCCTTCTGCAACTCGTCATCTGCGTGTTGGTAGCCCTGGGCGGCATCGGCTCCATGACGGCCTTTGACACGCTCCGCTTCATGCGTTCCAGAGTGGCCTGTGCACTCAATCCGACGCTGCCTCGGCCCCGCCTGCGAGTGCACACCCGCATCGTGCTGCTCACCACTGCCATCCTCATCGTGGGCGGCGCGGTGGCAGTGTATGTGAGCGAGTTCCTTCTTCATGACGGCCAGAGCAATGGCGGCTCCGGCATGACGGCGTTCTTCCATTCCATCACGGCCCGAAGCGGCGGCTTCAACACGGTGGACATGGCCAAGATCGGCCCCGTCACCATCCACGTGATGGTCTTTTTGATGTTCGTTGGCGGATCTCCGGGCAGCACCGCGGGCGGGGTGCGCACCACCGTCTTCGCCGTGGCCGCGCTTCACCTCTGGAACCAGATTCGCGGCATCCCTCAGATTGTGGTCTTCCGCCGCCGCCTGCCGGATGGCATTGGAGCCCGCGCCCTGGGCGTGATTGTTTTTTCCTCGATCTGGCTCTTCGTCAACTTTGCCGTGCTGCGCCAGTTGCAGCCGGATGTGACGGATACCGCCCTGGTGTTTGAGCTCGTGAGCGCCTTTGCCACCGTGGGCCTGAGCCTCAACCTCACCCCCGAGCTTACGGATGCCGCCAAGGGCCTGATCATCCTGAACATGTTTGTCGGCCGTATCGGCCTGCTCACGCTCATCACCACTTTTATGCCCCGGGCCCGCAAGCCCCTCCACACCCACCCCCAGGAGGACATCCTCCTCGCCTGACCTTTCACCCCTTTCCCCTTCCCACCATGCGTTTCTGCATCATCGGCCTCGGCAGTTTTGGCACCCACCTCGCCCGTCAGCTCGTGCGGGACGGCCATGAGGTCATCGGCGTGGACATCAATCCGGAGCACACCGACGACATGAAGGACGAGATCGAGTTCCTCATCACCGCCGACTGCTCGGACATTGAGGTGTTCGAGGAAATACCCGTGGCGGAGTGTGATGCCGTCATCGTCGCGATTGGAGAAGACTTTGAGGCCGCCCTCTCCGTGGCGGCTAATGTCCAGCAACTGGGGGCCAAGCGCATCATCAGCCGCATCATCAATCCCCTCCATGCCCGCCTGCTCAAGCTGCTGAAGATCGAGGAACTCCTCATCCCGGAGTCCATGGCCGCCGCCTGGCTGGCGCGCTCCCTCCGCATGCCCGATGTGCTGAACACTTTTCCCATCGGCCAGGGGTATGAGATCGCGGAGATCAACTTGCCCAAGTCCCTGGTGGGCAAGAATCTGGAAGAAGCGGATCTCCGGGGCCGGTTCGAGCTGAACGTGGTGACCATCCTGAAACGCAAGGTGGCCAGTTCCTGCACCTCCACCACGCCGCAGATCGAGTCCGTGTACGGTATCCCGGAGCCAACTCGGGTGTTCGAAGCCGCCGACATCCTCGTGGTTTTTGGCCGGGAACAGAACGTGAAGAAGCTGCTGGAGTCCTAGTCCTCACGCCGACGAGGACAGGGACGATGTGGATTTCGAATATCCACATGTGGGGCAGATGGCGCATTGTCTCGAAAGTTCATTCCACCACCTGAGTTTCAGGGAGAATGCGTTTCACCTTGCTGACCGGTCTAGCCATGCTGGCTCCTCTTGCCTCCGGGCTGGGAGCCGATACCGTGCCCCCTTCTCGCCCCAACATCATCATCATGATGGCGGATGACATGGGCTGGTCGGACCTGGGTTGCTTTGGCAGTGAAATTGCCACCCCCAATCTCGACAGCCTGGCCAAGGAAGGACTGCGCTTCACCCAGTTCTACAACACCGCCCGCTGCTGCCCTACGCGAGCTTCCCTCCTCACCGGCGTGTATCCCCATCAGGCAGGCATCGGCCACATGATGGAGGACAAAGTCAGCGATGGCTACCGGGGTGAACTGAGCGCCAACACTCAGACGATCCCTGAGGCACTCAAACCCGCCGGTTACCACAGCTACATGGCGGGCAAATGGCACGTCACCAAGAAGGTCAACCCAGAGGGCGACTCCGACAAAGCCAACTGGCCGCTGCAACGCGGGTTCGAGAAATTCTACGGCACCATCCACGGGGCCGGAAGTTTCTATGATCCCAACACCCTGGTGCGGAACGACCAGTTCATCTCTCCCTATGCGGACCCCGAGTACAAGCCCGAGACCTACTACTACACAGACGCCATCGCTGACCACGCCAGTCGGTTTGTGAAAGAACATGGCGCCAGCAAAACGAGCGATCCGTTCTTCCTCTACGTGGCCTTTACCGCCCCGCATTGGCCCCTTCACGCCAAGGAGGCAGATGTGGCCAAGTACCGCGGCAAGTATGACGCGGGCTATGATGTCATCCGCAACGCCCGCTGGCAGAAGATGAAGGAACTGGGTCTGGTGGATCCACGCTGGGATCTCGCGGTGGCTGGAGGTCCCCGCTGGGATCAGGTCAAAGATCGGGCATTCCAGGCCCGGTGCATGGAAGTGTATGCGGCGATGGTTGACAGCCTGGATCAGGGAGTCGGTCGCCTCATTGCTTCGCTGAAGGAATCAGGGCAGTGGGAAAACACGCTCATCTTCTTCCTCCAGGACAACGGGGGTTGCGCTGAGGACATGGGCCGGAAGGGGCCTTTCAAAGCGCGCGCCGACGGTCCCACCCTGCCTACCATGACGCCCGAAACGTTGCAGACCAAGATGATCCCCGAGCAGACGCGGGATGGATTCCCCGTGCGCCAGGGTTATGGCATTCTTCCCGGTGGTCCAGACACCTATCATGCCTATGGCGAGGCTTGGGCAAACGTGAGCAACACCCCCTTCCGCGAATACAAGCACTGGGTGCATGAAGGCGGCATCAGCACGCCCCTGCTGGCCCACTGGCCGGCGGGCATCGCGAAGACACGGCAGAATCAGCTCGAATCCCAGCCCGGTCATCTGGTGGACCTCAAGGCCACCTGCATGGATCTCGCTGGTACAGGAAACTACTCACTCCGCCCCGGCGAACCCGCTCCCCAAGGCGTGAGCCTGCGCCCTGCTTTTGCAGGACAAGATCTGCAGCGCAAGGCCCCGATCTTCTTTGAACACGAAGGCAACCGTGCCGTGCGCGATGGCCAGTGGAAGCTGGTCGCCAAGGGTCCCGGCGGCGAATGGGAGCTCTATGACATGGCCGCAGATCGCACGGAGCAGCACAATCTCATCGAGAAGGAAAAGGATCGGGCGAATGCGATGATCCGGCAGTGGGAGACCTGGGCCGAGCAGACCCAAGTCCTGCCCTGGCCGTGGCAGCCTGCGTACGAAAAGGTGGCCCGTTGATCCGGCAGAATCGGTTCCCTCCAGCGCCATGACCCGTCTCTTTCTCACCGCCGCCTTGGTCTTTGCCTGCACGGCATCGGCCCATTCTGCAAACCCCACTGCTCCGCGGCCCAACGTCCTGCTGCTGTGCGTGGACGACCTCAAGCCCGTGCTGGGCTGCTATGGGGACACGCTCGCCAAGACGCCAAACCTCGACCGGCTCGCCGCCCGGGGCCTGCGGTTTGACCTCGCCTACTGCAACCAGGCGGTGTGCTCGCCCTCGCGCAACAACCTTATGCTGGGCTCCCGCTCCACTTCCCTGGGCATCTACGGGCTGAAAGAGAACTTCCGCGAGGCCGTGCCCCATGCGGCGACGCTTACCCAGTATTTCATGAACCAAGGCTGGCGGGCAGAGGGAGTGGGCAAGATCCTCCACAAGGGTCACGGTAACCACGATGACGCGGCCTCATGGAGCGTACCCTTCCAGCCCGACAGCGTGGTGGAGTACCAGGACCCCGCCAGCCCCACCGCCGGCCAGCTCACTCGTGAGGAGGCCTACTTCAGCAACCAGCAGCTGGGCAAGATCGGCTCCCTCCCCCGTGGCCAAGCCTGGGAGGCCCTGGACGTGCCTGACAAAGCTTACGCCGACGGCCGGATCGCTGACGAGGGCGTGAAGCGACTCCAGGATTCCAGGCTGCGACCTGAGACCCCGTTTTTCCTCGCACTCGGCTTTGTGAAGCCGCACCTGCCTTTCACAGCTCCCAAGAAGTACTGGGACCTTTATGACCGCGCCAAGTTCATCCTGCCCACGCTACGCAATGCCCCCGAAGGCGCACCCGGTTATGCAGGCAAGACTCTGGGAGAGCTGAACAACTACGATCCCATCCCGCAGCGACCGCCGCTCAGCGAGGAGATCCGCCGGCAGATCCTGCACGGATACTATGCCAGCATGAGCTACATGGATGCCCAGGTCGGTAAAGTGCTGGATGAACTGGACCGCCTGAAGCTGGCAGACAACACCATCATCGTTCTCTGGGGAGACCACGGCTGGCACCTGGGTGACCATGGCATGTGGACCAAACACACCAACTACGAGCAGGCCAATCACATCCCGCTGCTGATGGTGGCACCAGGGGTGACCAAACCCGGCACCCACACGCGACAACTGGCGGAGACGGTGGACATCTACCCCACACTGGTGGAACTGGCCGGACTTCCTGCGCCTGCATCTGCAGTCCCTCAACCCATGGACGGCATAAGTCTGGTGCCCGTGTTGAAGGATCCAAAGAAGCGTGTGCGGGATCACGCCTACCATGCCTTTCCCCGCCAGCGAGATGGGAAGCAAGTGATTGGTCGCGCCATCCGGACCGAGCGCTATCGCCTTGTGGAATGGAAAGTGCCCGGGGAACCGCCTGAGACGGCAGACTTGGAGTTGTATGACTATCAGGCCGATCCTGCCGAGTCGCGGAATCTGGCGAAGGAGAAGCCCGAGGTGGTCGCGGAGTTGCAGAAGATCTTGGGCGGCCATCCGGAGGCAAAGACGAAACCTGGGGTTTGAGGGGAGTTGGGGCAACGTCATCCCTCCACGACCGAGCTACTCCCGCAGTCGCCACAGGCGTAGTCCGGTTGTGCCAACCGGCTCAGGTCGAAGGTCCTGAGGGCTGGCGCCGGCTTGCACGGCCCGTTGCGGTCAATCACATAGGACGTATGACTGAGCGGGGCTGGGAATCCCGCCTCCCATACCTGGAAACTAGCTACCAGTGGCTAGGCTGCGGAGTAAAGGAGGCAGGGCCTTTGGCCCCGCGGTCTGTTGGGTGGGCGGAGCGGGAAGGAGATCAACGGAAGTTTGGGGAGTGAGCCGGTTGGCACAACCGGACTACGCCTGTGGCGACCTCACATTTTGAAGCTCAAGTCTTGAGTCTTGTGTCTTGTGTCTTCCAGTCTGGCGTCTGCCGCGCAGCGGCCCCCCTCAACTGAGAGCTTGAAACTCACCCCTCCTCCCCTACGCTGGCGGAGTCGCCATGATTCAGGTCTCCAACGTCCACGTCCGTACCAACACCGCCCTCCCTTCCCCGCAGGAGCTCTGCACAGAGATTCCGCGCAGCGATGCCCACGCGGACTTTGTCGCCAAATCCCGCCAGCAGATCAGCCGCATTCTCTCCGGTGCCGACAAGCGTTTCCTGGTCATCGTGGGCCCTTGCAGCATCCATGACCTGAAGGCGGGTCACGCCTACGCGCAGAAGCTGGCCGCCCTGGCCGAGCGCGTCAAAGATCGGCTCATGGTGGTCATGCGGGTGTACTTCGAGAAGCCCCGTACCACCATCGGATGGAAGGGGCTGATCATGGACCCCCATCTGGACGGCACCCATGACATCCCCCAGGGGATGCGTCTTGCCCGCACCTTCCTGCGTCAGGTCATCGATCTGGGCCTGCCCACCGCCACGGAGATGCTGGACCCCATCACTCCCCAGTACATTGCAGACCTGACCTGCTGGAGCGCCATCGGAGCACGCACCACCGAATCTCAGACCCACCGCCAGATGGCCAGCGGGCTTTCGATGCCAGTCGGCTTCAAAAACACGACGAGTGGCAGCATCCTGCCCGCCATCAACGCGATCAAGGCCGCCCGCCAGCCCCAGACTTTCCTGGGGATCGACGAAAGCGGTCGCGCCAGTGTGGTGGCCACGGAAGGCAATCCCGACTGCCACGTCATCCTTCGCGGCGGAGAGAATGGCCCGAACTACGACGCAGCATCCGTCAGCGAGACCCTGGCCCTGCTCAACAAAAACCATCTGCCTCCGGTGGTGATGATCGATGCCAGCCATGCGAACTGCTCCAAGGACTTCCGTCGCATGTCGGCAGTGTTTCACGACATCGTCCAGCAGCGCCAATCCGGCACCCAGGGTGTGATCGGCGCCATGCTGGAGAGCAACTTGGTGGAAGGTGCCCAGGCACTCCAGGAATCGCTGGATCAGCTCAGCTACGGCCAGTCCATCACGGACCCATGCCTTGGCTGGGAGGAGACGGAGCGAATCCTGCTGGAAGCTGCCGCCGCCGAACTGTAAAAACCCTCCGCCGCTCCAGTTCAAAAAGAAAAGAGCGGCGGAAGGAGGGCATCACCTCAAAGTCCCAGCGATCTCAGCAGCCCCGAAGTGATGCTGCCGGTGGGGCGCATGCCATGGTCTGCCTGATAGCGGGCGATGGCATTCCTCGAACCCGGGCCGATGTCACCGTCAACGGGACCGCGGTAGTAGCCGCGGCGCGCCAGTGCGCGCTGCACCTCCGCCTCCGTGCGGCTGTATGAAGAGCCTCCCCCGCCCCAATAGTGGCCGGGCACAGCCTCCCGGGTGGGATAATACGCCACCCCGCTGCGCTCATAATAATAGGAGGAATTGGGCGGCCCGTAGTAGTAGCCGCGGCCAGCATACCCAGTGCCCAGGGTGATGACAAAGGAGGACCGGGGGCGGGACAGGTACACATACCGGTCATCATGGTGGTACTTGTTGTGCTTGTGGGAGTACTTGGAGTGGTAGTGCTTCTCCGCCTTTTTGCGCTCCTTGTCTTTGTCCTTGGCTTGGACGGATACAGGCAAGGCCGCGGCCAAAGCGACAACCAGCAGAGTGATGGAACCAGGAATCAGCGTTTTCATGGGGAGTCAGGAAGTTTGTTGACCATGAATCGGGTCAGGGTGCAGGGCTGGTCCTGTCATGCTTGCGCAGGTTGACCATTGCGGGCAGCAAGGGCGGGAAATTCTTCCCCGCACACAAAAAGCCCTGTCCCGGGGACACTCGTCCGCCCGGAACAGGGCAACCACCACTCCTTCCAACTGATCACTATAATTAATCTGAGATCGTATCGGCTATCTGAAGTCACCAAGAGTCTCGTTAGAGACCCAGCGATCTCAACAAACCATCGTTGATTGCGCCTGTGGGCTTCATGCCATTGTCTGCCTGGTACCGCGCCACAGCGGCACGTGACCCGGCTCCCATGTCGCCATCAATGGGTCCACGATAATACCCGCGCTGGGCGAGAGCTCGCTGCACGGACGCCTCAGTCCGGCTGTAGTTCTCATTCACCGGGGTTTCACGCCATTCGCTGCGCCAGTACTGACGTGGCACGGACTCCCGGTCCCGGTAGAACCTTACGCCGGACCGCTCGTAGTAGTAGCCCGCATTGGCCGGGCCATAATAGTAGCCGCGACCCGCGTAGCCGTTCCCCAACGTCAGCACGAACGTGCTGGCAGGGCGTGAGTAGTAAACGTCGCGATCCCGGCCCCGGCCTCGATCACCGTCTCGGTCGTGATCGTGGTCACGGTCCCTGTCACGGGAACGTTCACGATCCCGGTCTTTCTCGGAAGTAGCGTCCAGGAATTTCTCCGCAAGTCGTCGTCCCTTGTCGATGGCCTTGTCCTCGGCCTTGGCCGACTGGGGCACTGCAGCAAACGAGAACGCCGCCAGCGCAATGCATGTGGGAAAGAAAGTCTTCATGTCGTTCATAGGGTTGTTTCATTGAAGCTGCCTTCCCCTGTCTTTTCGAACGACTCCTGTTGGAACGCTCCGCAGTGGGGAACAGCTTGCTATGGCTGAATCGGGCACCTGGAGATTGCGGTTCCTTTTTCCCATCGCAGATGAAGACCAGCCACTCTGGTCAACTGCGGAGGTTGCAGACGAAATCAATCCTCTTCAGTTCAGTGTCAGGAGGTTGGAGACGGCCTGAAACACCTCCGGCCGGATAAAACAAACGCAAAGATTCATCTCGTCAGGCCCAAGGAAATTACTTCCTCCAGCAACCATGTCGGCAGCCAACCTGCTTTAGAGACGATCAGAGAATCAAGAGGATTTGCCCTTGGCCTTGCCACCACGATCGTTGAAGCGGGCCATCTCGCGCTGTGCCTCACGATTCTCCACCTTTTCCTTCAGATCATGACGCTGGTCGCGCTGATCCTTGCCGCGGCCGACGGCGATCTCGATCTTCACCTTCTTGTTTTTCCAGTAGGCGCGCAGGGCCACGATGGTGAGCCCCTTCTGCTGACTGGCACCGTAGAGCTTGAAGATCTCGTTCTTGTGCAGGAGCAGACGCCGGCTTCGTTTGGCCTCATGCTGCTCGTGGCTGGCCTTGTCGTACGGTTTGATGTCGCAGCCGTAGAGGAACACCTCACCCCGTTCCACACGTGCAAAGGCATCACTCAGGGTGATGTGCCCCTGACGGAGGGACTTGATTTCCGTGCCTTTGAGCTGAACCCCCGCTTCATACCGTTCCAGGATGTGATAGTCCCGTGGAGCCTTGCGGTTGATGGTGATGTCACTCATGGCGCACTCTAGACAAAAAAAACGCGGCGGGACACAAGGCCCGCCACTGGATTCACTTTACTTCTCCTGGGTACCCTGCCTTAAGCAGGGGGCGGAGAGGACCGCCCCATGGCGGGATCAGGTCGGAATTTCTTCGATTTCTTCGCGCTTGATCTTCCCTTCGATGATCTCCTGAAGCGCAATGTCAGCCTCGCGCATGCCGGGGCGGCGTTCCACCAGCGCAGGGCGTCCCTGGTTCAACTGGCGCACCCGCTTGGACACCATGTTGATGAGCACCGGGGGATCGTTGATGATTTGAGCGGCTTTGTCGACAAGGTCAGATCTCATGAGTAGCGTTCCGGTTCCGGTAAAGAGGACAAGGGGGTAAGAGGGAAGCGAACTTAGCGAGGCAAACTGAGAACGCAAGCAGAACCTCTCGCCCTGGGCTCCACGCACGCTGGCGGCAACTTAGTCTGCCGCCCCACTCCCACCCTGCTGACGGCGCTTCAGGGTGATGCGCTTGAAGCGCTCATCCCCCGAGGCACTTTCGCTCTGCACCAGCGGGTCGTTCACAAAGATATTGTGTACCAGACGCCGGTAGTAGCTGTTCATGGGGTTGAGCACGGCGGGCTGTCCCGTCACGCGGACGCGCTCAGCCAGCTCCTTCACTTTCTCCATCATGCGGTCCTCCCGCATGGTTCTGAAGTACTCCACATCCACCCGCACCCGGGGCGCAGTGGGATCCCGCCGCTGCAGGATCCGGTTCACGAGGTACTGGATGTCATCCAGCACCTCGCCGCGGTGCCCGACCAGGGCATCCGTCTCTTCAGTGAAAATCTGCAGCGTCGGGCCTTCTGCCCCTTCCTCCTCCTCGATCCGTACCACGAACCCCAGATACCCCAGCAGGGTATCCAAGATCTGGCGGGCGTGCTCGAGAGGCGGCAGGGTCATGTCATGCTCAGGGCTTCCGGGACTTGGATCCCCCACCACCCAGACGCGGGATCGAGGACTTGTCTTTCTTGTCCTTGGCGGGCTGACCGGAGCCAGAGGCTGGCTTCAGATCTACGACTGCTTTCTTTTCAAGGACAGGATCCTTCTGCCAGAGGCGGCTCACCTGCGCCTGGAAGATGCTGTAGATGTTCTGCACCGTCCAGTACAGCGCCAGCGCGGAGGCGAACGAGTAGCAGAAGAACAGGAACATGAACGGCATCAGCATGAAGATGCGCTGCTGCGTCTTGTCTGCGGACGCCGGCTGCGGCGTGAGCTTCATCTGAAGGAACATCGTCAACCCCATGAGCAGAGGCAGCGGGTTCAACGGAAGGTGATAACCGAGCAGGTGCAGGGTGGTCACCGTGTCCGGAAGAGAAAGGTCCTGGATCCAGCCGAAGAAATGCTGACCGCGCAGCTCGGCGGCGTAGCGGAGGACGGCGTAGAATCCGAAAAAGATGGGGATCTGGACGAGCAACGGCAGGCAGCCACCGAGCGGGTTCACCCCGTACTCGCGGTACATGCGCATCATCTCGGTATTGACCTTCTGCGGATCGTCCTTGTGCTTCTCCTGCAGTTCCTTGATCTTCGGTGCCAGCAGCCCCATGCGCTTCATGGTGGCGTTTGACCGGGCCTGCACTGGCCAGAGAAGGGAGCGGACGGTGATGGTGAGCAGCACGATGGCCACGCCCCAGTTGCCCGTCAGATCGTGGAACCAGCGCAGCATGAACACCAGCGCGCGGCTCACGAAGGTGAACCAGCCGTAGAACATGACGTACTGCATCTGGCGGTTCGGCTGGCCTTCAGCCACGTCGATCTTCTTCAGATCGTGGAAAATCTTCGCACCGATGTAGATGCGGTAGTCCACCGAGGTGCTGGCATTGGGCTCCAGCTCAATGGCAGGCAGGCCCACGCCGCCGTGAATGGCATAGTCCTGCAGCGCCTTCTTGTGATCCTTGAACTCGTCGTTCGAGTGATCAATGAGGAAACGCGTGGCCCAGGTCTTGGCAGGGATGTCAGACTTGGTGCTGATGAGCGTGGTGTAGAAGCGGCTCATCACGCCGCCCCAGCGGAGATGCTGGAAGTTCTTCTGCAGTTCCACGACCGGGCCGCCGAAGCCGAGGAACCCGGCACCATCACGGAAGCTGCCCGTGGCGAAGTTGCTCGCGTCACCGGCATCATTCCAGACAAAGGCGGGCGCCTCAATCTCATCCGGACGGAGGGAGGAGGCCGCGCCAGTGTAGAGGTAATAACTATCACGCACCAGCTTCGCGCTGGACTGGTTCTTGATGGTAACCTTCAACTCCACCAGGTGGTCGTTGCTGCCAGCCCCTTCAGAGAAGCTGTACTCCTTCCGCACCAGCACCTGATCGGGCGAGACAGCCTCGAAGACGACCCGCTTGTCGGTCTTCTCCACGATGGCGTAGGTGAGATCCTGGTAGGCCTTGGCAGCGGTGCCGAGCGCGCCGATGGCCGCCTTGCCGTGCTGGTTGAGCTTGATGTGATCCTTGGTGTCGAGCATCACCACCGAGGAGATGCCGCCGCCCACGTTGGTGAAGGTGTAGATCGCGCTGGCGTTCTTCAACTCGATCTTCTCTTCCGTCAGGGGCGCGGTCGCACCCGGTGCCGTGGGGGCTACGGGATTCGCCGGGCTGGCAGGATTGGCGGCAGTGGCCTGGGCCGGATCCACGGCGGGGGCCGTCGCGGCAGCCGGAGGCTGCGGCAATGGCGCGGGCGGGTGCTTCGCAGTCCACCAGAAGTTGAACGCCATGCCTATGGCACAGAGGGTGACGACAATCCAAGCTTTACGATCCATGAGAGAAAGTGTGTGATGCTAAAATAGTGAAATTGGGTCGGTACACGCCGCCCACGGTTGGCCACCGCACGTCACACGGGGGGACGGGGCGGTATCTCAGGCTCCGGGGAGGTGGAGGAAGACTGGTGGAGCAGATGACCGTTCTGGCAATGACATTCTGAGGTCTTTCCAGGTGACAAGTCCGGCACCGGATCGTGCCCGCTCCCACCCCACGGGTTGCAGCGACCGATCCGCTTCACCCCCATCCAGCCCCCACGGATGACGCCGTGCCGCTCCACGGCTTGCAGGAAATAATGCGAGCACGTGGGCTCAAACCGGCAGCCACTGCCTGGGCCGCCGACAAAGTGCAACACCGGGGAGATGAAGATCTGATACCCCCGGATGGCGATGCGAATGAGCGTCTTCATTCCGCTTCACGGACCACAGGCCGCGTCTGGGTCTGGGGTGGCTGGCTCTCACGAACCAAGACTCCCGCACGCTTGGCGACTTTTTGAAAGTCGGTGCGCAGTTCGTCAAACGTGGCACCGGCCGCCTTCCAGCGGGCGATGACCACAAGCCAGACTCCCGGAGCGAGAGGGGTGGCGCGCAGGATCTCCCGAAGGCGACGACGCACCAGATTCCTCTGGACCGCTCCACCGACCTTCCGTGATGTGATGAGGCCAGACCTCCAAGGGGCTTCCTCACCGGCACGCAAAACCCCGAGCACGACATAGCGCCCGGGGTAAGTGGTGCCCTCAGCCCGCACACGACCAAATTCGGAAGCACTCCGAAGTCGGCGCGCGGCGGGGAATCGCATGACTGCGGACCGGAGCCCTAAAGCGGGCAGAAAAGTTAGTACGACGGGTAACCGCTCGTGTTGTGCTGCTGCGTGTGGCGCTTGAAGTGCACTTCCACACCCTTGGGAAGCAAACGCTTGCGGCCAGCACGGCGGCGGCGACGCAGGATGTCACGTCCGTTCACGGTTTTCGTCCGGGCGCGGAACCCAAACTGTTGTTTGCGGGTGCGCTTGGAGGGCTGGTAGGTACGTTTGCTGGGCATATTCGCAGGGTGGATGAAAGGTAAATGACACCTGCGGCGCACCGCTGGAATCAATGGGGCGGGCAAACTAACGGGTTCGAAAAGGTTGTCAACTTCTGAGTCATCTGACCTTCATCCCATCCCGGGGGAGAGAAATCGTTTTCGCGTCGGTCCATAAGAGTATAAGATGGACTCACATGCCTCAACTGTCTGCCCCGTCTGAACCCCGCATCGAGCCCGCCACGCTGGAAGATCTCCCTCAACTGGCGAACTTGGTGGTGGCTCTGCTTGGGGAGGAGGAGGACTTTACGCCCAACCGGATCAAGCAGGAGCACGGTCTCC
The DNA here is from genome assembly GCF_000739655.1 of Verrucomicrobium sp. BvORR106. GTDB lineage: Bacteria > Verrucomicrobiota > Verrucomicrobiia > Verrucomicrobiales > Verrucomicrobiaceae > Verrucomicrobium. The sequence goes on along the minus strand of NZ_BATR01000092.1, from coordinate 124,726 downwards.
GGCTCATCTTGGAGCAGCCTTTGCGCGGTCGCATTTTTGTCCTGCGCAACGATCACACGCTGATCGGCATGGTGAACCTGCTCTTCACCATCAGCACGGCCGAGGGCGGCTTTGTCATCCTCATGGAAGACGTCATCGTCCACCCCATGCACCGCGGCCAGGGCTATGGCTCCATGCTCCTGAAGCACGCCATCGAGTTCGCCCGGGAGAAAAAGTTCAAGCGCATCACCCTCCTCACGGACAAGATCAGTGCGGAGAGCCAGCGTTTCTTCCAGAAGCACGATTTTGTCTTCTCCCACATGATTCCCATGCGATTGGTCTTTGGGGATGAAAGCGCTGGATGAGCCTGAGACAGCCCTGGTTTTCGAACCTGAGGGCGATCCTCCGCCTGCCGCGACGGAGACGCAGCCTGTTGTCGAATACGGAGCGCGCTCCGATCCCCTCCCCGCTGCTGACGCTCTGGCCTGGAGCCTGCTAGGCCTCCTCGCCTTCTGCGCTCTCTGCTTTCTAGCCGGAGCCCTGACCCTCCGCCACCGCGAACGACATCCCGCACCGTCCGAGGAGGACGATGAAGACAAGCCCGTCATCCTCCCGCGCACTCCCAAACGCCCCCCTGATGACGAAAGCCCCCGGCAGCCTTGGGAAAGAGACGGCGACTGGTGGAAGAAGCCGTAATGAGCCTCGCAGAGCCACCTCAGCCCCTGCCAAGACAAACTTCCAGCTCCTGGGCTATCACAGATGGTCAATTAAGATCAGACTTTCTGTACGGCGATCGCTTGTCGTACACCTATCTCACCACTGTCATTAACCACTCAACCTGAATGCATTGCGCAATTGCCTACTTTTCCCATGGGGAATTTAGAATTACTCCTTGCGCGGTCGCAATTCAGGACTAAACTTGCGGTCCAACGTACTTACAGCTTCGTTGGGTTCCCTTCATCCCAGTGAACTTCATCCCTGAAATGCTTCCCGAGCACTCGCCCTTTTCCCCCGACCAACGTCGGTCCATCGAAAGCCTGATCGCCAGCTTTTCCCCTGCTCAACGCTTCTGGCTGGGTGGATACCTCTCCGCCGGAGAAGCAGTGCCTGCCGCAGCGGCACCGGCCACTGCCGTGAAACTGACGATTCTGTACGGGACGGAATCTGGGAACTCCGAGAAGCTTGCGGACCTCTCTGCCAAGGAAGCCAAGAAGCATGGCTTCCAGGCCACGGTGAAAAACATGTCGGACATCGCTCCGGCAGACTTGGCCAAGATTGAGAACCTCCTGGTGATCGTGAGCACCTGGGGCGACGGGGATCCCCCGGAATCCGCCACCTCCTTCTACAAGGCGCTGATGGGGCAGACCCTTTCCCTGCCGAAGCTGCACTACTCCGTGTGCGCCCTCGGAGACACTTCCTACGAGCGATTCTGCCAGACCGGCAAAGATGTGGACGCCCGGCTCGCCAGCTTTGGCGCCACCCGCGTCTCCCCGCGTCAGGATTGCGATGTGGACTATGAGGAGAACCACCGCACCTGGCTGGAGGCTGCGCTTGCCGCCCTCCGGGCCCTCGCTCCCTCCGCCCAAGCCCCCATCGTGGCCGGTGGTGCCGTGGCCTCGGCTCCTGCTGTCGCCGCCTACGGGAAGAAGAACCCCTTCGGTGGTGAGCTCCTCGAACGCGTGCTGCTCAATGGCAAAGGCACCTCCAAGGAGACCTGGCACTACGAGATCTCCCTGGAAGGCTCTGGCCTTGTCTATGAGCCCGGCGATGCGCTGGCGGTGATCCCCGTGAACGCCCCGGACATGGTTCAGGGCATCCTGAAGGCCTCCAAGCTCAGCGGCAGCGAAGATGTTTCCTTGAACGGCGAGGGCAGCAAGCCCCTGTCTGACGCCCTGCGCGAAGACTTCGACATCACCGCGCTCTCCCGCCCCGTGCTGACCAAGCTGCAGGCGCTGACGAAGTCCAAGAAGCTAGCCGCACTGCTCAGCGAAGATGCCAAGGACAAGTTCAAGGACTACCTCTGGGGCCGCTGGATCGCCGACGCGATTGCAGACTACGCACCGAAGGGTCTCTCCGCCGCGGACCTGGTTACCATCTTCCGCAAGCTGCCGCCACGTCTCTACTCCATCGCCTCCAGCCCCCTCGCCCACCCGGGTGAAGTGCACCTCACCATCGCCTCCGTGCGGTATGATGCGCATGGCGTGAGCCGCAAGGGAGTTGCCTCCACGTACCTCGCCGACCTGGTGAACAAGGGTGACAAGGTAGATGTGTACAACCACCAGAACAAAAACTTCCGCCTGCCCGCCTCCTCAGACGTGCCGGTGATCATGGTGGGCCCCGGCACGGGCGTCGCCCCCTTCCGCGCCTTTGTGGAGCACCGCGGTGCCCTGGGTCAGGGTGGCAAGTCCTGGCTCTTCTTTGGCGACCAGCGCTACACGTATGACTTCCTCTACCAGGTGGAGTGGCAGGAGCACCTGAAGAGCGGGGCCCTCTCCAAGCTGGACGTGGCCTTCTCCCGGGACCAGCCCGAGAAGGTATATGTCCAGAACCGCATGCTGGACCGCAGCAAGGAACTCTATGCCTGGCTTCAGGACGGCGCTCACTTCTATGTCTGCGGCGATGCCGCCCGCATGGCGAACGACGTGCACGAGGCGCTCATCTCCGTGGTCGCGACGGAAGGCGGGAAGTCCCGCGAAGCTGCCGAGGCCTATGTTGAGGATCTGAAAAAGACCAAGCGCTACCAGCGCGACGTCTACTGAGGACACTCTACCAAGTTTTATATCCCAACACCCAACCCCGCCGCTCTTTCCAACCCCGTCCCGCCAACCTGCGGCACCCACGCCAATGTCTGAAAAGAAACTGTCCGCCAACGAAGGAATCAAAACCCGCTCCAACTACCTGCGCGGCAACATCGCGGAGGATCTGGCCGACCTCTCCACTGGTTCCCTCTCTGAGGACAACCAGCAGCTCATCAAGTTCCACGGCAGCTACCAGCAGGATGATCGTGACCTGCGCCCGGACCGTCGCAAGCACCGCCTGGAGAAGGCCTTCTCCTTCATGCTGCGCATCCGCCTGCCCGGGGGAGTTTCCACGCCCCACCAGTGGCTCGAGACGGACCGCATGGCGGACTCCTACGCCAATGGCACCATCAAGCTGACCACCCGCCAGGCCTTCCAGCTTCATGGCATCATCAAGACCAACCTGAAGCGCACGATCAAGGAGATCAATGACGCGGCCATGGACACCATCGCAGCGTGCGGTGACGTGAACCGCAACGTCATGTGCAACCCGAACCCCTTCCTCTCCAGTGTGCATGAGGAAGTGATCAAGGCGGCCCGCGACATCTCCACCCACCTCACCCCCCAGACCGGTGCCTACCATGAAATCTGGCTGGACGGGGAGAAGGTGAAGAGCAGCGAGGAGGAGGAGGAGGAGCCGATCTACGGGAAGACCTACCTGCCCCGCAAGTTCAAGATCACCATCGCCGTGCCTCCGAGCAACGACGTGGACATCTTCGCCAACGACCTCTCCTTCATCGCCATCGTGGAAGACGGCAAGCTGATCGGCTACAACGTCGCCGTCGGCGGCGGCATGGGCATGACCCATGGCAACGAGGCCACCTTCCCCCGCATCGCTGACGTGATTGGCTACTGCGCCGCCGACAAGGTGGTGGACGTGGCTGAGAAAGTGGTGCTGGTGCAGCGCGACTTCGGTGATCGCACGGACCGCAAGCACTCCCGCCTGAAGTACACGATTCAGGACCGCTCCCCCGAGTGGTTCCTTTCCGAGCTGAACAAATACCTCGGTTACGACCTCGAACCCGTGCGTCCCTACGAGTTCAAGGACAACGGCGACCGCTACGGCTGGGTCGAAGATGAGCGCGGCAACTTCCACTACACCCTCTTCGTGCAGGGTGGACGCGTGCTGGACACCCCCGGGTATCCGATGCGCACCGGGCTGCGGGAGATCGCCAAGATCCATGACGGCGACTTCCGCCTGACCGCAAACCAGAACCTGCAGATCGCGAACATCTCCGCCAAGAAGCGCGCCGAGGTAGAAGCTCTGCTGGAGAAGTACGGCATGCACCAGAGCCATGAGCGCAGCGCCCTCCGCCTCGCCTCCATCGCTTGCGTGTCCCTGCCGACCTGCGCCCTGGCTCTTGCCGAAGCGGAACGCTATCTCCCGGATGTACTCACCACTCTGGAGGAGACGATGGAAGAAGTCGGCCTGCGTCACGACGCAATCACCATCCGGATGACGGGCTGCCCCAACGGTTGCGGCCGTCCATTCATCTCAGAGATCGGCTTCGTGGGCCGCGGCCCAGATCGCTACAATCTGTATCTGGGCGGTGGCCATGCGGGCCAACGTCTGAGCAAGCTGTATCGTCAGGACGTGGCCGCAGAGGACATTCAAGCCGTGCTGGCCCCCATCCTGAAGCACTACGCCACGGAGCGCAATGAAGGAGAGCACTTCGGTGACTTCGTCATCCGCTCCGGCTATGTGCAGGCCACCGTGCAGGGCGATGACTTCCACAAGAACATCAAGGACGAAGCCTACCTTTCGAGCTAGGTCATAGCGTCCAAAGCCTGAACTTCGAGCCCCCATTCGCCCTGGCGCGGATGGGGGCTTTTTGTTGGGGAGCCCTAATAGATGTTTGTTCAGGCAACCGAGGGATTACGCGAGAAACAACTCCAAGCGCGGAATGCCAGCGTTTGGCGCAGACTCTCGACCCCTTCCCCGACACCTTGACAAGGCAGCCCACATCAATTTCTCTATCCCCATGCTTTTTCTCATTCTCCTTATCGAAGGCTTGGTGATCGCCGCTGTCGCCTATGGAGTCGGCGCACTGATCGCCGTGGGTGGCTGGCTGGTGTCGAAGATCATCCCGCCCCTGAAGATCCCCGCCTTTGTGCGCTGGGCCCTTGCCGCTCTGGTGGTGGGCGTGATCGGATTCTGGGGACTCGCGGATGTTCTGAATGCCAGCAACGTCCAGGCAGATGACTGGATGAAGGTCGCCTCCATCACCTTCAAAGTTTGCTTCGGACTCGCGCTCGCCGCCCTTGTGCTGACGGGCATCCTGGTCTCCACCACCAAAGCAGTCGTCAAAGGCGTGTCAAAAGGAGCCAAGGCATTGGCCAAGGACGGGGACTGAATCTGGTATCTCTCCTTCGCTTTCGGTTACGGCGTCAGGTTTCGAGAATACACCACGCGAAATCGCACCTCGTCATCAGCCGCATTGGCCGTGCCGCGATTGGTCACGTAGCGCTCCAACATGACCTGCTGACGTTGTTCCGCTGTCACCGTGAGAGCTCCACTAAGCGTCTGCTTCATCGCCTGGCCCACGGTGTAAACGGTGAACACACCACCTCGCGAAGTAATGAGGCTGCCAATCTCGCGCACAAGACTCTCACTGGCCTCCCCTTCATCGGCCACGCCCTTCACCTCGCAGATCTCCCACGGGATGTCATAGGCATTGGGGTCAGAGGCCGCCGGCGCGGCCTTCCACGGGAAGCCATAGCTCTTGCCGAAACTCTTCCCGAGCCGGTTGTTCAGCGGTGAAAGTTCACGCCGGTAGATGTTGCCCGCGATCTCCGTTGCCTTTTCCAAGGTCATGCCATTGGCTCCAGTGAGGAGCGCCACCAGCGCCTGGGAGCGGGTGAGATTCTCAAACGGCAGCGTGCGGGAATTCACATTCACGCGACCTCCCACCGAGGTGCCGTGTGGTTTGTAGAGCCCTCCATTGGAGGTGGTGCCGGTATTGGGCACGCTGAAAAGATCCAGAAGTGCCCAGTCCGGCAGCGAAGGATTGGCTACTGTGTAGTTGTTCACCTGAAGCCGCAATGTGCGCCAGGGGATGCTGCCAGTGGCTGCGTTGTTGCCCGTGTGGACATAGCCCAGCTCGGCCACGGAGCCGAGGCGGCCGTCATCGCCATCGGGTCCGTTGGCTCCTCGTCCCTTCGGAGGAGGCATGTAGAAGCTGGCATCCGTGATCTTGCCTCCGGCATCCACGTCCTGTTGCGGTCGCACACTCAGCGGGTTCGCCCCCACGGTAGAGCGGGAGTTTGGCGCACCGAAGGTGTTGCCATTGTTCTTGTTCGGCTTCCAGTCGCTGGGGTGCACGCTCGCCCGGGGATCATCACATTCATGGGAGACCATGTTGGCCGGGGTGGTGGTGGCCGGGTCGCCCATGTCGCAGCGGATGGTGCCATGCTCTGGAGTGATGACGATGCGAGGCGCATGGGGCCCGGTCATGAAGCCCTCGGCGTCCGACTTCCAGAGATACATGGCCAGCCGCCAGGGGCAGTATTTGCGCACGGACCACGGAGCATCGCGATAGAGCACCTTGTTTACCACCAGCCGCTGGCCCGGCATGAGCTTGGTCTGCCCGCCCTCAACGTCTTCTTTGAAAATTCGGACGGTGATGGAACGGCCCTTGGTGCTGGTCACTCGGCCACCGGGGCCGGGCAGATATTGCGTGAAGGTGCTGTCCGAGGCCGTGATGTCAGGGTTGCTGAAATGCCAGCCATAGGAGGAGTTCGGCGTGGGCTCCGCACTCTTGTCCGGCACCAGATCCACGCCATCATCCACGCCATAATTGGGCGGAAGGAAGACCTCAAACCGGTAGTGCAGCGGGTAGAGGTTCTTGGGCTTGCCCTGCGCGTCCCGAGGCCAGCCGGAGGGCACCGGATTGGGAACCGTCACCGGGTCATTCTTCATGTACATCCCCACCTCTGTGATGTAAGGCGCACGACTGATGCCCAGAAAGGTGTTGGACCCAGCATACCCATAGGAAGGGTGGGTGGTGAGTTCACCAGCCGGGTTCGGGCCAAAACGCATCGGCGCGAACACGTCCATGGCAGACTCCTTGGCGCGCACATAGTCGATGATGTTCACCGCCAACTGGGAAAGCTGGGCATCCGAGTCACTGGCGGCACCTGGATAGTATTTATCCTTGAAACTGACCCCGGGTGAAATGGGCCATTCGCGGGAGCTGACGTAACGCATGAGATCACGCACCACGCCATCGAGCTTGTTCGGCAGCAGCACATTGGAGCCCGCACCGGCATAGTCAGGCTGGCCGGCGGCAAGGTGGTCGTAGTTTCCAGGATCCAACTGCTCCTTGGTGAGGCCCAGCGTCTCGGGATCATCTCGAAGAATGTCGAGAAACTTTCGCGCATAGGTTCCGTCTGCATTTTTTGGAACCAGGGCGGGATTGGTGGTGAGCAGGATTCGCTCCTCTCCAAAGAAGGTGGTGTCCGGATCCTGGTTGTAGTGGGTGAGCTCAAACTTGTGCCGGGCCAGCAGGGCGGAAACACCCGGCATGCTTTCCTCGATCCGCCTGACATCGGTAAAGGAGTTGAACGGTCGTTGGACCGCCTCCTGATGCAGTGCATCCGCCGCCGCTTCATCGAGACGGGCGCCATCCTGCCCCGCAAGGCTGGTGAGATTGATGCGGCTCGGGTGGGATGCCGGATGTTTGTTGGCACGGGCGGGCGGAGTGCGCTTCCAGGCCAGGTTGCAGTTGATCTTGCTGCTCTCGTCATCCACCCAGTAGGCGAAGCGCCCGATGATGGGCCGGGCGCTGTCACGAGAGTCCGGTTCTTCCGCTGTGTCATAGGAAAGGCCTCCTCCCTTCACATCCTCCCGCACATAGATCCACCGCAACTTCAACGGTACCGGCTTGCCGGTCGCGGGGTCCTTGATGTCGGTGATGAGCCGTGATCCAGGCTTCGGGTCCGATAGAATTTGAACATTGAGATTGGCCGGCTCGAAGACAGGTGAAGTGAATGCAGATGCCCGGGATGTGCCGCTGGAGAGCTCCACCTTCCGGCGAATTTCCTTCTGGCTGGCAGGCAGGACATCCGGCACCAGGAGCGCTCCGGGCTGGCTGATCCAGTTCCGCTTGCGAAGGGCAAACTGCTCTTCACTCTCCCCCTCCTGACGAGGGGCGTCCACGGTCTCCTTCTGCAGTAGGGCCACGGTGCGATCCACCCCTTCTCTGGCCAGCTGCGCGGCCCGTGACCGCTCCATATGATGGGCGGACACACTGCGCTCAATGCGTGAAGTGTCCAAAAACACCACCACCATGACCGTGAGCAGGGCGATGATGAGCAGCGTGATGATGAGAGCAGCCCCCTTTGGTCGGGAAGCGGAGGTCGTTGAGCAAGACTTCATCGGGAGTGCAGCAGCTGAATTTCTGTGGTGTAGATGCGAAGTCCCGGGAGCAGCGCCGCCAAGGCGGGAGAGCTCTCCGCGGCGGACTGCATGCGCTGGAGGAAGGCGGCCGCGTCCCTGACAGCGGGTTCGGCCGCAATGGCGCGCACCTCATCGGCCGCCCGCATCAGTTCAAACGCATGACCCGAGTCCACCTGGGCCAGCGACACCCTCACAGTGGCGGGGAGGTAACGCTTCTCGGTGTAGCTGAGCCTGCCTTCAGGCTTAAAGAGGCAGTCGTAGCCCTGGCGGGAGTCATAGCTGCGGGGCAGTGCCTGACCATCCAGCCCGTAGCACTGCACCCAGAACCCGGGCACGAGATCGGCAAACAACCCCCGGTAGCCTCCGGACTTGTTCTCTGGGGCCACGTTCCGCGACACGAGGTCCGGGTCCAGCCACGCGTCCGGTCCACTGGCAAAGACTCTGAAGTCTGGGTTCTTGGAAACGACACCGTCCTTGCGGACAGAAGGCGGGATGAACAGGCGGCAGAGCATCGGCCGGCCCTCCGACCACTTGATGAAATAACCCACCACGGCGATCTCCCCGAAGGTGGTCTCCATGGCCAGGGGCGACTGCCAGAAAAGCGAGTCGGACCAGGCGCACCCCTCCGGCAAACGGGCGGTGGGAGGGCTGGCGAGAAACTGCAAATTGCCCTGCCCCCGTGGGTCCACGCCTTCCACGGGAAGCAGGGCTCCCTGCAACTCCGATGCCAGGAAATCTGCCAGCGCCCGGGAACTGCCGCGGCGTTCCGCATTGCCCTCGCCCCGCGTCCAGGCCTGGCTCACCGCCGTGAGCGAGCCCCCAAGCAGCGCCACGATCAGAGCCAGCACGCTGATGGAAACCAGCAGTTCCACCAGGGTGAAGGCCCGCGCCGTGACATTTTCACGAGAATCAGTATCGGGCGATGTTTGCATACAGACGTTGGTGGCCGGCTGGCTGGGCAGTGGTGGTACCGCTTCCCGTCGTCACGGGCCAGGAGCAGGCCATCTCCACACGGACGAGGTTGCAAGTGCCGGTGGTGGGATTTCTGGTGTCCTCACAAGGGCGCTGCGTCACCAGGCAGCGATAGGCGGCGCTCAACTCATCCGGCCCACTGGCATTGGCGAGCAGCATGCCCTGGGAGTCAAAGTAGAAGACCGGAGCGGCATCCGGCACGGCCCCGTCTCCATCTGCCGAGGCAGATCCGGCGCTCTGGATCAAATCATCAAAAGGCTGCTTTGAAAGTCTGGCCACGATTTGTGAAGACATGGCTGTCAGGGCAGTGTCCCGGGCGGAATCCCGCTCCGCGGAGAGGGAGACACCCAGCACCCCAATCAGGGACATGAGGGCCACGGAGCAGATCCCTGTGGCAAGGACCACCTCAGCAAGGCTGAAGCCGGCAGAAAGGCGCTGAATCGGTTTCATGGTTCGAGTTGTGGACGACTGATTTTCGGCAGGCCGGTGGCCCCCAGGATGGCGATGTCAAAAAAATTGTCCGGCCTGCCATCGGCACCGGGCCTGGGGTGTTGAACCGTGCCGTCCACCACATGTCCTTCCACAAGACGGATCTGGGAGGGCACCGAGGCATCCAGCAACCCGCCCCCAGCTGTGAAGATGCGTGCGACCATGGCGTTGTTACCCTGAACCCCCGCCCCCTGGTACCGTACAGGCGGGGCCGCCTGCCCCTGCTCGTCAGTCAAAAAGGGGAACGGTTCGGGCGAGTCCAAAAGGAAAGTGCAATCAGCGGTGTTGGACGCATCCACCACCACGCCTTCCGGCAGCAGTTCCCAGTTTCCCTTTTGCACCCAGCCCTCGCCTTCCTTGTAGTAGATGATGGCGAAGGCCCGATATGCCTGGGACTGGCTTGGGCTGGTGAGCAGCACCAGGGCAGACAGCGTGTTGTGGGACATGGCGGTCTGGCGGGCCGCCCCCACGAGTCCCGCCACCTGCTTGCCTCCCGCGGTGAGTCGCGCTGCCCCCGTGCTCTGCACGGCCGGCACCACCAAAGACAGCAAAACTGTCATCACGGCCAGTACGAGGAGCAGTTCAATCAGGGTAAAGCCCGCGATTCGAGCGCGGGCGCTTGGGATCGTCGTTGGGATTTTCATGGCGTGCGGGCATGGTTTTCCCACCAGCTTGGCTCGGAGCCAAAGAACTAGGCTCTGCGTCGGGATCGACGCAGGTGGAGCCCCACGATGCCGAGCATCAGCAGGACAGCTCTTGAGGGCTCGGGAGCAAGGCTGGTCACTGAAAGTCCGTCGATGTAGGTCAGGTCGTAGAGGTCGGAGATCTCGACGTCGGTCAGAGCGCGGTTCCAGAGGCCAACCTCGTCCATGAAACCGTCCCAGAAGCGACCGTTGTTGTCGCGAAATGTCCCCAAGTTGATCGCAGGAGAGTAGAGCGAACCCTGGGCCATCGTGGACGTGGTGCCGACCAGTTCCCCATTGAGGTAGATCTTCTTTGTGACGGTGGTGCCGTCAGAAGAGAAGGTTTCCACGACCTGCTGCCAGGCGCCCTCATGGGTCGTCGAGTCATAGTAAGCCGCGTTTGAGACATCGTAGTTGGCCTTCCCCGGGTTGTAGGCGGTGCCGACATAGGATCCATTGGACGAGGCCAGATCCCCGCGAATGCCGAACGACAGATCATAGTCCACATCGCCCTCATAAAGGAAGAGACGGTCCGTGGGGGCGCTTTCAGGCTGCAGGTAGTACCAGGCGCTGATGGTGAAGCTGTAGGCCAGTGGTTGTGGCGCAGGATCCGCCGCCAGCTTTCCATAGCCGAGGCCGATTTGAAGCCAGTCCTTGTCCGCCCGGTTGAAGTACCCGGCGTTCCCAGCGACTCCGGCTATTGCGCCGTAGTGCCCGGTCAGTGTGTTGGAGGTCACCCCCGAATTGGTCACCACCACATTGTTCCCGGAGGTGTCCACTGGAGCACTGCCCTCGAAATCGAGGTAGAAGCTCAACCCGTCCAGGAGGGAGACGGAGCCACGAGCGGGCTGGACCAGGCCAGCCAGCAATCCTGTAGCGCACAATAGGGACAGCAGGTGTTTCATTGCGGTCGGAGGCTAAAGTTTCTCAAAAGAAAAGAAAGTGACCTTGTGTAAACAAAATGTTTCTTTTGAGAAAGTCGAGACCGTTTTTTCTCACGCCATCCTGCTTTGCTCCATCGGCCCCCCTGTGCTAGGCTTCGGGATCGCCACAGCACTATGAATTTGGTAGAACTCGCCCAACGCATCCGAAACGCCCGCTTAAAGCGAGGCTTGACGCTGGAAGAGGTCTCTGAGTCTTCAGGTCTGGCGAAAGGGCTGCTGTCCAAGGTGGAGAATTTCCGGGTCACCCCCACGCTCACCACGCTGGCCAAACTCACAGAAACGCTGGGAATCAAGCTCTCAGAGCTTCTTGAGGGATTGGACGAGAAGCCCCGGATCAGCGTCGTGCGCCGCAGTGAACGCAAGCCGATCGAGCGCAACTACATCCCTTCCGAGGCGGGCAACAAGCTCAACAATTACTACGAATCCCTCGCCCACCGCCGCGCGGACCGGGCCATGGACCCACTCGAGGTGCGCGTCCCCGCCAAAGGCGGCCGTCAGCTCGCCATGAAGCATGAGGGCGAGGAGTTTCTCCTCGTGTTGGAGGGTACCGTCACTTTCGAGTACGACAACGACCTCTACCGCCTCGACGCCGGAGACAGTCTCTATTTCGATGCAGAAACGGACCACCGCGTCTTCAACGAGACCGACAAAGATGCGAGGGTGCTCTGTGTCATGTGCATGGACCCGGCAGCGTTGACCGCTGCCAATCGGCTTAGCAGCAAGTAGTTCCGCATTTTCTGACCCTCTCGCACCTGTTCCAACAGCGTGTGCTGGGGGAGCTCGTGCACCGATCCAAACGAACCCTCTGACTGGGTTTTCTTGAGTGAACGAAATGTTTCCCAAAAGAAATAGCGAGTGATCTAAAAGCGTAAAAAGTTGCTTTCTAGAAACAAAAGTGTCTTTTTGGCCTGTCGCCACCTTCTATGAAATCATCTTCTCGTTCCTCTGGCAGGGTTAGTCGTCGGCAATTCGTTGCAGGAACGCTCGCCTGCACGGCCGCATCCGCCCTCAACCAAGCCGCGGCCGCCCCCGCAGTTTCATCTGACGTGCTGGGGCCCATCGTGGGACACACCGAGTCAGACAAGAGTGCCCTCTGGATGCGCGTCGCGGCTCCCGGTGAATATGTACTCGAGGTGACGCCCAGCACCGGTGGCGCCGCCATCAAGGTACCAGCGCAGGCGACGGCTGAGCACGATTTTTGCCTGCACTGGCAGGTAGAAGGACTGCGCCCGGGGACCAGCTACCGCTACCGTGTCACGTCGAAAGGCACCCCCCTCGCAGACGCTGCGGAACAGACGTTCAAGACGGCTCCAGATCCTGCCAAACCCGGCAAGGTGCGTTTTGCCATCAGCTCTTGTGCCAAAGAAGATGCCGGCAGCCGGGCCGTCTGGACCCGCATGGCAGAGGAGCAGGTGGATGCAGTGATCCTGATCGGGGACACGCCGTACATCGACAGCACGAAGCTCGACATCCAGACGAAACGACACCGCGAGTTTGCTGCCGTGACTGAGTACCAGAAGCTGCTTCAGAGTCGCCCCTGCTGGTGGACCTGGGACGACCACGACTTTGCCGGGAATGATTGCGATGGACGTGCCGCGGGCAAGGAGAACAGCCGTACGGTGTACTGCCGCTACCGTCCACAGTGGTCGTTTGGCGAAGACAATCAAGGCATCTACACCAGCTTCCGCCACGGCCCGGTGGAGGTGTTTCTGCTGGACACACGATGGTTCTCGGAAACAGAGAAGTCCTATGCTGACCCCTCCAAACCCTCGCTGCTGGGAGCCGCCCAGTGGGAGTGGCTGCAGCGCGGGCTGAAGGCCTCCACCGCCCCTTTCAAGCTCCTGGCCTGCGGGGTGATCTGGGACGACAAGCAGAGCCGGGAGAAGGACGACTGGGGCACCTACATGCACGAGCGAAAGGCGCTGGAGGACTTCATCGCCAGGAACAAGATCCCCGGCGTGGTTCTCGTCGGCGGCGACATTCACGCAAGCCGGGTGCTGCGTTACAAGTCGAAGAAGACGGTGGGCTACGATCTGGTGCAATTCATCGCCTCCCCCATTCACAGCAGCGTCATCCCCAAGCTCAATACCTACCACCCGAACCTGGTGCGCAGCGCGGTGGAGCCGCATGTCTTCCTCGTCATGGAGGTGGACAGCACCGTCTCCCCCGCCCGCATCTCCGCTGAGTTGGTCAACCGCCATGGCGAACGGGTCTTCACCTACAATCTGACTCTGGCTGATCTCACCCCCGCCTGAACTTCCTCGAACCCGACCCATGTATTCCACCGCCTCTTTCACCGTCAACCAGCGCACTTACACCCTGCCACCACGCCCCGTGGTGGTCGTGTGCCTGGACGGCTCCGCCACCGAGTACTTCGATGCTGCCCTGGTTCGCGGGCTCATGCCCCACCTTGCCAAAATGAGCCTTCAGGGTTGGCGCGGCTTCGCCCGTGCAGCCATGCCCACCTTCACCAACGTCAACAACACCAGCATCGTCACCGGGACCCCTCCCAGTGTGCACGGCATTGGCGGGAACTTCTTCTATGATGCGGCCCAGGATGAGGAGGTGATGATGAACTCCTCCAAGTTCTTGCGGGTGGAGACGATCTTCCCCGCCGCCCAGAAGGCCGGACGCAAGGTGGCCGTGGTGACCGCCAAGGAAAAGCTCCGCGACATTTTTGCCTCCGGCCTCATCAGCGAGGGCGGTGCCGCCTTCTCTGCTGAAAAGGCCGCCCAGGCCGTAAAAGCCACCCATGGAATCGACGACGTGGAAACCATCGTGGGCCCCACGCCGGAGATCTACAGCGGTGACGCCAGCCTGTACGTGCTGAAGGCGGGCGTGGCCCTCCTGGAGCGCGGCATGGCGGACTTCCTGTATCTCTCCACCACCGACTACATGCAGCACAAGCATGCGCCGGAGGAGCAGGAGGCGCTGGACTTCTATGCCGCCATTGACGCCGAACTCGGCCGCCTCGTGGCGTTTGGTGCGGTGATCGGGGTAACCGCAGACCACGGCATGAACGCCAAGCAGAAGGACGATGGAACTCCCAATGTCATCTACCTGGAAAGCGAACTGCAGGCGCAGTTCGGCGACGGGTTCCGCGTCATTCTGCCGATCACGGACCCCTATGTCGTGCATCACGGAGCCCTCGGTTCCTTTGCCCAAGTGCATGTGCCAGCCGGCGTGGACATCCGCGTAGTTCAGGAGTGGCTGCTGGGCCGCACCGGAGTGACCGAGTGCCACACCCGGGCCATCGGGGCCAGGCTCCTCGAACTCCCGGAGGACCGCATGGGTGACCTCGTGGTGGCCAGCGGCCGGGACGTGGTGCTGGGCCGCACGCCCGCCTATCATGATCTGAAGGCCCTGGCAGGCGGTCTGCGCAGCCACGGCGGCAGGTACGAGGAAATGGTGCCCTTTGTCTTCAGCCATCCGCTGAAGCCCTCCCACGCCGCCCGCGCCAAGGCGGACCCGCGGAACTTCGACATTTTCGAATTCACCTGCAACGGCACCCTCTGACCATGGCCGCCGCTGTATCTCATCAGGACCCCGCCTTCCGCCGTGCCCAAAAGCGCGTGCTCGGGGCGGTGATGTTCTGCTATTTCTTCTACTACACCGGACGGCAGACCTTCGGGTTTGCCATTCCGGGCATTCAGGCAGAGCTCGGGCTGGACAAGCAGACACTGGGCTGGGTGAGCGCCGGCATGCTCTGGGCCTATGCCGTAGGGCAGGCCATCAATGGCAATCTGGGCGATCGCTTCGGCGGACGCCGGATGATGAGCCTGGGCACGGTGCTTTCATTCGTACTGAACTGGGTCACCAGCTTTGGCACCGGACTCAAATCGCTGGCCATCGCCTGGAGCGCCAACGGACTGGCCCAGAGCATGGGCTGGGCTCCGGGCAGTCGTCTGGTGGCGAACTGGTTTGGCACTCATGAGCGCGGCAAGGCCTTTGGTTTCTACCTGCTCTCCGCCGGCCTCTCCTCCGTGCTGTCCTACGTCACCTCCCTGTTGATTCTGGACGTGCTGCACCTGAGCTGGCGCTGGATCTTCCGTCTGCCAGTGATCCTCATGCTCCTTGGGGGTGTGGCGGTGTGGTTGCTGGCCCGAGACCGGCCCGCAAAGCTCGGGTTCGCGGACTTTACCGACGAGAAGAAGGCGGACGGCACGCCCGCCCCCACGGTCACCGGCGAAACGTCCTGGCAGCGCTACCGGGCCGCGCTGGGCAGTGCCAAGCTCATGCTCGCCGGCCTGGCCATCGGCTTCCAGAGTTCCGTGCGCTACGGGCTCCTCATCTGGGTGCCCGTCTATTTCCTAGGTCCCGATTTTAAAAGCAACCCCGCCGGGAAATGGATCAGTATCGCCCTGCCGGTGGGCATGGCGCTCGGGGCCGTGGCGACAGGCTGGATCTCCGACCGGTTCTGCGGCTCCCGTCGCTCCGGCATCATCGCCACCTTCATGGGCCTGGCCGCCGTCACCGCCATGGGCATGTACCTGCTCCCCAAAGGGCACTGGCTGGGGCTGCCCGTCCTGTTTCTGTGCGGTTTCTTTGCCTATGGACCTCAGGCGGCCTTCTGGGCTCTGGCTCCCGACCTGCTGGGCCGCGCCCGTGCCGGCACGGCCGTGGGAGTGATCAACTGTTTTGCCTACGCCATGGCCGGTCTGGGTGAGCCCTTCATCGGCTGGATGGTCCAGCACAACCCCTTTGCCACCATCCCGGGAGTCGAAAACACCACCCTCGTCTTTCCGATTGTCTCGGTCTTCGCGGTTTGCAGCGCGCTGCTGGCCCTGCTTATCCGCCGCTGAACTGCCTGACATCCTTTTGCAACCTATGAGTGCCACCCTTCATCCCACCCGTTCTCCGGCCCCGGCCGGCTCAAGAAAGTCTCGCCGCGCATCGAAGGCCCGCGTTCAGTTGTTTCATGGCCCCTCCCGCAGTTTCGAGCTTCACGAGCAGGCTCTGCCCAAGCATCTGGGCGAGGGGGAGGTGCTGGTGGAGATCTCGCTGGCCACCATCTGCGGCTCTGACCTCCATACCATCGACGGCCGTCGCTCCGCCCCGGTCCCGTGCGTCCTGGGTCACGAGGCAGTGGGGGTGGTGGTGGAAAGCAGTCGTCAGGGCATCGTGCCCGGTGCCCGGGTGACCTGGAGCCTGGCCGACAGCTGCAGCCATTGCCGGGCCTGTGCGTCGTGGCACCTGCCCCAGAAGTGTGATCACCTCTTCAAATATGGTCACGCCGCATTGAGTGATGGCACGGGCCTCAATGGCTGCTATGCGACCCACATCCTGCTGCGCCCCGGCACGGCCGTGTTGGAGGTGCCGGACACGCTGCCGGATGCCGTGGTCGCCCCGGCCAACTGTGCCCTGGCCACTGTGGTCAGCGCACTCGCCCAGTTGCCCTTTCCCTGTCGCTCCGCTTGGGTGCAGGGCGGTGGATTGCTCGGACTCTATGCCTGTGCATGGCTGCGTCACCAGGGTGTGCAGCAGGTCTATTGCTCAGACATCCAACCCCAACGGCTGGATCTCGTCGCCGACTTCGGCGGTATACCCGTTCTCGGTGATGATGCAAACTGGGGCCGCTCCCGGGAGCGCATGCAACAGGAGTGCCCCGGCGGGGTAGACTTGGTCGTGGAGGTGACCGGCTCGGCATCCGTGGTCCCACCGGGGGTGCAAATGCTCCGCCCCGGTGGCATGTATGTGTGGGCGGGCATGGTCCACCCGGAGACGGTACTCCAGCTTACCGGTGAGGCCGTCATTCGCAAATGCCTCACCATCCGTGGCATGCACAACTACTCCCCGCTGCACCTGGCGGAGGGGCTCAATTTCCTCGAATCGACCCTGCACCAGCTGCCCTACGACAAGCTGGTCAGCCCGGCCCAGCCGCTTGCCTCCCTGGAGGAGGCGGTCTCCCTCACGCGATCCCGGGGCTGGCAGCGTGTCGCTGTGAGACCTTGAACCTGATCCTACCAACAATCTCCCTTGAATCTCGAACTCCCCTCTTATCTGGCGGGCGTCGCCACGCAGTCGGACGACCGTCTTGAAGTCTTCAACCCCTGGGACGGCAGCCGGGTCGGCAGCGTGGCCCGGATCACGCGTAGCCAGCTCGATGAAGTCATTGCCACGCATCTGGCTCCACATGTGCCGCTCACCCGGTATGAACGGGCGACCATCCTGAACCGTGCCCATGTCTTGCTCAACGACCGACGCGAAGAGCTTGCGCAGATCATCACCCGGGAAGCGGGTCTCTGCCTGAAGGAGACACGGTATGAGGTGGGCCGTGCTTGTGATGTCTTCTCATTCGCCGCCATGGAGGCGCTTCGCGATGACGGGCAGACATTCTCCTGCGACATCTCGCCCACGGGCAAAGCGCGGAAGATCTTCACGCACCGTGAACCGTTGTCTCTGGTAGCCGCAATCACTCCCTTCAACCATCCTCTCAATCAGGTGGCGCACAAGCTGGCCCCGGCCATTGCAGCGGGAGCCCCCATCATCCTCAAACCTTCAGAGAAGACACCGCTCACGGCGGCCCGTCTGGCTGAAGTGCTCTACGAGGCAGGATTGCCAGGGTGGATGCTCAGCGTCGTGCATGGCTCGCTGGAAGAGGTCACCACGCCGCTCATTCAAGATGAACGCGTGGAGCTGGTCACCTTCACCGGCAGCGCGTCCGTCGGCAAGAAGATCGCCGCCACCGCCGGCTACAAGAAGCTCTGCCTGGAACTTGGAGGGCATTCTCCGATGATCATCCTGGAGGACGCAGATCTTGATCTTGCCGCGAAGCTGGCCTGTGAAGGCAGCTTCCGCAACAGCGGCCAGCGCTGCACCGCGGTCCGTCGACTGCTGGTGCATGAGAAGGTGATCCAGGAGTTCACTGCCCGGTTCGTGAAGCTGGCCGCGACCTATATTCACGGGGATCCAGCGGAGGAATCCACCGTCGTGGGCACCGTCATCGACGAGCCTGCGGCCATCGCATTGGAACGGGCCTTGCAGGAGGCCACGGGCAAGGGAGCCACCGTGCTTCTCGGCGGGGTCCGCCAGGGTGCCCAGATGGCCCCGACCATCCTCGCGAATGTGCCGAGGTCGGCCTACCTCGCCACCAACGAGTGCTTCGGCCCTCTGGCACCGATCTTCCCTGTGAAGGACCTGGATGACGCCCTGGAGTTTTCCAACGCCACCCCATACGGACTCTCCAGTGCCATCGTCACGAACTCCATGGATGCGGTGATCAAGACGGTCAAGACGCTGAAAGTCGGCACCGTGAATGTGAACGAGATTCCGGGTTATCGCCTTGAACTCTCCCCGTTTGGCGGCGTGAAAGACAGCGGCCTGGGGATCAAGGAGGGGGTGATCGAGGCGATGAAATTCATGACGACGGTGAAGACGTTTTCATTGCCGTGGTAGGGGCATTGGACTGAGTGGGGGAGCCTATCTTGAGGACCGCACGCATCCTGCGTGCAGTTCTCGGCATCCTGCCGGGAACGTCAGGCGACATGGTGCTGCGGGTGCAAGCTACCAAGGCGGTGGCTGTGATCCTCCGCTCGCAGTTCCTCCCTCACCCTCCGGCATCACAAGCCTGTAGCCGCGCCCTCTTACTCACCTCGCCCAACACCTGAGCGCGCAGCGCTTTTGGGACTGCGGCGAGTATCGCCGCTTTGGCGGACCTAGTGATGTCCTCATACCCAATCACATAAGCAGAGGAATTGGGCGGGCCGCGACGTCACAGCGCGTCCCTATCCCCATGCCATCCAGCCTCCATTCGCTCCTGCTATTCGCTGGCGAAAGCGGTGTCAAGTCACCAGCACACCAAGACGCTGGCGCGAGGTTGGATGTACCAAACGATGCCAAAGACTCACGTCAGAGGCACCGCCAAGTCCCCTTGCCCTTACGCTTCCTTGTCCTTGATCCGGCCCTTGGGAACGAAGTTCGGGTACTTGGTCTTGATCTGGTCCCTCAGTGAGCTGGCTTTGTCTTTCTGGCCCAGCTTGTCCAGCGCTTCAGCGGCCTTGTGAGCGGCCTCCGGAGTGATCTCGGGATCGACGAACACCTGGCTCACCACCACGTAGTTTCCTGCAGCTTTCTGCCAGGCAGCCTTGGCACCGTCAAGGTCACCGCCAGGGGCGGCCACTTCGCCACGCACCATGAAGATGTCCCCCTGAAGCAGCTGCAACTGGGCGTGCAGACGGCCCTCTTTCATGATCTGGAGTCCTTCAATCGCACAGGCATCAGCCTCGTCCAGACTCTTCTTGCCCAGGAGAGCGTGCCCCTTGGTCAGGAGCGCCTTCGCACGGCTGGCCCCTTCCGGAGTCTGCGCGAGATAGAAGTCGAGCGCGCGGATGGCGGCATCATAGCTGCCATTCTCCAGCTCGGCCATGCCGAGGTAGTTCCACACAATGCCCTGCGTGCCGGAGGGATTGTCAGGAGTGGTCGCCTTCACCAGGTACTTGGCGGCGGCCTTGAAGTTGTCGCGCTTGAAGTAGCGCTCGCCCAGCCAGGCCAGGATGGCCGGGGAGATGCTCGCGGTCTCACGCACTTCGTAGTACTTGTCGATCTCCTTGGAAAGACCATCCACGTCTTCCCGCAGGGTCTGGCAGGAGATGAGCAACTGGCTGGCTTCGTCCAGGTACTTCTTGGGATCCTGCTCAATGGCCTTGCGCAGGGGCTCAATGGCCTTGCCGTAGCCTTCACGTGTCTTCAGATCGAAGTAACCGCGGCCGATGCGATACCAGCACTCGGCGGCGGCCGGAGTCGCGGGAAAGGTCTTCACCAGCGTCTCAAAATCCGTGATCATCCCGGGGAAATCACGCAGGCGGGATTTGATGTCCCCACTCTGATAGTAGGCCATTTCCAGTGCTGGATGCCCGCGGAAGTCCTTGATGATCACCGTGAAGTCCGCCAGCGCTTTGTCGAAGGAGGGAATGCCCTTGTAGGAGATCCCCCGCTGGGCCAGGGCCACGGGCAGGTTGGCATCCTTGGGAAACTCCTGGATGAACATTGTCAGCGTGTTGACCGCATCCGTGTACTTGCCGGCCTCGGCCTCGGCAAAGCCCTTCTTGTAGATCACCGTGGCGCGCACCTTGTTGGGCACCTTGCTCACGTCCAGCCCGGAGAACGCGGCGGCCGCCTGCTTGTACTCGGCCTTGCTGAACCACCAGTCGGCGCGGATGAGCCGGGACATCAGCAGGTACTCATGACCCGGGAACTTCGTGGCGTAGCGTTCCTCGAACCGCTCTGCGAAGATGGGCATGTCCTTGTCATTCAGCTGGAAGAAGCACACCAGCTTCTGATAGCCGGCCTCAAGGGCCTCCTTGGTGTCGGGGTGGTTCTTCTCGATGACGAGGAAGGTGTCCACCGCCTGGCGGTACATCTGCTTGTTCTTGTAGGCATTGCCCACGATGAGCAGCATCTTGCCCTGCAAGTCTTCCGGAGCCAGCACGGTGGCGTTCTTCGTGTACGTGTCAATGGCACCGTCATAGTCGCCCTTGACGTAGTTTCCTTGAATCAAGCCGTACACCGCCACGCCCTTCTTGTCAGAGGGCAGATCCTTCAGAGCGAGGGCCCGCTCGAAATTCTTGAGCGCCTGCTCCGGCTTGTTGAGGTCGTTGTAGAGCAAACCCGAGCGCAGAAGGGCGTCGCCCAGCACCTTGTCATCCTTGGCGTCGGCAATGATCTCAAGGTAGGTCGCGATGGCATCTTCCTTCTTGCCCAGTTCACTGGAGCCCAAGGCCACTTCCTGAAGGGCAAACTCGCGATTCTGCAAATCGCCCCCCTTCACACCCGCCACCACCTTGAAGGCGGTGAGCGCTTTTTCCTTCTGGTTGGAGTACTTGTAGCAGAGGGCCTTGTTGAAGACGGAACCCAGCTTGAAATCCACGTTCGTGCCCAGCTTCTCGGCGATCTCAAAGAAGGTCGCCCCCTTGGCGTAGTCCTTGGCGTTGTAGGAGAACATGCCCATGCGGTAGGCCGCAAGGCCAGCGCTGTCAGTCCGCGGGAAGCGGGTCAGCACCTCATTGTAGCAGCGCTTCGCGTCGTCGTTCTGCTTCGTCTTGTAGTAGCACTCGCCCAGACGGAACCAAGCCTCTGCCCCATGCCGCCCCAACGGGTAATTCGTGACGTAGTCCGTGTAGGGCTTGATGGCCAGCTTGTAGTCCTGCTGGTTGTAGGTCAGCGTCGCGTAGTCGTACAGGTCCTCATCCGGTCCGGGCACCCGGCCTGGATCCACTGCAGGCGTAGCCCGGGGTGGAGCCTGTGGCGTCTCCACAGGGATGGCCCGGGGTGCGGCACCCGGCTCAGCAATGGGCACTGCCCGAGGCACTGCCTGCCCCAAGGCCGTGGCTTGGAATCCGGTCGAACCCACCCCCACCCCCATGGCGAGGCTGGCGATGACAAGACCGGTGGAACGAACCAGGGCTGGGGCTTTCATGAAAATTCTGGAAATAGACGCGCGCTACAAGGCGGTGGAGGCAGCTGCCGAAGGGGCGGGGGCTGAGGGCGGCGCACCGCCTGGGGCATCGGATTCTGGTGGTCGCGTCGCAAAAGAGACGTTCCAAATGCCCGCTTTCTGGCAGACATCCAAGACATTAATGGTGAACTTGTAGAGACTGTTCTCGTCACTGCGCAGGATCACCGCCTGATCCTTCTGCACACTGGCGATCAATTTGAGCTTGTTCAGGAGCTGCTCTTCCGTGAGCGTCTGCCCTTCCATGGTGATGGTGCCGTCCTTTTTGACGTTGACCACGATCTCACCGTAGGTCCGGTCGGTGTTCTCCTTGCCTTCCTCGGCAGCAGGCACAGCGATCTCGATCTCTGTCTCCTGCTTGGCGAAGTTCATCGTGATGATGAAGAACAGAAGGAGGAGCAAAAGGATGTCGATCAGGGGAGCCAACTGCAGGGGAATGGGCTCGATCTTGCTGACGTTGCGGAATTTCATGCGTTCGATCCTATTTATGGGCCTCAGGCGGCACCGGGGTTCCAATCACCTCGACGTGCCGTCTCCTGCGCTGTGAGGGCCCGGCGCAGGCCGGAATCTGATCAGAGCGCGGGGATTTCCGTGTGCGCGCCGTGCCCGGCGGAGGCAGCGGCCGAGCGGGAAGCAGCGGCGCGAGCAGCACGCTTGTACTGGGCGGAAAGCAGGGCCATGAGGTGGGTGCTGGCAGATTCCAGCTCCGACACGAGGCGCTGGGCCTTGCCACGCAGCATGGCGTAGATCATGAGGGCTGGGATACCGATGATGAGACCGGCAGCCGTACAGAAAAGAGCTTCATACACCCCAGTAGCCACGCCCACGGCCTGGCTACCCGCAAACTGCGTGTGGGAGATCTGGTTGAAGGAGGTGATCAGACCAAACACCGTGCCCAGCAGTCCCATCATGGGGGCAATAGAGCCCACGTCGCCCAAGTAGGAGATGCGCTGAAGGATCAGGCTCGCCTGACGGCTACCCTCGGCCTCGGTCACCTCGCGCACTTCGTCGAAGCTCGCGGTCGGGTTCTTGGTGGCAAAGTCCAGCGCCTTGGCCGTGACCCGGGCCACGCACTCATTGCGACGGTTGCAGACGGCCAACAGGCCCAGGTAGTCCTGCTTGCGGATCAGGGCGTCCGCAGAGTTCATGAAGGCATCGCTCACGACGGCATTTTGGCGGATGGTGAAGCCGTTGAAGAAGATGAGCGCCAGGGTGAAAAGCGAGAGCACCACCATGGGGTAAAACAGAAGCCCCATTTTGTGTTTGATGTTGCCGATGCCACCATCGAGCGCCGACGCCTGTGCCCCAGGTGGAATCGTCCCTGGTGCCGAGGAGGTGATCACCGGAGCAGCTGCCCCTGGCTGGCCTCCCCCGGTTGACTGGGCCTGCAAAGAAGCCAGCGGCAGACCGAGCATCAGCCACAGTACGGAGAGGGTCAAAAGGACGTTTTTGGGACGCATCGCCCGGCAAAATATGGGCATCCAAGCGTTTTGCAAACCTTTACCATGCGGCGGTGTGAGACAGTCCTCAGGCGGCCATGCGCATGACAGCCCAGCTCAGCCCCAGCGCTCCGATCGCCAGGGAACCGGGAATGGTGACCGCCTTCCGGTACCACCCGCGCTCCCAATACCGGCCAAACAACGCAAATGCCACAGCCAGAACTGCAAGCTGGCCCAACTCCACTCCCAAATTCAGCCCCAGCACCGCCACCAGAGGATCATTCAGGGGGATGCCCGACTCCACAAAGGCCCCGGCGAAGCCGAAACCGTGGACGAGGCCGAACACGACCACCACCAGCGGTCGCCAGCGGCTCAAATCTTTCATCACGAGGTTTTCCACCGCGATGAAGGCGATGCTGAGGGCGATCAAGATCTCCACCGGTCGGTCCGGCAGGGTGACCAAACCACACAGCGCCAAAGCCAGCGTGAGGGAGTGTGCCAGGGTGAACAGGGTGACCTGCCACAACAATGAACCCACCTCCCGGCACATCAGGAACAGTCCCAGCACGAACAGAACGTGGTCCGGCCCTTCCGGCACGATGTGGTGGAAACCCGAGATCAGGCAGTGGAGGAAGGTATCCATGTTTGGGGGCCGGAGCGCCCCAGCTTTCGCCTCAGTCGCCCCGGGCTTCAAGCTCAAGCCATCATTTCGCGCCCGCCGCTTGTATGCAGGTAAGACAGGCAGACCAAGCTTTCCTGGCGGTCACGGTGGCTACAATGTTGTCCCATGCGCTTCCCCTTGATTTCAAGACTCGCCTGCGTCGTTGCCTTGGCCAGCGGTCCGCTCAACGCAGCGGCACCCGATCATACGGTCGTCTTCACGAAGGGTGAGAGCGGCTACGGCGGCATCCGCATCCCCGCTCTGCTGGTCACACAGAAGGGCACGCTGCTGGCATTTGCTGAAGGCAGGCGCACGCTCGGTGACCAGTCGGCCAACGACATCATCCTGAAACGCAGCACCGATGGCGGATCAACGTGGTCAGCCCTGCAGGTGGTGCAGGATGATGGCGACCATTCTCTGAACAACCCGGTGCCGGTGCAAGATGCCCGGACGGGACGGGTGTTCGTCATGTTCCAGCGTTATCCTGCCGGGCTCTCCGAGTTCAACAAGGGGCTACAGCCGGGAGTCACCGGTGAGGCCATCGTGAAGAACCTGCTCATGACGTCTGACGATGAGGGGGCGACTTGGTCTGCGCCCCAAGACATCACCGCGACGACGAAGCGCGCGGAGAAGGTCACGACTCTTGCCAGCGGTCCTGGCATCGGCATCCAACTCATCGCGGGATCCCATGCTGGCCGGTTGATCGTCCCCTTCAATGAGGGACCAGCCGGTCAGTGGAACGTCTATGCCGTATACAGTGATGATGGCGGGAAAACCTGGCAGATGGGCAACAACGCGCCGGGAGCCACTGCCCCCAACGCCAAGGGACAAATGGTGAGCCGCGTCAACGAAGTGCAGATGGCAGAACTGTCCGACGGCAGCGTCATGCTCAACACGCGGGACGAGCATCGCACCTCCGACTGCCGGAAGACAGCCGTCAGCAAGGATGGCGGAGTGACCTGGTCTGATGTCTATGAAGTGCCTCAGCTCCCCGCTCCGCCCTGTGCCGCCTCGCTTCTCCGCTATGACGCTGGTCACCTCCTCTATTCCGGCCCCGACAGCACGAAGCAGCGTCACCGGGGCGCCGTGCAGCTCAGCACGGACGACGGAAAGACCTGGTCCGCCAAGAGACTCCTTGAACCCGAATGGTTCGCCTACTCCACCCTCGCCCGACTGCCCGACGGGCGCGTGGGCTGTCTCTATGAAACCGGCGAAAAGGGAGCCTACGAAGTTATCCGGCTCGCGAGGTTCGAGCTGGGCTGGATCACCGCCTCCCCCGCCCCATGAGCTCCGGCACACCAGCGGATCCCGGGCATCACGAGCGGCTCCGCACGCTCTATCGGCAGACCCTGGTCAACGATGTCCTGCCTTTCTGGCTGAAACACGGCCTCGATCATGAACATGGAGGCCTCATCACCTCCCTTGATCGGGACGGCCGCATCCTCGACACCGACAAGAGCATCTGGTTCCAGGGTCGGGCAGGCTGGATGTTCGCCACCCTCCATCAACACCTCGAACCCAGGGCAGATTGGCTCGAAGCCGCCCAATCCTGCGTGAGCTTTCTGGACCGGTACGGCTACAGCGCTGGCGACCGGCGCAAGATGTACTTCACCACCACGCGCGACGGCCAACCCTTGCGCATGCGCCGCTACGCTTTCAGCGAGTCGTTTGCCGCCATCGCCCACGCCGCGCTGGCACGAGCCACCGGCAGTGACGACGCCGCCTCCGCCGCAGAACGTGACTTCGCCAGTTATTTGCACCTTGCCTTTGAGCCCGGTGCGGTGACGCCCAAGGTCAATCCTGAGACGCGCCCCATGCTCGGCATCGGCCCGCTCATGATTGGCATCGCCACCGCGCAGGAGTTGCGGGCGAATCTGGGTGATCAGTCCATCTCCGGCCGTACGCCCACGGAGTGGATCAATCACTTCATTGGCACGATTGAGCGTCTATTCTTCAAGCCGGAGCTTGCGGTGTTGATGGAAACAGTCGCCCCGGATGGCAGCATCATCGATCACTTTGACGGCCGCACGCTGAACCCCGGTCATGCCATCGAGTGCGCGTGGTTCATCCTGCATGAAGGCCGCCTGCGGAACGACCAAACGCTCGTGCAACTGGGGCTCCAGATTCTGAACTGCATGTGGGAGCGAGGTTGGGACAAGGAACACGGCGGACTCTTTTATTTCCGCGATCTTCACGGGCTGCCGGTGCAGGAGTACTGGCACGACATGAAATTCTGGTGGCCTCATTGTGAAGCCATCATTGCCACCCTCATGGCCTGGAAAGCCACCGGCGATGAGAAGTACGCCCGCTGGCACCAGCAGGTGCATGACTGGAGCTTTGCTCACTTCCCGGATGCCCAGCACGGCGAGTGGTATGGCTACTTGCACCGGGATGGCACGCCGTCAGTGAGGCTGAAGGGGAATTTATGGAAAGGGCCGTTTCATCTGCCGCGGATGTTGTGGTTATGTGGGGAGATGTTGGGATGATGCGGATGCCGCCAGGCCTCTGACCTCGAAGGCTGGGAAGGCATACTCTTATCTGCACGCCCCTCCACCTGGACGCGAAGCATCTTTGGAGTGCGCGCGGGAACCGCCGCTTTGGCTACGCCCTGTGACGGCTAGAACCCTTCGCAACCCACCGAAGCCAACACGTCCCTTTCAGGCTGCCTACGCCTGCAACAGGACCGGCGCTTCCCCTCTGCCCAAGCGATACCAATGGCGGTCGTAGTTGACGACGTAAGGAGACACAAACTTTCCGGTCTATTGCGCAGTGGCTGACGGAGGGATCAAAGGGCCAAGGTATCCGCTGGAACATGCGGCAACAGGGTGTTGGGAGGTTGGATGTCTACTGCGTTATGATTGCTGCAGACGCTTCATTTAGTGTCTCCTCACGTCGTCAACTACATCGGTGTTGGTTGCTTTTTGGCAGAGGGAAGATGGTGTGAGCTTGCGAGGCGTAGGCAGGCAGATTTGACGGAACGTTCTCGCGCGCGACAGCGTTTAGGCCGCTTACGTGCCGCAAGCCGCCATAGGAGTCCTCCGGGGTTGGGCTTTTGGCCGCATCCTCTTCGAGGAAGAGCTTCGACTGAGGCAAACTGAAGTTTGAACTACGAACAATTCCCGACAGCCGCAGCCCTCCTCAACTATCCCCCGCGGTCTCATAGATCTTCGCGATCTCCAGCAGCAACTTCTCCAACTCCGCATAATAAACATCCGCGGCCATCGCCCCTTTCTTTGCTCTCAACGCTTCGACGCTGCGCTCCAGTTCGTCCCGGTGTTTCCGCACTTCCTCGGTCATCAACGCATCATCGGGACTCAGCAGGAGGCTCCACTGCTTTGCCACCTGACCGTCAGGAATTTTGCCATCTGCCGGGGCCTTGGCGAACCTCAGGCCGTCGAAGGCATCGGCGCGGCTGCCGACTCCGTCACCGTTGTCTTCCAGAAGAGCATGCTCTGTGGCGAGTCTTCCCTCAGTCGCAAAGAACCGGTCCACCTGCTTGGACGCCCATAAGAACGCCTCCAGCAGAGACACCTGCCCATCCTGATCGAGATCGGGTTCCGGCGACCCGCTTACGGCCTCGGCAAAGAACTGGCCGAAGCGGGTGTAGAACACCTCGTCTGCGCTCTTGGTGGCGCTGATCAACACCCGCTTGGCTCCTGCCAGGGACTTCAGAAAGGGTGCGCTGGAGGAGGCGGTCTGAATCACGGCCACCTCGCCCACCAGAGGCTTCATCCAGGTCGCCAGTTCCTGCGGGGTGAGATCGGGACCGCGAAGATTGAACTTGGCCTCCCGGCCATCAAAGGTGCCATGGCCGATCAACACCACCCAGACGGGCTGGTCCGGGGACTTGGCAGCAGTCTCCACCCATTGTTTCATCAAACTCAGGTCCGGCTTTTCCTTTTGCTCAGGCGAAACTCCGACCACTTCACAGGCCACCCTGGCCTTTTCACAGGCTTTCTTCCATGAGTCCGCCTCCTTCTCAAACCGGGGCTTGTACTCCGCAGCGCCTTCCGCCCCCATCACCACCAGCACCCGCAGATCTCTCGGCGCTGGCACGAGTTCGGCAGCCGCAAGCGTCCCCGCTGCAGCAGTCATCAGGAATGGCAAAAGTCGTTTCATCGATCGATCCAAACACCTCATGGGTTATCTCCAGCCCTGACGGCGGCGCATCCACCATTCCGTACCCAGCAGGGCCACCACCAGGAGCAGCAGCCACCATTGATTCCAGAGCGGTTCACTGCGAATCTCCATCATCGGCATGGCTGACTGGGGCAGCTCCGCGGCCCAGGCATCAAGTTCCTCCGGCTGCAGCACGCGGCCGCCGGACCACTGGGCGATCTTTTCCAACAATGGCCGGTTGGGTGTGAGGGAGGCAAATTCCGCTGCGGCCGGATTGAGCGCCCAGCCGGTGGTGCTTTCCCCCAATACTGCGCCAGTGCTGTCCTGTACTGTGGTCTTCACTCGGTAGGCCCCCGCCCGGCTGGCATGCGAGGCCGCCTCGAAGAGTCCCGCTTCGGCGCTGGAAGGTTCGGCCGCGAGATTGAGCTTGGTGCCGTCCGGTTCTGCGATCTCCACTTTCACACTCGCATCATCCTGGGGGCGAAAAGCCTTGTCCCGCACCCGCACCTGCGGCGTCACCAGTTCATGTGAGCCCCCCGCCGTCACGGGTACGGCCAGATCCACGCGATCCGTCACATCCACCACCAGCCAGCG
This sequence comes from Verrucomicrobium sp. BvORR106, assembly GCF_000739655.1. Lineage (GTDB taxonomy): Bacteria > Verrucomicrobiota > Verrucomicrobiia > Verrucomicrobiales > Verrucomicrobiaceae > Verrucomicrobium. The sequence goes on along the minus strand of NZ_BATR01000092.1, from coordinate 96,200 downwards.
CAGCATCTGCCGCCAGGCCTTATCCATGTCCGTGTGAGACTCGGGGTCACGCATGCCCCACCGCCACACATCGCCCACCATCACCGCCGCCACCCGGCCGTTGCCATAGCGCTGCACGACCCAGGCGGGATGGGATTTCCTCGCACCATCAGTCACCGTGGCCAGGACGCTGGCCCCTGGTTTGATCGCGGTGGTCTGGTTCACGGAGAAGAAGGGCGGCATGTTGGCCAGACGGCTCTCCTCATCCCCCTCCACACTGCGCAGACGCATCCAGGGCTCCAGCCAACCCTCACGGGTGAGATTGAAGGCGGCATCCTGCACCGGTCCCGCCGGGCCGGATCCGGCCGCATCCAGATAAACAGGGAGCATGCGCCCCACCGGGGTATGATCGTACTTGCCCAGGCGGAAGCTCTCCTGTCCGCCCAGCATGAGCAGGCTGCCGCCACGAACACTCACAAACTTCTCCAGCAGGTCCATCTGCTCCTGGGTGAAAAACTCCGCCTCCACATCATCCAGAATGACGGCGCGGAAGGAGCCAAACAACTCCTCCGAGGTTCGCGGAAACCCATCCGCCAGCTCCTTCTTGTCGCTGATGCCCAGCCGGACCAGCACAGGCTGGTCATAGCGCTGGGCCTCCTCCTGTCCCTCACCACGGAAGCCGCGGAAGAGTGGGTTCGACGTCTCCCCCTCCCGGCCCCGCCACTGGAACTTGGGCTCCCGGCGGGCCATGCGGATCAGGCTCACCAGCTTCACCTCGTTGTCCAGCTCCAGCGCCCGGCGCATGAACTTGTATTCCCAATTGGGCCGCCCGCCCACATAGAGCACCCGGTAAGGGCCAGTCTTCCGGTCCACGGCAATGGTGCGCCGGTTGTTCTCCAGAGTGGTCTCGCCAGCAGCGGAGGTCAGCTTGGTTTCATCGTCCAAAGCGCCCGTGGCTGCGGAACGCACCACCATCACGTTGTAGAAGGACAGCCCCGTTTTGGAGGGTCGGAAACGCGCCTGGAAAACATGATCCACCGCACCGGCAGGAAGCAGGTGCTTCTCCGTCACCACCACCTTGCCAGCCTCATCACGCACCACCAGACTTAGCTCCTCCTTCTCGAAGCCACGGGCCGAGACACGCGCACTCACGGCCACGGGCGAGTCTTCAAAGGGTGTCTGGGTGACATCCACACTCTGGAGGGCCAGATCTTTAGGGGCCTCTTTCAACCCTTGCACCACAGGGAAGACCGGCACCCCAGGCTTGGAGGCCAGCAGGGTCTCCAGTTTCGCCGCGTCCGTCGCATTGCCATCGGTGAAGACCACCACGGCTGCGACAGGCTGTTTCTCAAAGCGCTTCAGGAGCGCCTCCAGGCTGGTCACCAGAGCAGATCGCGTGGCCCCGAAGGTCCGCGTCCCAAGGTCCGCCCGGTCGTGCAGGCGGTCGTCAAACGAGAAGCCCTGCACCCGAAACACATCCTCCAGTTGTTTCCACCATCCCGTGGGAGCCACCGCCCCGGCCTCCACGCCAGGGATCAGGCCGACAGGTTTCCCGGTCGCTGGATCCTTCAGACCGAGGCTCGCACTGTCATCTGCCAGAATCAGGACATCATTCTCCCCTTTCTTCGCCGTCTGCGTCACAGACATGGGCTCCAGCAGCGCCAGCAGAAGCAGGATGAACACGGCAATTTTACACGCCCATCCCGCCAGCTTCCGAGACGGATGCGTCGTGGCCTGGCGGTAGCTGTAGATCAGCGCCACGAGTGCCGCCAACGCAATGCCCCCGGCCACCCACGGCCAGATGCCTTCCCAACCCTGCCAGACCCAACCCTTGTGCTCCATGCTCGTGTGAATCAGTTGCCTCCCCCGAGTTCAGTGTAATAACGGCGCACCTGCTCGCGGTAGCGGTGCGGTACTGGATCGCGATCCAGAGGTGCCAGCGGATTGGCGGACTCCTTGCGCGCCAGTTCCTCCATCACCCGGTCCCGGAGTTCCGCCAGCGGCTGTACAATCTGCATGCGCACCTGGTCGCTCTGCGGCGGCAGATCATTGCGGCGGGAGTCCACCCTCAGATTGCGCGCATTGTCCTGCACCCGGGCCGCCTGCTCACGCAGTTCTTGCGAGGAAAGAGCTTCTTCGACCCGGCGCAAACGATCGGCCCACCCCTCGTAGTTGGCACCGGTGATGGCGCTGTCATTGGCCTGCTCTTCGGGCTGGTCAAAGAACCAACCGCCCTCACCTCCTCCACCAGCATCCCCGGCGGACGATTCCCCACCTCCACCGCCCATGGCACCACCACCCCGCCGACTGCCACCGCGGGGCGAGCCGTCTGCCACCTGACCCGGCTGACCGGCGCGCTGCCCCTGACCTTGTCCTTGCCCCTGTCCCTGACCAGGGTTCGAGGAACTCTGCTGTCCTCCTTGCGGAGACGGCTGCCCTTGGCCTTGTCCTTGTCCCTGACCTTGGCCGCTTTGCGTACCAGCCATCTGCCCCTGTCCTGGACTTTGCCCCTGCTGGCCCTGGCCTTCGCCTTGTCCTTGCCCTGGCTCCTGTCCCTGACCCTGACCCTGCCCTGGAGATTGTCCGGGCTGTTGGCCGGGTGTCTGCCCCTGGCCCTTGCCCTGCCCTTGCGACGGTTCGTTGGCCGCCATTTGCTGCCCCTGACCCTGGCCCTGCCCGGGTTGATCGCTCTTCTCCTGGCCTTGCCTCTGCCCTTGGCCCGGCTCCTCTCCAGGTTGTTGGCCCGATCCTGGTTGCTGGCCTTTCTCACCAGGTTGGGCTTGGGCAGTCTTGGCCTCTTTGGCGGGATCTTGAGACGGACTGTCTCCCGTGCCCTGTTCTCCTCCCGGAGTCTTCCCGTCCCCTTCTTTCTTGTCAGACTGTTCACCAGCGCCAACCTTCCCCGCTTGCGCGGTTTGCGCGTTGTTTCCTGGTGCCTGCTTGGCATCGCCCTGAGCCTGGCCTTCCTTCTGTGACTGAGGCTCGCCCCGGTTGGCATCACGGGAGGCTTCCTCCAGCAGCTTGTCCAGCTCCGCCCGGGCCATGCGCAGGGATTCGGTCTCACTGCCCAGCACGCTCTCGGCCGCCTTGTCCACACTCTGCTTCAGGTCTTCAATGCCTTTGGCAGCTTTGCGCTCCTGCACCTGCGCATCCGCCAGGCGTCCATACTGCACCTGATCGCGCGCCTCACCCAGCGCATCCTCAATGCCCGCAGAGTGAGCCTTGCGCATGGCATCATGCAGAGCGGTGGAAAGCAGCGGCTCAGAAGGCTCTGCCTGCTCGCTCAACTGGCGCATCTGCTCCATCAGCTTTTCCAGGGACTCCCGCTGGGCCTCCGCCTGGCGTGACACCTGGTTGGCCTGGAGGCGTTCCTTGAGCTCATCCACCTGGTCTTTGGATTCTCGGCCTTTGCCATTCTTCTGGTCCTGGGGTGCAGCCTGTTCAGCAATCTGCTCCGCCAGCTTCTCCTGCTGACTGGCCAGATTCGCCGTGTCCTGCTTGAGTTGTTTCATCTCATCCGCAAATCGACGGGCCGTGCGTTCACGAAACTCGTCCCGCACCTTCTCCAGATTTTCCTGCGCCTTGGTGGCCGCGCTGGCGGCACTGCCAGTCTGCTGCTGCGCCAGTTGATCCGCAGCCTCCCGCACCTGTTCACGGGCCTGGTCCAGCTGCTCCCGCTCCTGGGCCATGTTCGCCTGGTTCTCCGGCCGGTCCATGCGTTCCTTAAGATCATCCACATCTTTGAGGAGCTGTTCCTGTTCTTCCTGCAACCGCTTGAGCTGCTGTTCCAGCTCCTGCTTCTGCTCCTCCGTCTTGGCCTGCTGGAGTTGGTTCTCCACCTCCTTGATCTTTTCTGCCAGCGCCTCCTGACGCCGGGCCAGTTCCTTCAGGCGGGCCAGCACTTGCAGATTCTCCTGCTGCTCTGCGGTCTTCTCTTCACCCGCGGCTTTTTCCTCCTCGTACCGTTTCTCCTGCTGTTTCAGCTCAAGCTGCATGAGCTGACGCTCCTCGGACTGGCTGGAGGCTCCGGAAGACTCCTGCTGTTGATTGCGCATCACCCGATGTTCCCTGCTCTGCGCGCGATTCAGCGCCTCCAGGGCCCGACGTTCCGGAGTCAGCGCTGTTGTGTTGGCCTGGAGATCCTTCTTCTCAATCCCTTGGTGCAGGGTCTTCACCGCCTCCTGCATGGCCTTGTGCGCATCGGTCAACGCCGTCTTCACCTCTTCATCTTCCGCCTCGCCGATGGCTTCCTCCGTCTGCTGGCGAGCGATCTCCTGGGATTCATGGAGCACGCCCATGTCCTTCTCCAGTTGGTCAAACTTCTTCCCCGCGCCCGCGGTGCGCACCACCTTCCACGTGGCATTGAGCACCTCCTTCTGCAGCTTGCCCAGCTTCGTGGCCGGGGAGCCACCACCGCCCTCTCCGCCTTCACCTCCGGGCGGGGCTTCCCCTTCGCGGAAGATGTCCTCAAAGTGCCGCACCTCGGCAAAGAACATGTCACTCTGCGTGCGGCGCACCTGACCTCCCGGGGCCGCATCCTCCGCCCAGACATAGTAGGAGAGCAACTGCCGAGGCTCTGCCTTGAGGGACTCCATCTCCATCATGGTTTTCAGCTCGTGGTGTTTCTTGCCTTCCAGCTTGTCACCAGAGAGCAGCACCTCGCGTTCCTGATCCCCCAGCATGAAGACCGCCCCGGCGCGGCGCACGCCCAGATCATCCCACACCTTGGCCTCAAGCGGCATCTCCTGAATGGGAGACACGGCGAGGTCGCGCTTCGGAAAGACGATCTCCACCTTGGGCGGCTGATCGGCCAGAATGTTTACCTTGAACCACGGCGGCTGTTTGTTGGAGCGCTCCTGTGCATCCACCAGATGCAGCCGGTACTTCTGCGTGGCCTCCGGCGTCATGGTGCCCTCCAGCATCAGCGGATCATCCTTGGCCGGCACGAGCGGCACACTCTGCTTGTCCTCGCCGTACAGCTCCGCTTGCGCCACCGGCTTGTTCACCTTGATGCGGAACTTCACCTGGGAGCCCTCCAGCGCGGTGACATTCTGCGTCTTCTTCACCTCCTTCACCGGCTGGCCGGAATAGGCCGGCGGGGTGATGATGGCGTCAGACTGCACCAGTTCAGGGTGCACATAGGTCGTGATGCGAAAGACGGGCGAGGACTGCGTCCCATACGCCACACGGTAGAAGCTGTCCTTGTCCACCTTCGTGATCACGCCACCGAAGGCAGAGGCCTCGACCCCCGCCTTCATAGGCACCCGTTGCAGCTCCTGCTCCCCGACCGCATCCGCACTCACCACGATCGCCGCATTCTCAGGCACGCCGCCTTTGAAACGGGCCTCCACCACCAGGCGGGTCCCGCGTTCCACCTCGGCATCACCGGGGCGAACCTCCACTTCCAGTTGGGCTGGCGGCACCTCGACCGGGGCCTGCGGGGTCGCCTTCGCCACCACCGGGGCAGGTCGCAGCCGGGGCAGCAACACCAGCATCTGCAGCGCCACCAGGGCCAGCACGGAGATCATGCCGAGACTCTTCCACCACATCATCTGCTGGCGGCGGCGTTTGCCCATCCAGTCGTGCGCAATCCCGTGCCGCACGGCATCCTTCACCACCTTCTCATGCAGGTAGCGGGAAAGCGCGGCGTCATCCGGCTTCTCCAGCGCCGTGAGCAGGGCAGCCTGCAGCTCGGGATGTTCTTCCTCGATCCCCCGTGCCAGGTCCAGCAGATCCACCGGACGGCGCGAGATCCACCACCAGCCTCCCGCCACGATCAGGATCAGCCCGGCATACGCCGCCAACGGCACCAGCACCTTGTTGGAGCCGCTCAGCGCCGGCACCGGCAGCAACCCCAGCCAGTAGAGAGTCAAGGCCGCCGTGGCCACGGCACACACCGTGGCGAGAAACTTGTACCCGCGAACCGTGCGCTCCGCCTCGATGAGAGGTTCGAACCGCCTGGCGAGCAAGTGGGGCACAGAGGGCGTTTTCATGGCGTGAGATTTATGCAGGTTGTACTTCAGGGGTGCGGGCTTTCCCTTCACGCCGGCCCGCCAGCCAGGTCTCCATCAACAATACGACAAGCGCTGCCAGCAGGACAGCCTTCCAAATCTTCTGCCGCTGTTCTTCCAGCGCATCCTCCCGGCGTACCAGCGCGGCGGCGGCATCCGCGCTCACGCGACCGCTCAGGGAGGGCTCCAAAGCCACCCCCAGCTCCGACAGACGCTCCATGGGCAGCGCTGCCAGCCGCCCCTCAGCCGCCGCCAGATTCACCGCCAGGGATTGCGCCGCCTCACCCGTGCCGAAGCGATAGATCCCCGGCAGGGAAGTTCCCGTGAAGCTGGGCTCCTTGGCCGCATCCCATAGCGCCGTTTTTCCATCCGGCCCGGTGACAGACACCGTCCCTTGCCAGTTGCCCGCAGCGGCAGGGATGCTGTCCCCCACCGTGTAAACCGTGCCCATCGCAGTGCCTCCCGATGCCCAATCCAGCAGGCCATAGAGCCACGGCACAAACTTGGAGGAGACGGCGAACTGGCTCTCCGCCCCGGTCCAGCTGGCACCGACATAGAGCATCCGCCCGCTCCCCACCGTCCATTCCATCCACGCGGGCGTGCGGTCATCGAAGCGTGCCAGCACCTGGCCCTTGCCGGCAGGCTCTCCCAGGGCGAGCTGACGATGTTTCCAAAACCGGACCTTGCTGAAGTCTCGCACGCCCGCTTCGGCAAACGCCCGCAGGGTGATGTGGTCAAACGCCAGATCCTGGAGCAGCGCCTCGCCCGAAGCTGCTTCCTTGAACCCCAGTCCGGCTTCTCCCGTGAGTGACCGCAGCAGCCCGCCCTTGTCCCCGTCCTGGGCCACATACACCAGCGCGCCGCCCGTCTGCACCCAGTCCTTCAACAACGCCGCAGAAGCCTCTGTCCCCTCCCCGAACGCAAAGACCACCGCCGTGCCGGGGAGATCCGTCCGCCCCAGCTCCTGGTAGGTCTTTTCCAATATCACCGGTTTCAGCCCCGTCGTCGGTTGGAAGGCCCTCACGAGATAGAACAAAGGAGAAGCCGTATCTGTGCGAGACAGCCGGTCGCCCACGCAGACGATTCGAAGTTCCCGGGTCCGGGCCTTGGCCACATAGAGGTGGTTATCAAAGTCCAGCGCATCCCCGGACAGATGCAGCACGCCATCTGCAGCCGCCGCCGCCTCAGGCCGCCCCGGCGCACGAAGTATGCGCGTGCCTGCCGGTGGCGCGGAGGCCTCAATGGACTCTCCTCCGCCCGCCCATTTCAGCGTGAACTTCTCATTGGCGGCTTCGCGCCCGCTCGTCACTCGCACGCGGATCGCGCCCTCACCCCCCGTGGGTGCAGCCCCTTTGCCGGGCACCGCGGCGGCCTCCTCCTCAACGGCCACCGAGGCCGTGGAGAGGGTGAAGTTGTCCTTCCACGGGGCCTTCACCAGCAGCGGCGTGACCGTCACCTTGTCCGGCCAGCTGTCCGCATGCAGCGCTTCCAGCGCCGAGCCCTCCTGGAGATCACTCACCAGCACGATTCGTTGTTTACGTGAACCCTCGCCTGCCTGCCCCTGGAACCGACCGGCGGCATAGCGCAGTGCCCGCCCCAAATCCGTGCTCTGCCAGCCCGGCTTCGCGCCATCCAGCAGCCGTTGCAGCTCCGCCTTGCGCCCACCCTCCGGCAGGCTCTGCCACGCGTCAAAACCCAGCAGTTCCCGGGGCTCGCGGTCAAAGGTCACCAGCATGACATGGTCCTGCTCCCGCACCGCGGCAAGGGCTTCACCGAGACGGGCCTTCACCTCCTCTTTCGCCCCCGGACGGTTCATGGAAGCACTCGTGTCCACCAGCAGGCACCACGTGGTGCCCGTCGTGGCCACCATGTCCCCACGGGTGCGGAAGAAGGGCCGGGCAAACATCAACGCCAGCAGCAGCAGCGCCAGGCAGCGGAGCAGAAGCAGCAGCCAGTCCTCCAGCTTGCGCCGGGTGCGCGGGGGCACGGGCGTCTGCTCCAGGAACATCAGCGAGCTGAAGGGCACCGCCTTCTGCGGGGGCTGCCTGCGGAAATGCAGCAGGATGGGCACCGCAATTGCCGCGATCCCGATCAGGAAAAATGGGAACAACAGGTTCATGCGGCCTTGCGGGGTGCGGCCCGGTGACGCGCCGCCAGATGGCGACGAGCGTGCAGGAAGTCAAAGAGGTCCTTCTCCAGAGGAGTGTCCGTGCGAATGAGGCGGTACTCCGCCCCCTGGCGGGCACAGATGCCCCGCAACTGCTCCAGATGCGCATTGAGCCGCTTCAAGTACGAGGCCCGTGCCGTCGTGGGATCGAGGAGCAACTGCCGACCCGTCTCCGCATCCGTAAACTGCGCCCCCTCTGTGAAGGGGAAGTCCAACTCCGCGGGATCCATGAGGTGAAACACCACCACGTCATGCTGCATGGCCCCGAGCAGCCCGAGGTCCTGGTCCAATCCATCGAGCGGCATGAGAAAGTCCGACATCAGCACCAGCAGCGCCCGACGGCGGATCATCTCCCCCAGTGGCCGCAGGGGCAGCCGTGGCCCGCCCGCCACAGGGGAGGCCGCGGCCTTTTGCAGGTTCACCAGCAGCGCATGCCACTGGCCAGACCGGGCCTGTGCCGGCAGGTGATCCCGGATCTTTTCATCAAACACCGTCAGCCCTGCGGCATCGCCCTGCTCCTTGAGGAAGAGGCCCAGTGTCGCCCCCAGAGTGGCGGCGTAGTCCAGCTTGGAGAAGCCGACCGAGCCATAGGCCATGGAGGAGCTCGCATCCAGCAGGAGCTGGCAGCGCAGGTTGGTTTCCTCCTCGAACTTCTTCACGTAGGAGCGGTCGCTGCGGGCCATCACCTTCCAGTCGATGAACCGGGGATCATCCCCCACCACGTACTGGCGGTACTCGCTGAACTCCGCTGAGAATCCGTGCAGCGGACTGCGGTGCATCCCCTTCCAGAAGCCTTCCATGACCAGACGCGCCCGCAACTCCAGAGAGCGGACACGCATGAGCGCGGCGAGATCAACATTGGAAGGGGCGGAAGCCATGAGTCAGAGCAGCAGATGAAAACGGAATCACTTCGCGACAGGATGCAGCGGCACGGTCTGGATGAGTTTGGCAATCAGGCTGTCCACCGTGACGCCTTCGGCCTCGGCGCGGTAGTTGAGCTGCAGGCGGTGCCGCAGCACAGGCCGCGCCAGGGCCTTGATGTCGTCGAAGTTCACATGCGCCCGTCCTTGCAGAACAGCCCGCGTCTTGCCCCCCAGCACGAGGTACTGGCTGGCCCGGGTGCCCGCGCCCCAGTTCACCCATTCGTTCACAAAGTCCGGCGCATGCTCCCGATGCGGACGGGTGGACGAGGCCAGACGCACGGCATAGCGCACCACCTCCTCCGCGATCGGCACCTTCTTTACCAGATCATGGCAGCGCAGCAGATCCTCGCCGGAGAAGATGGGCTGGATGGGCTCGGCTTTGCGTGAGGTCGTCTGCGTCACCACCGCCACCTCTTCATCCTCGGCCAGGTAGTCGATCACCACATTGAGCATGAAGCGGTCGAGCTGCGCCTCCGGCAGAGGATAGGTGCCCTCCATTTCGATCGGGTTTTGCGTGGCCAGCACGAAAAACGGCTCCTCCAGCACGAAGGTCTGCCCCGCCACCGTCACCTGATGTTCCTGCATGGCCTCCAGCAGGGCAGCCTGCGTCTTGGGCGGGGTGCGGTTGATCTCATCTGCCAGGATCATGTTCGCAAAGATGGGCCCCTTGTGGAACACGAGGTCACGACCTTCGGTAGTTTCCTCGAGAATCTCCGTGCCCGTGATGTCTGAGGGCATGAGGTCCGGGGTGAACTGGATGCGGCGGAAGCTGAGGCTGAAGACCTGGGCGAGCGAGTTGATGAGCAGGGTCTTGGCCAGCCCCGGCGCCCCGGTGATCAAGCCGTGCCCGCCCGCCAGCAGGGCGATGAGCATCTGCTCGATCACCTCCTTCTGACCCACAATGACCTTGGACACCTCCTTGAGGATGCGATCATGCGCACTGTGCAGCAGCTCCACAGTCTTGCGTTCGAGGTCCTGTTCACTGACAGGCGCAGGGGCGGCTACCGGAGCGGGAAGGGAGGGCGGCAGAGCAGACATGAGGGTATCAGTGGGTAAGGGCGTAGAAGAGGATGTTGATGCCCAGCGGGTAGGCGTACTTCTCGGAGAACTCGCGGAAGTACCAGGGGTCTGTCCCCTCCTCCTCCCAGCCATCACCGAGGTCCGTGTTGTGGCAGATGATCATCATCATGCGGCCCTTGTCATCGAAGACGCCGCGATAGTGCACCTCCTCCGAGCCGGGCTTGTTCCATTCATAAGTGATGCCGCGCCGGCGCCCCGCAATAGCCGCGCCCACCGATGGGATCTGCGGCTTCACTTTCAGGTCGAACACGATGTGAAAGATCTCGTGCGTCAGCGGCAGCTCCACGGGTTCCCGCTCAGGAAAGATCTGTTTGAAGGCGGTGTAAAAGGTGTCCCACTCATGGGTGCCCCAGAAGTCATCCACCATGAGGAAGCCGCCATTGAGCAGGTATTCGCGTAGCGTGCGCGCCTCATCCGCCGTCAGAGAAATGTCCCCGGGCTCCACCATGTAGATGAAGGGGTAGTGGCGCAGTTGCTCCGCCTTGATGTCCACGATCGCCCCCTTCGGGTCCACCTGCAGAGCGGTGAGCTGCTGGAGCCGGTAGGCGAAGTTTAGATCCGCATCGGGATAGTCCGTCGTCCACTTGTCATGACGGCCCCAATGATTGTAGGAGTTGTACCGCACCCGGGCAAAGGTGAAGCTGTCATTGGGCAGTTCCTTGCTGACAGGCCACATGGGGAAGTCACCCCGCATGGCATCCCGCGGGTCCTCAGGCACGGAGCCGTCGGTGATGCCAAAGTTTTTGGGCTTGCCTGGCTCCTGGGCATGGAACACCCCCAGCCCGGCCAGGAGCCCGACGCAGAGGTAGATGAAACAACGTCGTTTCGTCATGGCACAGAAGGCGGGGTTCCGGCCCCTACCGGCGGTGGGGTGGGAGCAGGAGAAGGCACTGGCACTGGCACTGGCGCGGTTGCGGGCACAGGAGCAGAAACAGGCACGGGAGGCTGAAGTTTCAGAAGCAATTCATGCCCGGCGCGGAAACGCGGTGCCTCCGCCAGGGCATCCAGCACGTGCAGACGTGCGGCCTTCGCATCCGTGGGCTGCAAGAGCCGTGCCAGCGCGAAGTTCACCTGCACCGGATTGTCCGGGCCCAGGGTCATGAGGTGCTTCAGGGACACCACCGCGCCTTCGCGATCCCCTTGAGCTTCACTTGCCGCCGCCATGGCCTCGTGCGGGCGTTTCAGGAAGGGATCGATGGCGAGTAACCGCTTTACCGCCACGAGCACTCCAGGCCACTGGCGGGCCTCGGTCTCCAGCTCGATCAGGCGAAGGCTCGCCTGGGAGGCATCCGCCGTACGCCCGATCCACTCTCGCAGCATGGCAGCCTCCTCTTTGGGCTGCTTGAGCCCCCGATAGGCCTGGGCAGCGAGCTGATAGCCGTTCGTCGGCTCAGGGTCTTCTGGGAACAAGGCGATCAACTTGCGCGAAACCTCCAGCGCCTCCGTCCAGCGCTCCCCGGCGAGCAAGCGGCGAGTGGCCTGTCGCAGCCCCCAGAGATTGTTGGGCCGATCCTTGAGCCACGCCGCCATGGCCGAGGCGTCCCGCACATCCAGCACATCCTTCTCCGGCTCCGTCCAGTCTGCTTTGACCGCCAGTTGCTTGGCCTTCCCTTTGAGGTGGACGGCAAAGGTAGCGTCCAGCTTCTGCACGGACGCCATGTTGCGGTCCAGCGCTTCATTGATCCGCCGGCCCTCAGCCAGATCCTTCAGCACTCCTTGGAACTTCGTCTCACCATAGGTGGCGATCATCCAGTCCACCGCCTGCGCCGCCTCAAAGTAGGCAAACATGAGGTGGTCACTGCTCTCCGGGTTCAGGAAAGCGCCGCTCATCTTGCTCAGCGGCGTGAAGGTCTTCTCGTCCAGCACCATCTTCCGGTAGCTGCCAGTCATGCGCATTCCCCAGGCAGGATCCCGCCGCTGCTCCTCATACACCGAGATGCCTTCACTCAGCCAGCGGGGCATGCGGTTGCGGGTCACCGTCAGCGTCACCACATGGCAGAACTCATGCCACAGCGTGCTCTCCCAGTTGCTGCGGTTGGCCGCCACGCTGCCCGGGCTGTTCATCGTCACCACCGTACCGAAGCACGCCCCCAGGATGCCCTGCCCGCCCAGATTGCCAAAGGTGCGGATGGCGAAATCCTGCTGGGAAGGGAAGAACTCCACCAGCACCGGGTGGTCCAGTACCAAGCCATAACGGGCACACAGCACCTCCTTCGCCTCGCGCAACAGCTGCAGGGCCCGATCGCCGTAGATGGCCGCATCCCGCGTCGGCATCTTCAGCACAAAGTCCGGCTCCGTCCTTACCGCGAACCCTTTCATCTCCGCCTCCAGCAGACCAATGTTGTAGGCCTGCACGTTGTAGGCATCTGCCTTGCGGATCTCCTCGGCCAGCTTCCAGGCCTCGTCCTCACGGCCGAGGCGGAAGAGGGCATGGCAGAGTTGCAGCTTGGCCTCCAGGTGCCCCGGATCCATTTTCACTGCTTCGCGCAAGTGATCACTGGCCTCCTGAAAACGATAAGCACGGGACAGGCAGCGACCAATGACATAGTCCACCTCCGGATTCTGCGCCCAGGCTTCCAACGCCTGCTTCCTCGCACTCGTGGCCTCTTTCTCCCGGTTCGAGACCAGGGTGGCCAGCACGGATCTCATGGCCCAGGCCTCGGGGTGATCGCCATTCACGGAGGTCACAGCGTCAAGAGCCTTGTCCGCCTCCGTGAACTGCTCAGCTCCGATGGAGTACTCCGCCAGCAGCAGGAGCGCTCCAGCGTGTGAGGGATTGCTCTCCACCACCTGCTGGGCCAGCGTCAGGCTTTGCTTCCGGTCCGAGGACTGAAAAGCGCGCGCCAAGCCGTAGCGGAGGTCATTGTTCTGGCTGTGCTCTTTAAGGCCCGCACGATATTCATCGGCCGCTTTGGCAAAGTCGGACTTCTGGAGCGCCAGTTCCCCACCCGCCAGATAGGCGTCCAGCAGCGTGCGGTCCTTCTTTTTGGCAGGCACGTAGAACTGCGCCACCACCTTCTGCGGATCCGCCCCAGCAGCGAGGGCGGCACGCCCCAGCACCACCAGATCCTGGGCGGTGAGCTGGCTGGCTGTCTGCTTTTTGGCCGCGGCATTCACCTGCTGGAGATACCCGGTAGCGGCATCCTTTTGCCCGTAGGCCAACACGGCATCATGGCAGGCCATGAGCGTCTTCAAGTCATTGCCATGGGCAAGGGCCGCCTCCTTGGCGACACGCAGCACGTCGTCCTTCCGCCCCAAGGCTCGAAGCGCCTCCAGCCGCAACCCCCACCACCCGGGGGAAGGCGCACCATTCTGAATGTACAGCTCGCTCAACCGCGCCACCTGCTGGTACTCGCCCTGCTGGATCAGCACCCGCACGGGGGGCAGGTTACGCTCGTCAAAGACACGCTTCAGATCCAGCGTTTGAGCCGGGAGCAAAGCGGTCGTAGCAAAGAACCCACCCGCCACCATTCCACACCAGAGGACGCGCCACCGACGGCTTGCACAGCCGTTGCCGGTGACTCGAAGTCGGAGCATACGTGAGGTTAAACGTATTCCGACAGAAAGAGATACGGGAAAAATTCATTTTGTGTCGCACCCCCGACACACCGGCCGTCCCCCTAGCCTTCGTCCTGCTGCAACAGCAGCAGTTTGCCATCGGGCAGGGCGTCGTACCGCACCGTCTGATCTGGCTGCACGGACACTTTCTGTTCTTTACCGTCGTGGACGACTTTCACCTTCTTCCAACCGGCGGGCACCCGTGTCACCCAAGTGAGCGGCAGGTCGTAGTACTTGGGATCTGCCGTGGTGGTCAGCTCGAGCTTGATGACTTTGTCACCCGCCTCTACCACCTTGGCTGCAGCGGAGTTCCGTTCCGTTTCATACTGATGCTGCGAGATGTGGTCCGTGATCCACAGGTCGCCACGATCGCTCCGCTCCTTCAGCGCATCCAACAACGGGAAGAAGACGGCCTGAGGCAGTGGCCAGAAATCCTGATACCCGAGACGTGGAGTGGTGCGCTCCACGCCGTGCACCACGAGGTACTCCATGCCGCCAGAGGCGATCGCTTTGTCCGCCAGGGCCAGCATCTCCTCGGTGGTCTTCAGGTGATAAACCGCCCCATGCCCGGTGAAGGGCGGCCGGTCGATCATATGGTGCTTCTTCAACAACTCCTCCAGCTGGGCGGGGGTGATGTTCCAGGCGTCCTTGGCCACCCCGGGCTGACCATAGGAAACCAGGCGGTCCGGCTTGCCCGGCGAGATCTGCCGGATGATCCGGGCGCACTCCCCGATCTCCCACTCCGCGTTCTCCAGATCCTTCACTCCCTTGTGGGTCATGGTGTGATTTCCGTAAACCATGCCCTGTTTCCACAGCTTCTCCTGCCAGTCGGCCGAATACTTGAGGTACTCCCCTTTTCCCGGATTGATGTAGAAGGTGGCGATGAGGCCCCGCTTCACGAGTTCCGGCGCAGCCACCTGCACATGGCTCGGCCAGCTGTCGTCAAACATCAGGAGGAAGGCGGCTTTGCGATCGTCCTTCCACTTGGCGACACGGGTCTCTCCTACCGCCTGTGCCAAAACGAGCGAGGGACAGAGGAGCAAGAGCAATCCCAAAAATGCGGCGAGGACGGCGCGTGGAGCGACGGAGGAATGCGAGACGGGCGACATGAGGAGTCCATGCAACCACAAAAAAACCTCCCCTGGCAAGCCTTCCCTCCTCACCGTCGTTAATGGAAGAGATTCATCCGCCAAGCTGCTACCAACAAGACCGCCACGCTCATTCCCACCAGCAGGAGGTGGGTATTCCGGCTGCTCTTCACCCTCCGCCGGTGCACTGCTACCTCTTTTGGACAAAGCCGAGACGACAGGACAGCGAACAGGGTTCCAAGCAATCCGCAAATGATGAGCCAAAGCTGGAGCCGGTAGGCAGGGAACCGCTCCACAAAGAAATGCCAGGCAATCAGTCCGACCGAGCCGTACATCAGCAAGGTTGATGCAGTGCCAGTCCACATCACCGCCGGATGGCTCGTGTAGAACTGCAACAGTCTTTTCCGATCGTCCTCCGTCCATGGCTGCCCCTTCTCCGGGAATGGGGCAAAGAGATCTGCACCAGACTCCTGAGACAGGACGACCGACGGTTTCGACGGGATCTGAGGTGCCGGATTTTCTGGCATCAACGAAGTGTGGAGAATTCCCCACGCAACGTCAAGGTTCCTCAGAGACCTACTCCAACGCAGTCTGTAGAATCCGGTCGCAGGCCCGGGCGGTGGCGTCCCAGGACAATCCGGAGCCATAGGTCGCGAGGCGCTGCCGGTCGGGGGCATCCTCCAGCACACGGTGGAGACCTGCAGCCAACTCCTCCTCCTTTGCCGGCGGCACGAGAGCGCCCTTCCACGGGGCATCCACGATTTCATGAATTCCGCCCACGTCCGTCGCCACCACGGGCAGTCCGCTGGCCATGGCCTCCAGCACCACGTTCGGCAATCCTTCATTGTGGCTGCTCATGCAGAGCACATCCGCCGCCCTCATCCAGGACGCGATCTGTCCGGCATCCTGCGGACCAAGGAAATAAATACTGTCTGAAATGCCCAGCTCAACCGCCAGCTTTTCCAATCCCTCTCTCATCGGCCCTTTACCCGCCAGCCGGAGCTGGAGCGGTGCCCCCTGCCATCCTCCGCGCAACCGGGCAAAGGCCCGCAGCAGCAGCTCGGGATTTTTCACCGGCAGCAGATTGCCCACATATAGAATGACGGTGGCCTTGTCCTTGAGCCCCAGCTTGGCGCGCTCTTCATCCCGGGAGCCCCCATGAAACAGGGAGACATCCACGCCATTGTGCACGGGATGGAGTTTGGACTTCTCCGCACCCGCCTCACCCAGCAGTGTCGCCAGGGACCGGCTCCGTGTGATGACGCCGCGGCTCGCTCCCACGGCTTCTAGAATGGCCTGCTTGCGCCGGGGCACTTTCAAATACTTGTGCACGTCTGAACCCTGGGCAATCAGCACGGAGGGCGTGCCGGCTGAGGCAGCCGCCCGGGTGGCCGCCCACCCGTCAGGATACAGCCAGCTTGCCAGCAATACATCCCAAGCCCCCTCTGCCTTCACCTTCACCAACTCCCGTTGCAGGGCCCGATGCATGAGCCCGGGGTTCCAGGCGTCGCCCACCTTGGGGATATAGGGTACAGGAACATAGCGCGGCTGGAAGACCTCATCCTGGGATCGAGGCAACAACGCCAGCCCTGCTCCCCGCCAGGCGCTCAACGTGGGCCGGAGGGCGACCACGCGGATGTCCCAGCGGTCCTTCAGATGATGCAGCAGCGTCACATTGTCCAGACCACGATACGGTTCCTTCGTATCGGGAAAGAGATTGGAGACAAAGAGCAACCGGGGACGCATGCAGAACAGGGCTAAACTTTAGGCACATCCCCACTAAGGAGAATGATCACGAAGATACACCAGAAGCGTGCCCTGCTCACGACCACGTACCACCGGCAGGGAATGAGAGAGCAGCCAGCCGGAGCCCGACTGTTCCAGCGCCCGTTTGAGCTGGGCGTAGTAGGGCATGCGGTTGGACTCAGGCACGCCTTCGTCAATCACCACATAGCTGACGGACTTCTTCGTGAGATGCTCCAGCAAGGCGGTCTCGGTCGCAAATGCAGGTGTGTAGTCCCGCCCAAGCCAGTCCATGCTGGCAAGCTCCTTGGTGGAACGCAGCACGCGGAGATGAGGGTGTTGCCGCACCAGCCCATCAAACGCGGCGGCGGCGGTGAGCGCGCCTTCCCCCCTCGCGTCGGAACAGACCAGCCACGCATCGTCCGCCTGCGGGGGCGAGGCAGGCAGCGTGGCCACCATGGCATTCACGGCCGCGGTGTAGCCGTGCACGTTCTTGTCCTTCGGCATCCATTGCCCAGTCGTCACCAGCGAGCCACCCAAGACACCAAGGCCAACCACTCCACCGATCCAAACAGGTCGCAAGGACAACTCCCGACTCCACACGCACACACTGTGTGCCAGCAGCAGAAACGCTGGAGCCACGAGAGGCACCAGATAGCGGGCCGACATACCGGCGGGCACGGTGAAGATCAGGACCAGTGCTGCAAAGAGCAACGCCCACAGCGCTGACTCATAGGCTGAGGGGCGTCGGCCTCTCAGCCAGCCGATCAACATGACAAGTGCGGCCACGCCGAGGAGGACCAGCACCGGGTAACCGAGATAGTGAGAGGCGGCATCGCCATAGTAACCGAAGGCGCGCCGAAAGTGCTCGGTCACGGGCAGTCCGCTCATGCCTTCCTTCGTGAACTTGTAGGAAAAGAGCTGCCACGGCATCGCAAAAAGCACCACCGGCACCGGAGCCAGCCAGAGTGAAGGCCGGAGCACGAGCCGCCACTGGCCCGAAATGGCAATCGCCAAAAGCGGCACCAGAGCGAGCATAAGGCCGGAACCTTTGATCAAGATGGCCAGCGCAGCGGCAAAGCCGAAGCCAAGAGCAAGCCGCTTTGAGGGTCGCTCCAAAAAGGCGGCCATGGCCCAGGTCGCCACCAGACATGCCAACGCAAGAAACAAATCCGACATCACCAGCAACACGAGCTGCTGGATGGGAGGGGCGAGAATCACCAGCAGACCAGCCCCCACGGCCACCCATGGTGCGACGAGCTTCGCTCCCACGCGGGCGGTTGCCGTCCCCAGCGCTGCCAGGAGCACAGCCTGCAACATCAACAGAGCCCCCTGTGTGGGCTTGAACCCGAGCCAGACTCCCGCGAGCGCGTAGAACCCCGGCGGATAGTGCCCAAGCGCCACCCGGGGCAGACGGTCGTAGTATTGCTCCGCGAACCGGAGCGGATGCTGCCCGGGTGCCTGAAAGAGATAATCCCGCACCATGAGGCTGGTCACAGCATGAGCCGCCTCATCAGGATCTCCGCCCAGATCACTGCCGTGGGCACTGCCCCGCCACTGGAGGAACAGCGCCACGCAAAAGAAAGCCGCCCAGGTCAGGGCCCAGACACCCCACCCCCGCCCGGCAGCCGGCTCGGGGAAGGTCTGCAGCGTGGAAACAGGTTCAGGTCCAGAGTGGCTCATGGTGCGAACGTTTGAGAGGCGCGCCATGCATGCCGCGAGAAATTCGAATGTGCAAATTTATCCTTGCAAGCGCCCCGGCAAAAGTCGAAGCAGGGCGCGCTGCAACCCTAGTCCAATCAAGCAAATGAGCCGGTACCAGAGCGTTCTCTCCTCCCTCGAAGCCAAGCCACTCCGCTGGGTGGTCACGGGGGCCGCGGGATTCATCGGCTCCCATCTCGTCGAAAAACTCCTCCGCACCGGCCAGACCGTCGTGGGGGTGGACAATCTCGCGACGGGCAAACGGCACAACCTGGAACAGGTGCAGCAGGCGGTGGGCGCAGAGGCCTGGAGCAGGTTCACCTTCGCGGAACGCGATGTGCGGCTGCTCGACGACTGTCTCGCCTTTCTGGAAGGTGCCGATCACGTCCTGCACCAGGCTGGCATCGGCTCGGTACCGCTCTCCATTGAAAAGCCGCGCGAGGTTCATGACGCCAACGTCACGGGTTTCCTGAACCTGCTCATCAGCGCCCGCCAGCACGGTCTCAAGCGTGTGGTGTACGCCTCCAGCAGCTCCGTGTATGGCGATGACCCCGTCATGCCCAAGCGTGAGGACAGCATCGGCACCCCCCTCTCGCCCTACGCGGCGAGCAAGTACATGGATGAAGTGTACGCCGCCACGTTTCAAAAATGTCACGGACTGGAGAGCGTGGGACTGCGCTACTTCAACATCTTCGGCCCCCGGCAGGATCCGCATGGTGCCTACGCCGCGGTAATCCCCCTCTGGATTTCCCTCCTGCGCAAACAGGAGCCGGTCTTCATCAATGGCGATGGCAGCACGACCCGTGACTTTTGTTATGTGGCGAATGTGGTGCAGGCCAACATCCTGGCCGCGACGGCGGAGCACCCCGATCTGCAGTGTGAGGCCTTCAACGTCGGCCTGGGAGGACGCACCACCCTGACCGAACTCTTTGACTCGCTGAGAGACGCCGTGGCCCGCCTCGCCCCAGAGCTCGCCGGCCTGACCCCGACTTATCGCGATTTTCGCGCGGGTGACGTCCAGCATTCCATGGCGGACATTTACAAGGCGCAGCGGCTGCTGGGCTACGAGCCCACTCACTCAGTCGCCGACGGTCTGAGCGAGGCGCTGGAGTGGTACTGGGACAACTTGTGATCCTGCCCATTCCGCCGTACAGCTAGGCACACGCCCACGCCCCCACTGACCTCTCCTTTCCATGCCCTCCGAACCGTCCCCAGCCAAAGCCCGTCAGGAGGAGTTCGACGAGTTTGCCGGAGACTATGACACCGCCCTCAACAAGGGGCTGAAGTTCACAGGGGAGAAAAAGGAGTACTATGCGGAAGGCCGCGTGCGCTGGCTGCAACAGCGCCTGGCCGACCTCAAGCTGGGCCAGCCCAAAAGCTGCCTGGACTACGGCTGCGGCACCGGCACCTCCGCCCCGCAGCTCACTTCAGTTCTAGGGATTAACGACTACCTCGGCTTCGATCCCTCCACGGAGTCGGTCACCGAGGCGACGCGCACACACGGTCAGGACGGAGGCCCAGGGACCGCCCGCATCTCATTCACCCACGATCTGGCCGGTATTCCCTCCAGCTCCGTGGACATGGCCTTTTGCAACGGGGTGTTCCATCACATTCCGCCTGCGGATCGCGCCGGATGCGTTCAGGAGATCGTCCGCATCCTCAAGCCCGGTGGGGTCTTCGCTTTCTGGGAGAACAATCCGTGGAACCCGATCGTGCGGCTGCTGATGCGCCTGGTCCCCTTTGACCGGGACGCCATCATGCTCTGGCCTCTGGAGGCCAAAAAGCTGGTCTCCTCCGGCGGACTCACGTTCCTCGACCGGACCTATTACTTCATCTACCCTTCGTCCCTGGCCTTCCTGCGCCCCAGCGAACCTTCCCTCTCCGGACTCCCTTTGGGCGGCCAGTATCTGCTGGTGTTCCAGAAGCGTTGAGCCCCCCTTGCCATCCATGAGCGACCTCCTGGCCATGGCTGTCTTTGCCGGACTCGTGCTGCTGCTGGCCTATGTCCACGTAGGCTATCCGGTGCTCATGGCCCTGCTGGCCCGGAAGTTCCCCCGCTCCCTCAAGCCAGGCAACTCGGGACCGTCCCCCACCTTTTCCGTGCTGCTCTGCGTGCACAACGAGGCGGCCCGCATCGAAGCACGGCTGCAAAACCTCGCCTCCCTGACCTGGCCCGGCCCTGTGGAATTCATTGTGGTGTGCGATGGATGCACAGACCAAACGGCCGATGTGGCCCGAAAGACCAGCCCCCTGGTCAAAGTTTTGGAGCAGCCAATGAAATCCGGCAAACCCGCCGGACTCAATGCCGCTGCGAGCGTGGCCACGGGCGACCTCCTCGTGTTTTGCGATGCCCGCCAGACCTTTGCCCAGAATGCTATTCAGCATCTCGCTGCTCCGTTTGCCGATCTAGAGGTCGGCGCAGTGTCCGGATCGCTGGAGATCGCGGGCTCTGAGGCAGGAGGCGGCCAGGGCGTGGATCTGTACTGGAAGCTGGAGAAGAAGCTCCGTGAATGGGAAGGACAGTTCAACTCGGTGGTGGGCTGCACCGGGGCCATCTATGTTTTGCGACGGGATCTTTATCGTCCTCTGCCTCCAGACACGCTCCTCGATGACGTGGTGCTCCCCATGCAAGCGGTGATACAGGGCAAAAGAGTCCTGTTCAATCCGGCCGCCCGGGCCTTTGATCCACAGACGCTCGATCCTGAAGTGGAGAGCCGCCGCAAGCTCCGCACTCTGGCGGGCAACTATCAAATGCTGGTGCGCCATCCAGTCTGGTTGATTCCCGGGAAATGTCCCATCTGGTGGCAGGTGATCTCGCACAAGTATCTCCGCCTCGCCGTGCCCTGGATGCTGGGGCTGCTGCTCATGGTCACGGTGCTACTTCTTCGTCACCCGCTGTTTGTGGCAGCGTTTGCAGGTCAAGTCCTGTGCTATGCCCTCGCCGCGGCGGGCATGCTTTTCCCAGGCATCAAACACAAGGCGCTCTCCATTCCCGCCGGCTTTCTCCTTCTCCAGACCGCCAACCTCCGCGCGCTGTTTGCCTGGCTGGCTTCCCTGAAGGATCCCAACCGGCTCTGGCGGCAACCGCCCGCCCGTCGCTCCCCTCCACCCACTCCCTGACTCTGTTCCATGCTGAGAGCTTTTGACCGCTGGCTCACCCCCTATCTCAACCGCACCCGTCGTCGCTGGCAGGAGCATGAGACGTGGCACGTGATGCTCGCGGTCTGTGATCACTTTGAGCCGTTTCATGACACGGACCTGGAAGGGGCTCGCCGTGCCATGGCGGAATGGAACACTCGCCTGCCCGACCTTGCGGAGCGCTATCGGGACGCCGCGGGCGTGGGGTACAAGCACACCTTCTTCTATCCCGTGGAACAGCACCACGAGGAAATCGTCAGCAACCTGGCCAATCTTTGTCGCCGGACTGGGAGCGAGGTGGAGGTGCACCTGCACCATCACCATGACACCGCCGCGGGGCTCGAGGAAAAACTCGATGCGGGCATCGCCGACCTCCGTCGCCTAGGTTGCCTGGGAAAAGATCAGGACGGGCGAGTCCGCTTTGGCTTCATCCACGGCAACTGGGCAATCAACAACTGTGGCGATGCGGATGGGCGCAATTGCGGAGTCCCCCATGAACTGGGCATCCTGCGGCGCAAGGGCTGCTATGCCGACTTCACCATGCCTTCTGCGCCACACTTCACGCAGACGCGCACCATCAACTCCATCTACTACGCGCAAGACACGTCGGCAGCGAACTCCCATGATGTCGGCACAGCGGTAAAGAAGGGCGCAACCGCGGGGCTACGGGATCGGGACGATCATCTGCTCCTGGTGCAGGGTCCCTTGGGACTCAACTGGAACCGACGGAAATGGAACCTCATTCCCCGGGTGGAGAACGCCGAGGTCTCTGGCGCGAATCCCTGGAACGCAGGTCGCTGGCCGCTCTGGCTGGAGCTTTGCCCCAGCGTGGTGGGAGGAGCCCCCTGGATCTTCGTCAAGCTGCACACTCACGGCGGCATCTCACGCAACTACAAAACGCTCCTGGGATCGCCTGCGGAAGCCTTCCACTCCGCCGCCAAAAACCAGCTCCCGAACGGCAGCAAGATCCAGCTCCACCACGTCACCAGCCGCGAGATGGTCAACATGCTTCACGCCGCCGAGGACGGGCACGCAGGAGATCCTGAGCGTTATCGCGACTACCTGTACAAAGCCCCCGCACCGTGAGGTGACAGGGGCTAAAGTGACCAGCTGAATTCCCCCTCTGGAAAGAGGGGATGGGATCAGGAAACTATTTCAATGAAGTGCTGGAGATGCGCACCTTGGGTTTGCCCGCATTGCGGGTTTGAGGTTGCGACAGACCTTCATCCTCGTCCTCGAACATCTGGTAGTAGTGCGCCGAAGAGTAGTAGTAGTTGTAGTAGTTTGAGATCTTGGAAAGGTCCACGCTGTTGAGCACCACACCGAAGAGCTTGGCACCGGCTTTCTGGATGTGACCGATGGCTTCGACCACGTCCCGGCGATGAGTGATCTCGGACTTCACAACCATGACCACACCGTCGGCCACACGTTGAAGAGAGGTAGTCTCGCTCAAGCCCAGAACGGGAGGTGTATCGAGCAAGATCCAGTCGTAGTCGTGCTTCCACTCTTCGATCGCCTGCTCAAGACCAAGACGGCAGAGCAGTTCCGATGAACCCGCCACCGTGTCTCCACGGGAATAGTAGTCCAGAAGAGGCAGCGGAGTGTGCCGCTTGGTTTCTTCCAACGTCATTTCACCCGTCAACGCCTGGCACAGGCCAGGACCGCGGGTCTCTCTGAACAGACGGTGCACACGGCCACGACGGAAGTCGAGGTCCACAAGCAGCGTCCGCGCGCCCGAAGACTGGAAGGCCCATGCGAGGTTGGCACACGTGGTGGTCTTGCCTTCGCTCGGACGGGAACTCGTGAGCATGATCACCTTCGCCCCCTCCTTGTTCCCTGCTTGGAGAGCGAGGTGGGCCCGGATCACTCGATAACACTCCAGGACGTTGTTAGGCTTTTTGGAACCATCTTCCACAGGCCGGGTGATGTTCTCCAGAATCTCCGGAGTGGACTTGGGAACCACGCCGATGCCTTTGATGCCGGTCGCCTTTTCAAAGGCCTCGAGACTGGTGAACTGGTCGTTCAACTGCTCCAAGGCGAAGGGAACTCCCAACCCGAGGCCGATGGCGAGAACCATCGCCATCATCGCCAGCTTGGACTTGGTCGGGCTCACCGGATCCTCGTCACGCAGGGTGGTAAACTCACGGAACCGGATGTCCACGCGTTCCTTGTCCACACCGAATTCCATGGTCGTCACCAGCTTGGAAAGGTCGGTGTAGGCCTTGCTCCAGGCAAGGTCCCCCTCCTGACCAAGGGTGTATTCCTGACGGAGTTTGTTTAGCTTCTCCGTGGACTTGGCATACTCGGGGATCTTGGTCTCCAACTGCACAATCTCCTGCTGCACCCGGCGATAGTCCACGTCGAAACGTTTGCGCTCCACATCCAGCTCCGCAGTGAGACCTTCGTTGATGAGCCGGAGTTTCTCCCGCAGCTTCTTCATCACGTCGTGATCTTCAAGGTAGGTCCGCGAGGCCTCTTCAACTTCCTTCTCCACCGTCCGTTTGTCACGCTCCAGCTGCTGCCAGGCGCGCAGGCCTTCCATCATGTTGGGCTGCACCACCACCTGTTGAGCTGTGGGCAGGCCAAAAGCCAATGCTGGATGGGTCAAGGCATCCTTCATGTCGCCGGAGGCGGGCAACACCTGACCGACCGTGCTCTTCTCCGTAGCAATGGTCTTGGCATTTTCAAGAATCGAAAGCTCCTCCAAGGGATCGAGCCCGACTGCCCGCCGCGCAGTGATGACACTGCGAACATCGTCGTACTTGCGGAGCTTGTGCTGTGCTCGAAGCAGATCCACCGGCACCTGAGCCAGGGCGTTCTGTTCGATCATCAACTCCGTGATGGTGTTCGTCCGCTCGAAGTCCACCTGCCCCTTGAGCTTGGCGTCGATCTTCTGCTTCAGCAGCACCAGTTCATCCTGGTACTTCTTCACCGCCACATCCATCCAGGCCAGACGCTGTTCACGATAGTAAGATTCATACTGGTCCACCAGAGCCTTGGGGAATTCACGAACCACCCAAGGATGGGGCGAATACACGTCCACTTGAAGGGTCGCAAAGTCGAGAATGCCGACGGACACCTTGCGGAGCGGGCCCTCACGCAGCTTTTCATAGCTGTCTGTGGACTGACCGATACCGAGCCGGTGAGCCGTCCAGGCCAACATCTGGCGGGAGCCAAGCTGACCCGCGACATTGCGCTGGGCACGGGCCTGACTGATCGCCTCAATGCTGTCCGAGGTGATCGGCAGTGCGAAGAACTTCATGTCAATCAACCCCCGGGAGTAGTACACCGAGGGAGTGAACATGAAATAACAGACCCCCAAAAGGCACCCCATAATCATCAGCAGCACCATCAGGCGGCCGTATTTGAGATAGCCCAGAACTTGGGTGAGAATATTCAGCCCCACCGGCAGGGCTTTCTGATTACTGGTCTGCATGTCGCGTCTCTGAAAAGGTGGATTGATCGGCTAACTGGGAAGACCCAAAAAGCGGCTTGAGTCTCTAGAATCCGAATACTTTTTCTGGCACCACCACGATATCCCCCGTTCGGATGGGGATGTCTGACGCTTTGCCCTCGGCCACGGCTTTCAGATCGAGCGGCATCTTCTGCTTGGGCTGCGACGGAGCAGCCTGCCGTAGGACATAAGCCTTGGCTTCATTGGAGAAGCGGGCAAATCCACCTGAGATCAAAATGGCCTCATAGACTCCCATGGTCTTGCCAATTTCCACCGTCAGGTTGTGTTGCCCAGGGCGGGCCACTTTGCCGGTGATGTACACCAGCATCTGCTGTGTCGTGGCGTTGGCCTGATTGGAACCCACCATGGAGGTCCGGTCCAAGATCACGGTAGCCACCCGCAGCTTCTGGCTCTCCAGGAGCTCTTTCATCCGGGCTTCTGCCTGGGTGGGCGTCAAGCCAGCCAGCTGGATTCTCCCCATCGTGGGGAAGATGATGTGCCCCTCGGCCCGAACCGTATAGCCGCCGTTGAGTGTGGCATCCTCAAGCACGTAAACGTCCAACGTTTCACCGGGGCGAATCGGGATGTTCTTGGGATCCGTGGGAGCCTGGACCCTCGGTGCCGAATTGGGGTCGTAATGCGGGGTGTCGAGAGCTGGCTTCGTTTTGCAAGAAACCAGCGCCGCGCTCACAAAGACCAACATGCCGGCGGCGCACCGTGCGACTCTGCTAAACTTAGCGGGTTTTCCGGGTGAGGAGAGGGTGGGCTGGGAGCAAAGCATCAGAACAGTTTTCGACATTAAATTGCGAGGGCCTTGGAAACTTTGGGTGCAATCTCGATGCCTGTCACGGAAGCGCTGTCAAAAAAACGTTCACATGGCACCAAATTTGAAGCGACCGCCAATAACCTGGCGGTCGCAAAAGTCGCCTTCGGCGTCAAAAATGCAACACTTGCACTAGCTAACCGTTGGCTTCAGATCTGGAACTCCGGTGAAGGACTATTTCGTCGAACGTGAAGCAGGGCTGACCCAGACTCCTTCGGCGTTGTTGTTAACGAAATCCTTGCGAACCGGCTCTTCTTGCACCGTGATCAGGATGTGATCGAAGGCAGTACGGAAAAGCTTGAGCGGAGGGCTGGGGGTATCCACGCCACGGGTGGGATCACCCTTGCCGCGATGCGCCACCGTACCCAGAAGGCGAATGTCACCAAGATAGGCACCGGATGGCTTCACACCTTCCACGTAAACGAACCGGGGAATGATGCTCGGAAGGTTGGCGGGATAGCGATCAGCGCTGATCGCGAACTCGATGAGGCGCATCTGAGGATTGGCGGAGTCGAGCAGAAGCTCCGTACGAGCGGCGTCACGCCAAACGCGAACGCGACCCACAGCCTGCTGCTCTTCTTCGAAGGAACCAAACTCGCCTGACTCAGCCGCACGGTTGATGCCGCAAACTTCCAGGCCCACCACCACATCACCGTCAAAGTCGATACGATAGGGTTTCACTTCGACCACGATCTTGGACATTTCACCTTCCCCAAGGATCAGCCCGGGAGGTGTCTGCTCAAAGCCGCCCTGATCCTGCTGATCACCCTGACGGATGGAGCCGTCATAGTTGAGGTCAGCATCCAGATCGATACGGGCGATGCGACGGTTCAGGTCACGATAGCGGTTGAGCTTCTGACCGTAGTAGGAATGGAAGTCACCAGGGAGATCCTGTTTGGTTTCCGAACCTTTTTGCCGGTTTGAGATCCCGCCACCGCTTTGGGGCTCGCCACTCAGGAGGGTGGAGACCGTGACAGTCAGGGCCGCGAAGGAGCAGATGGCCTTGGTTGATAATTTCATGTCAGAGGAGGTTGAGCTTCAGGGGAGAGTTGAGTCCAAGGAGATGGGCGTCGGATCAGTACACGTAGTTAACACCCATGATTAACAAATGTTCTTTCACATTGCTGCCCTTCGCACCCCGCTGATCCAGATACTGGTAGGTGACGTTAGCGTTCAAGCGAGCCAGAAGAGGACGCTGGATCGTAGCATAGTAGATCCAGATTTCCTCGTCGGTGGTGCCTTCCTCGGCGGCTTCATTGTTCTGATAAGTGATACCAGCAGTGATTCCGGTGTCGTCACCCAAGCTGTAGCCGACGTTCGCGCCGAGGGTCCAACCCTGGAATTCTGCACCATCGCCAAGGCGGCGGGAGTCCTGATACTGACCGTAGGCCCCGAGGCGGAGACGCTCGTTGACCGAGTGGTTGATCGTGTAACGGACGTACTGGCCAAGGTACTCGTCAAGCTGCTCGGAGAGGGTGTACACCTGGCCGCCGGAGAGGGAGTGGCGGGTGTACTGCGTCAGGTCGTGACTCACCCCAACGTCCCAGGTGAAGGAACCATCTTCCGAGGCATCTTCACCGTTCTGCCAGAAGTAGCCCACCTGACCATACAGGGAGAGATACTCCGTCACGCGTCCGGTGACGCGGGCGAACACCTGATGGGACATGGTGTCGAAATGGTCAGGAGTAGATCCTTGGTAGCCAAAGCTCGGGGCGAACATCCAGTCATCCCCCATGTAGCTGTAGAACAGGTTGAACTGATCCATGTCGGTGTGATCATCAAAGTCCGACTGAGCCCAGTAGTCAGAATGGATCACGTTACCGAGAAGCCACCATTCGTTCTGGAACGGGCGCTGGAATTCGAAGCCGATGTCGTTGCGGTATCCCCCAAAGCGTGGATCCCAGAACGATTCGTTGCGCGAACTGCTATCGAGAATCTCCGAACCGAAGCGGTAGCGACCCACCGCATCCACTTCCCCGACTTCCCAACCTTCATAGAAGTCGGCAAGCGAGTTGGACACCCCGAAGTAGTCATACAGACGGAACATCCAGGGACCGTTCTCCCACTCCACATTGAGCCGGGCGTTCGTGCCGAGAGCCCAGCCAGAACCAATCCCCGTGGAGAACCCCACCTCCCCTTCCCCAGGCAGGAAGTAGAAGAACATCGAGGACGTGATGTAAATGTTGTCCGTGATCCGCAGGGCGGCACGAATCGGAATGCCGATGATGCTGATCCAGCCGTCATCTTCCACGCCGTCCGGCAAGGGAGCATCTCCTGAGTAGTCCGTGTACAGCATGGAGGCCGACACACCCAAGAAATCCAGGTACAACGGGCCCAGCTTCAGCATGACCCGGTCTTCTGCAATGTCTTCGGAGAAGATCCCAAACCCGTAGTCCAAATCAACGGTCAGGAAGTCCGGATCAGGCGAATGATACAACGCGTTATTGGAGGGCATCACCGTTCGAAGCCCGCGCTCCAAACGATCATAGAATGCTCCATTGCGCTGATAGTAGTTGTCTGGAGCCGACCGTACCGGCCAGAGACCCGAGTAGGCCCAATACCCCCTGTCCCCCTTGGCACGGGGATAGTCAGCATTCCCACCCGCGAGAATGGGAGACTCGGCCTGGGTCGGGAAATAACCACCCTGAGAGGGGGCGGCAGAATTTTGAGGGATCGGCCGCATCGGGCTGTCCAAACGGGACTGGCTCAACGCTTGAGGCACCTCATAACGCTGGCCGATCACGCGGCCTGCACCGGTCGACCGCCGACCCATTGGGCGAGCCTGAACCGCCGGAGCGGTTTCATAATAGGAATCCGACTGCGTCGTGACCATGGTCTCACGGGCAGTGTTGACTTCAGCAGGCGCTTCTTCGACCTGCCTGGCCTGATACGGAGCGGGCTCCTTGGTGGCACTCTGTACCGACATCGCGGGTGCCACCTGGGGATCCAGAGGCACTACTGAAGTCGGAGAGATCGCGGGAACCACTGTCGGGGCCGGAGCCGGAGCCGGTTCTGGCGTGAACGACGGTGGCGTCAATTCAGGAACCACTGGAGCTGGGGCCGGGGCGGGTGCCGGAGCCGGGACAGGCGTGACCGGAACCGCGGGTGAGGGAGCCGGGACGGGCGCTGCTGGCTTCGCAGAGGGAGGCAGCGGCTGAATGGTCTCGAACTCAGGTGGCCGGAGGTTCGGCGGGGCATCGCCCAGCGGAGCCGCCCCTTCAGCAGCTTGAAAGGCTGGAGGAAGGAGCAGGTTCACTGCCACCGTGTTCCCACCTTGCTGAGCGCTCAATGGCGCAGCAACAAAAGCAGCGGAGGACAGCAGGATGGCCAGCTGAGTGCGGGAGAAATAGGGCGGGCGAGTGGGGGCCATAGCGCAGTCAGTCCTGAAGCTTTCTCCTGAAAAAGCCAAATCGTTCAAAGGCCGAGTAGTCGGCCGCAAATAAGCAATAGAACAAATAAATGTAAAGGCCCACTAATGGAAGAAACAAAACTATTGCAGACCAGAATAGCTTGGAAGTGTTGCTCGTTACCCGTCCCCAAATGCTGGCCAGGCTGGTAACGACCAGCCCCAACCATGCAAACACGATTGCCCAATAGATGGGGTCAATCAGGTTTTGCACCTTGAGCTGAAGAAGATTTACGGCGGCTTCTCGCATACTGGGATTTAGATAAAAAACGACAACTCATTGATAAAAAGCAGATTTCGACGACTGACAAGCCCAAGTTTTGCCAACTAAACGTCAATTCCGGGCAAGTGACCCTGGATGGCCAAAAAAGCAGCTTCCAAGCCACCTGCGTTCCCCACTTGCGTAACCAAATCGCATTTTCTCATTTTCTCTTCTTGGTTTTTGCCAAGCCAGCGGTAATGAGGCGCTGTTCAAATCCGCCCGACGCCATGAGCAACTTTACCAAGCCACGGATTGTCCTCTTTCTTCTGATCGCCTGCATGTTGAGCGGGTGCGTCGGCCGACCGGGATACAAGTACCCCTACTTCGGCGGCGGAACCAATGCCAGCGTGCCGCCCCGCGGATCTGGCGTGAGCCGCGGCCTCTAGTTTTCCATCTGCCCGCAGGTCCCCATTCCCGCCCCTTCACGGCGATGGGACACCCGCCTTTGATCGCTCTTGCCTCTATGCGTCGCCTCTCCGTCTCCTCATCGGCCAGCCTCCCTGTCTCCTCCTGGCGGCATCAGAACGGTTTTACCCTGCTCGAAACCCTGGTTGCCCTCGCTGTCTTGATCACGCTGACCATGGTGGTTGCTTCCATCTTCAAACATCATACGGGAGCGCCAGCGAGTTCGCCCCAGGAGCAGGTGGAAACTACGCCCCGCCCAAGAAATCTGACCCCGTCTGAGTCGCCCCCGTTGCTGGATCCGGCAGACAGCCGTGCGCCCTCCAGCCGATAGGCATTTGACACGGCTCTTCAAGTTCGGCGCCCGATGTCCGGCTCAGCCAACTCCTCCGGCGACACCCCTCCGGTCACTCCCATGCAGGGGTGCCGTTGGCTCCTCAGCCTCATCCGGAGTGCCATCCGTTTTTTCTCATGGTTGAGTCTGGCCTGGCTGCTTCTGGCAGCTCTCGCCGTCCATTGGGTGGGGCAGCACAACCCCACACCGGCTTTCTTGCTGTTCCTTCCCTCCTGGCTCTGGTCCATCCCGGGGCTGATCATGATTGCGCCAGCGCTGCTTTTTGACACCCTTCGCACAGGGTTGCCCCTGCTTCTGGCCCTCCTATGTTTTCTCGGACCGGCTCTGGGCTATGAGCTGAACTTTGGCTCCTCCGCCGCTCAAGGCTCACGCACCCTGAAGGTGATGACCTATAACCGGGGGCAGAGCCAGGGCACCAGCCTCCAGCCGTTCAAAAACCAAAACCAACCCGACCTGCTCGCTCTGCAGGATTCCGGCGGCCGGGCTCAATCCTACCTGGAAGCGGACGGGTACAAAGAGTTCTCCCACGGTTCCAGTTCAGGCGAGTTCCTCCTCCTCAGCAAGTTTCCCATCCTCAACACCCAGCCGATCGTCTTCAATCACCCAGCCAACAAGGAGGGTAAAGTGGAGCGCACCGAGCTCGGCGCCCGGTTTGAACTCGATTGGGTGGGCACCCGCATTGCGGTGTACAACATGCACTTCCCCACTCACCGGGGCATGTTGCTGTCGGAACGCAATGGTGGATTCCTTTCAGGGGTGCTTGGCATCCCCGGCACGCCCTTCGCCCAGAAGCGTCACAATCGTGAAGCTTACTGGGAGATCACGCTGCAGCAGATCCGCCAGGTTTCCGACCAGATTGGCCGGGAGACGATCCCCGTCATCCTGGTGGGAGACTTGAACAACCCTCCGTTCGGCCCCTTCCATCGCACGCTCTGCCAGCATCTGGTGGATGGCCACAGTGAGGCTGGCCACGGCTACGGCTACACCTTCCCCGGACAAACCAACAACCCGCTGGCTCTGTTCCGGCCCTGGCTGCGCATCGACTACGCGCTACACTCGAAGGGGCACTGGGAAACACTTCGTCATGAGGCCGAACCGAGCCGCACCTCGCAACACCGCGCGCTCTTCGCCGAATTCAGCAAAGTCAGCCGGTGATCGCGCCCCTGACAGATCATCCCCACCGATGGGCTCCATCCAGAAGACCTTTCCCGCTCCGCCAAACACTTCCGGCCGCTCGCGCCCGAAACTGCTGTGGATCAACTGCCGCCTGCTGCATCCTTTGATCGGCGGTGACCGCCTCCGCACATATCACATGCTGCGACTCCTGAAGCAGGACTTTGAAATCACCTACCTCTGCCCTACCACACCGGATGACTCGCCGGATGCCGCTGGAAAGGCGGGAGAATACTGCGACCACCTGATTGCCGTTCCTCATCGATTCTCCCGCCGGGGCAGCCTGGAGTTTGTCTGGGGCGCGCTCAAGAACAGTCTCTGGGGCGAGTTGCCCTACATGGCTCAACGCTACGTTTCCCCCGGCATCTCCTCGTGGATCACGCAGAACGCGGGAGGGCACTCGTTTGACCTCATCGTTTCAGACTATCTGGTTTCCTGGGTACATCTGAAGCATCTGCAAACGCCTCCTCACACACCAGTGGTCGCGTTTCAGCATAATGTGGAATCCTTGATCTGGCGTCGCCATGCGGCTGCAGCCAAGAACCCTCTCAAACGCTGGATCTTCCAGCGGGAGACCCAACTCACCGAGAAGATGGAATCCGACTGCGCCGCCTCCGTGGCGGGCCAGGTCACTGTCTCCCCCGATGAAACCCAGTACTTCCAGGGAGAGCGCGGCATGCCCAACGTCTTGGGCGATGTGCCCACGGGGGTGGATGCCGAGTACTTTCAGCCATCCGCTCAACCCAATCCCCATACGGTGGCGTTCCTGGGTTCGATGGATTGGGAAGCCAACTGTCAGGCCGTTCGGACCTTTCTGCGAGAGTGCTTCCCAGCGATCCGCGCGGAGTTTCCAGACGCCAAGTTCCTGATCATCGGCAGAAACCCACCCACTGACTTAAAGGAACTCGCCTCCCAAGATTCCAGCATCGTGGTCACGGGCACGGTTCCCGATGTGCGCCCCCACCTCGCCCAGGCTTCGGTCATGATCCTGCCCCTCCAGGTGGGAGGAGGCACACGCATCAAGGTCTTTGAAGCCCTGGCAGCAGGTCTTGCGGTGGTCTCCACCTCCGTTGGGGTCGAGGGATTACCCGTGACCCATGGGGAACAGGCATTGATTGTCGATACCATGCCCGCTTTCACAGAAGCCACCTTGTCGCTGCTTCGGCAACCTGAACACGCCCGCAAACTGGGCCA
Source organism: Verrucomicrobium sp. BvORR106 (assembly GCF_000739655.1). Lineage (GTDB taxonomy): Bacteria > Verrucomicrobiota > Verrucomicrobiia > Verrucomicrobiales > Verrucomicrobiaceae > Verrucomicrobium. Next base: position 63,743 of record NZ_BATR01000092.1, on the reverse strand, counting down.
AGAAGGTCGCCGCTTGGTGGAAGAGAACTTCTCATGGCAAGCCGCTTCCCAGAAGTTCAAGATGCTCTGCGAACCGCTCACGCGGCAGCAGTCTCAACCGATCGCAGCCCAGATTCAGCGCTGACAGGTAACGCCTCCCTTGTCTTCTGCAGACGCCAAGAACTTTTGTCCAAGCAGGCTCTAAAGATTCTTAAGAATGTAGTCCCAAAGATAGAAGGTCAACCAGGCGCCACCGGCCGCCAAGGACACGTCCAACAAGGTCGGCTTGAGCATCCACCTGGGCAAGGTCTTCAACACCTCCTCCGAGATCAGCCAGATCCCCGTAGCAGGGCTGGGTGCAGCAGGTTGTTCAGCGCCCATCACGGACAAGGAACCTGAGTAATCTGCCCCACCGGGCGCGTTGCCAGCCATGGCCAGCATGGGCATCGGCTGCGGAGGCCATGCCACCACAGGAGGAGCAATGAGCTCAGGCACAGGTTTGCCCGCCGCCTTGAGGTCGGCCATGCTTTCCGTCGCCCGGTCAAAGAGCATGATCCGGTGAAACGCCGATATCCCGGCAAAGAACAGGAACAACTCCGTATGGTACGCACGGTCAATCATCCAGTTCGAGATGGCGAACCCGATCAGCAAGGCGAAGAGACATCGTCGACACGCCTCCTCCATCTCGTTCTTGGTCTTGCACAAAAGGAGCGCACGAAGCCCCAGACAGAAGAGGCCAATGTAGAGAGCAAGTCCCATGGGACCCAGTTCCGCCCCCACCTGCACGTAGCCACTGTGAGTGGCCTTGTTGAGCCACATCTTCTGCCATTGGATGGTGGCGCGGAACGTCTTCCACCCCTGACCAGTAAAGCTGTTGCGACTGGCGGTTCGGGCCTGCTCCCAAGCCAGCAAGCGCCCCTGCACCCCTTCATCCGCACGAAGGTTCCCCATGTCACTCATACGCGGCATGACGCTGATCGCAGCGCCGCCCCCGGCCAGGGCAGCCGTGATGGCCAGCACCTGCACGATCTTGGACTTCCCAAACATCCAGGCCAGCACAAGCGTGGCAAAGCCCGCCACGACCGCCCCTTTTGACTCGGTCAAGTACACGCACTCATACGCGATGATCCAAAGGGTGATCGCCACCGCCCTTTTCGTTATGCCTTGCTTCCAGAAAAACAGGAAGTAGGCGAGCGGGATGATGACCACCACGGAGTGCGCCAGCGAGTTGGGGTTGTTGTGCATCCACGTCCCCAGGGCCAGACGACCCTTGTTCGAGGCCGTGTAGGCCTGGGCACCGGTAGGATCGATCCCCACTTTGCTGAGCAGACCAAACATGGCCAGTACAGTGAGAGCGATCAACCAGTACACCAGGTACTTGCGCAGACGCTCGACCGAGCGCAGCGCCTGCACCGTGACGAAGTAGAAGGCAAACAACGGCAGGGAGTCCTTGAACGCCCCGTAGGGATAAGGGTGCGTCACCCCGATATAGATGTAGAGCGCCAGCACCCACCAGTCCAGAGGGGTGAGCACCAACTGGAGCTTGCGCCCCTCATCCTTCGCCCGGGTCACCATGGCAAAGATCGCCACAGCCATGATTGGCGTCACGATGCCCACGCCGATGAGTGCTGGCACCCAGTCCTGAGGACGGATGTAGTAAACCAGCAGGACGAGGACGACGGTTACGAAATCCATGGACGAGGTTCCATGCTCATGCGCTACGCCCCACGCGTCGCGCTCACTACCACATTATTGAGGATCTTGCGGGCTGCAACCGTCCGAAGCTTGGGAGGCAGGAAGCGGAGCGTGGTCTCGATGATCAACCAGAGCCAGAGCCCCCGCTTCTCCTCGTGCTGCCCCCGCACAAACGCCCCCACCCAGTCAAAGCCAGCCTTGCGCAATTCCGCACTGAGACCGGAGTACGTCCACTCCTTGAGGTGAAATGTTTCCAACCCAGAGGTGAAGTACCGGGAAATATCGTGCGGACCGGAGAACTCGTGCGGCGTGCTGAGGACATAGGTCCCACCAGGCTTGAGGATTCTTGCCGCCTCGGCCAGATGCACCGGCACATCATCCGGGTGGACATGCTCCAGCACTTGGTAGCTGAACGCGAGATCAAAGGCGCGGTCAGGCAAGGGGATGGACAAGCCATCGTGATAGACCCATTCCACCCCGGCTTCGCTGGCGGGCTGGCGTTCGCCTTGTTCACACACTTCCACCGCCACCACGCGCCCCGCTTTGCCACGGACCGAGCGAGAAAGCTCACCGCTCCCCGCGCCAAATTCGACAAACTGGCAGGCAGGACTCAGGAAGGAACTCAACAGACGCAGCTGGCTGCGAACGGCAGCCGCAGCCGCCTCGGGGCTTTTCGCCCGATCCGTTCGCGGATGATCCGGCACGCGTTTGTAGAGCTCTGCATACAGACGGGGCACCAGAACGGGCCGCTCCTCTCGTGTGCTCGCCCTCAGCCGGTTGGCCAATTCGCGTTCAACCTCAAAATGATGACGTAGGGATTCAGGAGAACGTTCCACAGGCAGACAGTCGGCAGCAATTGACATCCATTTCAGCCCAAGGTGTTGGCCGGCGTCTCCACCCGGGAGGCCACGCCAGCAAGATCCCGCACGACTGATTCCAGTTCCGTGCGTTGATTGACGCCACCACCGATCACGATGCGGGCGGTGTCCAGCAGGATGAAGAGATCCAGCGTGATCGTCATGTGCTTCATGTAATAAAGGTCGTACTCCAGCTTTCGGCGGGCGTCATCCACCGTGGCTCCGTACGGGTAGTTGACCTGCGCCCAGCCGGTGAGCCCAGGAGCCACCAGGAGCCTCTCGCGAAAATAAGGGATCTCCAGGGCAAGCTGATCTTCAAACTCAGGTCGCTCAGGCCGCGGGCCCACAAAGCTCATCTCGCCACGAAGAATGTTCAACAACTGCGGGATTTCATCCACCCGAAACTTCCGGAGCAGCCCGCCGCCAGGGAAAGTGCGGTTGTCGTTTTTCTTCGCCCACTGCGGGCCATTGGCCTCCGCATCCATGCGCATGGTGCGCAGCTTCAGCACCTGGAAGGTCTTGCCCAGACGCCCACTGCGAGTCTGCCTGAAGAACACCGGCCCATTCGGCGAGGCCAACCGCACCCAGATCATGCCTACCAGCAAGATGGGGAAGGAAACCAGACCCACGATCAACGAGATCATGACGTCGAACAAGCGCTTCCACTTCCGCACGTACGAGCGGTGAGGCAGGGTGCTGGCGTGGAGCAGCCACTCCAGATCCACCAGAGAGAGGGGCACCAGGCGATACGCATCCTCCATGATGTCCGCCAGGGTCACCAGACGCACTCCAGAGAAGGACACGTTGCGCAGGATATTGGCCAGACGAGGATCCCGGAGCTGGGCCTTCGTGCACAGAACGCTGTCGATGCGCAGATTCGTCACCAGCTCAGGCAGATCTTCCAGAACCGAGTGGCCCGGATCCACCGAAGCACCGCCCTCGGTAAACTCCTGCCGGGTGTCCACCAGACCGGTGAGCTGGTAAAAGGGAGCGCCCACTTTCTTGAGACGCTGCCAGACCAGCATGTCCGCGTCACTGGAAACCAGCATCACCACCCGGTCACGCACCCCCAAGCTGCGACGAATGAGCAGCCCATGATGCAGCACCAGCATGAGGTAGGTGAGCGGCATCGAGATCAGCAGCACGCCGCGCCCGAGACGGGCATCCAGAATGAGCGACCCCAGCGAGAGCATGAGGATGAGCGATCCCCCATAGCAAAGCGCCAGCACCACCAGCCGGTACCGATGCCGGATGTGAATGCGGTTGGAGTACAGCCCCGCCCCGTAGATCATGCAAGGGAGCGCAAACCCCGCTGCCAACAGAGCGGGCAGGTAGTCTGTGAGACGCTCAGGCAACGGGTCATTGAACCGCAGCACCGACCCTAGGGCCACGCCGAGCATCAAGATGAGACCGTCCAGCAAGAAATGTGTCCTCACTGCAAGCCAGATGTCCTTGCTGTGAGATCGATTGGTCATGAGGAAAGAAAGGGGTAATGCTGGAACCCGCAAAAAATCAGGCGAGCGTCACCTGATGTCCGGTAAATAGGCATTCTGTCGAGCGAAAATAAAGCATCTCAGGTGAAATGTCATTTCCCTGCCCTGGAAAGAGACGAGTAAAGCGCATCATAAGCATTTACCATGGCATCGAGCGAGAAAAATTGTTCTACATGCTGCCGAGCGTTCCGGCCCCGAGCCTTGAGTTCCTGGGTCGGGGCCATGGCCGCAGTGACCAGCCCTTGGGCCAGAGCAGGAATGGTGCCGTAGTCACCCACCCACCCGTGGTCCGGCGTCCGGACAATCTCACGCACCCCGCAGACGTCGTTGGCCACCACCGGCAATCCCGTGGCCATCGCCTCCAGCACCGCATTGGGCAGCCCTTCATTGGCGGATGAGACCACCAGTACGTCCAGAGCCTGGTACCAGGGCACAGGGTCCTGCTGAAAACCCGCCCAGACGATGCGCTCGCGGAAGGGACTCTGCTCCATGCGCTGCAGCACCCGCCCTTTTTCCGGCCCGCCATCCCCCACCATCAGCAGGTGGACCTCAGGATGCTCCGCAGCCATCGCGTCAAAGGCCTCAAGGAGATCCAGGTGCCGCTTCTGGGCACCAAACCTCGCCACGATCCCCAGCCACCTCCCGGCAGGGGCGAGCTCGAGACGGCGGCGAACTTCTCCCTTTTCGGGCGCAGGCGCAAAACGGACGCAGTCCACCCCGTTCAAGATACGAGAGAGCCGCGGATGCCCCGGCCCGACGGCAATCATTTGATCCATCTGCTGCTGGGAGACGGAAAAGACCGCCGAGGCCCGAGGATAGAGGAAGCGACGCTGCCAGCGTCGTTTGGGCGAGAGTTCCGCCCCGTCCCAGATGGTGTGCTCGGAATGCACCAGATGCGGCGCGCCGCGGCGGGGGCAGGCGAGCGTGGTGTAGATCAGCCCGCCCAGGTGACGGGTATGCACGACATCATAAGCCCGCGCTCTCACCAGCTGTCGCAAGGCCGTGACCGTGCCCCAGGAAAATCCTGGTGCCTTGCTCAGCACATGCACAGGCATGCCTGCGGGCAGACGCGCTTCAAAGGGTCCGCCGCGGGTGAGGCAGCAGACCTCGAACTCAAACTTTCCCGGATCCATGCGGGAGACCATCTGAGCGAGGACATTTTCCATGCCCCCCGGCTCAAGGCTGTCCACCACCTGGAGGATCCGCAAGCGCTCAGCCATTCTGCGGCTTCTCCAGGGTTGTGATGATGTCCTCATAGAGGCCAGCAGCATGGAAGGTGGTCCCGTCCTGCCAGCCGTCGATCTGGCTCTTCACCACCAGCCCATGCTTGGCAGCCAGCTCATTCATCTTGGCGGTGGTCAGGTTGCTGCGCCATCCGCCATGCGCTCCGCCGGCCGATCCATGATGCAGAACGGTCCGCCCACCCGGCTTGAGCACCCGGGCAATCTCCCGGAGGTAGGCCTCCACATCCGTGTCATTAATGTGGACGAAGACGTCAAAGGACCAGACCAGATCCACTGACTGGTCCGAGACCCCGGGAAGTGAGTTTCCGTCCGTGAGTCCGATCTTAAACTTGGGATTTTTGCCAAACTTTTCCTGGCAAACCTCCACGCAAGTGGCGGAGATATCGAGCCCCTGGTAGGAACTGCAGTGGTTGAGCAACTCCCCGGTCCAACGCCCCGCGCCAGGCCCGATCTCCACCACCACGGCACCCGCTGGCACCGCTGGGATGAGGATGTGCTTCATGAGGCTGGCCTTCCATTCTTCATTGGGGGTCCACTCGTCACCGCCGCCATCCCAGTTCCAACTCTCCCAGATCGCCCGGTTCATCGCCCGGCTGTTCATCCCGGGGATGCCGCGCTTCTCCCGCAGGACTTGCATGCCGCCAAACGCTTTATTGGCCACCGCACTGGCGGCACCATAGACCCCAAGAAGCAGGGTCCAGGTGAGCCCATTCTCGCGCACGGCCAGTCCCGCCAGATTGAGTTTCTGGCCCAGGGTCATTCGTCGGCGATTCTGTACAAGATCTTTCATGAAGTGGTGGTGTAGTCGGCAGGACGTTTTTCCAAAGGAGCTCCCGGAGCTGCAGCGGACTGGCCCGGAGGACGCGCGGATCCCCGGACAAAGGAGAGAAGGCCGAGGGCGAGAAAGCGAAAACGGAAGCCCCGGGGATAGCTGCAAGAGGCCGCATGCCGCACCCAGAAACGTCGGCCGACCGAGCGCAAGCACTGCCGCATGGCCGCCCCGCGATCCCCCGCCGCCAGATGCATGCGGGCGGACTGATACAGGCAGATGGCCTCCGCCTCGCGCCGCAGGTCTCCAGTAAGGGCCACCGCGGGATTTGCCACCGCCTTGGCCAGCACCTGAAGGATGGAATCCGTCTGGCGGACAGCGTGGCGGGACATGTTCGTCCCATGGTCACGTTTCCGATGAAGCACGCTCTGCAACATCAGCACGGGGCCCGCCGTGGCAGCCCGGATCCACATGTCGCGATCCTCGGAAGCTTTGAGGGCCGGATCAAACCCGCCCAGAGAGAGCAGCACCTTCCGATCCGCCAGGACGATCGGCGCAAACCGGTTTCGCAACACAAAGTCATGAGCCGTGAAGGCCCCTACCTCTCCCGTTGCACGAGAGGAAGCAGGCGAGAGCCAGTCACCATTGGCGTCGATCATGCGCCCCATGGACCCCACCACCACAGGTTGGTTGGCACTGTTGACCAGGGCGCGGACCAGTTCAGCCACCGCCTGGGACTCCAGTTCGTCATCCGCATCCAGGAACAACACCCACTCGTGTCTGGCGAGCTCCATGCCGGTGTTCCGCGCCGCAGACAAGCCGGCATTCACCTTCCGGTGGGAGGTGACCTTGGAAGCGAAGGACGCAACGATCCCTGGCGTGCCATCGGTGGAACCATCATCCACTACGAGGACTTCCAGCTCACCAGCATAGGTTTGCGCCAGAGCGGAGCGGATGGCTTGCCCCACGAACCTCTCATAATTGTAAACCGGTATCACAATCGACACCCCTGGAAGAGTGGCGTTGGGAGCGGTTGGAGGGGCAGAAGTCATGGGATGTCCAGATTTTCCAACGGACGATATGCCAGAGGGTCCCGAAGTCTGCAACAAGATGGAGAATCCTTGTCGACAATGACACGCAAAATGACGAGCTTTTGCGCTACAGGTTTTGAGGTTTTTGCGTGCACTTACCTACTGAAAGTGAGAAAGATGCACGTCCTGAGCAATGCCGCTGCTTTTCTCTGTCATCCTCCCAGTCCTGCACGCCGATGGCAAGCTGGGGAAGACGCTCGACTCGATCGCCAGCCAGGACTTTGAGGATCTGGAGGTGCTGGTGATGGACGGCGGGGCCTCTCCCACCACGGAACAACTGGTGAAGGACAGTCCGTTGCACCGCGATGGACGTCTGCGCTACGTGGGGAAGCCAGATCGCGGCATCTACGACGCCATGAACCAGGCGTTGGTCCTGGCTGGGGGCCGGTACATTTATTTCATCGGTGCTGGCGATACCCTGCGCCCTCACGCTCTCGCGGCAGTGCGAGACCAACTGCCCGCCAACGAATCCAGCCTCGTCTATGGGAATGTCATGCGGGGTGCGCAGGTGTATGACGGCCCCTTCGACAGCTGGAGGCTCTGCCACCGGAACATCTGTCACCAGGCGGCCTTCTACGGCCGGGACATTTTCCAGCTGTTGGGACGGTTCAGTCTCCAGTACCCTGCCTGTGCGGACTGGGAGTTCAACATGCGCTGCTACGGCGACGTCCGGATCGCCAAACAATATATAGGGACGGTGGTGGCAGACTTCGAGCAAGGCGGCCTGAGCTCCCGGGGGGACCCCGCATTCAACCGCGACCACGGCCGCCTTATCTGTCGCCACCTGGGGCTGCTTCCCCTGTTGCGATGGGCGGTTGGAGTGACAAAGACCCGGGCTCTCACGCGGTTGCGTCACGAGTGATTCTGCAAATAACGGAGCAGTGGGGACAAATGTCAGTTGCAATTCGTTGGGAACGTTCAAAATTTTCTGAACAATGTTCTCCAACTCCTCGTCCCACCAGGGCCTTTCATGGGCGGCAGAACGACATCGTTTCATTGAAGCCGGGGGCAACACCTCCCATGCCTTCGGCTTGGGCCGGATGATCGGCAGAGCCTATGCGATGCTCTACCTCGCGACGAGTCCGATGTCGCTGGACGACATTGCCGCGACGCTCCGGGTCAGCAAGGCCAGTGCGAGCACGGTGCTCCGGCAGCTCGCTTCCTGGCAGGCCGTCCGCCAGATCTGGGTGGCCGGGGACCGCAAGGACTACTATGAGGCGGAGACAGACTTCTCCGTGATTTTGAAGGAAGGGTTGATGCCCGGGGTGCGGAAAAAACTGCAAACCGCAGGCACCCAGATCGAGAAGACCCTGCAAAGCTCCACCCAGAAGGCGCCGACGACTCCGGCGAATGAAGAGGTGGCCCCCGCCGATCAGGCGGAAATCCGGCGGCGGCTGCGCTCAGCGCAGCAGCTCCATCAACGTCTGGACAAGGTACTGGGCAGCAAACTGCTCGCCCGGTTTCTTTGATCCAGCCCTAATTCACTGCGACAGGAGCCTCCTGAGGACTGCTCTCCACCCAAACTCAAGCATGGCCGCACGTGGGTGCGACCAATGGCGGCAGCGTGACGAAATCTGATTGTGCCAGCCTCCCCTCCCACAGTCTCGATTGTCATTCCCGCCTACCGGAAAGCGGACATGCTTGCCAGAGCGCTCCAGAGCGTGGCTCGCCAGACCTACCGCGACTATGAAGTGCACGTGGTGGATGACTCCGGCAATGAAGACCTCAGGCCTCTGGTGGAGCAGTTCGCAGGTGCCACGTACACGCCTCAAAACTGCCAGGGCCCCGGGGCGGCGCGCAACCGTGGACTGGCCAGGTGCACCGGCAGTTATGTCATCTCTCTGGACCACGATGACGAATGGGATCCCGAGTTCCTGGAACGAGCCGTGGAGGCGATTGAGCACCACGGCGCGGACGCCATCTGGATGAATTTCCGGATCTCTGGCATCCGCGACCGGGCGGACTGCCTTGCGACCAGTCCATCCCGACGGAAGTTGTTTGCCCACCAGACAGAGAAGTCGTGGCTCATGACTCACGATGAAGCCTGCCTCTTCTTCCTGGGCAGGATGGCCCCACTTTCCAACAGTGCAATGCTCTTCCGCAGGGAGAAGTTGGGCCCTGGCTGGTACACGAAGGCCATGATGGCCGATGACTGGCTGCTGATGGCACGCCTGCTCATGGACCCTGAAATCAAAACCGGCATCGTGGCCGCCCCTTTCTGGACCAAGTATGAAGACGGAAGCCACCGCTCCCTCTGGTCTCAGGAAACGGGCAGGCGATGCGTGCATGATGTCACCTATGCCTGGCAGCACTACGCGCCTTCGATGACACCGGCAGACCGGCAACGGGTGCGCCTCTACTTGGGCAACCTCCACTACAAGCTTGCCTACCACTGCTTCTGGGCCGGGGACCATGCCGAAGGCCGGGACAACGTCCGACTCGGGCGTGGACTGGTCGGTATCACGGGCCAGTCGCTCCTCCTTGTCATGATCTTCGCCCTCCGCAAACTGGCAAGAGCGGCGGGGCTTCCTCCTCTTAGCACCTTGAACCGGACCCCCAAGCGAACCGGTCCGCAGCCCTGATTCCCCCGCCCCGTCTATTTCAGTCATCATGGAAAACCCGCCCTCTCCGACCCAGGCCCCTTTGGCTGCCGTCGCCCCGCTGGAAACCGGCGACGACGAGACCTGGGATCTCATCATCCGCCCCAAGTCAGGCTGGCTGGAACTGCACCTTGAGGATCTCTGGCGCTACCGCGACCTGCTCTGGATGTTCGTCCGGCGCGACTTCGTGGCGCAATACAAACAGACCATTCTGGGCCCGCTCTGGTTCCTGATTCAGCCCCTGCTCACGACGCTGACGTTCACCATCATCTTCAGTGGTGTGGCCAAGCTCTCCACAGATGGCCTGCCGCCCCTGCTCTTCTACCTCGCCGGCACCGCTCCGTGGAACTACTTCGCCACCTGCGTGACCAAGACGTCCACCACCTTTGTTACCAACGCGAACCTGTTCGGGAAAGTGTACTTCCCCCGGCTGGTCACGCCCATCTCCATTGTCATCTCCACCCTCATCCAGTTCGCCATCCAGTTCGCGCTACTATTGGGCACCTTGATCTGGTACCTGGCAAAAGGCGAACCAATCACTCCGCATTGGGCAGGCATCGCCTTGATGAGCCCGTTGCTCATTGCCATGATGGCGGCCTTGGGTCTCGGGGTGGGCATTATTGTCTCCGCCCTCACCACCAAGTATCGCGACCTTTCCTTCCTGGTGACCTTCGGCATCCAGCTCGCCATGTACGCGACGCCGGTGGTGTATCCGCTGTCTTCCGTGCCGGAGCGATACCGCTCCTGGATGGAGCTCAATCCCATGACCCCGGTCATTGAGGCCTATCGTGCCGTTTACCTGGGGGTCGGTGCCTTCGACTGGGGAGCACTCACCTACAGCGCCGGGTTTACCTTTGCCACCCTCCTGGTGGGCATCATCATCTTCAACCGGGTGGAAAAGACGTTTGTGGACACCGTTTGAGAAGCCTTTTACCCATGCCGAGCGACACTGTCATCTCCGTCCGCAACCTCTCCAAACTCTACCGCCTGGGGGAGGTCAGCACCGGCGTGCTGGCCCATGACCTGAACCGCTGGTGGCACCGATTCCGGGGCAAGGAGGATCCCTACGCCCGGCTGGGCGCCGTGAATGACCGCACCTCCAAGGCCAGCAGCGACTACGTGTGGGCTCTTCGCGACACGAGCTTCGACGTGCGTCGCGGGGAGGTGCTGGGAGTTATTGGAAAGAACGGTGCCGGAAAAAGCACGCTGCTGAAGCTGCTCTCTCGGGTCACCAGCCCCACCGGCGGGGAGATCAAGGTGCGAGGCCGGATTGCGGCTCTGCTTGAGGTCGGCACCGGCTTCCATCCGGAACTTACGGGGAGGGAGAACATCTTCCTCAACGGTGCGATCCTGGGCATGCGCAAGCCGGAGATTGTGCGCCGGCTCGATGAAATCGTCGAGTTCAGCGGATGTGAACGCTACGTGGACACCCCGGTGAAACGCTACAGCTCCGGCATGTATGTGCGCCTGGCCTTCGCCGTCGCGGCCCACCTCGATCCTGATATCCTGATCGTGGACGAGGTTCTGGCCGTGGGGGATGCGGAGTTCCAGCAGCGCTGCATTGGCAAGATGAAGGATGTGGCGGCCACCAGCGGGCGGACCGTCATCTTTGTCAGCCACAATCTCAGCGCCGTGCAGTCCCTCTGCAATTCCGTCATCCGCATGCAGGAAGGCACCCTTGTCTCCGCCACCAGGGATGTGCAGACGGAGATCAATCTTTACTTGAGCAACGCCCAACGGGGCAGCGGCGACTTCCCCAAACGCCTCTCTGCGGAGATCAACCTCAACTCGCTCCGGGTCACACCAGATCAGGTGGCCAGCCGCTCCCGTGCCGAAATCACGGTGAGCCTGGAGGCGTCCGTCGCCACGCGCATGACCGACGCGTGCCTCCTCATCTATGATGCCAAGGGAACCCGGGTTGCCATTTTGGATGGACGGGAAACCGGTCTCGCGCCCATGAGACTGGCGGAGGGCCGCACAGATCTGGTGTTTGAAATTGCCACGGCCAACCTGGTTCCCGGAACCTACAGTCTGGGATTGTACTTCCACTCCGGCCTGACCAACGTGAATCTGCGAGACCTCATGGAAATGACCGTTTTGGAGACCTCCGCCCCAGGCGTACCCACCTACCCGGCCGAACACCGCGGCTTTGTCTTGCTCGATTTCAAAACCCGCTGGCAATCGCCAGACGCTTCCCCTGCGCCCGCCTCAGTCTAAGCATCCCTTTTCCCCGACACCCTCTCTCGAGATCACGTCATGCTGTCCCTCCTCCCCAAAAGCATCAACGACCGGATCGGTCACCTCCGGTTCAACACCCGCGGCTTTTTCCCCTACTTCGGCACGCACATCTACGCCCCGAAGAACTGCCACCTGTACACCCGTCTGCGCCAGGAGGGGGTCTTTGAGCGGGACACCTGCCACTATCTCGTGAAGGCGGCCCGGGAGGGCACCTGGTTTCTGGATGTAGGAGCCAACCTGGGGCTGATGTCCGCTCCGGTGCTGGCCCAAAAACCGGGCGTGAAGGTTCTTTCCATCGAACCGTCCCCGAACTCCCACCCCTATCTCAAACAAACCCGGGACCACTCTCCCTACGCGGACCGGTGGCAGACGCTGAGCAAGGCGGTGAGCCGCACCACGGGCACCGTGGATTTCGTGCTGGCTGATGAGACGCACGCCGCCTTTGAAGGCATGCGCGACACGGGGCGGGTCTCCATGAAGCGCAAGGTGCAGGTGGAAACCGCCCCGCTTGACGCCATCTGGGAGTCGATTGGCGCCCCGCCGGTGTCCCTGATCAAAATTGACGTGGAAGGGGCCGAGACGGAGGTGCTGGAGGGGGCGAGGAAACTGCTCGCCAGCTGCCGCCCCACCGTGGTGCTGGAGTGGAACCCGCTCAATCTCCAAGCCTACGGCACTCCGCTGGGTTGGCTCCTCGATTTCGCCTCCGAAATCGGCTACTTCTGCTGTGACATGACCACCATGGCCGCCATCCACAACCTGGAGCACCTGGAGCACCTCTCCTCCCAGGGCCGGGAGAATTTTGTGTTGTATCCCAAGAACAGTCAGGCGTCCTGAGCCGCCCGGCGCGGTTTTTCTGGTCCTCCCCCTCCCTCTCACTCTTTGTTCGTGGCAACCAGCACCCCCCAGCTGCCAGCGCCCAAGTTTTCCATCTGCCTCCCCACGCTGAATGCCCGCGCATTCCTTGAGGAGCGGCTGGAGTCCATCCTGACTCAGACGCTGACCAACTGGGAACTGATTGTCTGCGACAGTCATTCCACCGACGGCACCTGGGAGTACCTTTCCCAATGGGCGCATGATCCCCGGGTGCACCTGCACCGGGTGCCCAAAGAGGGACTCTACGCCGGCTGGAATGAGTGCCTGAAACGGGCCACCGGGAAGTATGTTTACATCGCCACGGCAGACGACACCTGTATGCCAGAGCTGCTGGAGCGGCTGGCCGAGCCGATGGATGGCAACGAGAACATCGCGGTGGCCTACTGCGGGTACCGGGCCATCGATGGCCAGGGCCAGGAGCTGACCCTGCGCCGCACCACCTTCCAGAGGTTCATCGAACCGTGGATGGACGCGCGTCATGATGTGGATGGGCGGGCGTTGTTTCTCGTCACCTGTGCCTTCGATCACAATTGGGGAAGCGTGACGGGCTTTGCCTTCCGACGCGCCCTTCTGGAAAGAACCGGCCTCTTCCGTACGGATATGGGCATGAATGCCGACTGCGAGTGGGCCCTGCGGACCTTGCTGGCCAGCCCGCTGGTCGCGTTCATTCCAGGACGTCTGGCCACCTGGCGGCTCCATGAGACCCAGGCCAGCCGGGACTGGGGCATGGAAGATGCACGCCTCTGCCGCGACAGTATGAGAGATCTGCTAAACGATGCCCAAGCCGGGCTCCCGGAGGCATGGAAAACCGTCCCGGGCTGGCGGGAGCAGTTGATGCTCAAGCGCGAGTGGAGCTACGAGGAACTCTCCTCCCTCTTCCGGTTTGTCGCCCGCTCCAACCCCCGGCGGTTTCTCGCACAGTGCTGGAGAGTCGGGAAGCAGGATCCCCGGTTGTTTTTCCACCAGCTGTTCCGGCTGTTTGCCTTCCCGCCGATGCCGACCACCTCCTGGGAGGCACATGCCCAACATTTGCTGGCCACCTTCCCGTGTGACTGGCCTCCGGTCTCGATCTCCCCCGCCGACCGCCCCTTATTTTGATCTTCGCCCCATCCCGTCCTCCGATGTCCTCTAGCGCCAGTCCCCTCGTCGAAGTCCGCGTCATCACCTACAAGCGCCCGGAACTCCTGGTCAGGGCGTTGCGCTGCCTGCTTGCCCAGACCTACACCAACTGGAAGGCTGCCGTGTTTGATGACTCTGCCGGCCAGGAGGGGCGCCAGGTGGTGGAGGCGATGGCAGACCCGCGCATCGAGTACCGTCCGAATCCGGAAAACCTCGGCATGGTGGGCAACCTGAGCAAGGCCTTTGGTCCGGTTAAATATTTCCCGGAATCCCGCTATGCTTGTGTCCTGGAAGACGACAACCTCTTTGGCCCGGAGCTGATCGAGCGCAACGTCGCCAGCTTGCAGCAAGCCACCAAACTGCCCGTGCTGGTGAGAAACTACAACGTGGTGGACATTCACGAGGATGGCACCATCACTGAGACCGATCGCGAGCCCATGCGTGAGATCTGGGGTGACGCGCCTCGCGAGATCACCTTTGACGACCGCGTGATCGAAGCGTTCTTCAGCTACACCCTGGGGACCATGAGTTATTTCTGGGATCTGGACAGTAGGGTGGACCTCTCCATCAGCTACGAGCTGCACAACGGTGCCATCGCCGAAGGCTGCCGGGCCATCAGTTTCCGCGAATCCTGCTGGTATGAACCGGATCCGCACTCCGTCTTCAGCCGCTTCATCTGCAAGAAACAAACACCCCGCAAGGAGCGGAATGACGGGCTGAAGGGGAACAGGCTGGCCCGCCTGAGCCGCCTGCGCCTCACGCGCATACTGCATCAGCACGTGCGGCGGGAGATGAAACTGCCCTTTGCCCAACTGCTGAAGAAGACCCGCTCCGAAGCCGAGGCCCGGTGGCTCACCCTGCTGCTGGCAGAAATAGGCTACCTCCCCGCTCTGCTGCACCTGCGTGGCGGAAAGGCTTGGTCGGAAGTGCTCAAGGCCATCCCCCTCCGGTTCTTGTATGAGAAGGAGCATGTGCGACTCTCCACCGCTGCAGAACGGGCCAAACGCCCTGGCACCCCCATGTCCAGCGGAGTCTGACCCGTGCGCATCATGACACGCGTGCCACGAGCAAGCTCTCCATGCTGAAGTATCTGGCCAGCCCCGTGTGGAAACGGCGGGCATCACAACTGCAGCTCGCGTTTCAGCGAACCTGGCGGACAAACGTCAGCGTTCCCTGGAAGCGGCGTATGCTGGAGGTGTACGCGATCCCCAGCGGCCTGGGCGATGAGGTCATGGCGGCAGGGGTGGCCCAGGCGGCGTCCCGGGCCAATCCGGACCTGAGACTGGTCTTCCACACCCGGCATCCGGAACTGTTTGAAGGCATGGCCGGATTCTCCGACGTGAGGAGGCTAACACAGGGGTCCACACCCAAAAATGCCCTCGGGCTGACGTACGCCCCCAAGCACGATGAGCCCGTGATGGTGCAGATGGCACAGTACCTGGGGCTGCCCCTCTCAGACTTCCGCATTGATCTGCCGCGCCGGCCGGAGGCTGAAGTGCCTGCGGCATGCCGCCAGCCCGGACCGCTCATCACCATCCAGACCACGGCCAGTAACTGGACACCCAACAAACAGTGGCCCGAGTCTCACTGGCAGGCTCTCCTGGAGGGGTTGCCCGCCACCTGCACCGTACTGGAACTGGGGGCACGCAGCATCTTCACGACCCCACCCGCCCATCCTGGTTACCGGGAGTTGTTGGGGCGAACCACTCTGGCGGAGTATGCCGCCGCCATCCAGGCAAGCCATGCATTCGTAGGCCCGGTCTCGGCCGGAATGCACCTCGCCCACGGCTATGGTGTACCGTCTGCCATCATCATCGGCGGATACGAACTGCCCCATCCCTACCCGCTTTCCAGACAGTTCTACCGGGCGGAACCCTGCGCCCCGTGCTGGCTCCGGGATGCCTGCCGCTACGGCAGGAAATGTCTTCAGGAAATACACCCGGGCGAGGTGCTGGCCGCCACACTTCAGTTGCTGGAGCGTCCACCCCGGGCGTAGTCTAGAACCCGGCTCGTTCCTTGCTTTCATTTTCAGGCCCAAGTGGCCCCATCTCACTTTGACACGCCCCATCCTCCAGCCAAACCCTGCATTGAAGGCCTCTGAGCGTCCGCTTGTCTCCATCTGCCTGCCCACGCTGAACGCCATTGAGTTTCTGCAACAGCGGATGGATTCCATCCTTGCCCAGACGGTGCGTGACTGGGAATTGATCGTTTGCGACAGCTATTCCGACGACGGCACCTGGGAATACCTGTCCAAACTGGCATCGGATGCGCGGGTGCGCCTTCACCAGGTGCCCAGGGAGGGTCTCTACGCCGGCTGGAATGAGTGCCTCCGCCGGGTTCGAGGAGAATTCGTCTACGTCGCAACGGCCGATGACACCATGTACCCGCGGTGCCTGGAGATCCTGTCCGCCCCGCTCCTGGCCCATCCTGACGTGGACATGGTCATGACGGAGGTCGATGAAATTGGCGTCAACGACGAGATCCTGCCCCGTCCGCAGCCCCGCATCTGGAAGTATCTCGGCACGGCCCTGCAAGGCCGCCCGGGCAGAGTCTCCCGCGAGACCTTCGCCCTGCTCCTGGCGGGTTTCCCGCTGGGAATCGGCAGCATCACTGGTGTGCTCATCCGGCGCCGGCTGCTGGAGAAATCCGGCCTCTACCCCACAGATCTGTCCTATCTGGGAGATGCGGAGTGGGCCCTGCGGGCCGCTCTGGCCTCAGATGTCATCGCCCTTCCGGACCGGGTCGCCACCTGGCGCATCCGGCCCGGCCAGGCATCGAGGAAATTCGACCTGGGGCAGTCCCTGATCTTTCGCAAGGCCCTGGAGCGCGTACTTGATGATCCCCAGGGGGGTGTGCCCGACCATTGGAAGCAGGTGCCGGGCTGGCGCGAACGCGTGCTCGGCCCCAGATCCTGGGCCGCTGTGGAATATTCCGGACTCCTGCGCATGAACCTGCGCAGAAAGTCCCACCTCTTCCCGCGCCGGCTCCTCAACACCTGGCGCCAGGACCGTGCCCTGTTCTGGGAACGCGTCACCTGCCTGTTTGCACTCCCGGCAGGTTTGCGGCAGGACTATGAAACAATTGTGTCAGAACTTCTCAAAGATTTCCATGCAGAGTGGCCGCCTCGCATCGTAGAGATCCCTACGGACTGCACTGCGTCACCCGCCCCGGCCTCCCCATCTGTCAGCCATTCTTCATCGTGGTAGTTTCCGTGAATTCATCTTTGAGCGATCAACCAGAGTATCCCAGCCGCCCCGTGGTGCCCAGGAATGCTTTCAAGATCGCGTCCCTGCCCTGGCAGGCGCGGCTCTACGCCTTTGCCTACCACGGGGGCCGGCGCACCCGCAGCGGCCATCTGGTCGCGGCACTGGCCCGGCGGGCCTACCGCTTCTCGCTGCAGTTCCGCCTCCCCTCCACAGGCCATTTTGAACTGGCCCTTCCCAAGGGGGGCAAAACGATCGCGTTTGACGCCCACAACACCCAGTTCCACGCCATTTACCTGCCCAAGTACCGGTCAGGTTATGAGGTGGAGACGGGCACGCTCATCGACACCTTTGCATCCGAGACCTCCAGCTTCTGGGATATTGGAGCCAACTGGGGCTACTTCAGCCTCCATCTCGCCGCCCATCCGGAGTTTTCAGGTTGCATCCACTCCTTTGAGCCCTTTCCGCGGTCGTACCGGGATCTGGTTAGTGCTGTGGTGCAGTCAGGCCTGCAGAAGGTGATCACCTGCCACGAAGTTGCCCTGTCAGACAAGTCCGGCCAGGTGGGCATGAAGCTGGCCGACAACCTCCACAGCGGACTCGGCATGGTGGATGAATCCAGTGGCGGAGCCAGGATGGCCTGCGCCACCGCCGACAGCCTCCCCATTCCTCCGCCCTCATTGATCAAGATGGACGTGGAAGGACACGAGCTGGCTGTCCTGAGAGGCGCATCCGCCACCATCCAGTCGGCCAAGCCCTGGATCATCATGGAAAACTGGCGTGAAAAGCCCGCCAACACCCTCTCCCCTCTGCAGTGGCTGGAGGACGCGGGCTACCAGCTTTTCATCCCGGCTTGGATCGACTCCAGAGTGCCCGGAATGACGTATTTGACCCAGGAGTTCCATGCCCCGGGCCAAGGTGTTGAAAGTGCAAAACGGCTGGCTCTGGTACGGATCCGCGCCAGCCAGCGCTACCTTTTCAGTGAACACGTGAACCTCTTCGCCGCGCACAGAGACAAGGCGGAGGCACTGAAGTCAAAGTTCCCGGCCAACCAGCTGTCGAACATCCTGACTGATCCCCAGTAAGCGCCCCCCGCCCGCAGGATCAGTACTGCCCTTCCGGATCAGTGGCCGGTAAAATATCAACGATATTGCGTCGAGTTGCAGCCAGACTGCGGCGGATGGTCTTTGTTCGCTGCATGCGGGCGATGCCCCGGACCGTTCTGGCCTGCATGCGGTTGCATGCCCGCTTTCTCCCCCGCAATCTCAACGCCTACTCCGTAGCCGGCGGCCTGGGAGATGAACTGATGATCTGGGGCGTCCTGCAAGCGTACGCCGCCCGCCGGCCTTCGGCACGCGTCACGTTTCACAGTCGGTTCGCGGAGGTGCTCAGACAGGCCCCCAGCTCGATCCACGTCACCCCTTATGACGCAGGCAGCCTTCCCAAAGGCTCCACAGGACTCGGCTACGTGGGCCGGACCCAGCAGTCCATCAACGAACAGATGGCCTCCCGTCTGGGGCTGGTGCCTGAAAAGTACTCTATTCCACTCCCGAGCTATCCCATCGGTACGCCCGGAGGCCAGTACCCGAGTGCTGGCACCATCATCGTCATCCAGCCGGTAGCGAGCGCCTGGACCCCTAACAAACAGTGGCCCCTGGCCTACTGGACCAAGCTGGTGGAATCCCTCCCTCCGGATGCTACGGTGGTGGAGCTCGGGCAAAGCTCCTTCTTCCCCACTCCGCCCCGACATCCGCGTTATGTTTCCCTTGCGGGTTCCACGTCGGTACCCGCCTACCTCGCAGCCATATCGCATGCCACGGTGTTCGTGGGCCCGCCCTCCAGTGGCATGCATGTAGCCCATGCCTACGGGATCCCTTCCGTGATCATCGTAGGCGGTTACGAAGCCCCCGTCTATCCCTACCCGAGAGCCATCCAGCTGCACACCGAGATGCCCTGCTCCCCCTGCTGGCTCTGCACCGCCTGCCCCTACGACCGGGCATGTCTCCGAAAAATCACACCTGAAGTGGTACTGGACGCTGTGCAGACTCAACTGGAAGCTGTCAGAAGCAACACCCTGGCCCATAGGTGACCGCCCTTGTGCTCCTGCAACCGTCTCCCCCCTGATGCCCCTCCCCTACCACAGGCAGTTTGCGAATCTTAAGAGTTACCTTGCTGCTTACGGCGGGCTCTATGGTTTCTGGGCTTATTTTAGCCTGCGCCTCGGTCAGAAGGGCAAGCTCGTGAAAGTGAAACCTCCCGGCGCGCGGCATCCAGCTACCGTCCGCAGGGCGACCGTAGACGTCGGCGTGTGGGATGAGGTGTTCATCTCCGGCGAGTATGCTCCTCCCTCGGCCCACTCTGCCCCGGAGTACATCATCGATGCAGGAGCCAACATCGGGCTCACTTCCATCTTCTATGCCATCGCCTTCCCCAAGGCCACCATCATCGCCATCGAACCGGCCGAGGAAAACTGGGACCTGCTCCAGCGCAATGCCAGCGCCTATCCCCAGATCAAACCCACGCTCGCGGCCCTCTGGCCCACCACGACCCGGGTCAACATCGCGAACCCGACCGATGCCAGCGTGTCCTTCTACTGCAGTGAGACCAATGGCGATGGCACTGTGCAGACGGTAACCGTACCGGGGTTGATGCAACAACATGAGATGCCCCACATCGACATCCTCAAAGTGGATGTGGAAGGGGCCGAGAAAGCCATCTTCTCAGCAGCGGCTCCGTGGATCGGAAAGGTGAGACGGTTCGCCATCGAATTTCACGACCGGAAGGTGCCCGGATGTCGGGCCAGTTTTGAGGCCGTCGTGCCTCCCTCAACAAGCGAGTGCATAAGAAAGGGACAAACCGATCATATCACGATGAAGAGTGAGTCAATCCCCCTCAATTCTCACCCTTGATATTGAGACAACAAATCGAGAACGTTCTCGCTTAGCACTTGTTTTCGCTGTAGCATTGCTATTCTAACAAAGCGCCCGTTTATGGTGCTTTTCTCCATGCCCGCTCCATCCACATCCATGCCTCGCCGTTCACTGCACCGGGGTATCATCTATGTGGCTACAGGCGAGAAGCATCTTCAGGAAGCGCTGATCTCAGCACGGCAGGCGGCGAAGTTGATGCCTGACCTTTCGCTCTCGATCTTCACCGACCAGACCGTCCCGGAAGGATTGTTTGATCACGTCTTTCCGGCCGCGACGGGAGAAATGGGACGACGGGCCAAGATCCGGGCCATGATCGAGAGCCCCTACGAGCAGACCCTCTATCTGGACACTGACACCTACATCTGCCAGCCTTGTGAGGATATCTTCTGGGCGCTGGAGCGGTTCGATCTGGCAGTGGCCCATGAGGTGTACCGGAACGAGTACAAGTTCGAAGAGTTTCCGGGTACCTTCCCCTCCTTCAACACCGGTGTCGTGGTCTTCAACAAGAATCCACTGGTGTCAAAGTTCCTCGCAGACTGGGAAACAAGCTACGAGACGGTGTTCTCCAAGAAGCGCAAGGCGGATCAACCTGCGTTCCGCCACACGTTGTTTCACTCCAAAGTGAACTTCTACGTCCTCCCAAACGAGTACAATTTTCGGACCAATTATCCGGTCGTGCTCGGAGGTTTTGCCTCGGTGAAGATTCTGCATGACCGCAGCCCCTGCCTGGAAGATCTGGCTCAACTACTGGGTCACGACACTAGCCACCCACCACTTTACTATGGCCCGGTGCACGTCAGGTTCTTCCTCACCTGGTGCCGTATCCGCCTCAAGACCTTGGCGAAACGCGCCCAAAGCCTGGGTCTAACTGGCACCCTCAAGCGCGTCTTCGGCCGCAAGTCGGCTGGCTGGAACACCAGCAGCTCGGAAACAAGCACTGCCCGGCAATAAGCCGCATGGCGCCGGAGCAAAAGAAGCATGCCGCATACACCCATGGGAGTATATCACGGCAGCTTTTCGACTTTTATCGCTTCCATTAAAATACATACTTGCATTTCAACTGTGATAGAGTTCTTATGCTCTAAAGCATCACCCTATATCCCCCTCGGATGGGAGCCTGATCGCTTATCATGCCTCCTCACAGGAAGTTTTTCCACTCACGCTGAATGCAAGAAGCTGTCGCTGGCCCTTTTGAAATATGAGCGAAGTAGGTTTGCACTACGTCGCGACCGGCTTGCGACACCTACAGGAAGCAGTGGCCTCACGGAGAAGCGCGAAGCTCCAGATGCCAGGGCTGCCGGCGGCGATATTCACCGATCTGGTGGATCATCCGCTCGCCAAGGAATTTGATTTTGTGTTTCCGGTGGTGAAGGCGGAACATTCTTTCCACGACGTGGTCGAGCCCCTGCTGCGCAGCCCTTTTGAGAAGACGCTGCACCTGGACACGGACACCTATGTCTGCGATGACTGCAGCGAGATCTTTGAGGCGCTCAACCATTTTGAGATCGCGGTGGTGCATGACCCCTGGCGCAGTGACCTGGCCATCGAGACGCTCCCGCAAAGCCTTCCCACCATCAACGGCGGCGTTATCGCCTACCGGATCACCCCCTCCGTGCGGGCGCTGCTGGAAAGCTGGCCCCGGATTCACAAAGAGAAGTTCGCCTGTGGCACACGGCAGAATCAGCCCTCCCTCCGTGAGGCCGTGTACCTGAGCGATGCCCGGGTGCTGATCCTGCCGCCGGAGTACAACCTGCGCGTCTGGCACCCCGTCGCGATTGGTGGGTTCTCCAAGGTGAAGATCATCCATGACCGGCGGAGCGATCTGCCGAGACTGGCGAAGGAACTCAATCAAGGGCACAAGCCCCGCGTGTTCGGCCGCATCGACTGGAGACTTTACTTTTACTACCTGCGGTCCCGTGTGTTCAAGGTGGTGGGTCGCATGCTGGGCAAGACAGGTCTGAAGAGCAAGTTCTCGTTCTGAGGAAGCGGATCGCCGTCAAAAAACGGGATCAGGAGAAGGGTTGCTGCTGCACCCTTGCAAAAAGCAGCTATCAACGGTTGGCATGTCCGAAGCAGTCAGTTCCGCACCTGCCGTGCGTCCTCATCCCGCGCTGGAGGGAGAGACGGCGACAGGCCCTCACTCCGACAAATCGCACGCGCAAGGGCAGCGCCAGCCTGGGCTGGACATCCTGCGCTGCCTGGCTGTCGTGATGGTGCTGGGGTCCCACTTCCCCGTGTGCCCTGAGGAAATCAGCCGCCCAGTTCACGAGTTGACGCAGATGTTGCGCACCGGCGGCTGGGTGGGGGTGGACCTTTTCTTCGTCCTAAGCGGCTTTTTAGTGTCTGGATTAATATTTTCGGAGTGGCATAAAACGGGCGGAGTGAGAGTGGGCCGCTTCATGATCCGCCGTTCGTTCAAGATCGTGCCCTCCCTTTACTGCCTGATTGGCGTGACCGTCCTGATCCAGTACCTCACGGGTGGCGGCATCCCATGGAAGGGCATCGCTGGAGAGCTGTTGTTTCTCCAGAACTATTACCACCGGCTCTGGCAGCATACTTGGTCCCTGGCGGTGGAGGAGCACTTCTACACGCTGGTGGCCCTGGTGGCGGCGTGGTGTCTCTGGAAGAGAAAGCCATGGCACAATGGGCTGGCGTTGACCCTGGCCCTCGTGGCGGTCTGCGTCCTCTGCCTGGGGGTGCGCATTTACAATGCTTCCGTACATCCAGGATTCGCGGAATACCTCCATCTGTACAAGACCCATCTGCGCCTGGATACGCTGGCCTTTGGGGTGCTCATTGCCAGCTACTGGCACCGGCCAAACTCCTGGCTGCCAGGGTGGGCCAGGCAACGTACCCTGTACCTCATCATCGCCGGCGCGGTGGGCTTCATGCCCTTTTTCCTCATCCACCGCCAGACCCACTGGCTGATGTACACCGCAGGACTTACCCTTCTGGCGCTGGCCTCCGGGGCGCTGCTGCTGGGTCTGGCGACGATGAAGCCCAGCCAGCACTGGCTGGTGGCGGGGCTCACCTTTGTGGGGAGAAATTCCTACGGCATCTACCTCTGGCACATGGCCCTGCCCCGCTGGCTGGGCCTGATTCCTGGGAGCAACCCGCAAGGCGGCCTGAACTGGTGGACGCTTACGGCGATCTACTGGGTGGGAGCCATCCTGCTGGGAGTGATCTCCACCCGGTTGGTGGAGACGCCCTTCCTCGCCCTACGCAATCGCTTCTTCCAAGCACGCCCTGCCTGACCTCACTTTCATCCGTCAACTGATGTCCCCCCCGACCCCCACCCGTTCAGCCAACCACCGTGTGCTGCTGGTCATGGATCTCATTCCGCGCGGTCGCCGCACCTGGGAGGCATGGCTGCTGGATCTGGCCGGGACCCTCACGCGACGCGGCTCGCAGTTGTGCCTTTTCCTGCCGGAAGCCGGACCGGAGTGGTTCCAGGAAGAACTGGAGGCAGCGGGCGGCAGACTGAAATGGGATCCCGTGCTCCGCGGCCGTTTCGACAAACCGGCGGTGCTGGCGGCCATTCAAGAGCTCCAGCCCACCACGGTGGTGGTGGGGTTCTATCCCATGCTCAGCCCCACGGTCCTGAGCACGGTGAAAACACGGCCGGTGGCGGAAGCCTACTACATCGATCAAAGCTCCCTGGAGATCCCCGTCCGCAGTGGATGGAAGGGGCTGGCCACGCGGCTGCGGGGGCGCCTGTTTTCCCGCCGGTATGACAAGGTCATCACGGTCTCCGACTTCAAGGCGGACCGGCTCACGAGCCGACTGGGCATTCCCAGCGGACGGCTCAAACGCATCTACAACGGGGTGCCTCTGGAACGCTTTCAATCGCCACCGGCCGCAGATGGGCGGCGCGATGCGATCGTGTTTGCCGGACAGATCGCCTCCTACAAAGGAGTGACCACCCTGCTGGCGGCGTATCGACAACTGGCGGACCGGTGGCCGGACTGCCCCAGGCTCCAGTACGCCGGAGAAGGCCCGCTCAAGGAGCCGCTGATCCAGGAGATCCGAGACAGCCCCCTGGCGGGCAAGGTGGAGTTTCTGGGGCAAAGACAGGACGTACCGGAGCTCATGATGAGTGGTCGGTGCGTGGTGATCCCCAGCGAGTGGGATGAGGCCTGCGCCTTCTCCGCGCTGGAGGCCATGGCGGCCGGGCGGCCCGTCATCACCTCGGATGCCGGATCACTCCCCGAACTGATGGGGCCCAACGGGGTCGTCTTCAAGAAGAAGGATGTCTCAGGCCTGTCCACCGCTCTGGAGACTGTCCTCCGGGGGAAGACGTCGACGTCCTTTGATGAGAAAGCTGCCCGACTGCGTGAACGGGCCTTTGAGCACTTCACTCTTGAGCGCATGACTAAAGAATACGCGGACCTGCTGGCTCCGATGAAATAACCGTGCGGATGCAGCTTCTCAAAACCAGGCTGAAAGACGCACTCACGCATCATCGTGGGCTGCGCAATGCCAAAGCCCTGCTGCAGCATGCAGCGGGCGTGCTGCGCCGGGATCGAGTACAGGACCTGCTGGCCTATCAGGGAGCGGAGTCCAAAGGGATCGAGCGGCGGGTGAACCCCCACCGGCATGGCGGCAGCCTGTTGGACGAGCAGGCCGTGGCCCCCCTGCTGGAGCGCTACCGGCAGATCTATGACGGGGATCCGGTGCTCTCCAGAACGTTGATCCTGAAACCGCCGGGACCGGACGGTGAGAAAGGCGTGCTCTATGTGGCCTTTGAATACAACCTGTACCGCCTGCTGCGGGGGCTGCTCGATCCGGCTGCCCTGCTGAGCCGGTATGATCTGGTCCTCTCCACGAGCTGGTCCCCCACGAGCTACGCACTGCTGGAGTGGGCCCTGCACCGGGTGCCGGGCACGCTCTACTTGGAAGCTGGCAACCCGGCAGAGATGGCCAAGCTGGAGGCCTACCACCCGAGGATCAAGTGCGTGAGCACCATGCCGTGCGAGTGGATCCATCCCGGCAACTTCGCCCCGCGACCCCATGCAGCCCGCACCTATGACGTGCTCATGGTGGCGAACTGGGCTCCGTTCAAGCGGCACTACGAACTCTTTGCCGCGCTGGCGAAGCTCCCCGCGTCACTGAAGGTCGTCCTCATCGGGCAGAAGGAGGCGGGGCGGACGGCGCAGAGCATCATCGCCACGGCGCGCGACCTGGGGGCAAAGCAAGAGCTGGAGGTCTTGGAAAGCCTGCCCATCCAGAGGGTGCGGGAGATCCAGTGCGACAGCAAGACAGCGGTGCTGATGAGCAGGCGCGAGGGGAGCTGTGTGGCGGCGATGGAGGCGCTCTTTGCCAACACCCCCATCGGCATGCGGAGTGACGCCCACGTAGGATCCAGGAAATATGTGAACGAACACACGGGGAGGCTCTTCAACCCGCGACGGGGTATTCACCACGAACTGGCCGCCCTGCTGGAGGCCGCCCCATACCTGGAACCGCGCCGCTGGGCGGCAGACCACCTTTCCTGCCACCAGGCCATCACCCGGCTCAACCACGAGCTCAAAGATCACGCCACCGGGCAGGGTCGGCGGTGGACGCGGGATCTGGCTGCCATGTGCTGGAACCCCTACCCCACCTATGTGCGGGAGGCGGATGCCCAGGAACTCCGCCCTCTCTACGAAGGCTTGTTCCAGGAGTTCCCCGGAGTCTTCACCTCGAACCTCATCGCCCCCTCCCTGTCTCCCGCCGTGGAGCTTCGAGCCTCATGATCTCGCCATCCAGCCAGCGGAACCTGATGCTCGATGTCATTCGGGCATTTGCCGTGCTCATCGTGCTGGTGCACCACATCGACGGCAACCTCAGTGTGACCCGGGCGGAGCAGGCTGCCTTTGCGCCCTTCGCCCCGCTCTTCGTCCCGGGCTGGGTGGGAGTGCCCATCTTTTTTGTCCTCTCCGGTTTCCTGATCGGCTCCCTCTTGATCCAGGAGCAGGTCAGGACGGGTTCTGTGAATGTGGGGCGGTTCCTCATACGCCGGGGCTTCAAGATCTACCCGCCTTTCTACATCCTCCTGGCGGGATACATCCTGCTGCTGGTGGCCGGAAGCTCCCGTCCGGATCCGGAGCGGCTGCTGCGGGAGGTCTTCTTCCTCCAGAACTATGGCTCCGGGGGGCTCATGGATGTGACCTGGTCCCTGGCGGTGGAGGAGCACTTTTATTTCCTCTTTGCCGCCCTGGTGTGGCTCAGCCTGCGGCGTCGCACGAAGGTGGCAGCAGAGGGCGGGAGCCAGGTGAGCACTGCTGGGGTGTTTGGCTTCCTGCCCTGGCTGGCGGCCGGCTTCGCGCTGATCTGCCTGGTGCTGCGGATTGTGGAGTTCTCCGCGTATGTCCCGGGCTCTCTGGACAACACGATGAAGAACACGCACCACCGCATCGACGCCCTGTTCATCGGGGCGGCGCTGGCGTATCTGCACTGGCGGGGCACCACGTGGCGTCTGCTGAACCGGCCTGTCTGGAAGGCGGCAGCGATCATCCTGACGCTCACGACCTTCGTGCTGGTGGCGATATCCGGGAACAGCGGGTTTGAGCGGTTCCATAAGGTGACATGGCTGTACCTGCTGGTGTCTCTGGCCACGAGCTACGTGGTCTATCTGGCTCTGGTATGGCAGGGCCACAGCAACGCCGTGCTCAAGGGACTGGCTTCCGTGGGAACGGCCTCCTACTGCATCTATCTCGTCCACATCCCCGTGTATCGGGTAGTGGCCAAGCTGCCTTTCTTCCAGTCCCTGCCATTCCCGCTGGCGGGCAAGATCTTTTGCGGGTTGGCACTGTCCATCGTGACGGGCTTCGTCATGACCCGCCTGGTGGAGACACCTTTCCTGCGACTGAGGAACCGCCTCTTCCCCACCTCCACCTCAGCACTGAGCCCGGCCGTGCCACCCGGCACTCCACCGCTGCAATCGCCGCCGTCTCCAGAGCCCCCGCCCAATCAAATCACGTAGGTCTGGCTCATGCTTAGTATCATGTCATTGGAACTTCTGCGTAAATTCCTCCGCAGTTGGCTCTCGCTTACCGCCCCCATCGCTGTGGCCATGGATGCCACTCAGGCCGACTTCGATGTTCACCTGCTCTGCTGCAGGAAGGACGTGCCCATGGCAACAGCAGGACTGATCAGCTTCTGCAAGGCCTGGACCGGGGGCCCCTTCGCGCTCCACATCCACAGTGACGGGAGTCTGGCACAGGAGGACATCGCCTTCCTCCAGAAGCGCTTCACCGGAGTGCAGGTGCATTCAAATCTGGATCCCACGATCCGCGAGATCATGACGGCGGAGTTGCCCGTCGGAGCCCGCGTGCGCTACTCGCAGAAGTCAGTGCTTCTCCAGAAGATCCTGGACCCCTACTGCCTGTCCGGCTCCCGTCCCATCATGATCCTGGACTCAGACATTCTGTGGTTCAAGCCCCCCCGACTGATGGTAGAGCACATCGAGCGCGGTTGCCCGCACCCGCTGGTCAGCCGGGGCAATGGAGATACGCCCTTCAACTTTGGCAGTCATGCCGGTTTCCCGCCAGAATGCTCCCGGCTGAATTCTGGAGTGGTGTTGTATCGCCGGTCGCAACTCGACCGCAGCATCCTGGAAAGTTTCCTTGAATCCGCGAATCTGGAGATTCGCCTGAATTCCCACTTTGTGGAACAGACCGCCTATGCCCTGGCACTGCGGGAATTCCAGTTCCTGCCCTACAGGCAATACACCATTGACCTCCCGAAAGACGGCCAGACGATCTTCCGTCACTACACAGGTCCGCGGCGGGATGAGTGGCTCAAGGAGAACCTGCGGTTCCTGCTGAAACTCCCATTCCAAAGACCGGCACAACGTGAAGCGTCTCCACAACCGGTGCCGGCCCCTGTCTAACAGAAGTGCTGGAGACTCGCGATGAAAGCAACACCCCCTGCCCGCTCCCGGAAACTGGCCAGCTACGCCCCATGGGGGCTGGCTGCGGGCATCGCTCTGGCGTTGCTACTCCCCCTCCCCCAGCCTGCTGAGTCAGGCTGGGAACCGCTGCTCTGGGACTGGGGCCATGTGCCGCTGTTCGCCGCGCTGGGGTGGAGTCTTGTCCCGAGACGGGGAACAGAGGGCGGCAGTTCCCGGAGGCTGCTCGCGCTGCTGTGTCTGGTGATTCTCCCCTTTCTGCTGGAGGGGATGCAGGCGCTCACGTCCCGCAATCCTGACTGGCTCGATGGTCTGCACGGCGTGCTGGGCGGACTGGCGGGTTATTCGATCCGCCTTGCCGGGCATCGCTCCAGAGGTGGACGGTGGGGGCTGGTAACGATGGCCACGATGCTGATCCTCATCGCCTCGTGGCCGCTGATCTGGTATGGCACCGCCCTGATCTCAGGCAGGAATGGCTTCCCACAATTGACCCCGTTTGAGTGGTATGGGACCACCCCTTTCTGGGCGATGGAGATGGAGGGAACGGAGCGTCCCCTTGAGTATGAAGCGAGCGCGGTCGTCCTCCCGGTAACGCTGAAGGGGCACACCAGCCTGCAACACTGGCCGCCGCAGGAGAGCTGGGCTGGCCATACGCGGCTCTCCATCCAGTGCCGTCTGGCGGCCCCCTCCTCTTTTGTATTGGGCGTACGGGTGGACGGGGAGAAGCCCACCCAAAGCCTACGGCTCCAGGCCACGGTGAACCCAGGTGGCAATGACCTCCAGATCCCCCTCACAGAGGGTGGCGACGCCAGCACAGTGCTCCAGAGGGTACACAAGCTGACGCTCTTCACTCAGGACGCCGACACACAAGGCCGGCTGGTGATCGAGAAGATCCAACTTCTGCCGTGAGCCCTGGCCCCAGGCGGAAGAGACCTTGTAGAAAACTCTGGGTCAGATAATCGACTATCTGTCGGGCGGGCTTCATGAAAAGCCCGCTTCAAACCAAACCCCAAACTCAGTGCTCGTAACGCTTCAGCGTGTGCAGGCCCAGCAGGCCGAGGCACAGCAGGAGGGGCACGCTGAGGAAGTGGACAATGGCCACGAGGGTGTGGGTGAGATTCAGGCCCGCGAAGCTGGAGCCTGCCCAGATGACGAAGACGGAGAGCACCACCAGGGCGATGGCCAGCATCACGCCTGAGAGCAGGAAGAAGAGCGTGCCCTCGTCCATGTTGATCAACCAGCGGGTGATGCCAGACGGCTTGTCGCTGGATCGCAGGTAGCACATGCAGGAATACATGTAGAACTGCGTGCCGACGAGGCCAGCTAGCAACAGGAGCGCCTGACTGTGGAGATCAAAGATATTGAGCCCCAGGAAATTCACGGGGCCAGTGATCACGGCCAGGATCTGCAAGAGGGTGGCGAAGACGACGGCAATGAGGCCGAGCCACTCAAACATCTGGGGCCGCTCTGAGAAGATGAAGAGCAGGTGCCGCATGCCATCCCGCCAGGTGCGCAAGTGAGGCACACGGTCGGGCGGGTTGGGGTTCAGGCCGGAGGGGATTTCCACGTACTGAGCCCGGTGCTTGAGCGCCTTGATGAGCAACTCCGAGGCGAACTCCATGCCGGAGGAACGCACCGCCCAGGCCTGAAACGAGGTCTTACGCAGGCAGCGGAAACCGGAATTGCAGTCGGAGAGACGCCCCTGGAAAAAGAGATTGATCAGGGAGGTGAGCACCGGGGTGCCCAGATAGCGATGCAGCGTGGGCATGGCTCCGGGCTTGATCTCTCCCTTGATGCGCGAGGCGATGCCCATGTCCGCCCGCGCGGATGAAGTCGCCTCATAGAGCGGCAGGGCGTGCTCGTAGAGGTAGGTGTTGTCCGCATCGGCGAACATCACATACTCTCCCTCAGCCGCCTCAATTCCGCCACTGAGCGCGGCCCCATAGCCTCTTCTCGTGACCGGCACGACCCGGGCTCCCAGCGAGGTGGCTATCTCCCGAGAGCGGTCGGTGCTGCCATTGTCCGCCACGACGATCTCATAGCGGAGCCCGGCCGCTTTTTCCAGCGACTGGCGCACCTTGGCGATGCACTCACCCAGGGATTTTTCTTCATTGAGACAGGGGAAAACAAATGTCAGATCCACGGCGCGGCAATCTGGGGAGTTTGGTGAACGAAGCGAGTCTTTTTTCGCTTCAAAATTACCTCTTACGGCAGGTGGATTCACGGTCTCCGTTCGCGCCCGAGTGCCGTCCGCAGCCAGAGTCGTCGGGCGTTTTTATCCAAACAGATCTTAATAAAGTTCCAGGGCGGGTCTGAACCAAAAGTTGTCCTAATCGGATCACCAAATGTGATTGCACGGTACGTATTGTCCATCCTTCTATGAATTTACTCCCTCGCTTCGCCGGTTTATTGACGCGCGCCTTGCTCGTTCTTGCTGTGTCTGCAGGTCTGGCGGACGCGGCGCCCCTGGTCTTTGAAGGCACCACTGGGCCAGGAAAGGGCAAGCATATTGTCTTCCTGGCGGGTGACCATGAGTACCGCTCGGAGGAGTCGCTCCCGGCACTGGCCCGCATCCTG
Organism: Verrucomicrobium sp. BvORR106; assembly: GCF_000739655.1. Lineage (GTDB taxonomy): Bacteria > Verrucomicrobiota > Verrucomicrobiia > Verrucomicrobiales > Verrucomicrobiaceae > Verrucomicrobium. The sequence continues at coordinate 33,184 of NZ_BATR01000092.1, read as the reverse complement.
GCGAAACACCACGGCTTCAAGTGCACGGTGCTCTTCGACATCGACGCCCAGGGGGACATCGTGGCGGGCGAGGTCCCCAACATCCCCGGCATGGAGGCACTCGATACCGCCGACCTCGCGGTGGTGTTCCTGCGCTTTCAGAACCTTCCCGCAGATCAGATGAAGCACTTCGATGCTTACCTGAACCGCGGCGGCCCAGTGGTCGGCCTGAGGACGGCAACGCATGGCTTCAAGATTCCAAAGGACGGTCCCTATGTGAAGTACTCGTTTGATTACAAAGGTGCCGACTATGAACTGGGCTTCGGGCATCAGGTGCTGGGCCAGACGTGGGTGGGGCACTATGGCACCAATCACAAGCAAAGCACCCGCATTGCCATCGTGCCGGACAAGGCCTCACATCCCATCCTGCGTGGGGTGAAGGATGTGTGGGTGCAGGCCGGTGGTTATGTGGGCAAGCCGTCGAGTGGCGAGATTCTGACCCTGGCGCAACCGCTCAACGGCATGACCCCCGACTCGCCTGCGGATGCAACCAAGCCTCCCATGCCAAGTGAGTGGACGCGCACGTACAAGACGGCGTCTGGCAAAGAAGGCCGCGTCTTCACGACGCTCTACGGCACCTCGGAAGACATCACGAATGACGGATATCGCCGCCTCGTCGTGAATGGCATGCTCTGGGCAATTGGCCTGGAGGACCAGATCAAACCGGATCTCAACATTGAGTTCGTCGGCCCCTTCAAGCCCAACACCTTCGCCGGTGGCGCGTACGCCCGCGGCATCAAGCCAGAGATGTATGCAGGCTACGAAAGTCCGATCCCGGCAAACAACAACACCAAGGGTGCCCCCAAACCCCAGCCTGCAGCCAAGCTCGATCCCGCCAAACCAGCCGCTCCCACCGCCGCTCCTGCTCCTCTGGTGACCGGCAAGCCAGCCCGCTTCGTGCGAATCGAACTCCCCGGAGACCGCGAGACCCTGACGCTGGCCGAGGTGGAAGTCATCGCAGGAGGCAAGAACATCGCTCCCACCGGCAAAGCCACCCAATCGACCACGACTCACGGAGGCAGCCCCGAGCGGGCGCTGGATGGCAACAAAAGCTCTGACTGGGGCAAGAGCGGCCAGACCCACACTCAGGAGAACAAGCCCAATCCCTGGTGGGAACTCGACCTCGGCAAAGCGACGGATATTGAGAAAATCGGCATCTGGAATCGCGAAGGACTCTCCGGCCGCCTCGATGCTTTCACGCTGCGGCTCCTGGATGCGGATCGGAAAGACGTCTTCGTCGCCACCAAAGTTGAAGCTCCAGAGTCGATGACCATCGACATCAAGGACAAGGGCAAACTCACTTACCTCACCTTCGACGGCAAGCCGGGCAAACCTGCCTCAAAAAACGGCAAGTCAGGCAACACCAGCGGAAGCAGCCCCTCCGGCCCACCGGAACCGCCGCTTGCCGAGGTGCCTGCTGACTACAAGGACCCTCTGCCGTTCACGTTCAGCAAGGGTGAAGTCGTCGCGATTCTCGGCAACGGTCTTCCGGAGCGCATGCAGCACGATGGTTGGATGGAGACAGTCTTGCAGAGCCAGCTGGCGAACCAGCAGGTGCGCTTCCGCAACATGACCACCAGCGGGGACCGCCCGAACTCCTACCCGCGCAGCCCGGGCCAGATCTCGATGGCCACCTACTTGCAGCATGTGAAGGCGGACGTGGTATTCGGCTTCTTTGGCTACAACGAGTCCTACGACAACAAACCGGATGAATACAAAGCGCAGCTTCTTGAGTTCGTGAAGAAGACGCGCGGCACCAAGCCGAATGGCAAGTCGTTCCCGCGCATCGTCCTCTTCAGCCCCATCGCGCACGAGGACACGCACAATCCGAATGTCCCCGACGGCAAGGCGCACAATGTGCAGCTCGAAGCCTACACAAAGGCCACGGAAGCTGCGGCGAAAGAGGCGGGCGTTGCCTTTGTTGATCTGTATCATCCTTCACTGACGCTCTTCAAGGCCGCGAAAGAGCCGCTTACGATCAACGGGGTCCACCTTACCGATGAGGGCAATCGTCAGCTCGCAGAAGTGATTGGCACCGCCCTGCTCGGCAAAGTGGTGAGCGCGTCGGCCTCTCTGGATCCATTGAGAGAGGCCGTGCTCGACAAGAGCTACCACTGGTATCAGCGCTACCACGCCTCTGATGGCAATGACGTCTGGGGCAGCCGTTCGACGCTGGCCTTCGTGGATGGCCAGACCAACGGCGTAGTCCTGCAGCACGAGCTCTCCATGCTCGATGTCATGACCGCGAACCGTGACGAACGTGTGTGGGCAAGGATCACCGGCGGAGACAAGAAGATCGATGACAGCAATGTGCCCACTCCTGTACCAGTGAAGTCAAACGTCGGCGGCGCCAGCAAGAGCAGCAGCGCGCAGAAGGAAGGCCGCCTCACCTACATCAGCGGCGAGGAAGGCATCAAGCACATGGCTGTGAGGAAGGGCTTCGAGGTGCAGCTCTTTGCCGATGAACAGAAGTTTCCTGAACTGGCGAATCCAGTGCAGATGCAGTTCGACGTCAAAGGCCGCCTCTGGGTGGCGGTGTGGCCCGACTATCCAAAGTGGGAGCCGCTGAAGGAGTCACGCGATGCCTTGATCATCCTTCACGATGACAACAACGACGGCAAGGCTGACCGCTCGACCGAGTTTGCAAAAGTAAACAACCCTCTTGGGTTCGAGTTCTGGAATGGCGGTGTGCTCGTCACCCGGCAGAGCGAACTTCTGTTCCTGAAGGACACGGACGGCGATGACAAGGCGGACGTGCGCATCATCATGCTGCAGGGTCTCGACAGCAGCGACACGCACCATGGCGCCAACAACCTCATCTACGGCCCGGATGGTGGCATCTACTGGCAGAGTGGCGTTTTCATGCAGCACAACCACGAGCATCCTTGGGGACCGTCACTGCAGGCATCTGCAAGCGCCATGTACCGCTTTGATCCCCGCCGCTTCACCATCTCAAAACACGCAGACAATTCCCCGAATCCGCACGGCACCTCGTTCGACTACTGGGGGTATCAGTATGCCACCGACGGCACCGGCGGTCGTGCGTATCAGGTGCGCCCCGAAGGCAGCAGCTTCAAGATGTATGAACTGCTCAAGAAGGAAGTGCGCCCCGTCACCGCAAGCGAGGTGGTGAGCAGCCAGCACTTCCCCGCGGAAATGCAGGGCGATTTCCTGATCTGCAACGTCATCGGATTCCTGGGCGTGAAGCAGTATCACCTGGAGCGCGATGCGGAGAAGGCTTCCGTCTGGGGTGAACCTTCGGGCGATGAGCTCACCGTCAAAGTCACCCAAGCAGACGGCACCGTGGCGGAGGAGAAGTCCCGCGGCTTCCTTATGAGCGGCGACAAGAACTTCCGCCCCTCGGATGCGGTCTTTGCTCCCGATGGCTCGCTTTATCTGGCCGACTGGCACAATGTCATCATCGGCCACATGCAGCACAACGTGCGCGACCCCAATCGTGACCACGCCCACGGACGCATCTACCGCATCACGGCGACCGGACGCGAGTTGCAGAAGCCTGTGGCCATCGCTGGCCAGCCCATCCCTGCATTGCTGGAAAATCTGAAGCACCCGACGGACGGCATCCGCCACCGGACCCGTATCGAACTCAGTGCCCGTGATTCGAAAGAAGTGATCGCCGCGACAACGGAGTGGCTCAAACAGTTCGACTCAAACAAGAAAGAGGACGCGCATCACCTGCTGGAAGGCCTCTGGCTCCACCAGCAGCACAATGTGCGCAACGTTGAGTTGCTCGGCCAGCTCCTGAAGTCCCCTGAGCCGCATGCCCGCAACGCTGCCCACGTGGTGCAGCATTTGTGGTACAATGTCGAATCCACCCTGCATGGCGGCGTCATCGCCGGCGATGCGGAAGCGAAGGCTCAGAAATCCGGCATCCTCAGCGACACTCCAGAGCTCACCACCATCCGCATCGCCACCGTGCCTGAGCGCATGATGTATGATGTGAAAGAGCTCACCGTGAAACCGGGCAAGAAGGTGAAGCTCATCTTCGCCAATCCCGACTTCATGCCGCACAACATCCTGCTGGTAAATCCCGGAAAAATCGATGAGGTCGCCAACAAGGCCCTGGTGATGGGTGCCCAGGGCTTTGAGACGGGTTTCATTCCCGAGAGCAAGGAAATCCTCTGGCACAGCAAGCTGCTGGATCATGGGAAAGAACAGATCATCGAGTTCACCGCCCCCGAGAAGGCTGGTGAGTATCCCTATGTCTGCTCATTCCCGGGGCACTCCATCATCATGCGCGGGGTACTGAAAGTGAAGTAAGAGCCGGCATCTGCTCAATCGTCATGGCTTTCGGTGGAGGGGCGGTGGTTCCGTCTCTCCACCTCGTTTTTGTGAAGAACGCTTCAGCGGGGACCCGTAGAATGGCTCACCTGAGAGGGTCTGGCTGCCCGCCCAGGGCAACTGAAGGGGCCTACCCTACCCCGGAGCTTCCAAGGATCCCGGGGGACACTCACGCCAGTCGTTCAATTGGAACCATTTACACTGGCGTCCCCGGCAAGAATCGAACTTGCATTTAAGGTTTAGGAAACCCTCGTTCTATCCATTGAACTACGGGGACACGGGAGCGCACAATATGCGCGGTGATTTTGCCGTGGCAAGAGGGATCGTCTGGGGGGCTGGTTCTGCTGGACGCGAAAATAACGCCTGGACTGCTGACATAGGATTGTCAGTCTCGTGGCATACTCTCCCCAAAACCCCCGCTTCGCCCCCTCCCTCGCCACTTCGACACATGCCCGACACCGATGCTCCCACCGCCGCCCCCGCCCTGAAAGACTGGTTTGATGAGGCTCGATTCCGGCGGACCGGGCTGGAGATGGCGGCCGTGCTGCCTGCGTTCAAGCAGAAGGCGTATCTTGCCCAGGCGCTGCCCGGACTGGATGCCCTGAGCCTGATGCAGCGGCTCCGGCGGATGACGGAGAGCCTCCATGCCGGGCTGCCGGGGAGCTATCGGCAGTCGTTGGATGCCTTGCGGGAACTGGCTCCACGGATCGACCACAACTTTGTCACCCTGGTGCTGCCGGACTATGTGGGTCTGTATGGGTTGGAGGACTTCGAGGCCTCGATGGCGGCGCTCAAGGATTTCACGGTGTATGGCTCCTCGGAGTTTGCCGTGCGGGAGTTCCTCAAGCGCGATCTGACCAGGACGCTGAAGGTGATGAAGAAGTGGTCCGGGGACGAGCATGAAGCCGTGCGCCGACTGGCCAGTGAGGGTTCACGCCCGCGACTGCCGTGGTCGTTCCGACTGGAGGAACTCGTGAAAGATCCCTCCCCCACCCTGCCGATCCTGGAGAACCTGAAGGCGGACTCCAGCCTGTATGTGCGCAAGTCCGTGGCGAACCACTTGAATGACATCGCGAAAGATCATCCTGAATGGATGATGGACCGGCTCTCGGGCTGGCCTCTGGAGGAGGGGCACACCGCATGGATCGCGAAGCGGGCCCTGCGCACGCTGATCAAACAGGGTGACGCGCGAGCCCTGGGTTTGGTGGGGGCTGGCGAGCCTCCAGAAGTGGAGGTGCAGAGTTTTACTCTGAACCCGGAAAAGCTGGAGCTGGGACAGCACCTGACCTTGGAACTCCGGTTCAAGTCAGCGGCAACGAGGTCCCAGCGACTGGTGGTGGACTACGTCATCCACTACGTGAAGAAGTCTGGCGGCACAGCTGAGAAGGTCTTCAAGTGGAAGGAACTGAAGCTGACACCCGGAGAGGCCGTGACGTTGACACGACGCCAGCAGATCAAGGATTTCACGACTCGCGTGCACTACGCGGGGAAGCATGTAGTGGAAGTAGCGGTCAACGGCCAGCGCCTGGCGAAGACGGCGTTTGTGCTGGAGTGAATGAGTGACACAGCCTGGACGGCTGTGCGTGCTATCGGCGTCCCGCCGGTTCAGTGAGAGCGGAGCAAGGGTGCCATCGCCATCAATGCAGGCTAAGCTGCCCGGCCAATGTAGTCACAGGCTTCAGCCTGTTCAGTCGCACTGCTCTACACTCCCAACGGCAGGCTAAAGCCTACCACTACATTCTTACAATCTCCGGCGAAGCCCCCCAAACGATTGAGCGATTCTCACCTTGAACCCTGCCTCTCATTGATCGCCGCATCGTGCTCCTCACGGGTCACGGCTCCATCGCCGTTGCGATCCAGGCGTTGGAACAATTGGGCTGGGCCGGAGAACTCCTCCTTGGTGACCTTGCCGTCCTGATTTTTGTCATCCTTGCGGGAGATGACCTCCCAGGGAATGCCACGTCGTCCGCCCTGCGCGGCTCCAGGCCCAGCGGGGGCTTCCTCGGCCGTGCTGTCGGTGACCAGGGCATCCACCGTGGTGCTGCCCTCCTTCAGACGCTGGTCGAAGAACCTGGCCACCATGTCCTCGATGTTCTTTCCTGAGAACCCCGGCCCACCGTGGCCGGCATTGTGGATGGTGTGGAAGTGAGCGCTCACCCCGGTTTTCTTCAGGGCATCAAAGAGCAGCTCGCTCTGGTTGATCGGCACCGTGGCGTCCTTGTCGCCATGCACGATGAGGAAGGGAGGATCGGCCTTGTCCACAAAGGTGATCGGGTTGGCCTTTGCCGCCTTGTCCTCGTTCTCCATCACCACGCCGCCCAGCAGTTTGCTTTCTGGCGAGGTCGGATCGGCATGGCGTTCATAGCCCGGCCGGGTGACAAAGGCGACCAGATCCGTGGGTCCGTAGTAGTCGCAGACCGCCTGCACTTTGCTGGACTGGTCGAGGTTCGTTTTTACATCGAACTCTTTGACCTCCCCGCTGGTACCGAGCAGGGCCACGAGGTGTCCGCCGGCGGAGCTGCCCCAGACACCAAACTTGTCCGGGTCCAGATGGTACTCCGCCGCATGGGCCCGCAGCCACCGGACGGCGGCCTTGCAGTCCTCGATCTGGGCCGGGAACACCGCGTGACTGGTGAGCCGGTAGTTGATGCTGGCCACGGCATAGCCTCGTGCGACGTAGCCTTCTCGCAACGGAGGGCAACCGTCCTTGCTGCCAGCCTGCCAAGCCCCGCCGTGAATCCAGATGATGAGCGGGACCTTGCCCTCTGCTTTCGCGGGCAGATAGAGGTCCAGTTTGTGACGCTCGTGACCGTCAGGCACATATTCCAGATCGCGATGGGCGGTGACGCCTGGGGAGGTTTGTGCCGAGAGGGGCTGCAAGGTGGCTGCGGCAGCGATGGCTGCCAGGAGCGGAAGGAGCGTGGTACGGAGGAAAGGGGCCATGAGAGCGAGCCGAAAGGTGTTTTTGGTCCAACCAGCGTGGAGAGGAAAGGTTTCAGGGTGGGGGAAGATTGGGGGCTGGGAGCGGTGCGAAAGTCCGGAGACGATGGATGCGATGGGCCTACTGCTCCGCAGTAGAAGCGGTCTGGCCGTTTTCCATGGGTAGTCCTCGCTTCACTCGGCCGACCCATGGCTAATCATGGTGAACCCTCCGGGTTCGGAGAATGTGTTTGTCAATGCAGCGGTCGATGTTCACCATAACAAACCTAGGTACATTGTACGTTGGCACATTGTCCATTGAACCCGAAGGGTTCGCCATGCGTAGTCATGGGTGAAGCGAGCGTAGCGAGTGCAACCCATGGATAGTTCGTGCGAGTAACTCTACCGCGGAGCGGTAGGCCCATCGGGTACCCTCTGTCTGCCAGCCTTCACCTCGACTCGAAACTTACCCCTTGATCTGCTCGCATGATTGCGCAGGCTCCGCGTTCTACATCCCCCTTGTGAAACACTGGTTCCGTCGCCTCCTCAAACTCACCATCGGGGTCTGCCTGATTGTGAGCGCGTTGCTGCTCTGGAACCTGCGGGCTCCTGCCGTTCCGGAACCATCCGCCTTTCCCAAGGTTGATCTGAACGCCTGGGAAAAGTCCCCTCCCCTCAAACTGCGCGTGGTCACGTGGAACGTCTGGGGGCTGCGTTGGATCACGCCACGCCGGGCGGAACGACTCCGGAAGGTGGCCGAGGAAATTGCCCTCCTGAAGCCCGACATCGTGGGGTTTCAGGAAGCATTCGTGGAGGCAGACCGGGCAGAGTTGACGCAGGCGCTGCGCGCAGTGGGACTGGAGCATTCCCGCTACTTTCACAGCGGCCTCGTGGGCAGTGGGCTGCTCACGGTGAGTCGCTATCCGATCCTCACGGAAGGGTTCATCCGCTATACCAGCAATGGCCGTCCAGAGGCACTTCAACATGGCGACTGGTGGGCGGGCAAGGGCTTGTCCCTCTGCACGCTGGACCTGGGTGAAGGGCGGCGGCTCTCCTTTGGCAATACGCACCTGCATGCGCGCTACAAAGAGAACCGCTACCACGCCACGCAACTGGCGCAGACGGCACAACTGGTGCCCTGGGCAAAGCAGGTTCGCGAGACGGGTCTGCCAGCCCTGTGGACAGGTGACTGGAACAACACCCCGGACAGCGATGTGCTGAGCCCGATCATGGAAGCGGGATCGTGGCAATTACTTTCCAAGGACCAGCCGCGGATTGATCACGTGTTTGGCAGCGGAGAAAGTTGGGAGTGGCGGGTGATTGACCAGGGAAAGGTGAACGGGAAGCTGGAGAGCGATCCGAAGGTGCCGTGGAGCGACCATGCGGGGGTGTGGGTGGACGTGGAGCTCCGCTCTAAATTATGAATTATGAATGAGGAATTAGGAATGGAGTTTCTGGCGCAGCATCGGGAGAAGATGCGGCACCAAACGCGGACGCATTCATTCAAAATTCTTCATTCATCATTCATAATTCTTGCTTTGTGCTGCACTTCCTCCCAACTCTTGATGCCCAGGATGGGCAGGGCGAACGCACTCGCCTTTTCCCACTCCGGGGTACCGATGGCTTGATAGAGATGCCAGATGGGTTTGATGCCCAAGGGGTCTCCCGCGTCATCGCGGAATTTCCGCAATCCCAGGCGCAATCCCCCTTCGGACCGGTCATCCGCCCAGAGGTGATACTGGAACGCGGTGACAGTAGGCAGGGATTCGATCTTCTTCCACGCATAGGCCATGCCAGCCGCTTGTTCGGCCAGAGTCTTCTCGGAGTAGTCGGGGGAGTTTAGGCCCTGTTCCGTGAGCTGAATCTCGCGAGGCTGCCCCTGATAAGCCACTCGCGGCAAGCGAGCCCAGGCATCCAACACCTCCATGTTCTTGAAGGTGATGAACGGGGCATTGAAATCAAAAGTCGCGCCGGGGTCTTCCCAGGTGCGGGGATTGCGGAGGTCTTCCGCATACGGGTGATAGGCGATGCCCCAAGGGAAGTCACCTTCTTTGCGACTGAACTGGACGAGATTTTCCAGCAAGTCGCGACCGGCATAGGCCCGGGGATCGAGTTTCAGGGTCCAACCGTGCTCCAGGGAGATCAGGGGTTTGGCATGGGCATCATACTGACCCGCCAGCAACCAGGCCACACGCATGGATTTCTGATAAAGGTCGAGGTAGGTGAGATCAGTCTTGTCGCCAGCGTTGGTCCAGTAGAAGCCGCTGTTGATCTCATTGTGCATGATCCAGTGGTGCACCCGACCATACTTGCCATCCGGGCGGCTGTAGCGCTCGGTGATCAGGTTCATGGCCGCGGCATAAGCCTGCACGCCTTCCTGGGTGGTGAAGTTGGGCATGACATAGAGCCCCACAGGCTCGGCATGCGGATGCCCGGCCATCTTGATCCACGATCCCGCTGCGGCCTCACGCTCCTGGGGCAGCAGGATGATCGCGGAGACCATCAGTTGCTTCCTGGCGGCGGTGATCATGTAGCGGTCATAGCCAGCCAGCACGCCTTCGTTCACATACCAGGTGCGACCGGCATAGGTGTAGGGAGTTCTTCCTTCTCCCGGCGTGGTGAAGAGCAGATGGTTCAAGAGGATGTTGAGGGTCACAGAGGTGATCCCCAGCTTGTCCATGTCCTCATGATCGAACTCACATCCCCCCAGCCCCTTTTTGGACCGGGGACGCATCAAGGGCAGATCGGCACGCGGCGTCTGTTTTTCCACGTATCGCAGCGCGGACACAGGAATCACGCTCTCCGCCGTCTTTCTCACCACGGCCCAACCAGAGAGCAGAAGGTCGCGATCCTTCACCGTATCACGCGGCACAATGACGGAGAAAGCCCCTTGGACATCGGCATTGATCGCGTACAGCGAGACGGGTTGTTTGAGGACGGTGATGTCCTCCCACATGGGCACTTCCGCGAGCCACAGGGCTTCAGCGCTTCCCGCAATGCGTCCTTCAATCTTGATCTGAGAGGGATTGGCTGAGACGGAGGAGAGATGCTGAGGAAAGTCCTGGCTGAGGTATTTCCTCAACCTTTCCGCCAACGCCCGGTCGTTTTGGATTCGTGTTCCCCGTGTGGTGGCCAGTTCTGCCTCCTGAGCCGTGGCCGCGCGGACTTTGAGATTGCGGAAACGAGCCACCAGTCCGGGTGCCTCTCCCCACGTGAGGCGCAACGTTTTGACCGGAAGGGCGGGTTTGGCAGACGTGTCCCGCAGATCAATGGCCTGCGGCCCCCACCCTTCCCTTCGCCCCACGCCTTGGTGCGTAATGAGATGCGGGATATCCAACACCGAGCCGACAAACACCAGCATGCGCCCCACGCCCGTGAGGCTGAAATACTCGAACGACAGAACCGGCTCCTTGACGAGGTCAAGCCCTTCCCCTTCGACTCGAACGTGGAAATACGGATCCGGCCCAGTCGTGCGCACCTCCCACTCGCCGTTTTCCAGGGGTGTGAGTTCGACTTGATTGGCCCCTTCTTTGAGCGGAGTGAGGGTGACGTCTGCGTGAAGGGTAGAAAAACAGGCGAACGAGCAAGCCACAAAACAGCTGACCAGAGCCAACTTGAGGATGCGAAAGGGAGAGCAAGCGTACAACATCGTCTGAGAGCACATAAGTACGGCAGTGCCACCGCCTTTACATCACAGACTATGACTCCTTCGCGCAGGCAAGGAGCGCTCCCGCCCGTGGCACGCATGCTTCTAAGGTTTCGAAAGGAAATACCAGAGGATGCCAATGACTGCCAGGATCACCAATCCAGCTTTCAACGCTAGTTTGATGAAGAACCCAGCAACCTCCTTGGTACTAATCGGATTTTCCTCGATGACCTTCGCCAACCGCTCCACGTCGGCGGGGTCCATTTTTGGAAAGTGCCCAGCGGCAATATCTGCACCCATGCGCTCAAGGTCGCCCCTGCCCAGATAGTGATCAGTTGCAATGAGATGTCGGGCCTTGTCTTCATTCGTCTCCGGCGCATAGCCGCACTTCCGGCAGGCGTTGAAGGCACCATGCTTCATTGAACCACACTTCAAACAAACGGCGACGGTCATAGACGCAGGATATCATCGAACTAGGGCTTCTTCAAAGCTGGCTCTTTCACATCATCCGCAAACGGCTTGGCCCACTCTGGCAACTGCGCATACGGGGTGGCACTGGTGACGCTGCTCGTCGATTTTGCGGTGGCCAGGTCGAACTTGGTGAACGTGGCCGGGCCATGTCGAGCACGAGACTTCACCACTACGGCCGCTCCGTCATCGACAAAGTCCCAGGCCTCAATAAAGGGGCCAGCCTCCATGTCTTTGATCTCGATCTCAGACAGCATCACACGAAGCACAGAGTTCACCGGCTCGCCCTTGTCACTGCGTTCTTTGATCTTGGTCCAGCCGACCGCACCTTTGGACGACACCTTGGGCAACAAGGCCTGGCCTTGTTTGGTCCACATCTCGGAATGGCCATCCGTGAAGGTGACCTTCACATTGCCAACGGGCGTCCACCAGTCCTTGGTCTCTGCGGGAACGGGGACAATCTCCGCCTTGGCCGGCTTTGGTTTATCTGCCCCAATGGCCAGGATCACGGTCGCGAGAAACACGGTGAATGCGGATGCAAGTGTCTTATTGAGCCTGTTCATGATGAGATGGAGGTAGTCGTTTGATACATTCTTACCTGATCACGCCGTCCCGAACATCACCCTTCTGCCATCCGGATCCACCACGGTGATGACCACGTCATCCTGCGAGTCCACGGGTACATTCATGACCACGAGCTTTTCGAGGAAGGCCTTCTGATCGGAAATCTGGAAGTAGAGGTGCGTGAGGTTGGATTCACGTAATGCGGGATGAGTGTGGGTGGCAAAAGCTTTGGCATCATGGAGGGCGAGTTGCACGCCATCGCGATCCAGCTTCCAGTACACGTAGCCGCTTCCGGTGCCCACTTCCTCCCAGGCCAGCCCCGCCACATCCCGATAAAACGCGGCGGTGGTAGGCGGATCTTCGGAAGTGAGAAAGATGCCTCGGAGGGTGGATTTCATGCGTCAAAAGCCAAGCACGAGTTCACGGAGCCTTCGGATAGTCGCCGCCATTCAGACTCTTGACCACGGATTTCAGCCAGTCGTTGAGGGCTTCCTGCATGGCGGGCAGGCGATCGGGCTGCTCGGCAAAGAGGACGCGGCTTTCATCGAGGTCGGCACCCAGATCGTAGAGCTCCCAGGTGACATCGTGGGTCGGGGGATCCTCGATGCGGTGGAGTTTCCACTGACCATCGAGCCACGCGGCGTGACCCGGGAACTGGTTGGACGGCTCGGGCTCGCCCACGACTCCGGAGTCGAGATTGAGCCTCGCGGGATCGTTGGGCTCGCGCCCTTCCTTTTGTGCGGCGAGCAGCTCATCCATCCAGAGTTTCGACGGAGTCTGGATGCCTTTCTTTCCTCGATCCCAGAAGCCGATGGGTTTCTCACGCTCCTTGTCTCTGCCGCTGATGACGCCGAGCAGGCTGATGCCGTCGAGGACGGGCTGGTTGGGCACGGTGACGTCCACCACATCCAGCAGGGTGGGATAGATGTCTGAGGTCACGCAGGGCAGCTTGACCACCTTGGGCGAGGCGAAGCGGGCGGGCCACTCCAGCAACGCTGGCACGGCGAGACCGCCTTCGTAGATCTTGCCCTTGTTACCGCGGCGACCGCCCGTAGAGCCCACCTTGGGCAGGGCTCCGTTGTCACTGCAATACCAGAGGATGGTGTTGTCCCGCAGGCCCAGATCCTTGATCTCGCTGCGGAGCTTTCCGAAGGCGCGGTCCATGGCGGTGATTTCTGCATAGAAATTTTGCTGGGCCTTGGTCAGGTCGAGATTCTCGTAGAGTGCACGATCCGACTCCAGCGGCTGATGGGGCGCGTGCGGTGAACCGAACCACACGACCGTGAAGAAGGGCTGCTTGGCCTCCGCTTGCTTGCGGATGAACTTCAGGGCGAGGTCCACCGTGATGTCCGAGCTGTCTCCTTCGAACGGAACCGCGCGCCCCTGATCGCTGAGCACCGGATCGAGGTCGAAATAGTTGGGGGCCGAGATCCACTCCTCGAACCCGCTGTTGCCGGGGTTCACCGGACTGTCCTTCTGCACGGAGCCCAGGTGCCATTTGCCAAAGTGGCCGGTGCGGTATCCGGCGGACTTGAGCGCTTCTGCAATCGTGACCTCCTGCGGACGCAGGGTGTGGCCCCAGGAGAAGCAGCCGAAGCGGTTGGGCGTGCGCCCGGTCATGACGCTGCCCCGGGTGGGTGAGCACACGGGGGCTGCGGCGTGGAAGTTGTCAAAGCGCACTCCTTCCGCCGCCAGCGCGTCGAAGTTGGGCGTCTTGAGGTGAGGATGCCCGTTGTAGGCCATGTCCCCCCACCCCTGGTCATCAGCCATCACCAGCACGATGTTGGGGCGGTTGCTGGTGCTGCCAGGGGTGTCTTGGGCAGAGGCGAGGCCGACCAAGGCACAGGAGAAGAGCATTCCTAGTTTTTGAATCATCCGCATGCAGACATTCAGCCATAAAGAGACACAAGACTTCAAGACAGACCCGCTTCGCGGGAGACAAAAGACGAGAAGACACAAGACCTGACCGGCTTCGCCGGGAGGCGGGAGCGACTAGGGGCCATCGGGAAGTCATGGGACGTGCGGGGCGGACCGGGACAGGAATGTCCCTCCCTCCTTTTGGTGACCAGCCGGTGCGAATGCAATGTAGTGCTGGGCGTTGGCCTGGCGGCGTGGGATTTGGATGGCTCGACTGAACAGTCCCGCATGCGGGACTGTGACTACATTTTCAGATCAGGTCTTTTGTCTTGTGTCTCCCCGCGCAGCGGGGCGGCCTTGACAGGAAAGCAATCTGGGGAAGGTTTCCGGCACAAATGGCGCTCAATTCACCTGCCTCGATCATGATCATTGCGATCATTATTGGCTCCCACCCGGGGCAGGACTGAGCGTGTACTGAAATCTATCACGACTCTCCTCCGCAGCCCTGGGTGATCCACCCGGGGCTTTTTTGTTTATCCGCCCAGCCTTTTCCCCAGATTTCTCCTCCCATCATGAATCCTTCCCCCACTGCCGAACCCGCCTCCTCAGCCGCCAGCGTCTCCCTTTCGGAGATCGTCGCCGCCCGTCTGCGCATCCAGGGGGCGGTGGCCCGGACGCCGTGTGTGGAGTCGGCAGCACTGAGCGAACTGACTGGGGCGCATGTCTTTTGCAAACAGGAACACCTCCAACGGACAGGGAGCTTCAAGGAGCGCGGGGCGCGCAATGCGCTGGCGCAGCTCACGACAGAGGAGACTCAGCGCGGGGTGATCGCCGCCTCGGCCGGGAATCACGCGCTGGGACTCTCCTGGCACGGTCGCCAGATGAACATCCCGGTGACGGTGGTGATGCCGAGATTCGCCCCGCTGGTGAAGGTGGCCCGCTGCCGGAGGTTCGGAGCCAATGTGGTGCTGCATGGCGACACCTTTGATGAGGCCCGGAGCGAGGCCATGCGGATGGCGGCGGTGCAGGAGTTGAAGTACATCCACCCGTTTGATGATCCCCACGTGATCGCCGGCCAGGGCACGCTGGCGTTTGAAATATTGGAGCAGGTGCCGGACGCGGACGCGATCATCGTGCCGATCGGCGGAGGCGGGCTCTTGGCCGGGGTGGCCACGGTCCTGCACGCGCTGAAACCGGATCTCCAGATCATCGGAGTGGAGCCCGCGAATGCCGCCTGCTTTGCCGCGGGACTGCAGGCGGGCGAACCCGTGCATATCTCCACCCGTTTCACCCTGGCCGATGGTCTGGCTGTAGCCGAGGCAGGCAGAAACACCCTGCAAATTGCCAAGCCACTCGTGCACCGCGTAGTGAGCGTGGGTGAAGAGGCTCTGGCACTCGCCATGCTCCGACTCGCCGAGCTGGACAAATGCGTGATCGAAGGGGCCGGTGCCACCGGGCTCGCCGCCATGCTCGCCGGGCTGCTGCCCGATCTGGCGGGCAAACGGGTGGTGCTGCTGCTCACCGGCGGAAACATCGATCCCCTCGCCCACAGCCGGGTGATCGAGCGCGGCCTGGCGGCGGATGGCCGCATCTACCGCTTCGACGCGCTCATCAGCGACCGACCCGGCGGGCTGGTGCATCTCTCGACCGTGCTGGCCCAAGCAGGGGCGAATGTCACCGAGATCGTCCACAACCGCACCTTCGCAGGACCAGATCTGTCTCGAGTGCATGTGCTCTGCACCGTGGAAACCCGGGACCGGGGGCATATCGCGGAGGTGCAGACGAAACTGGCCGAGGCGGGCGTGGAGCTGGCGGGCGCGGAAAGGCCGTTGTTCGCGGCGTGACGTCAGGGGTAGATGGATGAGGAAATAAACCACAGAGGCACAGAGAGCACAGAGGCACAGAGGCACAGAGGAGATCAAAACTTCAAACTTCAAAAAGCAAATGTCAAAAGGTCTCAGCAACCTCGTAAGATGAAAGCATCGCTCCTCATCTTGTTAATCTGAATCTAATCTTGTTAATCCTGTCTAAAAATCAGTCTCTGTGTTCTCTGTGCCTCTGTGGTTAATTTCCTCATCCTTTCTTTCCAGCATTAACAAAGGTTCTGAAGGTCAGATTCACCCGCGGCTCGCTGACTTTCTTCGTCGGAGGCAGGCGGTGGAGCCAGTGGGTTTGGGTGGGGCCTTTCATCTCGAGGAGGCTGCCGTGCTCCAGGAGGAGGGAGATGGTGCCGAGGTCGGGTCGGGTTTTGTGTTTGAAGGCGAACTTGCGCTCGGCCCCGAGGCTGATGGAGGCAATGGAGGTGTTCTTTCCCATCACCTTTTCATCGTCACTGTGCCAGCCCATGCCCTCCTCGCCGGTGTGGTAGAGATTGGCCAGGCAGGAGTTGTAGGTGGTGCCGGTGGTCTTTTCAACGAGGGCTTTGATTTCCCGTAGTTCAGGGGTCCAGGAAAGAGCGGTCTTGGTGGCGCCGGAGTAAGTGTAGGCAAAGGGAGACTCGCCGTACCAGGCCACCTTGCGGGCTGTGGTGATGCGACGGCCGTAGAGGACAACCTCGTCATGCGCCCATTGCAGGGTGGAGGTGAGGGCGGCGAGGTAGCGGTCGGCCTCGGCTAGCGTGAAGATGCGACCGTGGTAAAGCGTGACGCCGTCGCAGGGCAGCAGGTTGGCGGCGGGATCTGGCGCGAAGAGGTCCATTTTGATCGGTACGTCAGTGGGCAGTGCGTCAGTGCGTCAAGGTGTTGGAGGTGGGATTGGACGGAGGATGCGGGTTCGGATTGCGGAGGCATCAAGTTGAATCTGGGAGTGACGCAAACTCGCAGAGAGAGCCGCATTTTATCCCTGAAAGGGATATCTAGCACAGCCGAAGGTTGGACAAGCCCTAAGCGAGTCAACCTTGGGTTCTCCGAGAATAGAGCTTCAGGTGCGGAAGCCGATGGATTATCTACGAATCTCCGGCAGACTTGGAGACCCATGATGGTGGCGGGCGCGTGAGGTGGTGCGACTGAGGAGTTGCGGCCGACTGAAGTCGGTACTCCAACCCGCTTCGTTGACGTCTTGGAGTGATTGATTCGCGGAGTCCACCAGTGCCGGAGGGTGGGAGATATCCGGGGAGGCCGGTGCGTTCTCCATCTGGCGACGAAGTCGCTGTGGAGTGCGTGCGTGAAGCGCCGCTTTCGTGGCTCGTAAAGGGTGCAGGGATCCATCGGCCGAACAGGGGGCTGGATTGCCTCTTATCGCCTGCCATGCTAATACTGCCGGACAAAGCGGCGCTTCACGCCGCACTCCACAGCCCCGCGAGCGGGGCCAGGTGTTGGTCATGCCTCGAAAATTGGAAAGGGAACAAGCTGGTGTTGCTCTTGGGACTAGCTTCACCGCTTAAAAGCGGAACTCCAACCCGCTTCGTTGGAAGTCACAGGTTGGAGTTCGGATGGGTTGGTTCCTAGATCGAACCGCGAGTTTTGCCTTACTCAAACTTCAGCGCCACCTTAGGCAGGAGTTCCTTCACCTTGGCCTGCACTTCCGGGGTGTACCCCTTGGGGCGATTCACGATGCGCAACTCCTTGAGATGGGAGAAGGATTTGAGCAGAGGGAGGCGTTCGTCGGTGAGTTCCACGCTGTTCAGCTCGAGGCTTTCCAGGCCTTTGATGCCCGCGACGGCCTGCAAGTCCGCATCACCAAGGGACTTGGCGTTGGTCAGGGTGAGGCGGCGGAGGGTGGTCATGCCTTTGATGGCGGCGATGCCTTCCGGGGCATCGAGACCATCGCCGAGTTGCAGGTATTCCAGCGACATCTTGGCCACGTGGACAAGGCTGCCGGGCGTGGCATTCTTGCTGCCGAGCTCCAGGCCTTTGAGCTTGGTGAGCTTGGGCAACTGCGCCACACCAGCATCACCGAATTTGGCGTGAGCGAGGCTGATGCTCTCCAGATTGGAAAACTTCGCGCAGAGCAGGGTGAGGCCTTCGTCATCGATGCTGCTGCCGCGATGGCTCACGCGGGTGAGCGCGGTCCACCCCTCGAACTTGGCATAGGCATGCCCCTTCATCCCGGTGCCTACAAAGGAGAAGGCCTCGAGCTGCTTCAGCCCAGCGAGCTTTTCCAGACCGGCATCGCTGAGCTTGCCGTTGTTGGTGAACTTGAGCGTCTTCAACGTCTTGAGCTTGCCCAGAGGGGCGATCCACTCGTCGTTGGCCTTGGTGGCGATGATGTTGAGCGACTCGATCTTGGAAAGCTGGCCCACGTGCTCAAAGAAGGCTGCATCATAGGGATCGGTCTTGCGATGATCATGCGGACCCGCATTGGGGATGCCGAGGTCCACCGACTTCAGGGTATCGAAGAGGGCGATGTCCCCACCGGCAGCCTGTTTGAGGCTGTCGGGTGTGGCGTTGATCTTCTCCGCCTTGCCGGGCGAGATCTCGATGGCCTTCAGGATGGCCTCGACGTGCGTCTTCTCATAGGCAGCGGCGAGAATGGCGGCGGCGTTGTCTTTGATGGCCTGCTTGAGCTTCGCATCGGCCGTCTCCGCGATCACCTTGTCCAGATCCGCCTGCGTCTTCACGCCCGCGAGGGTATCCCCGGGTGCGGAGAAGGCGAACGGAGAAACAGAGAACAATGCGGCCAGGGAGCAGGCCAGGAGCACGGAAGAGCGACGACGGAGTTGGAAGTTCATGAGAGGGTGGGATGCGAGACGAGGCAAAGCTACAGAAAAACTCCACTCCCCTGGCGCTTCTTATACATATCCGCCGGAACCCCCGAAAGCTCGGGGGTTCCGGCGTTGGGAGAAGTTGCGCCACCGGCTTGCAAGACATCGCCCGGGCCGCCGTACCTGTGCCCCGATCCTCCTATGAAACTGCACCGCCTTCTGCACACCCTCACCTTCACCGCGGCCCTGCTGGTCGCCGTCACCGCCTCCGCTGCGGACAAACTCAAAGTTCTGATCGTGGATGGTCAGAACAACCACAACTGGCAAAACACCACGCCGGTGCTGGTGCACGCGCTGGAGAGCAGCGGCGCATTCACCGTGGCGGTCTCCACCGCGCCGGTGAAAAACTCGCCCGCCGAGGCCTGGAAGACGTGGCAGCCGAAGTTCGCCGACTACGCGGTGGTGGTGAGCAACTACAACGGGGCCGACTGGCCAGAAGACGTGCAGAAGAGCTTCGAGACCTTTGTACAAAACGGCGGCGGCTTCGTCTCCGTGCATGCCGCGAACAACTCCTTCCCCAACTGGAAAGCCTACAACGACATGATCGGCGTGGGTGGCTGGGGCGGGCGGAATGAGAAGAGCGGCCCCTGGCTCTATGTGAAGGAAGGCAAGCTCTTCCGCGACACCACGGCCGGCAACGGCGGGGCTCACGGCCCGCAGCATGAATTCCTCATCCAGACCCTGAATGCCGCCCACCCGATCACCAAGGGGCTGCCAAAGACCTGGATGCACGCCAAGGACGAGCTGTACAGCAAGCTGCGCGGCCCGGCGGAGAATGTGGAGATCCTCACCGCCTCCACCTCTGACCTGACTGGGGTGCTGGAGCCCAATACGATGGTGCTGAGCTACGGGAAGGGGCGAGTCTTACACACCACCCTGGGTCATGCGGACTACTCGATGCTGGACCGCGGCTTCTACACTCTGCTCCAGCGCGGCACCGAGTGGGCGGCCACGGGCAAGGTGGTGGCCACCGCCGCCGTCCCGGCCGATTTCCCGACTGCGGAGAAGGTCTCCGTGGTGACTCTGGAGGGCTACCCGAAGCCTGCCAAGTAACTGAGGCAAGGTGCTCAGTTTCATGCTTTTCCCGCCGGAAACCAGCCCGAGGAGGGCTGGTTTCTGCGCATTCGGCGGGCAGGATTGTCAGCGCCCCCGGCTTGCACATTGAGTCTGGCACCGCTACAGACACCCTCTCAGTCGATTCGTTTTCCGTCACACCCCATGCAGCTTCGCTCCTTCCAGGGCCTTGTGCCCACTCCCGAACTCGCGCCTCAAGTCGCGGCCGTGCCCTATGACGTCGTCAACCGTGCCGAGTCCAAGGCACTGGGCGAAAGCAACCCAATCAACCTGATTCACGTGGACCGCGCGGAGATCGACCTGCCGGACACCGTGGGTGACTACGACGACGCCGTGTACGCCAAGGCGGTCGAGAACTTCAAGAAACTACAGTCCGACGGCGTGCTCGTGCGCGAAGCCGCCCCCTGCATGTACCTCTACCGTCAGGTGATGGGCGAGCACGCCCAGACCGGCCTGGTGGGCGTGTGCAACATTGAGGACTACGAGAACGACATCATCCGCAAGCACGAGAAGACGCGGAAGGTGAAAGAGGACGACCGCACCCGCCTGGTGGATGAGCTCAGCGCCAACACCGGCCCGATCTTCCTGACTTACCGCGACCACGCTGGTGTGCTGGCCCTGACCAAGAAGCACGAGACCGAGGACGCGCCGATCAACGACTTCGTAGCTCCCGATGGCATCCGTCACCAGGTGTGGCGTCTGCCCGCAGAGACCTGCGAGGCGATCAGCAAGTACTTCGCGGATGAGATCCCCCTCGCCTACGTGGCGGATGGTCACCACCGCAGCGCCAGCGCCGCCCGCGTGGGCAAGGAGCGCCGCGACAACAACCCGAACCACACGGGCCAGGAGAACTACAACTGGTTCCTGAACGTGCTCTTCCCTGCCAGCGAGCTGAAGATCCTCCCCTACAACCGGGCGGTGAAGAACCTCAACGGCCACTCCCTGCAGGAGTTCCTGGAAAAGATCGGCTCCATCTTCAGCATGGATCCCAATGGCAAGAAGACGCCGGAGAAGGCGGGCGAGGCCTGCATGTACCTCGGTGGCGTGTGGCACACGCTGAACTGGGAGCCCACTCCGGACGCAACGCCGGAAGACGCGCTAGACGTGAGCATCCTGCAGCAGCGGGTGCTGGCTCCGGTGCTGGGCATTGACGATCCGCGCACGAGCGACCGGATCGACTTCATCGGCGGCATCCGCGGCACGGCGGAGCTGGAAAAGCTGGTGGACAGCGGCTCCCACGCCGTGGCCTTCAGCATGTACCCCACCACGGTCTCGCAGCTCATGGACATTGCCGACGCCGGCCAGATCATGCCGCCCAAGAGCACCTGGTTCGAGCCCAAACTGCGTTCGGGCCTCTTCATCCATACCCTCGAAGACTGACGCCTGAATGCGTGCCGGGCGGTGTTGATGAAAGAATTCACACCGCCTTGGCCCACATCCGGCATAAGACCCTTTCCCGGGATGGCTTCTCCGCGAAGACCATCCCTGCCTTGCGATGAGTCTGCTGGTGCCTGTCATCCTATCCCTCGCCTTTGCGGTGCTGCTCTATGTGGCAGCGAGCTTCTCGGCGCTGGAGACGGCATTGTTTGTCCTGCGTAAGAAAGGTTCCCCTTCGGAAGGCATTGCCGGCGTCAAGGGACGTGCTCAATACGCCCCGGAGATCAAGGATCCCCTCTCCGCCCTGCCCGAGGTGCTGCTGCTGGGCAGCTTCTGCAATCTGGTGCTGGCCACCATCGGTCTCTGGCTGGTGATGGGACCGCTGCGCGGTTTGGGTGGGAACCCGTGGATCAGTGGTCTGGCCCTCTTTGGCACCGGTTTTGTCGTGGTGGAGTTCCTGCCCAATGCCCTGGCGCTGCGCTCCCCTACCCGCACCCTGCGACGCACGCTGCCACTCTTTCTCGCGGTGCGAGGCTTCTGCCGCCCGGTCACCCAGTACCTCCGCCAGACCAGCGAGGGGCTGGCCACCTTCTTCGCGCCAAAGAAGGTGAAACCCCGCCACAACCTTCTGCCGGAGGAGGTGGAGACCCTCATCGACATGAGGGAGGAGCAAGGGGCTCTGGGTGCCGATGAGGCAGCATTGTTGCGCTCCGTGATCGATCTCAACAGCCTGACCGTGCGCGATGCCATGACCCCGCGCGTGGACCTGCTGCTCATGCCGCATGATGCGGGTGAGATGGAAGCCCTGCACACCCTGGAGAGCAGCCGCCAGCGCTTCGTCCCCGTGTACGATGAAAAGCAGGACGCCATTGCCTACCTCGTGGATGTGCAGCGCTGGAAGCTGGCGGGCCGCCCGCACTGGAGCACTCTGACCGTGGAGCCCATCTTCGTGCCAAAGACGATCCTCCTCGTTGAAGCCTGGCGTCAGCATCTGCCTGCGGAAGATTCGGCCGCCGTGGTGGTGGATGAGTACGGCGGGTTCGAAGGTCTGCTCACCCGCGAGAAGTTCGTAGAGCTGCTCCTCGCCAAGACGGCACCCGCACCGGGCAACACCATCGGCATCCAGCCCATCGGCCCTGACCGCTACCTGGTACAAGGAAACACGCGTCTGGAGGAGGTGGAGCGGGAGCTCGGCATCACCCTGCCCCCGTCAGAAAGCGTGGACACCGTGGCCGGTCTGGTCATGAACCGCTTTGGCTACCCGCCCAAGCCGGGTGAACAGCTCACGCTGGAGCAGGTGGTCATCAAGGTGAAGCGCACCTCACGCGCCCGGATTCTGCAGCTGGAGCTGCAGGTCTTGGAAACAACTGATGAAAACGGGGAGGCCAAGGAGGCATGAGTGCGGCCATTATTTTCATCAGTCTCGCCCTCGCCTTCCTCCTTTCCGGGGTGGAGAGCGCCCTGCTCACCATCAGCCGTGTGCGCACCCGTCACTCTGCAGAGGCGGGTGACAAGTCCTCCTCCCGACTTCTCGCCCTGCTGGAGCACCGGGTGGAGTTGCTGCACACCGTCACGGCGTTGAATCACTGCTTCAGCCTCCTGGGCTATCTGTTGAGCGTGCGCGAGCTGGTGCGAGCCCTGGGCCCCTGGGGCTGGCTGGTGGCGCTGGTGGTCCTGACCCCGCTTTTCCTGGTGTTGCTGGAACTACTGCCCAAGCAGCTCTTCCATCGTTATCCGCTGGGCGTATTGCGTCTCTTGACGAAGCCGCTGGCCATCCTGCTGAAGCTCGCGCGCCCCTGGCTGGCCCTGGCCCATCTCTTCCAGTCCCGGGTGCTCAATGATGTGCCGGAAGAAAGTGATCAACGCAGCATGGCCTCCCTGGCCAAAACCGTGGAATCCCTGTGCGTGCTGCGCCCTACGGTAGGCAGCATGTTGCACAAGGCCGGTCGCCTGCAGGAAGTATGCGCGCAGGATGCGATGATGCCGCTCAAGCAGGTCACCGCCCTCTTCCCGGAGATGCCCGTCTCCAGCGCCCTGGTGCTGTGCCGCGAGCAAAACCACGCCTGGCGTCCCGTCATGGGCACCAATGGTGCCCTGCTCGGCTGGCTGGACGTGGCCGCCTTGCCCTCCCGCATCCAGCCCGACAAGATGGTGCGCCAGTTCATGCGCCCCCTTTCGCAGATGAAGACCTCAGAGTCCGCCCTGCGCTGCCTGCAAGCCCTGCGCAAACGCGGCGAGCCCATTGCTGCCGTAGTGAACGACGACGGCGAAGCCGTGGGCGTGCTCACGCAGCAGGCGCTGCTGGGGATCATCCTCGCGACGAATGGACCGACAAAATGCTGAATTAGGAATTATGAATTAGAAATGAAATGCCTCTGGCTCTCAAGTTCAGCCCAGGAAGAAGCTTCATTCATCATTCCTAATTTCTAATTCCTAATTCAAAATTGTTTCCAAAACGCCGCCGTCTGCTTCGCATCGGGACGCACTTCCCACACCGTACAGGCTGACTGATCCGCAGCGGTGTGTGCAGCCGTCAGATCTTCGAGGTTAGTGATCAACTTGTAGTCTATGCCCCACATCTGAGCCCAGGGGGCGAAGGTGAGGGTGTGGGAGTTCTCCATCACCTTGCGGGCCTCGGGGCCGGCGTTCTTCAGCCAGGCCACGCGTGAGAAGATCTTGCCGCCGCCGTTGTTAATGATGACGAGTCGGCGCTTCGCGGGTGGAAGCTGGGCGAGAATCCAGGGGGCGCTGAGATCGTACAGGGTGCTGAGGTCGCCGATGATGAGCCAGGACTCGGCGGCATCAGCCGCGACGCCGAGCCAGGTGGAGACGAGGCCGTCGATGCCGTTGGCTCCTCGATTCGCCCAGGTGCGGCAGCCAGTTGGGAGCGCGGGCACGGCCAGGTTCCACTCGCGGATGGGCAGGCTATTGCCCAGAAACACCGTGGCCCTGGGGGCAATGCACCCGGCCAGGTGCCGCATCCAGGCGGGCTCTGAGAGCGGGAGGGATTCGAGGAAACAATCCAACACCGACGCCGGTGGCAGATGGATCGTGTTTTCAGGCTGCGGCGGAAGCGGCGAGGAAAGGGTTTCCCACGGCACCAGTGCGACATTTTCTGTCCGGGCCAGGCCGCGGAAGGGGGCGCGGCTGACATTGAGCACTCGAACCTCAGGTCGGTCTTCCAGATCCCGCCACCAGCGCCAGGAGGGCACGGCACCAAGCCGGAGGACACGTTGGGGATCGAGAAGCTTCAACACCCGCTCGCTGGCGGGCAGCAGGTAGGGATTCAGACGGGGTTCGCCGAGGAGGTTGGACGTGGCTTCAGCGACGATCGGAGCCTGGAGCGCGGCGAGGATTTCCACCGCTGCCGGGACGTCATCAGGATGAATGCCGGCCGCCACCACGGCGAGGGGGCCTTGAGCCGCCCAGAACTCGTCCCAGTCCTGCGCCGCGAGAATCGCCAGTGCTTCGGGCGCTTCATAGGGCGGAGCCGCTGGGGAGGCCTCCGGGAGGTCCGCGATCAGATCCTCTTCCAGGCAGACGTTGAAATGCATCGGCCCCGGCCGGGCGGAGATGGACTCTGCATGTACGAAACTGCCATCGGCCCGATCTTCGAGCTCCACGGTGCGCACCACGTACTTGGCAAAGATGCCCTCCTGCTCGACGGCCTGGGGCGCGCCGCTGCCGCGGTATCGCGAGGGGCGGTCGGCAGTCACGACCACGAGGGGGGCGCCTTGGTAGTAAGCCTCCATCACGGCGGGAAAGAGCTCGGCCACCGCAGTGCCGCTGGTGGTGATGACGGCCACCGCCTTGCGGGTCTCCATGGCACGGCCGAGCGCGAAGAAGGAGGCGCAGCGTTCTTCAAAGAAGTGCCGCACCGTGAGGTCGTGTGCTTCGGCGCGATCCAGAATGACGGCCAGTAGCGGCGCATTGCGCGCGCCGGCGGCCACGCAGTACTCCGCCACGCCCAGCGCATCCAGTTCCGCCAGCAACTGAGCGACCACGCGGGCGTTCGCGTTGCCAGAGCCAGAGGCGGCGGGATCAGCCATGCAGGAGGGTGGAGATGGGAGGAACGAAGGGCCTACAGCCCCAGGAGACGGGCCACGGACTCGCGCTTCAGGCGCAGCTCCCGCCACTCGTGGTCGAAGGCGCTGCCACCCACGATGCCACAGCCGCTGGAGAGCATGACTTTGTCGCCATCCCAGCCAATGCCACGGATGGACACCACGGCGTGGAAGGCATTCCCCACCTTGAGGCCGAAGGGCGCGCCGAAGTAGTCCGGAGCCTGAAGCTGGCGGCGGTATTCCGTGAGCTTTTCCAGGCTCACCTCATCCCGGGGCAGGCAACCCACGGCAGGCGTGGGGTGCAGACGGCGTACCAGGCTGTTGAGATCGGGGTCGCCCTCCAGCTCCACCGCCACCTCAGTGCGGAAGTGGGTGAGTCCGGCAGCCTCGCTGGTCTGGCGTTCCCCTTTTTGCACCTTGCCCAAGGGGGCTAGGACATCCTGGAGGAATCCGGCGACCAGTTCGTGCTCCTCGATCTCCTTGGCATCGGTGACAAAGCTTTCGCGACCGTTCGGCTTGGCGGTACCCGCCAAGGCCATGGTCTCCAGGCGGGAGCCCTCCTTACGAAGGAGCAGCTCCGGGGTGGCCCCCAGGAATCCCTTGTCGCCCTGGATCCGGGCGTAGCCCCAGAGGCCGCTCGGAGCTTCCATCACCCGATTGAGCAGGGCGGTGAGGTCAGTCTTGCCATTTTGCTGCAGCAGCGTGCCGGACTCCGTGAGCACGGGCACCATCTTGCGCAGCTTGTGGGAAAGTACGTCCTTGCGGATGCGGCGGAAGGCCATCTTGAACCACTCCGTGGCGGGCTTTTGCCAGACGATCCGGGGCTGGATTTCGGTCACAGAAAAGTGCTCCGGCAACGCTCCGGCGGGCACCTCCGTGAGGCGGGAGGGAATCTTCCAAGGGGTCGGGCTGGAAAGTGCGAAGTCGTTCACATAGAAGGCATCACCGGGCGGCGGCTCCGCTGCTTCCGCAAACGGCCCCTCCCCGATCCATGCCTTTCCGTCTGGAAGCCTGAATAATGCGAGATCCATCATCACTGAGTTCGGCCTGCACTTTGCGCGGGATGCGGGGAAGTGCAAACCGGGAGGTGGAGGTGGGAGCTGCGACGCGCCAAAATCCGGCGTCGCTCCCGGACGCGGCGGGGCTGCTCATGCCCAAGGAGCGGCGGTTTGTGCTTGCACAGCCGCCAGGGTGACCGGAGGCACTGATGGGGCGCTCCGTGGCAGGAAACGTCGGGAAGGTTATGGCTGCATTTCGTTTCTTGGTGCCGTTGGGGAAACTCGACGTGCTGGGAAACTTGTGCCGCGACCGCGTAAACGCGGAACTCCAGCACTGAGCCCAAGCGTGAATGGAAGTATTGGGATGGAATACTCACCCGTTCCGGAGGGACGCCGGATCTCGCAGGCCGGGGAGAGGCTTCATTGGGGAGAAGACAGCGCTTCTCCGTAGCGACTGAGACGGCTGGGACAACCGGACTACGCCTGGAGCGACGCCGCTGACTGAACCGGCGGGACGCCGGTAACACGCACAGGCGGGACGCCTGTGTCACCTACCTCCTCAGATGTCGTTAGGGATCTCAAACACGAATCCGCCGTTGGGAATGAGGTGCTGAAACTGCTGACCGAGAACGATCTGGTCCAGCGCCACGTCTTGAATGACGCTGTTGGCCAGGTTCGTGAGTTGCTGTGGATCCACGTCATCCCCAGCGTGGAGGGCGCGGAGGAAGCCGCGCACGTCCCCTACGGGTTCACCGTGGAAGAAATCATGGTCCATCACTTCGTCCATGCTGATGCGATGCTCTGGGGTCCGCCGGAGCATGCTGGTCAGGAGGAGTTCCAGCCTGGCCTGCTCTGGATCGTTGCGATCAATGAGCGCCTGCAGGTTCAGCTGTGTTTCCTCATCCGTGTTCCCGATCACCTGCTGCCCGGGGAAGAAGGCCTCGGCCATGGCCACGCCGAGCATCCAGACATCGGACTTGAGCAAGTTCACCTCCTGCCCGGTCCGCTGCGGCAGGTCCACACAGTTATTTATCAGGCGGACCAGCTTGGCCGACTCCTCCATCCAGATCTCAGCGTGGTGTTCCCCTCGCCCGTTCTGCAGTTTGCGCTGAAGCTCTTCGAGTCTGGGAAGAACAAAATCCAGCTCATTCAACACCGCTTCGTCTCCCAAGCCCCGGCACAGTTCCTGAATCCGGCCAAGGCTGCCGTTGATTCCGAGGTTCAACTCTTCGATGAGTTCCTGTCGGTTTCCGAGTTCCTGATGGAAGAGAGAAAGCTCGGGCACGTCCTCACTGCCGTCTCGACGTGGAAATCGCAGGTCAGTGGACAGCGGGTAAGTCTGCAAGCCTGGCAGGGTCTTCAGGCCGGTCTTGAAGTTGCCCACCTTGACCACGCCATCTTTCAGAAACAGCGTATCCAGGCAGGGGTTGCCATGGCTGATTCCCCGGGCATGCAAGGCCGTGAGCCCTGCGGAGGCATCACGGAAGACGCTGCGCAACACGCGGCGGCGCAGTCGGGCCTTGTTCCCCTCGGAGAGTTCCGCCAGAGTTCCCTGGTCTCCCACCAGGCCGTCGATCTGGCCCATCAGATTGATGGCACTGCCTCCGGAGCAATCCTCCAGGCAGAGCACATTGCCCACCCCGTTGTGATAGGTGCCCATGAGGCGGACCACATTCTCATGGTTGGGGACCTGGGAGTGGATGATGAGTTCGTGGAAAGATTCCCAGGCGAGGTTTTCAGCGTCTTCTTCAGAGGCCCCCGGGGCCAGGATCCTCTCCTTCACCACGATGCCATTCCCTTCCTGGTCCTGACAGCGGCGCACGGAGGTGCCGAGGCTCAAGGAGACCATGTCCGGGAACCCATCCCGATCCAGGGCCACAATGTTGTACTGCGAGAGGTTCACCAATTCCTCTGGAGCGAGCGTCGATTTACAGGCCAGGCCATTGACGATGCCGGCGTAGAGCCGGTTCAGCGCCCGGTCCACCATCGCCCAGCGTCCATTCTCCAACAGATCATGCGCCAGGTTCCCGGAGGGGTCCAACTTTTCCAACAGGCCCTTCTTGAAGCTTGCGCAGGAGCACGAGGCAAACTTCTCCCAGGTGGCCCCACCCCGGTCCAGATCCGCAAACATGCGGGGCAGCAACTTGTCCACCGCCTTGTTCAATCCAGCTTCATCGCCATCCAACATGGCATTGCGAAGCAAGTTGCCATCCTTCTTGCTCAGATAGCCTTTGGCATCCAGCCAGTCCCTGCCGAGATCCTCGATGCCAACCGACTGGAGCTGAAACTCCAGATCCAGCGCCGCGGCGATGGCGAAGTCCAGCATGGCCTCCGCCTTCTTGCGCAAGTCCACCCCCTGAGGCAGGCTGCCGGCATAGTCCTCCAGATGCTTGCAAAGCTCCCGCAGACAGTTGAGGCGAGCCTTCAAGTCATTGGGTGAAATTTTCTGAAACTCCCGGGACTTCTGGTACACCTTCTCCGCCAGCTCCCTGCTCGAACCTTCGTCCTTGCCAAGCTTCGAGGAAATCTTGTACCCCAGGTTGGAGAGCTTGATTCCGACCAGATCCAGCTTCGACTTCTTCAAGAAGATCTGGATGCCAAACCCGCCCACCTCCTTGTCCACGGTGAACTGATAGTCGTCGTACTTTTTCTGCATGCCGGAGACGTTCAACGCGCGGTCCCGGTAGCGCTGGGCGATGCTGGGGTGGATGATGACCTCCTCCGGGGTGCCGTGATACTCATGCGGCGGCAGGATGCGGATCACAGGAAGCAACCGGACCTCTCCGTCGTTCGAGAGGGTGATTCGACCGATGTCCGGGTTATAGTGGTCACTGTCATTGCGCAGGTTGATGATGCGCTGGTCCGTGACGCTCCGGTTGCTGTTGTAGTCGTAACTGTAGTTTGGATTCATATGGCCAAGGCGGTGGTTCAGGTTCGTTCATGCCAGGACTCAGGCACCCGCCTCAAAAATAGAGGCGGTGGAGGAGCCATCCCGGCACAACCCTCCCAGGCCCGGCGGCCACGCCGGGTTTTATGAAATCACCAAGAATCCGCCGGACCGGCGGCGAGGTCAGAGCAGGGCGACCTGCCTTGCGGACTCCTCCAACTCGATCCGGCTGCTGCCGCTGGAGCTCAGCTTCTGGACGAATTCCCGCACCTGCGGGTTGTCGAGCGCCAGTTCCTGGAAATAGGGATCCTCCAGCGCCTGGGCGACGGTGATGCGCTGATTGGGATCACGGTGCATCATCTTGTCGAGCAGGGCGTCGAGGCGCTCGTCGGTGGGTGGCAGCACGCCGGGGTGAGCCTTTTCCCAACGCTGCAGGCGGTACTCCGTGAAGGTCTGGGTGCTCTCTTTGCCATACTTGGCGATGTTTGCGCCCGCCTTGGCCGTCTGCCCCTGCGCTCCCTCATCGAAGGGCGAACCGCTCTCCCCGGGCCCGCTGGAATAGGCCAGCTCACAAAGAGTGAGCCCCAGCCCCCAGACGTCCACTTTGTTGACATCCAGAACCCGCCCCGTGGAGGATCCCGGGATGGCGGCGAGCTCTTTTGTCAGAGCGGCCAGGCGCTCCGTGACCTCGCCCCATTGCCGCGACAGGGCGCGTTCATCCCCCTCCCCATTGCGAAGCTGGGTCTGGATGGTGAGGAGCTCATCCTTGATCCGGCGGAACTCCTCGACGGGAGCAGGATCGCTGAACTTCTCATAGGCCGCCTCGATGGCGGTGAGATCAAGCCCTGGAATGGATCTGAATCCACAGAGGTGGAGAGCTAGCTTGGGCGGAAGGCTCATGGCTTCCAGCATCTCCGGCGGGAGATAGCTGGGATTATCCACATACTGGTGATCGATGGGCAGCTCATAGAGACCGCCCTGCTGCCTCACGCCGGTGCCGAAGTCGCCCACCTTGACCACGCCGTCGCTGCCGATGAAGGCGTTGCCACCCTTGAAGTCCAGATGGGCCACGCCCTTCTCATGGATGCGGGCCAAACCCCGGGCCATGTCCCGGATCACAAGGCCCACTGTCAGCTGCCGCACCTTCCCCTGCTGATCAGGGGTGAGCTCCCGAAGCGACTCCAGGTCTTGCAGCTTCACTCCCAGTTCATCCACGCCACCATTCGAACAATGCTCGATGCAGAGGGTGGTGTTCTTGCCGTTGTGCACGACGCCCTTGAGCGCAATGAGGTTCTCATGCCCGTCCTCACCCTGCACCAGGGCATGCATCTCTGCCTCATGATGGGAGAGTTGCGCGCGTTCCTCGATCGTCACCCGTTCATCGAGGCTAGTCTCGGTCTCGCCCGCTTCCTTGGGCACCTTCACGACCATCTTGCTGCCGTCTGAGCCGTCATACAGATAGACCACCCCGAAACCACCGCGACCGAGGATGGCGCCGCCTGAGCCAATGGAACGCTCCTTCGTCCCCTCCCCCCCATGGGGCTCCAGGCGGAGCGTGCCGATTTGCAGGGTGCTGCCGGTGCCCTGGGAGCCATGCCCGGGGTTCAAGCCATTTACCACGCCAGCATAGAGACGGTCCAGCGCCTGATTCACCTGGTTTTTCACCTCGTTGGGATCCGGCATCTTCATCAACCCGCCAAGCTCGGGGTCCGCCTTGATGATCTGCTGGGAGAGCTGGGCGCGCAGCCGGATGCCTGCACTGCCGGCAAACTTCCCGCCGTCCACGCCCTTGCGGCCCAGTTCCACGACGATGCGATTGGCCATGTCTCCCACCACGCCGTTGAGCGCCTCCTGATCGCCCACTTTGGCGGCCAGCGCAAAAGCCTCATAGGTCTCGGCAAGGATCCCCTTGGGTCCGTAGATCCCGGGCCCCAGATCGCTCAAGCCGGGCTCCTGCATCTGGGACTTCAGCTTGATCATCTCTCCACGGACAAACTCCTTGAGGCCAGCGATGCGATCACCGAGCCGCGCCTTGGCAGACTGGCTGCCATAGTTGTCCAGTGCGGCGGAGAGCTCCTGCAACACTTCCAGGCGCTCCTGCGAGGCGTGGTCAGGCAGCCTCTGGTAGGTATCTGCCAGCTTCTTGATGTCCTGCAGATGGCTGCTGCCGCTCCACTCCGTCCGACCCAGCTTGCCGGGGAAGAGGCTCAGAAAGCTGGCCATGCGCCGGCTGGAGACCTCCTCGGGTGTCTTCTTGAGCAGGGCCTTGATGCCCGCCCGGCTGATGGTCTGATCCTGCCGAAGCTCCAGGTCGCGCAGCGGCTTCATGGCTTCTGGAGCGAGCGCCTTTCCCTTGATCTTGGCCGCCACCGAGGGATGCACGGCGTCCGATGTGACACCGACCTGCCGGGCCATAGGAGCCAACTGGGTGATGGGGGTGTTCTGGATGTTGGTCAGGTTCATGGAATTGACAGGTCGGATGCGGATGCAGATGCAGATGAATTTGAGACCGGGGAGGCCCGCATGCCTTCTACTCTGGCTGCATGGATGAAAAAGTTACAAGAAAGATGCCGATGCACCGCTTTGACTTGCCTGGGTTTTTCCGGCTTCGAACATAGGCGGTTGGCAGTAATCCTGATGGCCCAGCCGCCGATTCAAGGTCGCAACGCCTGACCATTCAAGGAGCGGCGGTTTGTGCTTGCACAACCGCCGATGGTTGCCGGAGGAGAAGGCGCTCCGAGCAAGAAAGGAGCAGCAAGACCGCATAGGGTCTTGGGTCTTTGGCGATCACTCACTCCGCTTCCGCCCGGCGGTTGGGCAAGCACAAACCGCCGCTCCTTGGGGGCTCATTGACACTTGGCCGCGGTGGATCTCAAAGCGCGCCGACGAGCTTGGCGGACTCCTCAATCTCGACCTTGCTGCTGCCGCTGGAGGTCAGCTTCTGGACGAAATCCCGCACCTGCGGGTTGTCGAGGGCCAGTTCCTGGAAGTAGGTATCCTCAAGGGCCTGATCCAGGGAAATTCGCTGGTCGGGGTCGTGGTGCAGCAGCTTGTCCAGCAGGGCGTCGAGTCGCTCGTCGGTGGGTGGCAGGATGTCCGGGTGCTGCTGGGCCCACTTCTCCAGGCGGTATTGCGTGAAGGTCTTGGTACCGTCCTGGGCATACCCGGTGATGTTGGCCGCCGTCCGTCCGGAGTTGCTGCCTTCAAAAGGCGAGCCGCTGCCGTGGTCGTCCGAGTAAGCGAGCTCACACATGGTGATGCCCAGTGCCCAGACGTCCACCTTGGTGACATCTACAACCTGACCGGTGGTGATGCCTTCGCTCTTCCGGATTCCCGCGACCATGGACTCCAGGCTGCGGACGGCCGTGTTCCACTCCTGCACCAGGGTGTCCTTGTCGCTCCCCTCCTCTCCCGCCCGCTGCTGGATGTCCTGGAGCGTGCCTTTGATGCGCTGAAACTCTTCCTGGGGCCCAGGATGCCCAATCTGGGCATAAGCCTCCTCAAACTTGTCCAGATCAAAGGAGGCAATCCACTCCTTGTCCATAAAGGCGCGGACCAGCGACCGGTGCGGCGGCAGACTCGTGAGCTCCAGGACCTCCGGCGCCAGGTAGGCGGGGGCGTCGGGAAAATGGTAGTTGGTGGGAACCTCAAAACGGCCCTCCTGCAGCTTCACCGATGAGCCCAGATCGCCCACCTTCGCCACGCCGTCGCGGC
Organism: Verrucomicrobium sp. BvORR106; assembly: GCF_000739655.1. Classification (GTDB taxonomy): domain Bacteria; phylum Verrucomicrobiota; class Verrucomicrobiia; order Verrucomicrobiales; family Verrucomicrobiaceae; genus Verrucomicrobium. The sequence continues at coordinate 573 of NZ_BATR01000092.1, read as the reverse complement.
CCAGGAACACGTTCGCCCCCTTGAAGTCCTGGTGCCCCACCCCGTTCTGGTGCATGTGATTCAGACCCCGGGCCATGTCCCGGCTCATGAGGCCGATCGCCTGCCGTCGGGCGTGCGATTGCTGGTCCGGCGAGAGGCCCGAGAGCATCTCCGAGTCCCACAGCTTCCGGCCCATGCCGGGCACACTCCCGTTCGGGCAGTACTCCAGGCAGATGGTGGTGTTCTTGCCATTGTGCATCGTGCCCACCAGGCGGACCAGGTTCTCGTGCCCCTCTTCCCCCTGGGCCAGGCGGTGGATCGAAGCCTCATGATGCGAATCGTGCGCCTTCTCCTGGAGCTTCCCGAACTTTTGGTCCCCGACCATCTGGCTCACACCCTCATCGAGCTGCTCCTTGACGACGATCTTGCTCCCATCCGTACCGTCATAGATGAAGACACTGCCGAAGCCGCCTTCATCCAGCGAGGCCCCGCCAGCACTGACGTGGACGTCCTTCGCCCCCACCGCCCCTTGGGGTACATAGCGAGTCTCCTCCACAGCCAAGGTGCCATCCGTGCGAACTCGACCGTGGCCCT